>LNDW01000020.1 GCA_001464815.1 Betaproteobacteria bacterium Ga0077527 | reverse complement strand
GGATCAGCGCCACCATCACCGCGATCAACGGCCAGGCGGTCAACGAGAGCCTGGCGACCTCGGGCAACAACCTGTTTGAAGAGCAGGCGAGGTTCTTCGCCTCAGAGGGCTTGCGGACCGGCTTCACGGTGGAGGGCACGGTCAAGCTGACCTTCACCGGCAGTGCCCCGCCCCAGGGCAGCCGCTTGAACCTGATGGTGAACGCGGGCAACATCGCCTGCGAGACCCAGGCCAACGCCCAGCTCTACTTCATCCACACCGATCACCTGAACACCCCCAGACTGATCACCAACACGGTGGGGCTGCCGGTCTGGCGCTGGGACAACGATGATCCGTACGGGAACAATGCGCCGAACGAGAACCCGGCGGGGGCAGGGCAGTTCACCTGCAACCTGAGGCTGCCGGGGCAATACTTTGATGCGGAGCTCAATACGCACTACAACTACTTCAGGGACTATGATCCGGTGACCGGCCGGTATGTGCAGAGTGATCCGATTGGGTTGGCGGGGGGGATCAATACCTATCTTTACGTGATCGATCCGCTTACGCAAGTTGATCCATTCGGGTTGATGGGCAGAGGGGCAGGAATACCGTCGAAATCAGCCCAGAAGGGCCCAAAACAGCCGCGATTTCCAGGAAGTAGCTGTGGTCCAGCAGGAGATCCAAACAATTTCCCGAGTAACTTCGGCGCATGGAGCTTCGAGAAGCCTTGCCAGAACCATGATGCCTGCTATTGCCGATGTGGTGCGCCCAAGGCGGTCTGCGACAGGCAGTTCTATAAGGATATGATTGATCAGTGCAATGGGGTCCAACCTAGTGCTGGCTTAGGATTTGCACGAATCTTTTGCAAGGACGCAGCACACGACTATTTCATGGCGGTAGTACTTGGCGGCGCCAGTGCGTATAACAACGCTCAAGCAAAATGCAAGGGATGCTGAGCATGATCAAGATATCAGACTTTGTTTTTCGCTTGATACTTTTTATCGGAGCGTACTATAACTTTCTCGGCTACATGTGGGGTGGAGGTAAATCGGCGGTGGGCACTCCATATGAAATGTATGCCGCTTCTCCTTGGATTGCTTTAGCCATTGGCGCTTTGATACCCAATGGTATGTTGAGCAGATCAAGTGGGAAATTGCTGTTCTTTCCTATGGCTATTCTTGCTGTAGTTCGCAGCATCGACCAACTTATCGTCGATCTAACGTTGGCAAACGAGCCTGTCTATTTGGCCGCAATTTTTAGACTGGTGTCGATTATTTTACTCAGTGCCGTTGTGGTCAAGATGTATTTCCTCACCAAGAAGTCTGCGGATATGAACCGAGGTCTGAAGAATGAATAACGGGGCAATGAGGTCAGACACTGAGGTCTCCCCACGAATCATGGCCTGAAGCAATGGGGTCAGCGGATCAGCGCCACCATCACCGCGATCAACGGCCAGGCGGTCAACGAGAGCCTGGCGACCTCGGGCAACAACCTGTTTGAAGAGCAGGCGAGGTTCTTCACCTCGGAGGACTTGCGGACCGGCTTCACGGTGGAGGGCACCGTCAAGCTGACCTTCACCGGCAGCGCCCCGCCCCAGGGCAGCCGCTTGAACCTGATGGTGAACGCGGGCAATATCGCCTGCGAGACCCAGGCCAACGCCCAGCTCTACTTCATCCACACCGACCACCTGAACACCCCCAGACTGATCACCAACACGGTGGGGCTGCCGGTCTGGCGCTGGGACAACGATGACCCGTACGGGAACAATGCGCCGAACGAGAACCCCTCAGGCGCGGGAAACTTCACCTGCAACCTGCCGACGTGATCCCCAAGAGCAGTAGCACTTGAAATTGGAGTCCGATCTATTTGCAACGGGAGGTCGGACATGAAGAAGCGGTTCACGAAAGAGCAGATCATCGGTTTCCTGCGGGAGGCTGAGGCCGGGATGGCAGTGAAGGATCTGTGCCGGCGGCACTGATTCTCGGAGGCGAGCTACTACCTGTGGAAGTCGAAGTTCGGCGGTATGAGCGTGCCGGACGCAAAGGAATCTGAAGCGGGTGCGACGGCTGTATCGGGAGCAGAACCTGATGATGCGGCGGCGCAAGCGGAAGAAGGTCGGACCTGGAGAACGGCAGCCGCTGGTGCGGCCGGCACGGGCGAATGAGGTGTGGAGCATGGACTTCGTGTTTGACCGGCTGGCGAGCGGCCGGTCGCTGAAATGCCTGACGGTAGTGGACGATGCCACGCAGGAGGCGGTGGCCATAGCGCCGGACACGGCGATCTCGGGGGTGGCAGTGGCGAGGATACTGGAGCAATTGAAGGTGAGCCGCGGATTGCCCAGGGTGATTCGCTCGGACAACGGACGGGAGTTCTGTGGGCGGGCAATGGCGGTCTGGGCGCACGAGAACGGTGTGCAGTTGCGCTTCATTGAGCCGCGCAAGCCCAACCAGAACGCCTACGTCGAATCCTTCAACGGGCGACTACGCGACGAATGCCTGAACGAGCACTGGTTCACGACCCTGCCGCATGCGCGGGCGGTGATCGAGGAGTGGCGCCGGGATTACAACGAGCGGCGACCGAAGAAGCAGTTGGGCGGGTTGCCACCGGCGGTTTACGCCGCACGCATGGCAGCTCAATTAAAGGGCGCGGACTCTAATGCAAACTGCTACTAAAATTGGGGATCACGTCGTGGCATTGCATCGTCGCCGCACAAGCGCCGATATTCATGCTGTGTTTTGATATAAGTAGTTGTTTTAATTAATATTTTTATCAATACTCAAAACATCCATTGCCCGCCATTGACGTGCAGGGTCTGCCCGGTGATGAAGCCGGCGCGCGGACCGCAGAGAAAGCGCACCGTGGCGGCGATTTCCTGGGGCTCGCCGTAGCGGCCGACGGGAATGTGGCTGCCGGCGTCCGGGCGAGGCGCGCGCGCATTGGCGCGCACGGTGTTGATGTGCCCCGGCGACACGCAATTGACGCGCAGTCCGCGCGGGCCGAATTCGCGCGCCAGTGCGCGGGTCATGCCGGTGAGACCGTTCTTGGCCACCGAGCTGTGCACCTTGCCCACCGCACCGGTGAGCGCGGTATCGCCGGCGAGCGTGATGATGTCGCCGCGTCCGGCCTTGAGCATGCCCGGCAGCACGGCCTGGATGCAGTGGAAGGCGCCGTCCAGCGAAATCGACATCACCTGGCGCCATTCGGCGAAGCTCATGGTTTCGAAGGCGACTTCGCGGCGCACCGAGGCGTTGAGCACCAGGATGTCGACGGGGCCGAGTTCGGCAACCACCGCAGCGTGCATGCCTGCGACCGCATCGGCTTCGGCGATGTCGGCAAGAAACACCGCGGCACGTCCGCCGCCGGCGCGGATTTCCGCGGCCAGTGCTTCGGCTTCGGCGCGTGAAGCACGGGTGTTGATCGCCACTGCCGCACCGGCGGCAGCGAGTTCGAGCGCGATGGCGCGACCGATGTTCTTCGCCGCGCCGGTGACCAGCGCGACCTTGCCGGCGAGTTCCTGCTCTGCTTGCATGGTGGAATCCGTGGAGTTGTGCATTTAAAAACGTTCAATGCCATCAACCCCTCACCCCCGCCCCTCTCCCCAAAGGGGCGAGGGGAGTCAGGTGCGGTCATTCGAAATAATGAATGACCGAAGCACTTGAACGGAGCGGCAAGGATAGCGGGGAAGTCGCGCACTGGCGACACTGCGCCGCGGCATTCCACATGCTGTGCGCGACGTTGGCTGCTGGTATAGTCAGCGCCCTGCAGGAACATCACCGGATGGGGGATGGATGAAACTGTTTCAGGCAAGTGTCGTGTTGTTGTTGTGTTCGGCTGCTGGCGCACATGCACAGGTTGTCGCGGGCAGGGGTGCCGCGGTGCCCGTGCCGGGTTTTCCGAGCAAGCCGATCCGCATCGTTGTCGGTTTCACACCGGGTGGCGGGCCGGACATCACGGCGCGTTACCTCGCGCAGAAACTCACCGAGGAATACAAGCAGCAGGTGATTGTGGATAACCGCCCCGGTGCCGGCGGCACCATCGCCGCCAATCTGGCCGCGACCGCCAATCCCGACGGCCACACCCTGTTGTCGGTGTCATCGGCGCATACCGTGGCGCCGGCGATCTATGACAAGCTGCCCTACGATGCCCAGCGCGACCTCGCCGGGGTTTCGCTGTCGGCGGTTTCGAAATATGTGCTGGTGACTTCGCCTTCGGCGGGCTTTCGCAGCACGCGTGATTTGCTGGCCGCGGCGCGCGCGAAGCCCGGCGCCCTTAACTTCTCCTCGGCCGGCGTCGGCAGCGGCACCCATTTCGCCGGAGAGCTGCTGAAGAGCATGGCGAAGATCGATGTCGTGCACATTCCGATGAAGGGCATTCCCGAGGCGATGACCGAGGCACTGACCGGCCGCGTACATTTTTTCCTGGCGCCAATCGCCAATGCGGTGCCGCAGGTGCGCGACGGCAAGCTGCTGGCGCTGGGGGTGTCTTCACTGAAGCGTGACGCGTTGTTGCCCGATGTGCCGACCATCGCCGAGGGCGGCGTACCCGGCTATGACGCGGTGCTGTGGTTCGGTCTGGTCACTCACGCCAAAACGCCGCGCCCGATCATCAATGATCTGAATCGCGAAATACGCCGTGTGTTGTCCGACGAGGAGGCGAAGCGGCGCTGGGCGCCGATCGGGCTCGAGCCGGCGCCGACCACGCCGGAGGGATTTGACAAGCTGATCGCCGCTGAAATCGCCCTGTTCACCAAACTTGCCCGCGCCGGCAACATCAAGGCGCAATAAGTCAAAGCGCAACAAAGGAAAAACATGAAAATCAAAACCAACGGCATTGAACTGTATTGCAGCATCGAAGGCGAAGGCCCCTGGGTGACGATGTCACATTCACTCGCCTGCAATTCGAGCATGTGGGATGTACAGGCGAAGCTGCTGGTGGCCAGCGGTTACAAGGTGCTGCGTTTTGATACCCGCGGCCACGGCGCGAGTGACGCGCCCGAAGGCGCCTACACCCTTGAACAGATGGCCGACGACCTGCACGGCCTCTACGCCGCGCTGGGCATCCGCCGCTCGCACTGGGTCGGGCTGTCGATGGGCGGCATGATCGGCGAGACCTATGCGCTGAAATATCCCGGCGTGTTCCAGAGCATGGTGCTCGCCGATACCACCAGCCGCCGCCCGCCCAATGCCGAGCAGATGTGGGGCGACCGTGTAAAACTGGCGCGTGAGAAGGGCATGGAGGCGCTGGTCGAAGGCACGCTGGCGCGCTGGTTCACCGATCCCTACCGCGCGGCCAACCCGGAGGTGATGACGAAAATCGGCGGTGACATCCGCAACACACCGGTGGCGGGATTTGCCGGCTGCTGCGACGCGATCGCCAGGATCGACGTGCTCGACCGGCTGAAGGAAATCGATTGCCCGTCGCTGGTCATTGTCGGCGATCAGGACCACGGCACACCGCCGGAAATGGCGCGGCAGATCCACGCCAACCTGCGCGGCTCCGAACTGCTGATCATCCCGTCGGCGGCGCATCTGTCCAACGTCGAGCAGCCGCAGGCCTTCAATGACGCGCTGCTCGGCTTCCTGCGCCGGGTGGGCTGATGCGGCGCGGACCGGTGGCACTTGCGGCGGTGCTGCTGCTTGCCGCCTGCGAAGGCCTGCTCGGCGGTGAAGAGCTGATGCGGGCGCCGCTGCAGGCGACCGCCACCGGCTACGCGCCGCTGCGCGTGCAGCTCAAGCCGGAGATGAACCCGGTGGCGATCAACCTGCATGCCGATTTTGGCTGGGGTAAACACGAGGAAGCGGGGCAGTGGAATGCCTACCGCGCCGAGCTGCGCCGTGACGGCCAGGTGATCGCCAGCCGTGAAGTGCAGGTCAACAGCCCGGAGAAACCCAATGTCTCGGCCTCGGCGCCGCCGTCCTCCCTCAAGCAGCCGCTGCTGCATGTCGATGTGCCGGCCGAGGGTGAGTATGAAGTGTTGATCACCGCGACCCGTGCGGTGGTGGTGACGCTGAATTCTCCGGAACTCGTGGTGCGCATCAAAGTGCCGCGCGCGCAGCAATAACCGTGGATTTGCCCGAAGCAGCCCCAAGGCGCGGCGTCGGCCAGTTGCTGCGCCTGCTGCGTTTCCTGCAACCCTACCGCGGGCGGGTTTATGCCGCGCTGGCCGCGCTGCTGGTGGCGGCGGGCTGCGTGCTCGCGCTGGGCCAGGGCCTGCGTTTTGTCATTGATGCCGGCTTCGGCAGCGGCGATCCGGCGATGCTCAATACCGCGCTCGCCGGAGTGATCGCGGTTTCTGCAGTGCTGGCGGTGGCGACCTGGCTGCGTTTTTTCCTGATGATGAGCACCGGCGAGCATGTCATTGCCGACTTGAGGCGCACGGTGTTCAGCCACGTGCTGACGCTGTCACCGGCTTTTTTTGACACCACCCGCACCGGCGACATCATCTCCCGCGTCACCAATGACAGCGAGCAGTTGCGCCAGGTGATCGGCTTCGGCCTGTCGATGTTCCTGCGCAACGGCCTGATGATGGTGGGCGCGCTGGTGCTGCTGTTCGCCACCAGCCCGCGCCTGGCCTTCCTGATCGTGCTTGGCGTGCCGGCGACGCTGGTGCCGATCCTGCTGCTCGGCCGTTATGTGCGGCGGCTGTCGCGCAGCAACCAGGACCGCGTTGCCGAGGTGTCCTCGCAGGTGGATGAAGCGATGCACGAAATCCGCACCGTGCAGGCCTATGGCCATGAGGCGCGCACCGCGGCGACCTTTGATGCCGCCACCGATGCGGCGCTGATTGCCGGTGTCGAACGGGTGCGCATCAAGGCCTGGCTGATTTCATCGGTGATGCTGATCGCCTTTTGCGCGGTGGGCGTGATTTTGTGGATCGGTGGCCATGATGTGCTCGATGGCCGCATATCGGCCGGCGAGTTGTCGGCCTTTGTGTTCTACGCCGGCGTGGTGGCCAGCGGCGCCGGCACACTGTCCGAGGTCTGGGGCGAAATCCAGCGCGCCGCCGGCGCCACCGAGCGGCTGATGGAGCTGCTCGACGCACGCAGCGAACTGGCGCCCGCCGAACCACGCGCCGCGCTGTCGCCGCGCGCGCGCGGTGAAATCCGTTTCGAAGGGCTGCGTTTTGCCTATCCGACGCGGCCCGACATCGAGGCCCTGTCCGGACTGAGCTTCACGGTGCAATCCGGCGAACGCGTCGCGCTGGTCGGGCCTTCGGGCGCAGGCAAGACCACGATTTTCGCGATGCTGCTGCGGTTTTACGATCCGCAGTCCGGTCGCGTGCTGATCGACGGCATTGATCTGCGCCATTGTGATCCGCGTGAATTACGTCGCGCCGTGGCACTGGTGTCGCAGGATCCGGTGATTTTCGCAGCCAGTGTTGCCGAGAATGTGCGCTTCGGCCGGCCTGACGCCACGCTTGATGAAGTGCGCGCCGCCTGTCAGGCTGCGCACGCCGTCGAATTCATCGAACGCCTGCCGCAGGGCTACGACACCGAACTCGGCGAGCGCGGCGTGCGCCTCTCCGGTGGCCAGCGCCAGCGCCTGGCCATCGCCCGCGCCATCCTCGCCGACCGGCCGATCCTGCTGCTCGACGAGGCCACCAGTTCACTCGACGCTGAAAGTGAACGTCAGGTCGCCGCCGCGCTGGAAGAACTCGCGAAGGGCCGCACCACACTGGTCATCGCCCACCGCCTTGCAACGGTGCGCAACGCCGACCGCATCCTCGTACTCGAACGCGGCCACCTGCATTCCACCGGCACCCACGACGAACTGCTGCGCGAAGAGGGACTCTACGCCCACCTCGCGCGGCTGCAGTTCATGGATGAAGGGCGGGCTTAGCTATTGTTGTCGTTCAATGTTGCGGTGCGTTTTTTGCTAATTTGAATCAAGTTTTTGCAATAAAAAACCCCCGTTTCAGCGGGGGTGAGCATTCGGCTCAATTTACGTTTTTTCTGACAAAAATTCCTTGCTGAATTTTTGCAAAAACATCTTGATACATTCCGGGATCTTCGATCGGAGTGTCCTGCCCGCCGCGCATTCCGTATCCACTTGATGATTCGCGCGCATTAACAAAATTTACCCTGACCTTGGTTCTTCCAGAGGTAATTTCTTCAACAAAAGCACTTGCATTCGTGTGTGTCATTACTTGTCCAACAAAGGGGACGAAGCTTTGTTTGGTTGGACTTTTTGCTGTGATCAGTCCGGTTTCTAGGCTCGCTGAACTAACTATGTAGCCCAAGTCTTGAAATACAGACAAGGTCGCGGCAAAGGCAATTTTTTTATTGGTTTCAAACTCTTTTGCCTGAATGGCCTGCAATTCAAGGGCTGATTTGGTTTGAGTGGGTGGTTGAATGCAGCCGCTTAGTAGGAAAGCGAGTCCAACAAAAGTAAGGAATTTTTTCATTTTGGTCAGAATGATGTCGAGTTATAGGTAAAGTCGGATACGGCTGATTCTTTGAATTTAATGATAATGGTGAGTGTTCTTTGCGTGCGGGATGCAGCTCCGCTGGATTGTGAAGAGCTTCCTACCCCGGCAGCGCCACCTCCAGATCCGCCACCGAGAATTAATCCGGCAATTCCGTTTTTGCTTGTTGAGTAAGCTGTTTCAGTACTTACTCTGTCATAAATCCAAGTTTCAACACCATCGCGATCCTTGGTAACCATATTTGGCGATCCAAGTGCTTTGGCTACATCGGCTTGAGACATCCCGACTTTTATTTCTCTTTGCGCTACGCCGAGTGTGAGCTTCTCCTCACTGGAATCTCTAAGTCCTTGTCTGTGATCGGCCACGGTCATGCAGCCCGTTAAACCAATTCCTAAGGCCAAGATTGTTGCGGTTTTGAGTTTTTTATTCATGGTGCTTTAGCTCCGCATGGATCAAGCGATGAACTAATACTAACTTGAAAATTCTCAATCCCTCCATAAGCATAACGGCGCCAATATGTGGTCTTGATTGATTCCAAGTATTTACCCAAAGGTAGGGCGATTTAATTTTAAGTTATTGTTTTAATTGTACTTTTATAATTTATGTTTGGCTAAGGGGCACTTAAATTGCTAGTGGTAGTGCAGGTTGTAGCGAAAGAATTCCGATACGATTTATTTTGAGGGGCGGCTCAGAACTGCTGCTGCCCGCCGTCGACGTAGATCAGCTGACCGCTGATCATCCGCGCAGCCGGCGTGCACAGATAACGCACGATCCCCGCAACTTCTTCCGGAGAGGAACGGCGGCCCATCGGCACATTCGAGACCGGAGCACGTTCAGAGCGGTCCGCCGCGCGTGCGGTATCCATCTGGCCGGGCGCGACGCAGTTGACGTTGATGTTGTGTTCGCCGAGTTCCTTGGACAGTGCGCGGGTGAGGCCCCACAGGCCGTGTTTGCCGACCGAGCCGTGTACGCGGCGCTTGGCGCCGGAGAGCGCGGTCATGCCGCCCAGCGTGACGATGCTGCCGCCGCCGGCGGCGATCATCGAGGGCAGGCAGGCCTTGGTGCAGAAAAAGGAACCGTCGAGCGTGATCGACAGCAGGCTGCGCCATTCTTCGTAACTCATGTCGATGAAAGCCGTTTCCTTGCGGATCGAGGCATTCAATACCAGGATGTCGATCTTGCCGTGGCGTTTGACCAGGTCGCCGACCATGGCATCCACGGCCTGGCGGTCGGCGATGTCGGCGATGCAGACCTCGGCCTTGCCGCCGGCGGCGCGGATTTCCGCGGCCACGGCTTCGGCATCGGCCTTTGCGCTGCGCGCGTTGACGGCAACGGTGGCGCCGGCTTCGGCGAGTGCGAGTGCGATGGCGCGGCCGATGTTGCGCGATGCGCCGGTGACCAGCGCGACCTTGCCTGCGAGTTCCTCTGCTGCACGTCCCTTTTCGGCTGCCATGTGATTCCCCGGTGGTTGGTGATGGTGAGCGGCGATTTTACCGGCTGCGGTCAAACCGCTACCATGCCTGCCTTCAGGAGAAGTCGTGGAAATGAACACAATGCGGATCACCGGCGTCACGGCGATGCTGCTTTTGAGCGGAGGCACTGCCGCTGCGGCCTGGCCGGAGAAACCGGTGCGGGTGGTGCTGTCAGTACCCGCCGGTGCGACACCCGATGTCACCGCGCGGCTGATTTTCCCGGCGCTGTCGCAGCAGCTCGGTGCTGCGCTGGTCGCCGACAACCGTGCCGGTGGCGGCGGCGTGATCGGTGCCGAGATCGCGGCGAAGGCCGCCCCCGACGGTTACACGCTGTTCATCAGCAGCCCCGGCGCGCTGACCATCCTGCCGCATCTGCGCAAGGGCCTGCCTTATGACACGCTGCGCGACTTCGCGCCGGTGAGCCTGATCTCGATTGGCCCCTTCGTGCTGATGACCCATCCTTCGGTGCCGGCAAAAACCATCAAGGAGCTGATCGCACTGGCGAAATCCCAGCCGGGCAAGCTCAACTACGCTTCGGCCGGCAACGGTGTCGCCAACCATCTTGCCGGCGAGCTGTTCAAGCAGATGGCGGGACTGGACATCGTGCATGTGCCTTACAAGGGCGCGCCGCAGGCGGTCAACGACGTGCTCGCCGGGCACATGAACATGATGTTCAACTCGGTGGCGCCGATCGTCGGCTTCATCAAGGCCGGCAAGGTGCGTGTGCTCGGCATCGCCAGCCTGCAGCGTTCGCCGCAGCTGCCGGAGGTGCCGACCATCCATGAATCGGGCGTGCCCGGTTTCGAGGCGGTGAACTGGTTCGGCCTGTTCGCGCCGGCAAAAACACCGAAGCCGATCATCGCCAGGCTCAATGCGGTGACGGTGAAAGCCATCAAATCGCCCGAGCTGCAGGCGCAGTTTGTCGCGCTCGGTGCCGATCCGGTCGGCAGCTCGGTCGAGGAGTTCGCCGCCTTTGTCCGCCGCGACCTCGAGAAATACGAGAAGGTGGTGCGCCTGTCCGGCGCCAAGCTCGACTGATGGCTGTTCCTGCCCGGGCCAAGAAAAAGAAAAAACACGCCGCGACGCGCACCGCTCGGCCGCGGGTGTCGCGCGCGAAAATTCCGGCGGCGGAGTGGCAGGCGCGCTGTGAACTGGCCGCCGCGCACCGGCTGGTTGCGCATTTTGTGTTTGTCGATCTCACCTACAACCACATTTCACTGCGGGTGCCGGGCGAGCCCGGGCATTTTCTGGTGAAGGCCGACAACGTGCTGATGGAGCAGGTCACCGCCAGCAATCTCGTCAAATACGATCTTGATGGCCGCCAGGTCGGCGTCTCGCCGTACAAGGCCAGTCCCGCGGCCTACAACCTGCACGCGGCGGTACTAAGCGCGCGGCCCGACATCCACTCCGCGGTGCATACCCACAGCCCCGCCAATCTTGCGGTGTCGGCGCAGCGCCACGGCCTGTTGCCGATCACCCAGCAGGCGATGCGTTTCTGGAACCGTATTGCGCGTTATCCCAATCTCACTGACGACACCACCCGCGAGGGTGCGCAGCATCTTGCCGCGGCGCTGGGTCAGCACTGGGTGATGCTGCTGGAGAACCACGGCGCGCTGGTCTGCGGCACCACGCTGGCCGAGGCTTACATCTACCACCATTTTTTCGAGCTGGCCTGCCGTGCGCAGCTTGGTGCACTCGCAGGAGGTGCGGAACTGATCGTGCCGTCGCCGGAAGTCTGCGCGGCGCGGGTGGCCAAGTTCGGGCGCAGCGGTGTGTATGACAGCGACAGCCGCGACTGGGTGGCGAGCATGGCGCTGGTCGAGAGGCTGTATCCCGACTACAAGACCTGAGCGTCAGCCTTGACCGCCGCTCTGCCTGTCAAGAAACCCGAGCAGCATCGCCGCCATCTCCGCTTCCTTCACCGCCCAGCTCTCGGGCGGCACCACATCGACATCCTGATGTCCGGCAAACAGTACTTGCAGCGTGGCCAGCGGCAGCAGTTGTGCAAGCCGTTCGCCGACAACCTTGGGATGGGTGTTGTCGTTGCCGGGGATCACGCAGGCCGGCATGGTGATCGAACGCAACTGCTGCTCCGAGGCGCCGATCACCGGCAGATCCGCTTCGGCAAGGAAGCCCGCGCTCCAGCGCCGCATCGCGGCAATCACCGCGGCGGCATCGGCCTGCATCAGGCGTTCGCGGTTGGCGGGGTTGGCGCTAATCAGTCCGGCGAAGTGCGGCGTTGCGCACACCGCAGCCATGCCGCCGGCTTCGGCGGCGGCGATGTACTGGCCGTAATACTCGCGGGCAAGGCGCTGTGCGGCGAAGCCGCCGCCGGTGACCCGCCACAACAGCAATCCGCGCACCGCCTGCGGATAACGCAGCGCGAAGGCGAGTGACATCCGGCAGCCGGACGAACTGCCGCCGACAAACACCGGACCTTCGTTCAGCGCGCCGAGCTGTTGCAGCAGCGCATGCAGATCCGCCGCCCACACTTCGTGTTCGGCGGCATCACCACCAAGCAGTACATCGGAGGCGCCGCAGTTGCGCCGGTCGTGGATCAGCACGCGGTAACCGCCATCGGCGATGCGCTGCGCCAGCGCGCGCAGCGCGGACATCGGACGCCGCCCGCCGGGTGACAGTGCGACCCAGGGTCCGTGTCCACCAAGGATTTCGCAGTGCAGGGTGACGCCGTTGACAGTGGTTTTCATGGATAAATGATGCCTGATTAATTATTCAATTAAAACAATGGCTTGCAAATTATTTAAGAGGGCGGCGCTGGTTTAAAATCGCGGCATGTGTGGACGTTACGCGCTCTACGGCAACAAAAAACGCAAACCCGCCGAAGCCCTGCAATTCCACGGTGAGGATATCGATTTTCCGCCGCGTTACAACCTGTCACCGATGCAGCCGCTGCCGGTGTGTGCTGTTGATGAATCCGGCCAGCTGCGCCTGTCGCTGATGACCTGGGGGCTGGTGCCGGCGTGGTCGAAAGATGCTGCGATCGGCGCGAAGCTCAACAACGCGCGCGCCGAAACGGTGGCGGAAAAACCGGCGTTCCGCGAGTCCTGGCGCCGGCGCCGCTGTCTGGTGCCGATGAACGGTTTTTACGAATGGCGGCGCGAAGGCGGACACAAGCAGCCTTATTACTTTTCCTTGCGTGGACAGGATCTTTTTGCGCTGGCCGGCATCCATGACCGGTGGCGCGGACCGGACGGTGAAACACGCAATACCTTCGCCGTGCTCACCACCGCGCCCAACACGCTGATGGCAGCGGTGCATGATCGTATGCCGGTGATCGTGCCGCCAGCGGCGTATGAGGCCTGGCTCGATCCGCGCAACACCACGGCCCGCGGCCTTGATGCGCTGCTGACACCCTGGCCGGCTGATCAGATGCAGGCCTGGCCGGTGACGGCGCGTGTCAACAGCGTGCGCAACGATGATGCGGCGCTGGTCGAGGCGGCCGGGGCCTCGGCTACAATCGCGGCACAAAACCCGGACTCCACTGCAACACCGCGACAGGGACAACTGCTGTGACTGTAATCCGCAAGAGCAAGACCCCGGCCAAAACCAGAAGCCCGGCTACCCGCAGCGGCGCGGCGCGGATGCCGGCGAAAGTGGCGCTGCCCAAGGCCAACATCGACATGATCGCGCACTCGCTGTCGGTGGGCATGTGCCGCGCGCTGAAGGTGCGCCTGACAAAACTGTCGCGCAAAGGCCTTGAGGCCGAGATGACGGTCACCGATGACCATATCAACCGCACCGGCCGCGTCAACGGCGGTGTGCTGATGGCTTTTGCCGACGTGGTCGGCGCGATGGGCACCGTGGCCAACCTGCCCGAGGGTTATCGCACGACGACGCTCGAATCAAAGACCAATTTCTTTTCCGCCGGCGCCGGCCCGCGGCTGAAGGCGCGCAGCGTGCCGCTGCACATCGGCCGCACCACGATGGTGTGGCAGACCACCGTCAGCAACCTTGACGATACGCGGGTCGCGATTGTCACCCAGACCCAGATCGTGATTCCGAAAAAAGACTGACTTTCAACGAAAGAACCTTATGACCATCACAGTACGTATCATCGGTTTGCTGCTTTTGCTGGTTTCAGCATCACTTCACGCCCAAAACACGGACCCGGCTTTGGCGAAAGCGGCCAAGGCGCCGGGCGCGAAGGTTACGCCCAGCGGCCTGGTGATCGAAATGGTGAAGGAGGGCAAGGGCACGCAGCCGACGTCGAGTTCAACGGTGCGTGTGCATTACCGCGGCATGTTTCCCGATGGCCGCGAGTTCGACAGCTCGCACAAGCGCGGCGAACCGATCGAGTTCCCGCTCACCGGCGTGATCAAGTGCTGGACCGAGGGTGTGGCGATGATGAAGGTGGGTGGTGCCGCCCGGCTGACCTGCCCGCCGTCGATTGCCTATGGCGCGCGCGGCGCAGGGGGCGTGATTCCGCCGAACGCGACGCTGGTGTTCGAAATCGAGCTGCTCGGCGTGCGCTGACCAACGGCAAACCACCACAGGGTTGACCCGAATGATCATTGATTCCCAGATTCACGCCTACGAGGCCAACACCCCGAAACGCCCCTGGCGCAGCACGCCCAACTGGCCGGCCTCGGCCACTGGCGACGAAATGGTTTCGGCGATGGACAAGGTCCGCGTTGACGGCGCGATCTTTATTTCCTCGTTCTCGATGTACGGTTACGACTCGAGTTACGCGGTGGAAGTGCAAAAGTCGCACCCCGGCAAGTTCGCGCTGGTGAAGCCCGTTGACCCCGACGATCCGGCGGTGGAGGACGTGGTCGCCGAATGGAAAAAAAGCCCCGGTACAGTCGGCATCCGCGCACTGATGAAAACCGATTCGCCGCACCGTGCCGGCCATGCCGGCCTCGACCGCATGTTGCGCGCCGCGTCGCGCCACGATTTTCCGGTGAACATCCTGTGTTGGGGCAACCTCGATGCCGGTGCCGCGTTGATCGACCGCCACCCTGAAACCCGCTTCATCCTCGACCATCTCGGCATCCTGCAACCGCATGTGGCTGCCGAGCGCGCCGCCGAGCCCTGGGCTGACCTGCCCGGGGTGCTGGAGCTGGCGAAACGCCCCAACCTGGTGATCAAGGTCAGCGGTGCGTGCACGCTGTCGCAACAACCCTATCCCTATCCGGACATCTGGGATCCGCTGGCGCGGATTTTTGATGCCTGGGGTTTTGAGCGCTGCCTGTGGGGCACCGACTGGACCCGTGCCTTTGCCGTGGTCAACTATGAGCAGGCGGTGGAACCTTTCCGCCTGACTGATCGTTTGAGTGCGAGTGAGCGCGCGATGCTGATGGGCGGGGCCTGCGCCAGGGCCTATGGCTGGAAGCCGTGCTGATGCGATAGCGGCGCTGCATTCCCCGCATTTGCAGGGGCTCCCGTCACTGCAGCGGGACAACCGAATCCGGTATCATCGCTGCGCTGACTTTTCCCTGCTTTCACCGAAATATACAACCGGAGATTGACCATGCAGACAATGTTCAATGCACGCCGTGTGATGCTGGCGCTGATTCTGTCCTTTTGCTCAACTACTGTGCTGGCGCAGGCGCAGCCGGCGGCGAAGTCCGAGTTCACTCCTGAAGTCGGCCAGGCCGGCAAGGACGTGGTGTGGGTGCCGACGGCGCAGGGCCTGGTTGACCGCATGCTCGACATGGCCAAGCTGACCGCGAAGGACATCCACTATGACCTCGGTTCCGGCGACGGGCGCACCGTGATCACCGCCGCCAAGCGTGGCGCCACCGCCTTCGGTGTTGAATACAACCCGGACATGGTCGAACTGTCGCGCCGCAACGCCGCGAAAGAGGGTGTCACCGGCAAGGCCACCTTCATCCACGGCGACATTTTCCAGACCGATTTTTCCAAGGCCACCGTGATCACGCTGTTCCTGCTGCCCGACCTCAACGTCAAGCTGCGTCCGCAGATCCTCGACATGCGGCCCGGCACCCGTGTCGTCTCGAATTCGTTCACGATGGGTGACTGGAAATCCGACGAGACCGCCAGCGCCAAGGGTGACTGCACCAGCTACTGCACCGCCTATCTGTGGATCGTGCCGGCGAAGGTCGAGGGTGTGTGGAAATCCGGCAACGAGGAACTGAAGTTCGCCCAGGAATACCAGATGGTGCAGGGCTCACTGAATGTCGGCGGCAAATTGTCGAACGTGCAGAACGGACGTCTGCGCGGTGACCAGATCAGCTTCACCGCCGGCGAGAACCGTTACGCCGGCCGTGTCAGCGGCAATGTGATCGAGGGTACGGTGACCAGCGGCGGCAAGACCGCGCCGTGGACCGCCACCCGCAGCAAATAACCGATCACCCGCAGACGTTGCCGAGATGAGCGCCAAAGAACGCGGTTACGCCGACCTGCACGATCACCTCGAGCGGCTGCGTGCCCGCGGACTGCTGGTCGAAGTCGACCGCCCGGTCGACAAGGATGCGGAAATGCACCCGCTGGTGCGCTGGCAGTATGTCGGCGGCATCGAGGAGCACGAGCGCAAGGCCTTCCTGTTCACCAACGCCGTCAACGCCAGTGGGCGCAAGTACGCCTTCCCGGTGGTGGTCGGTGCCTATGCCGGCAACCGCGAGATTTACGGCGTGGGCATGGATGCCCCGCTCGACGAGGTGCAGCAACGCTGGGACCGCGCGATTGCCAATCCGATACCACCGGTGACGGTCGAGATCGCGCCCTGCCAGGACGTGGTGCTGACCGGCGCTGATCTGCAGGGCGAGGGCAAGGGGCTGGACGCGCTGCCGATTCCGGTATCGACACCGGGTTTTGATGGTGCGCCGACTCTGACCGCGACCAACGTCGTGACCAGGGATCCGGATACCGGCATCCACAATCACGGCACCTATCGCGCCGGGCTGAAGGCACCCGACCGCATGGTCGTGCGCATGGCCACCCGCGTCGGCGGCGCCGGCGGCTATCGCCATTACCTGAAACACCAGCAGCGCGGCGACAAGACCATGCCGGTGGCGATCGTGCTCGGCGCCCCCCCCTGTGCTGCTTTCGTGGCGCCGATGAAACTGCCGATCGACCTCGACGAGATGGGGGTGGCCGGCGGCGTTGCCGGCGCGCCGATCCGCGTGGTGAAGGCGAAGACGGTGGACCTGATGGTGCCGGCCGATGCCGAGATCGTGATCGAGGGCCTGATCGACACCGAGTCGGTCGAGCCCGAAGGTCCCTTTGGCGAATCACACGGCCATGTCGCGCTTGAACAGTTCAACATGCCGATGCGGGTGACCGCTATCACCCACCGCAAGAACGCGATCGTCGCTTCCTACCTCAGCCAGGTCACGCCCAGCGAATCGAGCGCGATCAAGCGCGTGTCGTACGAGCCGATGTTCCTGTCCCACCTGCGCAACACGCTGGGCATCAAGGGCGTGAAGCGGGTGACGCTGCACGAACGCATGACCGCGCTGCGGCGCATGGCCATCGTCACTGTCGAGCAGGGCACACCCAAAAGCGAAGTCTGGCGCGCGCTCTATGGTGTGACATCGTTCAAGGCCGATTGCGGCAAGATCTGCATCGCGGTCAACGATGACATTGATCCCGACAATTCCGATGCGCTGTTCTGGGCGATGGCTTTCCGCATGAGCCCTGTTGAGGATATCCAGATACTGAAGCACCGCAGCGGCGGCCACGGTCCCGAGCGTGAGCACGAAACCGACCAGGAAGATTCGACGCTGCTGATCGATGCCACGGCCAAGGAAATCCTGCCGCCGTTTGCGCTGCCCAAGCGTGAATACATGGAGCGCAGCCGCAAACTGTGGGAGGAAATCGGCCTGCCCAAGCTGCGTCCGCAGTCGCCGTGGTTCGGCACTGCTTCGGGTGACTGGCTGCCGGTGTGGGATGCCGGCGGCAAACGTGCCGCCGAGGGTGATTACCTGGAAAACGGCCGGATCAGTGCCAAGGCCGCACGCAAGGGACTCAAGCCCGAAAGCAGCTACCGCCCCGACCGGGACGAATAAAAACGCCGTTCACGTTCCGACCGCTGGACTTTGCCGTGCAAACTGGGCCAAGATGGCGGCCCGCAGCTGTTCCGGGCGACCGGCCGGCCGATGCAGCCTGCCGGCACCCGTCCTGACAACGGCTTTTTCGAGGAGGAGCCATGTTCAAACATATCCTGATGCCCACCGACGGCTCGGAGCACTCGGAGCGCGCGATCGAGCGCGGCATCGAGCTTGCCAAGCTCTGCGGTTCCCGTGTCACCGGCATCCATGTGATGCAGGACTACCGGATGATGATCGGCACCGAAGACATCGCCCCGACCGATCTCGAGGAAGGCATCGAGGCGCGGGAGCGCGAGCGTGCCGCACAGTTCCTGTCCTTTGTCGAAAAAACCGCCGCCGCCGCCGGCGTGACCTGCGACACGATCATTGCCAAGGGCCACCAGCCCTATGACGCCATCGTCGATGCCGCCAACGAGCGCGGCTGCGACCTGATCGTGATGACCTCGCGCCACCGCAAGGGCCTGGCTTCGCTGCTGATGGGCAGTGAGGCGAGCCGCGTGTTGCACCGGGCATCAATTCCGGTGCTGACTTTCCGCGCACTGATCAGTGCCGACCACCCGGATAAGGCCAAAAAACCCTGAGAGGTGTTCAGCAATAAAAAAGCCGCGGCATGCCGCGGCTTTTTTGTGTCTGCCCGCAGGTCAGGGCGCCTTGATGCCCGCGGTCTTCACCAGTTTTTTCCATTGTTCGACTTCGCGCACGATGTTTTCGGCGAATTCCCTGGGCGAGTTGCCCTCGGCTTCCATGCCGCCTTTGAGAAAGCCGTTGCGCACGTCGCTGCGGGCAAGGATTTTTACCGACTCCGCGTGCAGGCGGTCGATCACCGGCTTCGGCGTTTTTGCCGGCGCCAGCATGCCCACCCAGGAGGCGTGCTGGTAGCCCTTGACCCCGGCCTCGGCCACCGTCGGGATCTCCGGCGCAGCCTGCGAGCGTTTGCCGCCGGTGACGGCGAGCGCACGCAGCTTGCCGGCGCGGATGTGCGGCAGCGCGGTCGAACTGGTGCCGAAGTTGACCTGCACCTCGCCGGAGAGCAGCGAGGTCATCGCCGGCGCGCCGCCCTTGAATGGCACCAGCAGCATTTTGGTCTGGCTCATGTACTGGAACAGCTCAATCGCGAGATGGGTGCTGGTGCCGATGCCGCTGAAGCCGGCGCTGATCTGTCCTGGCCTGGCTTTCAGCAGCGCCAACAGGTCGGCGAGGGTTTTGGCCTGCACCGTCGGATGCACCACCACGATGTGCGGCAGATCGACGATCTGGGTGATCGGTGCGAAGTCGCGCACCGGGTCATAGGGCAGGTTGGCCTGCAGCGCCGGGGTGATCGACAGCGACGCGGCGATGATCAGCAGCGTGTGGCCGTCGGGCGCCGCCTTGGCCGCCGCCTCGGTGCCGTGCAGGCTGCCGGCGCCGGGCCGGTTGTCGACAACGATGTTCTGTTTCAGCACCTCGGTCAGGCGGTCGGTCAGCACCCGCGCCGCAACGTCGGTGGAGCCGCCGGCACTCTGCGGCACGATGACGCGGATCGGCCGCGACGGGTAGTTGTCGGTGGCCAGCGCGGGCAGGGCACCGGCCAGGGCTGCGCAGCCGAGCGCGATGGCGATACGTGACGGATTGTTCATTGGTTTCTCCTCGCTTTTTATAATCTCATCCGGAAAGGGATCGACTGATTCCCCAATCCTCATTCTCCGTCATAGCCCGGCAGCACCCGCGCATCAATCACACATACACCGCCGGCCTTGACGATGGCGATGCCGCGCTCGATGGCGGGCTGCATGTCGGCCATCGTGGTCACCGGGCCGATGCCTTCGGCGCCCTGGGCGCGCGCCATCGCCGCGATGTCGATGTCGGGGTCGATGATCTTCTGGCCGATCCAGGCGTTTTCCGGCGGCCGGCCGCGGTCATCGGCGACATGGGCCTGGTGGCGCTCGTCGTTGAAGAAGGAACGGTTGTTGCAGATGATCATCAGGCAGGGGATCTGGTAGTGCACCGCGGTCCACACCGCGGTGTTGCCCATCAGGAAGTTGCCGTCACCCATCAGGCCGACGGGGATGCGGCCGCTGCCCTTGAGCGCCAGCGCGGCGCCGATGGTCAGCCCCGGACCCGCGCCGACGCCGCCGCCGCCGTCAAAACCGAGGTAGTCCAGCGGATGGCGGAAGTGGGTGTAGGCGCCGTTCCAGCCCAGCGGCAGGTGGGTGATGCTGACGTCTTGCTTCTGATTCGCGATGGCGGCATTCAGTGCATGGGCGAGCCCCTTCAATGCCAGCGGTTCGCCGGGCGCACCGGCGAGTGTGTAGGCGGGGCCTTCGATCTTGCGCGGACGCGCGCCGACGGCCGCAGTGAGCAGCGGCACCGCGGCGTCGGGTTCGCAGTTCATCCACACGTCGGCCGGCGGCAGCGCCTGGTAATCCATGCTCCAGCCGCGATGCAGCTGGCTGTCGCAGGAAATGTGGATGATCTTGGCGGTGACCGGCTTGCCGCCAAACGTCTGCTTCAGCGCGCCGGCGAGGTCCAGCCAGTCCAGCGCGAGGATCACATCGGCCTCGGCCAGCGCTTTTTTTGCCGCCGGCACCAGGCGGTTGGCCGGCGGCGCGGCATGCAGGCGGTGGTCGGTGGGGAAGGAGGCGGCGAGCTTGATCTGGGTGATCACGCGCATGTCGAGCTTTTCGGCGAGCGCGACGCGGGCGTTCCAGTGGTCGAGGCGGCGCGAGCCGCGGCCGCAGAGCATCACCGGGTTTTTCGCGGCTGACAGCAGCTTCGCCGCGGCTTCGATCTCGCTGTCCGCCGGGCGCACCATCGGCGGCGGCGCGTAGCGCGCCATGTCCGGCATCACCAGCGGCGCCTCGAGTTTTTCTTCCTGGATGGTGACGTCGAGGTTCACGTACACCGGCGCGCGCGGCGCCATCACCGAAAGCTGCGCGCCGCGGATCATCGCTTCGACGGCGGCGGCGACGGAACCCGGCTGGTTGTCCCATTTGGTGAAGTTGCGCACCAGCGCGGCCTGGTCGGAGCAGGTGTGTATCCAGTCGATCCACGGCCGGCGCTTGGCAGCGTCCCAGGGGCCGGTGGCGCCGAGGATCAGCATCGGCGCGCGGTCGCACCAGGCGTTGAAGATCGGCATCGAGGCGTGCATCAGGCCGACATTGGAGTGCAGCGCCGCGGCCATCAGCTTGTTGCTGGCCTTCCAGTAGCCCTGGGCGATCGACACCGCGTTCTCGTCGTGCAGGCACAGCACCATCTGCGGTTTCTTGTTGCCGAGGTAATTGACCAGGCTGTCATGCAGCCCGCGGTAGCTGGCGCCGGGATTGAGCGCGATGTAGTCGATGTCCAGCGCGCGCAGCGTGCCGGCGATGACGTCGCTGCCGTAGAGCGCGTCGCTGGTGGCGGCGGGTTTCGGGGTTTCGTGCTTGATGGTGGTGTCGGTCACGATAAGTCCTGTCATTGAAGATCAAAATCGGCGTCAAAAGCCGCCACAGAGGACACAGAGAACACAGAGAACACAGAGAGGACACGGAGGATAAGGGGACACAGAGAAAAAATTATTGGGCAAAGCGGTCCTGTCCCCAAGGAGGCAGTTCTCTGTGTTCTCTGTGCCCTCTGTGGCTAAAGATTTTTATTTTAGGTTCTAATTCTCAATCCACCGTCGCGCCTGAATCTCTGATTACCTTCGCCCACTTTGCGAATTCGCTCTGCAGGAATTTGGCGAAGACCTCGCGGCTGCTGCCGACGGCGACGCTGCCGCTGTTTTTCATGCGTTCGCGCATGTCTGGCGATTGCATGATTTTCATGCTGTGGCCGTTGAGCAGGTTGAGGATGTCTGCAGGTGTGCCGGCCGGGGCGAGCAGGCCGTACCACTGGCTCGACTGGTAGCCCTTGAGTCCCGCTTCCGACACCGTCGGCAGGTCGGGCAGCGCCGGCAGGCGTTCCAGCGAGGTCACCGCCAGCGCGCGCAGTCGGTTCGACTGGATCAGCGGCAGTGCGGTCAGTGCCGGCATGAACATGGTGCTGACTTCGCCGGAGAGGATGGCGGTGATCGCGGGACCGGTGCCGCGGTAAGGCACGTGGACCATTTTCGTTCCGGTGAGAGTGCGGAACAGTTCGCCGGCGAGATGCGGCGTCGAGCCGCTGCCGGAACCGGCGAACAGGATGTCGCCGGGGCGCGCCTTGGCGAAGGTAATCAGTTCCTTGATGCTTTTCACCGGCAGCGAGGGATGCACGACGACGATGTTCGGCGCATGGGCGAGCAGGCTGATCGCCTCGAAATCCTTCAGCGGGTCGTAAAGGGGCTTGGCATAGAGCGAGGGACTGGTCACGAAATTGGCGCCATTGACCATCAGCGTGTAGCCGTCGCGCGGCGCCTTGGCCACGGTTTCGCTGCCGATCATGCCGTTGGCGCCGGCGCGATTGTCGATCACCACCGGGCGGCCCAGCGCTTCGGCGAGACGCTGGCCGAGCAGGCGGCCCGCAGTGTCGACGCCGCCGCCGGCGGGGAAGGGCACGACGATGCGGATCGGGCCCGCGGGATAGGGTTGCGCCTGTGCGGCTGTGGTCGCCAGCAGCAACGCGCCGGCAAGGCAGTGCAGAAAACGCAGGGTCATGCGCAAGGCTCCTCGATTCGGAAGGGTCACTTCAGGCCCAGCAAGGCGGCGCCGGTATCCCAGCACACAGCGCGCCGGGCAGAATCATCCATCTCTTTGTTTTTATTGATGAATTTTACCGGATCCGGGTCGCGTAACGGGAACGGGTAATCGCTGCCCAGCGCCACCTGGCCGGCGCCGACGCGCTCGATCAGGTAACGGAAGGCTTCGTCATCATGCAGTACGGTGTCGTAGTAGAGATTGTTCGCATACTGGCCCAGCGGATTTTTCACGGTGCCTTTGGCAAACGGCGGCGCAGTGATACGGCCGCGGTCGATGCGACCGAACTGGTAGGGCACGCAGCCGCCGCCGTGCACCAGCAGCACACGCAGTTTCGGAAAGCGGTCGAACACGCCGCCGAGCAGCAGCGCGGCAGCGGCGAAGGTGGTCTCGCTGGGATTGCCGACGAGGATATGCAGGAACAGCCGCCGGATGCGCGGCGGCACCGCGAGGTCGGCCGGGTGGATGATCACCGGTACGTTGAGTGCCTGCGCTGCGGACCAGAAGGCGTCGTACTGCGGCGCATCGAGGCCTTCTTCCTCGACGCGGGCGCCGATCTGCACGGCGCGATGGCCGAGTGCTTGCACGGCATGGCGCAGTTCATCGGCGGCCACCGCGGCATCCTGCAGCGGCACCGCCGCGGCTGCAGCATAACGGTCAGGGCGGCGTGCAGCCATTTCGGCCAGCGTTTCGTTCTGCGCGCGCGCCAGCCATTGCCCGGCTTCGGTCGGCAGGTGGTAGCCGGCAAGGTCCATCCAGCCGGCGAGCAGTTGCACGTCGATGCCGGCCTCGTCCATCCATTTCAGCCGCGCGGCTTCATCATTCAGCGGCGGGATCAGCGGCATGCCGGTGAGCCGCCCGCCGACGGAGATCCGCGTCGCGCCGTCCTCACCCTTGACGATCTTGACGTCGTATTTCGCGCCTTCAGCATTGATGCGCTCGACCAGTGGCTGGCCGACGTGGTGGGCGTGGATATCGAGGCAGCGCGGCTTTGCGGTCATGGCTTACTTTGCTTTCGCGAGCACTTCGCGGAAGCGCGCGGCGATGTCCTGCGGCTTTTCGGTCGGTGTGATGTGACGGCCCCCGGGAAGCACCGTCAGCGTCGAACCGGCGATGCCCTGGTGCAGGGCTTCTGCCATCGCCACCGGCGTGGCGTAGTCCTCTTCGCCGACGACCACCGCGGTCGGTACCCTGATCGTCGCCAGTTGCGCGCGCAGGTCGCCGTCGCCGAGCATTTCGCAGGTTTTTACATAGCAATCGACATTGTTGGCAAGGAAGACCTTGACCAGTTGGTCGACCGTGGCCTTTTCATTCGCGCGGAAGGCATCGCCAAACCAGCGGCCAGTCTGGAATTCGACCAGCGCGGCCATGCCCTTTTCCTTGCCAGTGGCGCCGCGCTCGCGCCAGACCCTGGGTGCGTCGGCGCCATACCAGGCGGTGGTGTCGATCAGTACCAGGCCGGTGGTGCGTTTGGGGTGATCGATGGCAAAAGCCTGCGCCACCATGCCGCCCATCGAGCAGCCGCCGACCACGGCCGAAGGCCATTGCACATGGTCCATCAGTTCGGCGAGGTCGCGCGCGAAGAGCTGCGGCGTGTAGGTCATCAGCGGCTGGCCCGACTGGCCGTGGCCGCGGCAGTCCCAGACCAGCACTTGTGCTTCCTTCGCCAGCGCCTGCACCACGCCGTCCCAGATGCTGCGGTCCAGCGCCAGAGAATGCACCAGCGCGACACGCGGCGCGTTGGCGCCGGCGCCGTTGTGCAGCGCGTACGAAATGCTGCAGCCGTCGGAAGTCCTGAAGCTCGAAGTGATTGCCGAAGTCATTGCATGTGTTCCCGGGTTGGAAGGTTTATTTGTTTTGAGCGGCGCGCTGCCAGGCACGAATCAGCGTGCGCGCGCCGATTTCCACCGCCATGTTGCGCTTGTAGTGTGCCGAGCCGCGCACATTGGCCAGCGGCTGCGCCATGTCACGCAGCGGTTTTACCGCGGCGCGGATCTCCGCTTCGTCGAACGGTTTGCCGATCAGTGACGACAGATCGGCTACCAGCGGCTTCCAGCTCACTGCACCGACAACCAGCCGGGCCGCCACACATTTCCCGGTGGCATCGAGCGTGACCACCGCGCCGGCATTGGCGGTCGGGGTTTCCATCACGCCGCGCGGCAGGAATTTATGGAAGGCCGAGCCGCTGCGCGCGGGGAGGGCGTCGATTTCGACGGCGATCAGCATTTCATCTTTGGCGAAACGTTTGTCGAAGGCTTCGCTCAGCGCGCAGGTTTTTTGACCGGCGGCCGTCGCGGTGATCACGCGCGCGTTGAGTGCGACCAGCGCCACCGGCATGTCGAAGCCGCCGATCAGCGGACCGACACTGCCGCCGACCGTGGTCATGCGGCGCACGCGGGTGTGGCCTGCGGCATCTAGGGCTTCGGCGAGCACGGTGAATTGTTCGCGCAGTTGCGGCGATTCGATCAGGGTCTGCTGGTTGACTGCGGAGCCGATATGTAAGCCATTGTTTTTATTGACTATTTTTAGCAGCTCCGGCAGCCTGCTGACGGCCATCAGGCGTTTCGCCTGCGGGTAGCCGGTGCGTTCGCGGCGGATCGCATGTGACATGCCGCCGGAAACAATCGCCGTGTCGCCTTCAGCGTAGAGCCTCAGTGCTTCATCCAGCGACTTCGGTACCACGAGTTCCGGTTTGAACGGGCGTGTGCCCGAAGGTTTGCCGGTGGTGAGCCGCGACCACACGCCACCCTTGGGGGGCTGCGCCGCGGTTTTCTGTTCGTCGGCATACAGTTCCGGATGCAGCGCGCGGTGGATTTTTTCCGCGGTGATCGGCAGTGCGTGGATGCGTACACCAACCGCATCGGCAATCGCGTTGGCGATGGCTGCCGGAATCGCGTCGAGGCCGATCTCGCCCAGCCCTTTGGCGCCGAAGGGGCCCGAAGGCTCGTAGGAGTCGGCGAAACCGACATGCAGCTTCGGAATGAAATCGGCCGAAGGCAGCGGGTAGTCGATGTATTGCGGATCGGTGGGAGTGCCCTGGTGCCAGTCGAAATACTCGATCATCGCCAGGCCGATGCCCTGCACCACGGCGCCTTCGACCTGGCCCTGCGCCGCGGCCGGGTGGATCACCGTGCCGCAGTCGACCACGGCGGAGATTTCCTTCAGTTTCACTTCCCCGGTGCCGCGATCCACTTCGACCTCGGCCGCCTGCGCGGCGAAATTGTAGGCGCCGGACTCGTTGCCGAAGCGGCTGTGGTCAGGGAACTCGGAAGGGTTGTCCCAGTTGCCGACGCCGACGATGGCCTCGCCGCCGCGCTTGTAGATGTTGGCGCGGACCACGGCGCTGACCGGCTTGAATTCGGTTTCCGCGCCGCCCCTGGGGCCGATCTGGCCGTTGATGATGGTCAGCTCGTCAACCGGCTTCCTGAACTGTTCCGCTGCTGCGGCCATCAGCTGCTTGTGCGCTTCGGCCGCCGCGCGTTTCACCGCGTTGCCGGCGACATAGGTCACGCGGCTCGCCAGTGCACCCAGCGCATGTGCATGTACATCGGTGTCGGGGCGGGTGATGTCGACATCGTCATACAAAAAGCCCAGCTCTTCGGCGGCGATCTGGCGCAGCACGGTGTAAGTGCCCTGGCCGATCTCGCCCTCGCCGGTGATGATGGTGGCGCGGCCGTCCTCGTTGATGCGCACGATGGCCGAGCTGCCGTCCCAGTCGCCGAAGCTGCGGCGGCCGTTGACGTGGATGCTGCAGCCCATGCCCAGGCCGTGACCGTCCTTTTTGGCTTTGCGCTTGGCTTTCCACTGGATCAGCTCCGCGGCCTTGTCGATGCACTGGCGCAGCTCGCCGCTGGTGATCTTGTGGTTGTGTGGCGAGACATCGCCTTCCTCCACCGCGTTCATGCGCAACAGGTCAACCACATCGATGCCGAGTTTTTCCGCAGCGAGGTCCCAGGCCTGTTCCACCGCCCAGTCGGCGGAGGGATTGCCGAAGCCGCGGAAGGCGCCGGTGGGTACCAGGTTGGTGTAAAGCAGTGTCGATTTGGCGCGCGCGTTGGGATATTTGTAGAGCGCGTCATGGCGCACCGTCGCCGCACCGAGGATCGCCTGGGATTTGCCGGTGTAGGCGCCGTTGTCAGCCCACATGCGGATTTCCTTGGCCAGCACCTTGCCGGCCTTGGAGAATCCGAGGCGCACCCAGTAGCGCATCGGCATCCGCGGGTGGCTGGCGAGGAATTCCTCCTCGCGGGTGTGGATCAGCTTCACCGGGCGGCCGGCCTTGCGCGCGAGGATCGCCGCGATCACCGAACAGTTGTCATCGCCGGACTTGCCGCCGAAACCGCCGCCGACCTCGGTCTGGATCACGCGCACCTGTGATTCAGGCACGCCCAGCGCCACCGAATAGCGGCCGCGGGCGAGGAAGGGCGTCTGCGTGTTGCACCACATCGACACGCGGTTGTTGGTCCAGTGCGCCACGC
Source organism: Betaproteobacteria bacterium Ga0077527 (assembly GCA_001464815.1). GTDB lineage: Bacteria > Pseudomonadota > Gammaproteobacteria > Burkholderiales > SG8-41. Next base: position 316,658 of record LNDW01000020.1, on the reverse strand, counting down.
AGCCGATGGTCTCCAGCGAGGAATGCCACTGACGCACCGAATCCCAGGTGCCTTCAACGACAACGTCGGAGGCTTTGAAGCCGGCATCGACATCGCCGCGCTCGAAGGCGAATTCATGGGCGATGTTGCCGGGGGTGTCGTCATGCACCAGCGGCGCGCCCGGGGCCATCGCCTCATCCAGCGAAAACACCGCGGGCAGCGGTTCGTACTGGACGACGATCCTGTCCACCGCGGCGCGCGCGGTTTCCGGGTCGGTGGCGGCCACCGCGGCGACTTCATCGCCGACGTAACGCACGCGACCGATCGCCAGCGGATAGAGGTCGGGGCGGAAGGCGCCCCATTTGCGCTTCGCGGTGTCCTCGCCGGTGACCACCGCCTTGACACCGGGCATCGCGCGCGCGGCGCTGGTGTCGATGGACAGGATTTTCGCGTGGGCATGCGGGCTGCGCAGCACCGCGGCATGCAGCATGCCCGGCAGGTGCATGTCGGCGACGTACTGCGCGGCGCCAGTGACTTTCGGTATCGCGTCGGCACGTGGCACATCCTTGCCCACCACCAGCAGGCCGGATTCAAACTTGGGGTCTTTTAACTTCGGGTCCTTCAGATGCGTGCTCATGCCTTGCCCGCCTTTTTTATCAGCGCCGCCGCTTCGCGGTAGGCGTCCATGATCTTGACGTAGCCGGTGCAGCGGCAGTACACGCTGTCGGCGCTGGCGCGGATTTCTTCATCACTGGGGTTCGGGTTTTTTTCGATCAGCGATACACACTGCATGACATGGCCGGGGATGCAGATGCCGCACTGCAGGGCGGTCTTGTTGATGAAGGCCTGCTGCACCGGATGCAGCACGCCGGCCTGGTCGAGGCCCTCGACGGTGCGCACCTCGCTGCCGTCGCACAGCGCGGCGAGTTGCAGACAGGAGGACACCGGCGCACCGTCAACGATCACGGTGCAGGTGCCGCAGGCGCCGATGCCGCAGCCGTGTTTGGTGCCGGTGAGCTGCAGGTCTTCGCGCAGCAGGTCGACCAGCAGGCGGTCAGCCGATTTGAGGTGGACCTCGACGGGATCGCCGTTGAGGATGAATTTGATCAGCATGGTGGACTCGCGGAAAGGCTGCGGAAAGGGCGCAAATTATAAGGGCAAGGCGGGGCCGTCATTGTGGGCAAAATCGCCGGCCAAATTGGCCGGATGACATTCAGGCCGGATGGGGTTGCAACGCGCCGTGCTTGCCGCATGACTGCCCCTCCGCTAAGCTGGTTTGACTCCAGCTGCAGCCAGCAAGACATCCAGATTCTGCAGCGAGCGCTGGGGCTACCTAGGTAGGACATCGATGGACAGGCAGAAGCGTATGCCATGCCCGGCGTGGCGCGGTATTGCAGCGGCAGTGGTCGGGAGCCTGATGCTGGCGGCCTGCCAGTCGCGCGGCCCCGACCTGGTACTTGATCCCGTGGCTCCGCAGGACAAGCGCATGGTGACCCAGGGCCAGGCGAAAAAGATCATCGCCGCCAACCTGACCAGCTGCGCGCACACCAATCCGAAGATGAACCTGCGCGTTGCCGCGGTCGGCCAGATCACCGCCACCGACGGCACCGTGATCACGGTGCCGGCCGACACCGCGCTGCATCGCAAGGAAGGCCCGCTGTCGCACGACCTCTACAACGAGTGCAACAAGGTGATGCCGCCGAATTCCGCCGCCGTCAGCACCGACAAGGTGCCGGTGATCGAGATCGATCCTGACGGCGAGGTGGTGACCGGCTTCATCATGGCCGACAACTACTTCGAGCTTTACGTCAACGGCCGGCTGGTGTCGGTGGACAACACGCCGTACACACCCTTCAACTCGGCGATCGTCAAGTTCAGGGTCAAGCGCCCGTACAGCATGGCCTTCCTGCTGGTGGACTGGGACGAGCAACTGGCGCTGGGAGTGGAGAACATGGCGCGGCTCAATGACAGCTGGTACCTCGGCGACGGCGGCCTGATCGCCAAATTCAGCGACGGCACGGTGACCGATGCCTCGTGGAAGGCACAGACCTATATGGTTGGTCCGCTGGACAGCCCCGGTGACGTGGTGGACAAGGGCAATCTGCGCTTTTTTGACCGCCTCGGCCGCACCTATCCGGACGTCAAGAAGCCGAACTGCCGCGACAACTGCTACATGGTGCATTACAGCCAGCCGAAGAACTGGCGCGCCAAGACCTTCAACGACAGCCAGTGGCCCAACGCGTATACCTATACCGATGAGGAAATCGGCGTGACCACGCTGACCGGGTACACGCGGTATCCGGAGCTGTTTTCCGGCGCGAAGTGGATCTGGACTCAGAACCTGGTCTATGACAACGTGGTCATCGCCCGCAAGCTTGTTCGCTGAATTTTCGGCAAGACCTGGGGTTCCATGTTGCAAGGGGCCGGCCTGACCGGCCCTTTCTTTTGAGGGGAATGTGCAGTGATCAATGAAACCATCAAGGTGCGTGTCACTGAAACCCGGCAGCTCATGGATGTCGTGGTCTTCGACAAACGGCCGTCATCGATCCAGGTGGTGCTCGGCAGCGGCGTGCACAGCGTGAAGTGCGAGTTGACACCCACCCGCAACGGGCAGGCCTATGCCGGTTCGGTGATGGGCCGTGAAGTGGTCTATGAGCGCAGCCGCGAGCAGGTCGAGGCCGACATTGCGCGGCTAAATCCGGGCGAATACCGCCGCTAAAGCAGGCGCAGCACCAGGATTTCCAGCGCCGCGGTGATCAGCACGCTGAAAGTCAGCACCATGCCGGTGACGCGATAACGAAAATTTTCCCGTGGCTGGCTGACCCCCCAGGCATGCAGCAGGCGGCCGGCAATCAGCGCGATGCCGAGGCCATGCACCAGCAGCGATGGCGCGCCGCCGCTTTCGGCAAAAAACACCAGCAGCAGCGCCAGCGGCGTGTATTCGGCGAAGTTGGCATGCACGCGCATCGCACGCCGCAGCTCGGCATTGTCACCATCGCCGATGGCAACCCGGTGGCGGCGGCGCATGCGGATGGTGCGGATGCTCAGTCCGAAAAACAGCAGACCCGACAACGCGGCATAGATCGCTGTTGCAGGCATCACGGTGCCCTTTTTTCGGGTTTGCGGAACTTGATGGTCATCCGGTCGCTTTCGCCGATGGCCAGGTATTTTTCCGGATCGAGGCGTCCGCGCATCATCGGCGGCAGCGTCCACACGCCATTGGGGTGGTCGGTGCTGTCGAGGGGGTTGGCGTTGATTTCGGATTTGCCGGCCAGTTCGAAGCCGGCCTTTTCCGCCAATGCGATGACATAAGCCTCGGTCATATAGCCGCTGTCGACCATGCGTTCAAGGCTCGTGCCGGGCCGCGCGCGGTGTTCGACCACGCCGAGGATGCCGCCGGGTTTCAGCGCGGCGTAAAACGCGGCGAAGGCGGCGCCATCGGCCTTTGCCTTGCTCCAGTTGTGCACGTTACGAAAGGTCAGCACCAGGTCAGCGCTGCCCGGCGGCGCGATGGCCGTGAAAGCCGGCGGACCGAATGAAGTGAACAGTGGTTTGCCGAAGAGTGCCGGCTGCGCGGCGAAGCGCTGTTCGAGTTTTTCGCGCACCTCGCGCTGCCAGCGCGGCAGGTCGGGATCCTCGATGGCTGAATGCGCGAGGATATAGCGTCCGCGCTCGCGCAGTACCGGCGCGAGGATTTCGCTGTACCAGCCGCTGGCTGGTGATATTTCGACGACTGTCATTTCCGGCAGCAGACCGAAGAACAGCAGCGTGGCGCGCGGATTGCGATACACATCTCGCGCGCGGTTCTGCGCCGGGCGGTGTTTGCCGGCGATGGTTTCGTCGAGCAGGTTTTCGACCGGAATCGCCGCCGAAAGCGGCATGGTGAAAAACAGGACAAACATCGCGCCGAGCAGCGCAGCGCAAGGTCGTTGGTGATGCAGACGGATGGACATGCCAAAGATTGTAACGAGCGACTGCTCGCATTGGCGATTAAAAATAATTCAATAAAAACAATTACTTGAAGAGATTACCCTGAATAATCCCGGGTTACCGCGATGTCGCGCATCACTGCTTGCGGTGTATGCAGCATCGCAGCGGCAGCCCGTTCCGGGTCGCTGCCGGCCTGCAGATAGGCGCCCAGCGCCCGAGCGTGATGGATCACCGCGCTGCCGAAACACGCGCGCTGCTTCGAATAACCCGCCAGCGCCACGGCGATATCGCTGTCCTCGCGCAACGCGGCGGTTAGTGCCATCGCATCCCCCGCGGCTTTCGACACCCCCATGCCTACATGCGGCCGCGCGACAAAGGCGGCATCACCCAGCAGCGCGATGCGGCCGGCGTTCATCCGCGGTGATTCAAGATCGAAGATCACCTGAAAAAACGGTTGCCGGGTTTTGGCGACAACTTCGGCAAACTGCGGTGACAGCCGCTCCGCTGCGTCGGTACGCATCTGCGCAATCACTTCATCACGCAACAGCGGCGGCGGGATCGACATGTCGTGGCGCCGGCCTTCACGGTCGGTGCACAGCAGAGGCAGTTCCTGCTGCGCATCGGTTGGCCGGTACCAGACAAAGTTGAAGCAGCGTTCACCGGGACGCGTCGAGTTGCCAAAACCGGCGACCGGATAGCCGAGCATGTGTTCACGCGGCGCCAGGCTGAACGCAAATTTCGGGAACAGGTCGTGGCGGGTGGCGGCGGAGAGCAGCCGTTCCTCCGCCAGCCCGCGCCAGGCGATGTAGCCGGCGTACTGCGGCCGTGTATCGGGTGCGACTGCGGCCCTCACCACGGAGCGGATGCCGTCGGCGCCGATCAGCAGTTCACCGCGGGCCTCGTTGCCGTTGGCAAAAACTACACGCACTTCTGCCGCATCCTGTTCGACGCTGCTGCAGGCGTGGCCAAGGTGGTAACGATCGGCTGGAAATGCGGCAAGCAGCAGCTCGTGCAGCCGGCCCCAGGTGGTCAGGCACTGGCGGATCGGCAGGGTGCCAAGCACGCTGCCGTCACCGGCAAAGGCGACGCGGCCCTCGATGTCGACGCCGATGCCTTCACTGGTGTTGATGCCGATGTGTTCGAGCGCGGAGAACAGGTCGGGGTGGGTGATGATGCCCGCGCCGCGTCCGGCGAGCGGCTGCGCCGACTGCTCGAACACCCGCACATCCCAGCCCCGGCGCAGCAGCAGGTTGGCGGCGAAGAGGCCGCCGAGCGAGCCGCCGATGACCAGCGCGCGCGGAGCCCGGGCCATCTCAGGCGGCTTCGGCGGCGGGGTAGTTCAGTTCGAGAGTGACGCCGCTGGGATCCTCGAAAAACACCTGGTGGATGCCGAGCGAGGGCACGGTGCGTTCGCGAAAGGCGAGGCCATGCCGGGCCAGGCGTTCGCGCATGTCGGCAAGCCCGGTGGCGGTGAAAGCCATGTGATCGACGGTGCCGGTGCCCTGCAGCGAAGCCGGGTCACGGTCTCCGAGATAGTCCTGCAGGCCCTGGGGATCGTCGGGGTCGATGCCGATGATGTGCAACACGCCGGTGGTTTCCGGGTACTGCGCGCCGTTGTAGAGCCACAGTCCCGGAAACCTGAACGGCGGCCGGAAGCCGACCGTGAAGCCCATCACTTCAGTGTAGAAGCGGCGCGACGCCTCGATGTCGAGGGTGCGGATCGAATAATGATCGAGCCTGCCGACAGGCATGCGCCGCTTCCGGCCGTGTTGCTGCAGCGGCTTACTGCAGGGGCGAGAACGCCGCCGGCATCACGATCTTGTTCTCCTGCGCGACCAGCACCGGGTCGGGCATGCCTTCCTTCTTGGCCAGCGCCGACGGCGGCCAGATGCCCATCGCCTGCGCCTTTTCGCGGGTTTCGTTGCGCGCGTCGAGCGAGGGGTAGGCCCAGATGTGGGTGAAGCGGTTGACGCTGCCGCACTCCGCGTTCCAGATGCCGACCAGCGGGCTCAGCTTGACGCGTTCGGGCAGCGCGCGTTCCCAGACCTTGAGCACCTTGGGAAATTCGCCCGGCGCATAGGTGTAGGTGCGCATTTCGAAGTAGGGGCCCATTTTTCCGGGTTTGATTTCGGGTGAAAACGGAAACGGGATGAAGATCTCGGTGCGCATGGTGAGCACGAACTCGCCGATCTTCGGCGGCCAGTTGCCGGACGCCGCGGCCTCGCCGCGGATGCGCTCGCGTTCCGCCATGTCCTTGTACGGCCAGATGTGGATGATCTGGTTGAGCGGGCCGATCTCGGTGTGGAAAAATGCGGCCAGCGGCGAGAGCTTCTTGCGGTATTCGTAGGCCTCGCCGAAACGCTTTTCGACTTCGCCCAGCGCTTTGGGTTTGATGTCGTAGGTGCGTACTTCGTAGATCATGATCTCCTCCGTTCGGTCGCCGCTGTAGGGAGCGGCGAGTTTACCAGAGGCGGCGCGATGCGCCCGCGCCGGGCTGGAGGTTCAGAGACCCTCACTCGCCTGCTGTTTGGCGTGGTAAGTGCTGTACACCAGCACCGGAATGTCCAGGCCGCCCAGATGCTGGTCAAGCAGCGGCTTGACTTCGTTCCAGGCCAGACGGCCGATGCCGGTGGCCAGCCGCGGGAGGGCGATGCTGGTGAATTGCTCGGCGTTCGCAAGACGCGCCAGTTCACGCAGTGCATGGCCGACATGCTGCAGCGAAGCCGGGCCTGGCGTGTCGCCATGATGCCCCTCGATGGTTTCGTGGGTGAACAGGTTGACGATGCGTTTACCGTCCGCACCCATCCAGGTCCACAGGGTGCCCGGTTTCGGGTGCCGGGACTGGCAGAAGTGGCGGAAATCCTTGTACATGGCCGGCCATTGCTCGCGCAGCTGAAGGGCCAGACCGTTGTGGAACGGGTCGTTGGGGGCAACACCATGGGCGATCACCTGGGCTTTGGTGAGCAGCAGGTCGCCGCTGACTTCCTTGATCATCGATCGATTCTCCGTTGAGGACATGGGGACAAGTTCGCCCACCGCCACAATCTAATCCCGGATCCGGTCCGCTGACTTGATGCAGCGCAAACCTTGAGACAGGGCCGTCAGGGCCGGGATGCAGTCATATGCTGGACCAGTCCGTTTTTGCGCCATTGGCGGTATTACACTGCAGTGCGGCTGCAGGATCGACAACAATAATTGTCCGCAGCCCGAACCCACCGGAGGAGAATATGCGGAAACATCTGTTTTGGATGGCGGGCGGCCTGTTGTGCAGCGGCATGGCCTTTGCGCAGGCCTGGCCGAGCAAGCCGGTGCGCATGGTGGTGCCCTTCGCGCCCGGCGGCAACACCGATATCATCGCCCGTGCCATCGCCCCGCGCATGACCCAGGACCTTGGTCAGCAGATCCTGATCGACAACCGCGGCGGTGCCGGCAGCACACTGGGCACCGCGATCGTCGCCAAGTCGCCGCCCGACGGTTACACCATCGGCATGGTTTCCAGCGCTCATGTCATCAATCCCGGCGTACGCAAGAACCTGCCCTACGACTCTGTCAATGATTTCGCGCCGATCACGCTGGTAGCCGACGTGCCCAACGGACTGGTGATCCATCCTTCGCTGCCGGCGAGGGACATCAAACAGCTGGTGGCCCTGGCAAAAGCAAGACCCGGACAACTCGCATACGCCACGCCGGGTCACGGCACCTCGACGCATCTCGCGATTGAAATGCTGTCGCATGCCTCCGGCGGCCTGAAAATGCTGCACGTGCCGTACAAGGGCGTCGGGCCGGCCACCACCGACGTCATCGCCGGCAATTCGCAGATGATTTTTGCCGCGTTGCCCGCCTTCATCGAATTCGTGCGCGCCGGCCGCCTGCGCATGATTGCCCAGGCCGGCGCCAAACGGTCGCCGGCGGCGCCGGAGGTGCCGACGATGATCGAACAGGGTTTTCAGGATTTCATCGTCTCCAGCGGCTTCGGCATGTTCGCGCCGGCGAAAACGCCGCGGCCCATCGTCGAGCGCGTCAACGCCGCGGTGGTCAAGGCGCTCGCCGATCCCGCCGTGCGCAACGGACTGTCCAGCCAGGGCGCAGAGCCGGTCGGCAATTCCCCGGATGAATACGACCGCTATAACCGCGCCGAGATCGAACGCTGGACCCGGGTGGCACGCGCCGCCGGCGTCGTGCCCGAATGAGCAATGTAAAGCCCGTCTGACTGAAATCCATGAACCCACAGGAGCCCGCAGCATGAGCCGCAACAAATACAAGGTGTCGCAGCCGCGAAAAATGAAGCTGATCGTCGAGAAGGATGTGCAGATTCCGATGCGTGATGGCAGCATCATCCGCTGCGACATCTTCCGTCCGGATTTCCGCGAGAAGGTGCCGGTGATTTTCAACATCGGCCCGTACCAGAAGGACAAGCTGTGGACGCCGCCGGCCGACCTCGAGGAAAAAGCCAATCCGCACATGAACTGGGAAACCGCCAATCCCGAGTGGTGGTGCCCGCGCGGTTATGCCTGCGTGCGTGTCGATGCCCGCGGCACCGGCAAGTCTCCCGGCAAGTCCGATCCCAGCTCGTACCAGGAAGGTGTGGACACCTATGACGCGATCGAATGGATCGCCAAACGCGACTGGTGTTCGGGCAGCGTCGGCATGCTCGGCATTTCGTACCATGCCTCATCGCAGTGGCGTGTCGCCAATCTGCAGCCGCCGTCGCTGAAGGCGATCATGCCCTGGGAGGGCCGTGCCGACCAGTACCGCGACCAGGCTTACCACGGCGGCATCTTCGCCCTTGGTTTCATCGGCAACTGGTGGCTGACGCATACCGCTCACCACCTGCTCGGCAAGCCACGCAGCTACAACCCCGATGCCTTCCAGAACGACATGCTGTGGAACTTCATGCGCAACGATCTTGACTCGGAATACTGGCGGCTGGCGAGCGCGCGCTGGGACCAGATCAAGGTGCCGACCTATTCGGTGGGCAACTGGGGCGGTTTTTCGATGCACCTGCGCGGCAATACCGAAGGCTTCATGAACGCCGCGGCCAAACACAAGAAGCTGCGCGTGCATACCGGCTCGCATTTCCATCCCTTTCACTCCGAGGAAGGGCGCATGGACCAGCTGCGCTGGTTCGATTACTGGCTGAAGGGCATCGACAGCGGCATCATGGACGAGCCGCCGGTCAAGCTCGAAATCCGCAGCGGTGGCAGCGAGAAACCCTATCCCTTCCGCTTCGAGAACGAGTGGCCGCTGAAACGAACGAAGTGGACCAAGCTCTATCTGAAGCCCGAGCGCCGGACGGTGGGCGGGCCCGATGATGTCGAGGGCACGCTGGCGAAATCAGCACCGAAGAACCGCACTGCGCTCAGCTACACCGCCAGCGGCGTGACCAAGGCGGGTGTGGCCAGCGGCTCCTCGCTGTCGACGACCCACGGCAACACCGGCCGCACCGGCGTTGCCTTTGTCACGCCGCCGATGGCGGAAGACACCGAGATCACCGGCCCGCTGGTGGCGAGTGTCTGGGTGTCGAGCACTTCGGAGGACATGGATATTTTTGTCACCATCCGCAACATCGATGCCGACGGCCATGACGTCTGTGAAGTCGGCCAGCATGGCCAGCCGATTCCCTGCGTGACCAAGGGCTGGCTGCGTGCCTCGCACCGCAAGCTCGATCCGAAAAAATCGCTGCCGTACCGCCCCTTCCACAGCCACGATGAGCGGCAGTGGCTGAAAAAAGGCGAGATCGTCGAGTGCCGCATCGAAGTCTGGCCGACCAGCATGGTGTTCAAAAAAGGGCACAGCCTGCGCGTTGACATCCAGCCGCGCGACGGCCAGGGTAGCGCGCCGTACACCCACTACCACGCCGACTACAACGCCGGCGCCACCAACACCATTTATGCCGGCGGCAGCACGCCGTCGTACCTGATGGTGCCGCTGATTCCGGCAAAAAAGGGACGTTGAAGGGGTAAGCCTGAAGCAGGAGAGGGCGCCGCTCCGCGCAGACTGGAGCGGCGCGCTTCCGGCTGGATTCGTTACGCCGGATCCAGCGTATCGCGCACCCACGCCAGCACCGCAGTGAGCCGTGGCGGCAGGTAATCCTCGGACTCGTCGAAGCCGACCCAGCGCCATTCGTCGTAGGCGGGCTGGCCGAGCTCATGCACGATCGGCAGCGTAACTTCGACGGTGGTGGTGATGGCCAGGTAGTAGCGCGCGATTTCGCCGGTGCCGTAGGCGATGGTTTCCTTGTGCGATTCCGCCGCGTCGAAAGTCAGGTCGGAGATGCCGGTGCCTTCGGTGGCTTCGCGTCGGGCGGTTTCCATCGCGCTTTCGCCTTCATCAACCAGACCTTTGGGGAAATCCCAGAGCCGGCCGGCGCGCAGCACCAGCAGCCGCCAGTCGCCGGCGCTGCGCCGTGCGATGACTACGCCGGCGGAACGCACGACAGTCGCGGGCTGATTCACAGTGACTTGATTCACGGCATCTGGATCTTGCCGCCGGGTCCGCCCAGCCCGCCAAGACCACCCATGCCGCCACCGGCACCCGGCACCACGATCGAAGAGGCCTGCTGGCGGCGCAGTTCCTGCAGCTCGCGCACGGTGCGCTCGACCGCTTCCTTGGCGGCTTCGGCGAATTTTTCGACGGCTTCGCCGAGGTCCTTGCCTTCGATCTCGAAGTTGATCGGCAGCGGACCGGCATTGGTCATGATTTGCGCTTCTCCGAGATAGATGGTCGGACGTGCGGCATCGTCGGCGCCGGAAGGCAGCACCGGAGTCATGCGGCGGATGGTGCCGACCTTGCGGTCGGTGATGATGTCTTCGCGGTACAGCGCCGAGGCGTCCATTTTGGATTCGGCGGGGTCGGGTCTCTGGGCCATGATTGCTCAATACCTGTGGTGAATGGAATACGCGAGCGTATCAAAAACGCGGGTGGCCTTCACCGGCGGTGAGATAATCCGCGGATGTCCCGCATCCTGCTCGCCACCATCAATGCCCGCCATGTGCATGCCGCCCTTGGCCTGCGCTGCCTGCGCGCGAACATGGGCGCCCTGCACGGGGACTGCGCGATCCGCGAGTTTGTGCTCGGCGACCGGCCGGCCGACATCGCCGAGCGCCTGCTTGCCGAAAAACCCTCGATCATCGGTTTCGGGGTCTATATCTGGAATGTCGAGGACACCACCCGCCTGGTGGCGATGCTGAAACAGGTCGCCCCGGAAGTGGTGGTGGTTGTCGGCGGGCCCGAGGTCAGCCACGAGGTCGAAGGGCAGCGCATCTGCCAGCTCGCCGACTATGTGGTCACCGGCTGGGGCGATGTGACTTTTCCGCAGCTTTGCGCCGATATCGTGGCCGGCAAGCCGCCGGCGCAGAAAGTGCATGCCGGGAAACAGCCGCCGCTGGCCGAACTGGCGCTGCCCTACCGCGAATACAGCGACAACGACATCGCGCGCCGCTTTATCTACGTCGAAGCCTCGCGCGGCTGTCCCTTCAAATGCGAGTTCTGCCTTTCGGCGCTGGACAAGACCGCCTGGCCTTTTGACCTGGAGCGTTTTCTTGCCGAGCTGCGGATACTGCATGAGCGCGGCGTGCGCCATTTCCGTTTTGTTGACCGCACCTTCAACCTGAAGGTCGATACCAGCCTCGCCATCCTCGGTTTTTTCCTGGAGCGGATGTCGGATGACCTGTTCATCCATTTCGAGCTGATCCCCGATCACCTTCCGGAAAAACTCAAGGCGGCGATCCTGCGTTTTCCGCCGGGACATCTGCATTTCGAGGTCGGCATCCAGACCTGGGACGAAACCACACAGGCGCGCATCTCGCGCCGCCAGAACAATGCGCTGGCCGAGGCCAACCTGCGCTGGCTGCGTGATGAATCGCCGGCGCTGATCCACGTCGACCTGATTGCCGGCCTGCCCGGCGAGAATCTGGAAACTTTCGGCCGCGGCTTCGACCGCCTGCATGCGCTGCGTCCGCATGAAATCCAGGTCGGCATCCTGAAGCGGCTGCGCGGCGCGCCGATTGCCCGCCATACCGAGGCGCATCACATGCGGTACAGCCCGGATGCGCCGTATGCGGTGCTGGCCACCGATGCGCTGGATTTCAATGAAGTGCAGCGTGTGGTGCGTTTCGCCCGCTACTGGGACCTGATTGGCAATTCCGGCCGCTTCCATCGCGCGCTGCCGCTGCTGCTGGGCGATGCGCCCTTCGCCCGTTTCATGGCATTTGCCGACTGGCTCTACCGCAACACCGCCAAAACCCACGAATTTGCGCTGGAAAAACTCTGCGGCTATCTGCATGATTTCCTGGTCGCCGAAGGCGCGGATGCCGCGACGGTGGCTGCCGCAGTGGTCGAAGATTTCGAGGCCAGCGGCGCCCGCGGCAAGCTGCCGTTCATGGCCCGCGGCACGCGCCCCGAACCGCCGGCTGCACGAGGCCGGCTGCGCCAGTCACGCCACGTTCACTGAACATCAACAACAACACATGATTGAAATCAGATAATGCGCCGCTTCGATCCCCGTGAACATGCCCGCAACGTACTCGGCGAGCCACTGCAGGCCTGCAGTGAAAAGCCATTGACCGGTTTTTTCCGGGACGGTTGCTGCAACACCAGCCCTGAGGACATGGGTGTGCATACCGTGTGTGCGGTGATGACAGCCGGATTTCTCGAGTTCAGCAAGGCCAGCGGCAATGATCTCTCGACCCCGGCGCCGCAATTCGGTTTTCCCGGCCTCAAGCCTGGCGACCGCTGGTGCCTCTGCGCTCCGCGCTGGCGCGAGGCGCTCAACGCCGGCCATGCGCCGCGGGTGGTGCTGGGGGCAACACATGAGGCCTCGCTGGAATTTGCTTCGCTCGAGGAGTTCAAGAAATACGCGGTGGATTTGTCCTAGGCTGTCCGATAGTTTTAATCCGTTCGGGCTGAGCGTTCCGAAGCCCGTTTTCTCCCTGGAGGCACAGCATGACCGACATCGACGCCAGCACCCCGAAACCCCTGCCTTCCGAAGACCTGGTCACGCTCACGCACATCGTTTACGCGCTGCATGCCTTCAGCGCCATCACCGGGCTGACCAGCGCGGCCTTCATCGTCACCGCCTTCCTCACCGGCTGGCCGTCGATCATTGCGGTGATCATCAATTACGTGAAGCGCGACAGCGTGCGCGGCACCTTCCTCGATTCGCATTTTTCATGGCAGATCCGCACCTTCTGGTGGTCGTTGCTGTGGGTGGTGGTCTCCGGGCTGATGATCGCGACCTTCATCGGCATGGTGATCGGCATCCCGATCCTGCTGCTGGCCGGAATATGGGTGCTTTACCGCATCATCCGCGGCTGGCTGAATCTGCTAAGCCGCAAGCCGATGCCGATTCCAGACTGACCGGGCCGCATGGCGCGGCTTGATAAATGGCTGTGGGCGGCGCGCTTTTTCAAGACGCGCTCCGTCGCGCAGCAGGCGGTGGCGGGCGGCAAGGTCAGAGTCAACGGCGAGCGCGCGAAGCCGGCGAAGGACCTGCGCGTCGGTGACGAACTGACGCTGCAGATCGGCGAAACGGCGTGGACGCTGCGGGTCGAGCAGCTTTCCGAACAGCGCGGGCCGGCGCCGGTGGCGCGTACTTTATATAGCGAAGACGAAGCGAGCCGCGCACGGCGTGAAGAGGCGGCAGCCTTGCGCCGCCTGTCCACCGAGCCGGCGCGGGGGCGTGCGGGCCGGCCGACCAAGCAGGAGCGGCGGGCGATTGACCGCCTGCGCCGTGGATAAAAATATCAATTAAAACAATTCCTTATTAAAGCTACGGCTTATGACTTCACAACGCCGGGGCGCCCATCCTCGACGACGTATTGCGCGAGGCTGTAGACCCTGGACTGGGCATCCGCCGGATCCTGCACGCCGCGGAATGTGGCTTCCCAGCGTTTGGCACCCACTTCATGCCGGGTGTAGCCGCGGCGCATGCCGTTGGCAAAGTGGATGTGCGGATTTTTTGCGAGCAGCGCCTCGTTGCGCGCGCGGCTGGGGCCGTAGGAGCTGATCGAGGTCGAAACGAATTCGCTCGCCACCACCGGTGATTTTGCATCATCAAAATTCACCCGCAGATCGCAGGCCGCGGCGAAATGTACATCGCCGCCCAGCACCACCGGATTGGCGAGCTTGCGTGCCGCGATGGATTGCAACAGCCGTTCGCGCGCCACCGGGTAACCGTCCCAGCCGTCGGTGTAAACGATACGGTTTTCCGCGTTGCCACGATCGGACTGCGCCATCAGCGTGGTCTGCGCGATCACGTTCCAGCGCGCAGGCGAAGCGGCCAGCGCGCCATCCAGCCACTGCTCCTGTGCCGCTCCGAGCATCGAGCGTTGCGGCTGCACGCGTTCCGGGCATTCCAGCACATTGACCTGATTGCCGCCGGCGCCGCGCGAGGGCCGCGGGCAGACGTGGTAATCGCGGTACTGGCGCATGTCGAGCAGCTGCAGCCGCGCCAGCGCGCCATGCGCATGTGTGCCGTAAATGCGCATCGAGTTGCCGCCGGCCCAGGTCTGCGGCGGCAGCGGCATGTGTTCGAAATAGGCCTGATAAGCCGCGGTGCGGCGCGCGAGAAAGGCTTCGACCGGATCGAGATCCTGCGAGCGGTCACGTGCGTAATCGTTGTCGACCTCGTGGTCATCCCACAGCACCAGCCAGGGGCAGGTGGCATGTGCGGCCTGCAAGTGCGCATCGGTCCGGTACTGCGCGTAGCGGTTGCGGTAGTCGGCCAGCGTGTACGGTTCACTGCCGCTGTGATCACGCACCCTGCCCTTGCCCCAGGAACTTTCGTAGATGTAGTCGCCGACATGCAGCACAAGATCGAGCTCCTGCTCGGCCATGTCGCGGTAGGCGGCGAAAAAACCGTGCTCGTAATGCTGGCACGATGCCACCGCCAGCCGCAGCCGCGTCTGCGCGTCATCAGCCGCCGGTGCGGTGCGCGTGCGGCCGACCGGGCTTTGTGCCTCACCTGCGCGGAAGCGGTACCAGTACGGCCGTCCCGGCGCGAGTCCGCGCGCCTGCACATGCACCGCGTGCGCCAACTGCGGCCCGGCGATGAATTCACCACTGCCGGCGAGCTTGCGGAAACCTTCATCTGCGGCGATCTCCCAGCGCACCGGCACGCCGGCCTCCGGCATTCCGCCGCCATTGAGCGGATCGGGTGCCAGCCGCGTCCACAGCACCACGCTGTCCGGCTGCGGGTAACCCGAAGCCACACCCAGCGTGAAGGGGTTCTGCGTGAAGCGCGGTTGCGCGATGACGCGGGTGGCGGGCAGCAGCAGCGCGGCGGACAGCGCGGTGCCGTGGAGCAGGAATTTGCGGCGGGTGGTGTTCATGGCGGTGACTATAACGCAGCGGCATGACCGCACGATGACCGGGATTGCGGCACCATCGACTCGGTGTCCGGGGCATGGGAGACTGGCGCTGTTGCCACTCAGGATGTGTGTCCATGCAGATCAGTGTCGCCAATAACACCGACATCCCCGCCCTCGGCGCGCTGCTGTCGCTACTGTTCACACAGGAGGCCGAGTTCACGCCCGATCCGGCCGCGCAGGCCGAGGGCCTGCGCCGGATCATCAGCGACCCGCAGACAGGCATGATCTTCGCCGGTCGCATTGATGGTGAGATCGTGGCGATGATGAACCTGCTGTTCACGGTGTCCACCGCGCTGGGCGGGCGTGTGGCGCAGCTCGAGGACCTGGTGGTGGCGCCGGCGCACCGCGGCGCCGGACTGGGCGCGAAGATGCTGGAACATGCGCTGGTCGAGGCGCGTGCCGCGGGCTGCAGGCGGGTGACGCTGCTCACCGACTGCGGCAATGCCGGGGCGCGGCGCTTTTATGCGCGCCACGGGTTTCTGGAATCACCGATGCTGCCCTTGCGGAGGATGCTCTGATGATGGTGCGTTACCTGATGGTGCTGTTGTTGATGTGCGGCGGCTGTGCTGCGACCGCGCCCGAGGCCGCCGCGCCTGCAGTGCCTGCCGCCACGGTGACCGGCAGCGTCAGTTACCGCGAGCGCATCGCGCTGCCGCCGGATGCGCGGGTGATCGTGCGCCTGGTGGACGTGTCGAAAGCGGATGCCCCGGCAACGGTGCTGGGTGAGCAGGTGATCGCCACACAGGGGCTGCAGGTGCCTTTTGCCTATGCCATCACCTACGATCCACGGCGCATCGATCCGCGCTTCACTTACGCGGTGCAGGCGCGGATTGAACTGGGCGACGGCAGCCTGCGCTTCATCAGCGACACCCACCATCCGGTGCTGACCCGGGGCGCGGGGTCCAGCGTGGACCTGGTGCTGGTGGCTGCCGGCGGCGCGGCGCGCTGAGCGGCATGCCTGCGGCCCTGCTCAGCCGATACTGGTGGCAGCCGGCGTTTGTGCTGGCCTTGCTGCTGATCGGTCTGCCTTACTGGTGGATACCCTACCGCCAGCTCAATTTGCCCGACGCCTTGCTCGGTCCGGGGCTGGTGGTGCTCGCCGTGCTGGCACTCGCGGTGCGGGCGTGGTCCGGCAAGGGCTGGTGGCCGGTCACGCTGCGACTGGGGGCGGCGGTGCCGGCGGTGGTGATGCTGCGCGTGATCTTTGACGTGGTGCGGGTGCCGTCCTCGCATAACCTTTGGCCCTTTGAGCTGGTCATGGCCCTGCTGCTCGGCGGTGCGGTGGCGGGGGCCGGTGCGCTGCTGGGCAGCCTGCTCGCGCGCGTGATGCACATTGGCGCTCGCGATGAACCCTGAAAAACGCCTCTGGCCGTACTGGGTGTCGGCGCTTGCTGGTCTGCTGATCTGCCTGCTGATTGCCAAGATTTCAGGTCGCCGTGAAGCCTGGGATTCACCGCTGTATTTCACTGCCGGTATTCCGCTGCTGTGTGTGGTGATGGCTGTGGTGGCTTATCAGGCGCCGCAGCGGGTGTGGCGCTGGGTGCTGGCGATGGCTTCCGGACAGGCGCTGGCCATGGCAGTTACCGGCAGCTCGCTCACGCTGTGGCCACTGGCGCTGATCGCGATGACCGTGCTGTCGCTGCCGCAGTGGATCGTGGCGCGCCTGGCCGCCCGCTTCAGTGCAGGCCGTGACGGCCCGCCGCCTGCGTGAGAAACTATTGAAGGTTTCATGAATAATGACAAAAACATGCCGCTGGCGAGGCTGTCATGTTTTTGGAAAAACTCAATAATGTCATTACCAACCTTGATGGAGCTGACGTGATGCGTCCAGTCCATGTCCTGCCGGCTGTCCTGGCCTGCGCCCTTGCGCTTCCGGCATTCGCGCAGATCACCAGGAGTGTCGATGAAAAGGGCCGGGTGGTTTACAGCGATCAGCCCGCTGCCGGCAACATCAAGGGTGGCAAGCCCGTGCCGAACACGCCGGCCTCGGGACCGGCGCCCGCGAAAAAGGACGTGCCGCTCGCGGTGCAGCCCAAATACCTCGTCCATGGCGATCCCCTGATTGCCAGGATGCAAGAGAACGAGCAGCGCCGCCAGCGCGAACGTGTTACGGCCACTTGCTGGAAACAGCAGGGTAATGCCGATTGCACCGACGAGTGGACAATCAGGCAGATGATGGTGGCGGACGCCAAGGCGCGTGAAGCGAAGGAACCCAAGCCGAAGCCGGCGGTGCGTGAGCAGTTGCCGCCGGATTTCTGCCAGCGTAATCCGCGTGTCGAGGCCTGTCGGACGGAAAAGCCCCTGCCTGATGTCGCGCCACCGCCGGAAAAGCCCGTTCCCGAGAAACCCGCTTCGAAAAAGTAGCAGGCGCAGCGGTGCCACCTTGCCCCTGACCATCAACATCCTTGGCGCCGGCCGGCTGGGTCGTACGCTTGGGCGGCTGTTCGCCGTGGATGGTGAGTTTCTGCTGCAGGATGTGCTGAATGCCCGCGCACAGAGCGCAGCCGATGCGGTGGCTTTCATTGGTGCTGGTCGTGTGGTCAACGATATCGCTGCGTTGAGACCGGCAGCACTGTGGCTGCTGACTCCACCCGATGCGGCGATTGCCGCGCTTGCGGCCGATCTCGCGGCACACGAGCCGCTGCGTGCCGGAGATGTCGCCATCCATTGCAGTGGTGCCCTGCCGGCCGCGGTGCTGCAGCCCCTCGTTGCGCGGGGCTTGCCTGTCGCAAGCGTCCATCCGCTGAAAAGTTTTGCCGATCCTGCCGCGGCTGCCGCAAGTTTTGCCGGCACCTGGTGCACCTTCGAAGGTGATGCTGCAGCGTTGGCCGTGGTGCGGCCGTTGTTTGAGCGCCTCGGCGCGCGCACCGCGGTGATTGATGCCGCCGGCAAGACGGCGTATCACGCTGCGGCGGTACTGGTGTGCAACGACCTGGTGGCGCTGATCGAGGCCGGCTGGCGAAGCGCGGAGTCGGCGGGGCTGGATCGTGCCACCGCGCAGGCGATGTTCGAGCCACTGGTGCGCGAGACGCTGGACAATGTATTCCGTCTCGGCACGGTGCGCGCGCTGACCGGGCCGGTGGCGCGTGGTGATGCCTCGGTGATACAGCAGCAGCTTGAGGCATTGCAGCGCCACGATCCTCGGGTCGCCGCCGCTTACCGGGCGCTGAACACGATTGCACTGGATATCGCCCGCGCCCAGGGTGTGTCATCAACGGCGCTGCTCGACGCGGTGGCGCAGGTGCTGGCGCAGCCGCAGCCGCAGCCGCAGCCGCGCTGATGCTTGAATTGACCGCCCTTAAATATATTTATTAAAAACAATAACTTATGATAATTCCCCGGGTTGTAGCCTGACACCAGGCCGGCGCCGGGTGCTTGTTACAATCGCTGTATGGATACACACCTGAAGACTGCTGTTGCACCCGCCACTGACGACGCCACCCTTGATGCCATCCGCCGCCAGATCCTGCGCGGCATCGCCTTGAACCGCGAACCCGGTTATCACTTCGCCGGCAATTTTCTCGACCTGTCGTACGACCATGTCAGCACCGATCACACCGCGCTGTCGGTGGATGTGCTGCCGCACTGCATGGCGGCCGATGGCCAGCTGAGTCTTTCCGGGTTTGCGATTCTTGCCGACCTCGCGATGGCCGGCGCGGTGCGTGCGGGCCTTGATCCGAAGACGCGGTTGGCGACGGTGACGATGAACCTGCAGTTCACCGGTGTCGCCGGCACCGGCCGCCTGCATGCGCGTGGCGTGATGCATGGCTTCATCGAAGGTGCGGCCGGAAAACAGGGTGCGAGCACGGTGGCGATCCGCAATGATGCGGGGCTGGTGTGTAATGGCGCGGCGACCTTCATGGTGCTGAAACCCCCCAAGGGTGTGGAGCTGCATCCGGTGCCGCACCGCCGCCGCGGCGAAAATCCGACGCCGGAAATTCCCGGCGGCAAGCTCCGTCCCGATGAGAAAAAAGTGCTCGCCGCAGCCGATGTATCGCTGCAGCATGTGCGTGAACATGGCGGTGCCTTCATCCAGGATTTCTGGGGTGTAAAGGCAAAACACGTCGCAGGTGGTGCGTCCTCTGCAGTAAAAAACGGCCCGCATATCGGCAACCGTGTCGGCCATGTGCAGGGCGGCATCCTGCTCGGTCTCGCCGCGGAGAACGCGGTCGCTGCACTTAATGACCACTGGCAGCTCACTGCACTGTCGTCCTGGTACATCAGCCCCGGCGAAGGCCGCGCGCTGAAGCTGCGGTCCAAGGTGGTGCACCACGGCCGGCTGGTCGCGGTGGTGCAAACCGAAGTCACCGGCAAGGGCACCGACGGCAAACGGCGCAAGGTGTTCGAGCTGATGACCACGCACGCTTACCGGTCCGAGTAGCATGGCCTTGCGCACGCTGTCGGGCAAACATGCCGATGCGCACAAGGGCCGTGGTGCGGGCGTCAACCCCGAGGGACGTTTCGAGCAGGTGGAGCGCGAGGCTTTTGACGACGGCTGGCAGACAGGGATGGAAGCGGAGCCGGCGGCGCTCAAGACCGTGGTCACCGACGAACACGCCAAATCCATCCTCAGCCGCAACGATTCGCCGGACATTCCTTTCACGCAGTCGATCAATCCCTACCAGGGTTGCGAGCACGGTTGCATCTATTGTTATGCGCGCCCCAGCCACGCCTATCGCAACCTGTCGCCGGGTGTGGATTTTGAAACCCGCATCTTCGCCAAGGTCAACGCGGCAGCCCTGCTGCGCGCGGAACTGTCCAGGCCGGGTTATCGCTGTGAACTGATCGCGCTCGGCGCCAATACCGATCCTTACCAGCCGGCGGAGCGTGAGCGGCGCATCACCCGCGGCATTCTCGAGGTCTGCGCGGAATTCAACCAGCCGGTGGGCATCGTCACCAAGAATGCGATGGTTGAGCGCGACATCGACATCCTCGCGCCGATGGCGGAGCTGGGGCTGGCCGAGGTTTTTGTTTCGGTGACCACGCTGGATCACCAACTCGCGCGACGCATGGAGCCGCGCTGCACCGCGCCGGCAAGAAGGCTGCAGGCGGTGCGTGCCTTGTCTCAAGCCGGCATTCCCGCCGGGGTGATGGTGGCGCCGGTGGTGCCCTTTTTGAATGACCACGAGATTGAAGCGATTGTTGCCGCAGCGGCGGGACATGGCGCGCAGCGCGCGGCGTGGATACTGATGCGCCTGCCCTATGAGGTAAAGCAATTGTTCCGCGACTGGCTGGAGCGGCATTACCCGCTGAAAGCGGCGCATGTGATGAGCCGCGTGCACCAGCTTCGCGGTGGCCGCGACAACGATCCTGAATTCGGCAGCCGCATGCGCGGTGAAGGTGAACTGTCGCAGCTGATCGGACGGCGTTTTGACATCGCCTGCAAAAAGGCCGGGCTCAACCAGGCGCGGCGCGGCGAGGGCATGCACCGCAACACGGCGCTGTTCCGGGTGCCGGGGGCTGCGGTGCAGGGGCGGTTGTTTTAAAGGCAAGGTCTCAAGGTCAAAGGCAGCCACAGAGGACACAGAGAGCACAGAGCTTTCTATGTTTGTCCGGGCTTCAGCGAAAGTGGGTTTCGGTGGTGGCTGATCGCACCCACACTGCAAAAGCCTCGATGGTTTTTCTCTGTGCTCTCTGTGTCCTCTGTGGCTAAAATGCTTTTGAAGTGTTCAAGGAGTCCACATGAAGCATGAAGTCGCGCTGTACGTCGACCAAGCCCTGGGCAGCTACGGTTTTCCCGATGGCCATCCCTGGGGTCCCGACCGCCAGGATGCGTTCTGGCGTGAGGCCACCGGGCAGAAACTCGACAAGTCCGCCGAGGTCTGCGGTTCGCGTGCGGCAAGTGCGGAAGAGATTGGCCGTTTTCACGACGAGGCGCATGTCGAACGCGTGCACCAGCTTTCCGACCGTGGTTATGGCCTGATTGACCATGGCGACACGCCGGCTTTCTCCGGTGTTTACGAGGCTTCGGCCCATGTGGTCGGCGCCGCGCTGGACGGCCTGCACCGCATCATGGCGGGCGAGGTGCTGCGCACCTTCCAGCCGATTGGCGGCTTGCATCATGCGGCGCGCGAGCGTGCGGCGGGCTTTTGTGTGTTCAACGACTGCGGTGTGGTCATTGACACCCTGCGTTCGCAGTACGGTGTGCAGCGGGTGGCCTATGTCGATATCGACGTGCATCACGGCGACGGGCTGTATTACCCGTACGAGTCCGATCCCGATTTCATTTACGCCGACATCCATGAGGACGGGCGTTACCTGTATCCCGGCACCGGTGCGGCCACCGAGTGCGGCAAGGGTGCCGGCGCCGGGCTCAAGCTCAATATTCCGATGGAGCCGGCTTCCGGCGACAAGGAATTCATGGCGGCCTGGGAGCGGGTCGAGGCGCATCTGCGCGGGCACAAACCCGACTTCATCCTGCTCCAGGCCGGTGCCGACAGCATTGCCGGCGATCCGCTGGCGCATCTGCAGTACACCCCCGGAGCGCATGCCCACGCCGCGCGCCGGCTGTGCGTGATCGCCAACGAGTTGTGCGGCGGGCGCATCATGGGGTTTGGCGGTGGCGGTTATAACCGGAAAAACCTCGCGCTGGGCTGGTGCGGCGTGCTTGATGCCTTTATCCGTGGTTCGGATTAAAAGCGGAAAATCAAAGGCAGCCACAGGGGTTCTCGATACCCCCTTGAGGGGTGCACAGAGAGCACAGAGAAAAACCAGAATCCTTGAAATCGGCTTTCCATCATGCACTTGCCTTGATTTTGCTTTCCTCTGTGTACCCCTCAAGGGGGCATCGAGATTCTCTGTGCCCTCTGTGGCTGAAGCCTTTGACCTTGACCTTGATCTTTCATGACAAAACCAAAACTCAGTGTCCTCGACCAGTCGCCGATCATCAGCGGCACCACGCCGCGTGAAGCCATCGCGCAGACGCTGCGCCTGGCGCAGCAGGCGGAAGCCTGGGGTTATCACCGGTACTGGTGTGCCGAGCATCACTCGATCATGGCGCTGGCCGATCCCTGCCCGGAAATCCTGATCACCCGCATCGCCTCGGTGACCTCAAAAATCCGTGTCGGCACCGGCGGTGTGCTGCTGCCGTACTACAGCCCGCTGAAAATCGCCGAGCAGTTCCGCATGCTCGAGGCGCTGTTTCCGGGACGCATCGACCTCGGCATCGGCCGTGCGCCCGGCGGTGACCAGGCCACCGCGATGGCGATGGGGGAGGGGCGTTACCCTTCCGCCGATGATTTTCCCGACCAGGTGCGTTTCCTCGATGCCTATCTGAATGACGAAATTCCGGGCAACCATCCCTTCGCCAAAGTGAAGGCGCAGCCGATGGGACCGGGTGCGCCGCAGATCTGGCTGCTTGGTTCATCGGACTACAGCGGCGCGCTGGCTGCGGAACTCGGGCAGCGTTTTGCCTTCGCCCATTTCATCAGCGCGCAGGGCGGTGATGGCGTGACGCGCGATTTTCGCCGCCGTTACCAGCCTTCACCACGCGAGCCGCTGCCGCAGGCGATGGTCTGCGTGTTTGTGATTTGTGCCGAGACCCGTGCGCAGGCCGAGCGCCTGGCGCAGAGTGTTGATCTGCGGCGGCTGAACATGGATTACGGGGTCAACCAGCCGGTGCCGACACTGGAAGAAGCGGAGCGTTATCCCTACACCGATGCCGACCGCGCACGCATCCGTCATCACCGCCGCCGTGTGGTGCTGGGCACGCCCGGCGAAGTGCGCGAGCGCCTGCTTGAAGTGCAGGCGCAATTCGAGGCCGACGAACTGATGGTGATCACCATCACCGGTGACTATGAGTCGCGGTTGCGCTCCTACGGACTGCTCGCTGAAACCTTCGCGCTGCAGGCTGGCTGAAGCCCTGCGCTCATCCCGCTGTCATCCGCACGCAACCGGCCGGCGTTAATGTCGCTGTCAGGCCGGGGTCGCCGCAACAAACCGGCGGGCCTTGATGATCCCCATAAGAAATAACATAAGTCATTGTTTTTATTTAATAATTTACGAGGAGTCCCAGATGAAACAACTGATCACCGCCCTGTTCTGCGCGCTGTTTGCCGTGTCGGGTGCCTACGCTGCTGAAAAAGCCGACCCGAAAGGCGAAGCGAAAAAAGGCGCACCTGCTGCTGAAAAGAAAGCCGAGAAAGCTGCCGAGAAGCCAAAAAAAGAACCCAGCGAAGCGCAGAAGAAACAGCAGGAGCGCATGAAGTCCTGCAACGACAAAGCCGAAGGCAAGACCGGCGATGAACGCAAGTCGTTCATGAGCAGCTGCCTGAAGGGCGACGATGGCAAGAAAGAGCCGAGCGAAGCGCAGAAAAAGCAGCAGCAGCGCATGAAGGACTGCAGTGCCAAGGCCGAAGGCAAGTCGGGCGATGACCGCAAGAAGTTCATGAGCAGTTGCCTGAAAGGCTGATGGACTGAAGCGGGCAGCCGCATTGCCGCGGCCGCATCGTGAGGGGCATACTGGAAACGGTATGCCCTTTTTCTTTTACCGTTTTTTCGTTTTGCTGGCCCTGCTATGGCTTGGAGCCGTCATGAGTGCTGCCGCTGATGACAATACGCAGCGCCGCAACCGCATGATTGCCGAAATCGAGCACCTCGCCCGCGAAACCGCGCGTGAGACCGGCCGCAGCGTGCTCGATCCGAGGGTGGTCGCCGCGCTGCGCCGTGTAGAGCGCGAGCGTTATGTGCCGCAGGCACTTGTCGCCGAGGCTTACGACAATCGTCCGCTCGTGATTGGCCGCGGCCAGACCATCTCGCAGCCTTTCATTGTCGCGCTGATGACCGACCTGCTCAACACGCAACCCGGCGACAAGGTGCTCGAGGTCGGTACCGGATCGGGTTATCAGGCAGCAGTGCTCGGTGAGCTGGTGCGCGCGGTGTACAGCATCGAGATCGTCGAGCCGCTTGCGCGCGAAGCGGCGCGCGCCCTCGGCGCCGCGGGTTATCGCAATATCCATACGCGGATTGGCGACGGTTACGCCGGCTGGCCCGATGAGGCGCCGTTCGACGCGATCATGGTCACTGCCGCGGCGCCCGAGGTGCCGCAACCGTTGATCGATCAACTGCGGCCCGGCGGACGCCTGGTGATTCCGGTTGGTGCGCCGGATGCCGTGCAGTCCCTGTTTGTGATCAGCAAGGACAGTCGTGGAACGGTGACACGGCGCAAGGTGCTGGATGTGCGTTTTGTACCGTTGACACGGACCCTGCGTTGAGCAGGGGTGCTGCCGTCGCGATTTTTCGATGCGGTGCAGCAATTGTGTGCGCGGTGTTGCCGCGGCACCAAAATAAAGCGACAGCAGACTGACGTGCACCGTGGCGTGGCAATTCTTCGTGATGTGGCCCCGCTTTCTCCTCTGGTTGCGCCGCTGATGCGGATGGCACGGGGGTTGCTCAGTGATTCAGGCAATTCCCGCCCGGCAATCCGGGCAGCGAGGTCGGACTTATGAACTGGGTGCAGATGATCGACTGGCTGGCCGAAGGCCAGGCCCTGTCGGAACAGGAAGCGGAGACGCTGTTTTCAGCGGTGTTTGACGGCGGCATGCCCGAACTGGAGACGGGTGCGCTGCTCGCCCTGCTGCAACAGCGCCCGGTCAGCCGCAACGAGTTGCACGGCGCCCTTTCGGCGCTGGGCTCACGCGTCTTCCAGGCTCAGTTGCCGGCTTTGCAGTGGCGGCCGGTGCTGATGCCGGCGTACGGCACCGCGCGCAGTCATCCCAATCTGGCCCCGCTGCTCGCATTGAGCCTGCAGCGCCTGGGCATTCCGGTGTTGGCACACGGCGCGCTGAGCGGCGGAGCCAGTGTGTCATCGGCCTATCTGTTCCGCGAACTCGGTGTGATGCCGGTGGCGAGCCTCGCCCAGGCGCAGCAGGTGCTGGCCTCGGGCCGAACCGCCTTCGTGCCCACCGGCGCGATCTCGCCGGCGTTGGCCAATCTGCTCGCGCTTCGCGCTCGTCTTGGCGGCGGTGCACTTGCGAAGTTGCTGGCGCGGCTTGCCGATCCTTTTGGCGGCAATGCGCTGCAACTGCTCCCAGCGGTGAATGCCGAAGAGTCGGAGGTGCTGCTCGAATTACTCTGCGACAGCGGCTCGACGGCGCTGATTTTTGAGTCAGCCGATGCCGATGCGGTGATTGATGCCGAGCGCCGGCCGGCGATGACGCTGGTCAGTGAAGGCCGTGTCAAACTGCTGTTCGAGGCGGAAGCCACCGCGCGCTGCGCGCATCCGCTGCCCGCGGCGCAGGATCTCAAGGCCACCGCGCACTGGATCAGTGGCGTACTCGAAGGCCGCATACCGATGCCGGCACCGATCGCCAACCAGATTGCCTGCTGTCTTTATGGTTGCGGCTATGCGCAGGATCTGAATCAGGCGAAGGCAATCGCTGCCGTCGAGACCGGCAGCCTCGCAGCGGCCTGAGTCCCCGTCTTCAGGCCGGCGCTGCCCCGGCGTGGTAGACTTCCGGCCAGTTTTTCCCGGATCCCGGGTCGTTCAACATTAGCAGCGCAATCGCAAGAGGAGAAAACCGATGGGAGCCATATTCCAGTCCTTGGGACGCACCGTACTGGCCGGGTTTGTGATTCTGGCCGTGATCATCATCGCCACCGGAGGCGGCGCCCGCGGCGGCGACCATGCCTGGTGGGCCTTCGTTTTCCGCTGGCTGCACGTGCTTTCGGGCATCATGTGGATCGGCCTGCTTTATTACTTCAACTTCGTGCAGATTCCTTCGATGCCGAAAATTCCCGATGAGCAGAAGCCGGCAATCGGCAAGGTGATCGCACCGGCCGCACTGTTTTGGTTTCGCTGGGCGGCGCTCGCCACGGTTGTCACCGGCCTCATCGTAGCCAGCATGTTCCAGTACCTGGGCAAGGCGCTGATGTTTGGCCCGGGATACGTCTATATTGGCATCGGTATGTGGCTGGCGCTGATCATGGCCTTCAACGTCTGGTTCATCATCTGGCCTAACCAGAAAAAGGCATTGGGCATCGTGCAGGTTGACGCGGATGCCAAGGCGAAAGCCGCGCGTCTGGCAATGCTGACCTCGCGCGCCAACACCATGCTGTCGATCCCGATGCTGTTCTGCATGGTGGCGCAGCAGAACACCCCGATCTGAGGCAGCGGCACCGCACCCTCACAGGGGCGTAAAAAAACCCGGGCTTCCCCCCGGGTTTTTTTACGCCTGCGGAAACCGCACCGGCGTTTGTTTCAATCACCGGTCAGCGCGGTGCCGGTGCCTTGTCAAGGCCTTCGATCTTTGCGCCCGGGCCAATGCCGCGTTTGCGGAACCAGCCCTGGTTCATTTCCAGCGCATAACGCACCGGTTTTTTCGCATTGTGCGCATCACGGGTATGTGGCTGCATGTCCTCGATGTTGATGATGGTTCCCGATTCATCGACAAAGGCCACAGACAGCGGGATGTACGTGTTCATCATCCACATGCCGTGCAGTGCGACGTTGGTGAACACGAACAGCATGCCGCGATTCTCGGGCAGCATGCGCCGGTGCATCAGACCCTGCATGCGGTCGGGTTCGGTGTGGGCGACTTCGGCATTCAGTGTGTGCTTGCCGATGCGCAGTTCCATCACCGGCATCGGGTTCTGCGAGGGTGTTTGGGCCGGCGCGGTGCCGGCGGTGAAGCACAGCAGCATCAATGCGATCCAGCGTTTCATGCACCGCTCCCGGGGGTGGACGATTGCGGCGACGAACGGACCAGCCAGCGGGCGATCGCCTGGCGCAGTTCCGGTGCGTCACCGATGGCCTGCAGCAGTTCGATGCGCAGGCCGGGATGGCTGGCGCGGATGCCGTCGAGCAGCACCGGCACGTCCTTCTTGAGGTGGCCGCCCTGCGCCATGAACAGGGGGGCGACACGGATCTCGTGATGGCCCTCGGCGACCAGCGCTGAAATGGCCTCGGGCAGTGATGGCGCCTGGAATTCAAGGAAGGCCAGACGTACCACAAGATCGGGCCGCATACCCTCGACCTGCAGCGCGATGTCGCGAAACGGTTCGGCCCATTCGGGGTCGCGTGCGCCGTGGGCGAATAAAAGCAGTGCTGAACGATGAGTGACGAGTGATGAGTTCAATCACATC
Source organism: Betaproteobacteria bacterium Ga0077527 (assembly GCA_001464815.1). Lineage (GTDB taxonomy): Bacteria > Pseudomonadota > Gammaproteobacteria > Burkholderiales > SG8-41. The sequence continues at coordinate 289,299 of LNDW01000020.1, read as the reverse complement.
TCCACTGGATACCTGTGCGCATCATTGCTTCGCTTCAAGTGTGCCCTTGTCATTACTCCACGCTTATAGCTAGGTTCTTCCGCTGCTTCCAAACCCGCCGGCACCACGGCTGGAGACATCAAAATCGTCGACGACGTCAAACGCCACCTGCACCACCGGTACGACCACCAGCTGTGCCAGGCGTTCCATCGGATTGATGGTGAATGCGACATTGCCGCGGTTCCAGGTCGAGACAAAAAGCTGGCCCTGATAGTCGGAGTCGATCAGCCCGACCAGGTTGCCGAGTACGATGCCGTGTTTGTGGCCGAGTCCGGAGCGCGGCAGGATCATCGCTGCAAGTCCCGGATCGGCAATGTGGATGGCCATGCCGGCGGGGATCAGCTCGGTCTGGCCCGGCTGCAGCGTCAGCGGCACTTCTAGGCAGGCGCGCAGGTCGAGGCCGGCGGAGCCGGGAGTGGCATAGGCGGGCATCTGCCCGCGCAGACGTGCGTCGAGGATTTTGACGGCGATGGATTTCATGCGGCCTTGAATGAAGGAAAAACGGTGGACGGCTGAAGGACGGCCCTGCGGTTTATCGCGGTTTGCGTTTGGTACTGCTGCAGAGTGCAGCAATGTGGCGGACGATCTCGACCGCGACGGCATCCTTCGGAGCACGCGGCAGGCGATGGGTGCCGTTGTCGTCCATCAGTGAAACTTCGTTGTCGTCGGCGCCGATCGCATTCTGTGCAAGGTTGGCGATCATCAGCTTCACCTTCTTGCGGCGGCGCTTCTCGTCGGCGTAACGGTCGAGATTGCGGCTTTCAGCGGCGAAGCCGACGCTGAACGGCGGCTTCGGCCGCGAGGCAACCCAGCCGAGGATGTCGGCATTCGGCAGCAGGTCGATGCGCAGCTGGTCTTCCTCGGTTTTCTTGATCTTGTGCTTGCGCGGCGCGGCCACGCGGTAGTCGGCAACCGCGGCGACGCCGATGAAGATGTCGGTCTTCGCGACATGCTTCTGCACGGCGGCAAACATTTCGGCGGCGCTCTGTACGCGCACCATCGCCGCGCCCACCGGGGCGGCGAGGCTCACCGGCCCGGAGACCAGCGTGACTTCGGCACCGGCGGCAATTGCGGCGCGGGCAATGGCGTAGCCCATCTTGCCCGAACTGCGGTTGGTGATGCCGCGCACTGCGTCGATCGGCTCGAAGGTCGGGCCCGCGGTCATCAGCACGCGTTTGCCCAAAAGGGTTTTCGGCGCGAGGAAGGCTGCGATGCCCTCGGCCAGCGCCTCGGGCTCGAGCATCCGGCCCATGCCGGTCTCGCCGCAGGCCTGATCGCCGCTGTCGGGGCCAAGCACGGTGACGCCGTCGCTGCGGATCTGCGCGACATTGCGTTGCGTCGCCGCGTGTTCCCACATCTGGCGGTTCATCGCCGGGGCCACGATCAGCGGGCAGTCCCGCGCCAGGCACAGCGTCGACAGCAGGTCATCGGCGAGGCCATGTACACATTTCGCGATGAAATCGGCGGTGGCCGGTGCGATGACGATGGCGTCCTTGTCGCGCGTGAGTTCGATGTGCGGCATGCCGTTATCGATGCGGCCGTCCCACATGCTGGTATAGACCGGATGGCCGGACAGTGCCTGCAGCGTGGCCGGGGTGATGAAGCCGCAGGCGGCCTCGGTCATCACCACATGTACCTCGATGCCGCGGTCGCCGAGGCGGCGCACCAGCTCAGCCGCCTTGTATGCAGCGACGCCGCCGGTGATCCCGAGCAGGATTTTCCGGCGCGGACGGTTGGTGGGGTCGTTTTTTCCAGCAATATCAGACACGTAGCGCATCCTGCCTTGGGGGACGGGAAGTGTAACTGCAAATCCGGCGGCGGGTAAACCGTGCCCGCGGCGGCGCGTTCTTGTTGTATCGGCAGTTCAGAACAACAGGGGAGGTGTGATGGCGATTACCGACTGGCCGCTGGATGACCGGCCACGCGAGAAGCTGCTGGGCAAGGGGCCGCAGGCGCTGTCCGATGCCGAGCTGGTGGCGATTTTTCTGCGCACCGGCGTCAAGGGCAAAAGCGCGGTCGAACTGGCGCGGGATCAACTGACGCGTTTTGGTTCGCTCTCGGCACTGGCCGGCGCGTCGGGCGAGGCTTTTTGCGCCGAGCCCGGTCTGGGGCCGGCGAAATACGCGCTGTTGCAGGCCGCGCTGGAAATTGCGCGCCGCACACTGCGCGAGAAACTCGAAGCCGGCGCCGCATTGTCCGGGCCCGGCGCGGTGCGCGACTATCTGCGGCTGATGCTGCATGGCCGGCCGCATGAAGTGTTTGTCGCGGTGTTTCTTGATGCCCAGCACCGGGTCACCGCGAGCGAGGAGCTGTTCCGCGGCACGCTGACCCAGACCAGCGTCTATCCGCGCGAGGTGGTGAAGCGGGCGCTGCACCACAACGCCGCCGCGGTGATTTTTGCCCACAACCATCCCTCAGGTGTCGCTGAACCGAGCCGGGCCGACGAGGTCCTGACCCAGGCACTGAAGCAGGCGCTGGCGCTGATCGATATCCGCGTACTCGATCATTTTGTGATCGCCGGTGATGGCGCTTTATCTTTTTCCGAGCGTGGATTGCTTTAACTCATTGTTTTTATTGATTATTATGTGTCCCGCAGGTTTTGGGGCGAATGCCGACAAGGGTTGAGGCAGGTGGCCTATCCGTGTATCATCGCGCCTTTTCTGAATTCGCGGAGCACTGCAATGGCACGGGTCTGCTGCGTCACCGGCAAAAAGCCGATGGTCGGGAACAATGTTTCCCACGCCAACAACAAGACAAAACGTCGTTTTCTGCCCAATCTGCAGAAACGCCGTTTCTGGGTCGAGAGTGAAAACCGCTGGATCAGCCTGCGCGTTTCCACCAACGGCCTGCGCACCATCGACCGCAAGGGCATCGATGTCGTCCTCGCCGACCTGCGCGCGCAGGGCATGAGCATCTAAGGAGCCGAACATGCGCGAAAAAATCAAACTCGAATCAACCGCCGGTACCGGCCACTTCTACACCACCACCAAGAACAAGCGCACCCAGACCGAGAAGATGGAGATCAAGAAGTTCGATCCCGTTGCGCGCAAGCACGTGGTGTACAAGGAAGGCAAGATCAAGTAAGCGCCGCATCAGCGGCCATCAAGAACCCGCCGTCAGGCGGGTTTTTTTATGATCTCGAAATGATTGCCAGGGAAATGGCCATCAAACAAAAAGCCCGCCAATCGGCGGGCTTTTTGTTTGATGCAGCAGCCGGCGCTAGGCGGCGTAGCAGCGCAGCTGACGCGAGAACTGCTGCAGCGCCTCGATGCCGCTGGTTTCAGCGCGGCGGCACCAGTCCTCGAGCTGCTTGACCAGATGCTCTTTCGAGGCCGTTGAGCGTTGCCACAGTTGCGCGAGTTCGTCGCGCATGTTGTAGACCGTGGCAAGGACGCTGCTGTGGCGGATCACGGTTTCACGCTGTTCCAGTTCGGCGGCGGGCAGCGCTGATTTGTCTACGTGCAGCCAGCGCTTGAGCTTGCCCATGTCGACGCCGTTGGCGTGGTCCTTGATGTGCTGCAGTTCCGCCGCGCAGGTCGCGCGCAGGGAGGCTGTGTACTTCGCCAGCACCTCATAGCGGTGGGTGGCAACCGCCTGCAGTGTGGCGAGGTCGCAGCGGGTCTTGGAATTGTCGAGCATCAGCTTCGGTGCAACCTTCTTCACCTTGGCCAGGCCCAGTGTTTCAAGGGCGCGGATATACAGCCAGCCGATGTCGAATTCGTACCAGCGGCTCGACAGTTTTGCCGAGGTGGCATAGGCATGGTGGTTGTTGTGCAGTTCCTCGCCGCCAATCAGGATGCCCCAGGGGAAGACATTGGTGCTTGCATCTTCGGGCTGGAAGTTGCGATAACCCCAGTAGTGGCCGACGCCGTTGATGATGCCGGCGGCCGTGAACGGGATCCAGGCCATCTGTAATGCCCAGATCGTCAGGCCGATCGGGCCGAGCAGGATGACGTTGATGACGAGCATCGAGCCGATGCCCCAGCGGTCATGGCTGAAGAGTTTGCGTTCCAGCCAGTCGTCCGGCGTGCCGTAGCCGTAGCGATCCAGGGTTTCCTGGTTGCGGCCTTCCTTGCGGTACAGTTCCGCGCCTTCCAGCAATACCTTGCGGATGCCATAGATCTGCGGGCTGTGCGGATCGTCGACGGTCTCGCATTTGGCGTGGTGTTTGCGGTGAATTGCCGTCCAGTGCTTGGTCAGCATGCCGGTGGTCAGCCACAGCCAGAAGCGGAAAAAATGCGCAGGAATCGGATGCAGGTCGAGCGCGCGGTGTGCGGAGTGGCGATGCAGATAAATCGTCACGGCGGCAATGGTGATGTGGGTCATCACCAGCGCGTAAACGATATAGCCCCACCACGGTAAATCCAGAACCCCTGTATACATTCAGACCCTCTTTGTCATGGGTAAACCACCCAATATCGCGCGGAGTTTAGCGAAACCATTCTGGCGGGTATAGCCCGGATCGGGCTTTTCCTTGGGAAACTTCCCAAGCTATTGATTTAAATCAACAATTATTGAGCGTCAGGAGTGGGGAAAGCCCCTACAACACGCACTTCACGCTGCGGGAAGGGCACCTCGATGCCGTGTGCCCTGAAAGCCTGCCAGATGGCCGCGAAGAGGTCGGAGCGCAGCGCGGCAAGCCCCTGGTCGGGATCGCCGACCCAGACCCCCAGTTCGAGGTTGATGCCGCTTTCAGCGAGGCCGGTGATCAGCGCCACTGGGTACGGCTCGCGCAGGGCGCGGGGATGTGCGACACCGGCCTCAACCATCAGCCGCCGCGCCAGCTCGACATCGGCCGAATAACTCACCTGCACCGGCACCGCGACCCGCACATGACGGTCGGTCAGTGTGTGGTTGATCACGGTGGAAGTGATGATGGTTTCGTTGGGGATGATGGCCTCGAGCCCGCCCAGTCCGCGCACCACCACATAACGCGCGGTCATCCGCGTCAGCACACCGCTGTGTTCACCAATGGTGACCATGTCGCCGATGCTCACCGAACGGTCCATCAGGATGATGAAGCCGCTGATGTAGTTGGCGGCAATCTTCTGCAGGCCGAAGCCGATACCCACGCCGAGCATGCCGCCAAACACCGACAGTACTGTGAGGTCGATGCCCACTGCCGGCAGTGCGATCAGCACCGCGACCAGCAGCAGCAGTACCTGGGACAGTTTGGCGAACATCACCCGCACGTTGACCTGCAGGCTGGTCATGCCCATCAGCCGGTTTTCGGCGACGCGCCCCAGCCACAATGCCAGGAAAAGGGTGACTGCGACCGAGGTTGTCACCTGCAGCAACAGCAGCAGCGAAATCTTGTGTTTGCCGGTGCTGAAGGCGAGGTCGTCAAGGATTTCGCGCAGCGGCGGCCACAGCCCGGTGAGGTAGATGGCGACGCCAAGCCAGGCCAGCCAGCTTAGCCAGCGTTCCGAGGCGCGCAGCCAGTCACTGGGCGCGAAGGTGTGGCGCAGGGCATAGATCGTCATCCGGATCAGTGCCATCGCCAGCAGCAGTGTCACCGCGACGTCAAGCAGGGGGGTTTTTTGCCACAGGCCCAGGAGGCCGCGGCCACAGAACAACAGCACCAGCGTTGACAACGGAAACATCAGCCGCTGCAGGCTGCCAATACCCAGCGCCTGCGTGACATCAAGTGACGGTGTTTCCGCCACGCGGCGGTTGAAACGGCTGGAAATCAAATGGCCGATCAGCGCGCAGGCAACGACCACGCCGACCTGCCACAGGATTTTCACGCTCTGCAGATCCTGCCACAGATCAAGCAGCAGGCTGTGAATTTCAGCTGAGGCGGCGGACATGAATGGAGTCGGCGTTGTTACGAACGGTGCGGAAGGCGGAGCGCTGCGATGATGTTAGCACGCGCCGCGCCGCAGTCCGGCTAGCTGCGGCGCTCGAATGCCGCGGCAAAAAAACCGTCGGTATGGTGCAGCTGCGGCCACAGCTGCAATTGCTGCATGTCGCCGACGGCAATACCCTGGCGTTGCAGCAGCTCGCCGCAGTTGAGCGCCACAAATTGCGGATGCGCGGCGAGGAAGGCTTCGACGATCATGCGGTTTTCCGCGGCAAGCAGGCTGCAGGTGGCGTAAACCAGGCGCCCGCCGGGTTTCACCAGCCGCGCCGCCGAGGAGAGGATCGCCGCCTGCTTCACCGTGAGTTCGGCCACCGACTGCGGCGACTGACGGAACTTGAGGTCGGGATTGCGGCGCAGTGTCCCCAGTCCGCTGCACGGCGCGTCAACCAGCACGCGGTCGATCTTGCCCGCCAGCCGTTTCACCTTGCTGTCATTTTCATGCGCGATCACCAGCGGATGCACATTTGACAGGCCCGAGCGTTTCAGCCGCGGCTTAAGGTTGGCGAGGCGCTTTTCAGAGATATCGAAGGCGTAGAGGCGGCCCTGCGAATTCATCATGGCGCCGAGCATCAGCGTCTTGCCACCTGCGCCGGCGCAGAAATCGACGACCAGTTCGCCGCGCCGCGGCGCGAGCAGATAGCCCAGAAGCTGGCTGCCCTCGTCCTGCACTTCGAACTTGCCGGCAGCGAACAGCGGCTGGCGGTTGAGGGCGGGCTTGTCATGCAGGCGCAGGCCCAGCGGCGACAGCGGTGTGTTCTCTGAACTGATGCCCACGCTGCGCAGTTTCGCCAGCACTTCCTCGCGGCTCGCGCACATGGTGTTCACGCGCAGGTCCAGCGGTGCCGGTTCCTGCAGTGCGCGGCCGAGGCTGCGCACGAAATCCTCGCCGTGTTCCGGCAGCAACTGGTCGATGACCCAGGGTGGCAGATCGGCTTCGGCGGCGAGCGGCAGCGGCCCCTGCGCGCGCGTGCTGTTCAGCCATTGCAGCTCTTCACTGCTGCACAGCGTGCCCAGTTCGCGGCTGCTGTGCCCGGCAATACGGGACAGCCAGAGCAGCAGCAACTGGCGCACATTCGCCTGCGGTGCCAGATGGTCGAGCCAGAACTTGCGCCGCAGCACGCCGAACACCGCTTCGGCGATGAAGGCGCGATCCTGCTGGCCAAGCTGGGGGCGTTCGCGGAAGTAGCGGCCCAGTACGGCGTCGGCCGGATAATCAAAGGTCAGTACACGGAGCAGCGCACTGGCGGCTTCGTTGAGACGCGGCACGCTGAGGCCCGAGCGTAATGCAGGGCTGCCGTCCAGGGGTTCCCCCTGCTGTTGACGGCGGTGTTGTTCACTGCTTTTCGGGCTGCTTGTTTTCATTGTTGGCCAATCATTGCTCTGCTACGCGGATTTCGGAGGCGAGCTGTTCGCCCGAGAACTCGCCGTCACGGTTGAAAAAACGGATGCGCACCGGCAGGTTGCGGTAATCGGTGGCGAGCCAGACGGCGAGGCTTTCAGCGCCGCGCTCGCGGACCTGGATCACCGGAATGGCGCGCAGCCGGCCCAGCGGTGTGTCGATGGTTTCCGCGGGCAGCACGTCGAAGCTGACCACGTCGATGCGTGTGCCGCGGGTAAAGGGGAGGGTGATGCGTCCAGCCTGCGGCGGAAACAGCGCGAACTGGTACATGAAACTCACCACGTCCTGGCTGCCCGCGGGCAGCCCGACGCTGGACTGCTGCGGCAGCCGGCCGATGCGTGCGCGCTGTTCATTCCAGTCAAACACCGCGATCGATTCGTCGCTGCGGCTGCCGCGTCGCACGCTGGCGCTGAAACGTTCCGGCTGCAGTCCGGCCACGGTGAGGCGGCCTTGGCTCTGATAAATATAGCGATGCGGACGGAACATCTCGACCAGGCCGGTACTTTCGGAGCGGCTCGAAAGCCGGTACTGCAGGCCGTCGAATTCCCAGGTCTGCACGGTGCGGCCGACCAGCGTGTGCTCGGAACCCATGGTCAGCTGGTAGGTGATCTGTCCTTTGCGTGGAAAGCTGGGCAGGGGAGGTGCTGCTTCGGTGGCAGGCTGGCTGATGGCGGCGGCGCTGGCCACCACCACGGGCTCGGCCGGGGTGTCGATGACGGCTGGTGCGGCTGCCGGAGTTGCCGCTTCGATGGTGGTGGGCAGCGCGGGAGCGGCGCCTTGCGTGGCGACCGATCGTGCCGCGGGTACGCGTGCGGCGGCTGGAGTCGCAGGGCGCGGTGTTTCGGCACGCGGCTGCAGGGTTGCAGTAAGCAAGGGTGGCGGTGGTGGTGTTTCCGGTATTGTGAGCCAGCCGCCGCCAAGCAGAGCGGCATGTGCGGCCGCCGAGATTGCCGCGGCGGCAATCAAGCGGCATGTGTTGCGGTTGACCATCATGGCGCGGCCGCAGGGGTGTCGAGCTTGAGCAGCGACTGCTCGTAGCGGTTGCCATCATTCTCGACAATGCGCATCCGCACCGGCAGCAGCGAACGGTCGCGCGCGAGCCAGATCTCGGTCGCGCTTTCGCCGGGCGCATGGCGCTTGACCAGGTGGATCACCGCCATCCGGCCCAGCGGCGTGTCGAGCACGCTGTCGCTGCCCAGCGTGTAACGGTACTGGTCGAGTTTGCGGCCGTTGGTCATTGGAAAGGCGATGTCGCGCAGGCGGTCGGCACCAATGAACATGAACTGGTACAGCGCGGAGAGCCGGTCCTGGGTGCCGGCCGGCAGCGGCATGGTTTCATTGCGGCCATCGTGGCTGAGCGCCAGCGTGCGGCCATTCCAGTCGAACTCGGCGGCAACGCGGCGCGAGTCGTTGCCGCGTGTGGCCTCGAAGCTGAGCGGACGCAGCCCCGAGGCCTGTACTTCACCGCTGCTCACGACCCGCGCCGGACGCCGCTGCACCAGCGCCAGCACACCGACGGCATGGGTTTCGCTGACGATGCGGTAACGTCCGTCGCGGGCTTCGTAATGGTCATTCATTACACCCACCGGCGTGCCGTTGAGCGTGACCTCGTACTGGGCCTGTACGGTCTGTGGCAGGTTTGTTGTTGCCTGCGCCGACAGCGCCATGGTCGCCGCATACAGCATCGCGGCCAGCCGGCGTATGGAGTGCAGGGTCATTGCAGGGGCGGTGAGTAAAGCGTGGTGATGGTGGTGGCAGCGCCGGTGATTTCAACACGGCCGTCGGCGTGCAGGCGGACACGGTCTTCACACAGCCAGCGCAGCGCCTGCGGATAGATGCGGTGTTCCTCCGCAAGCACACGCGCGGCGAGGCGGTCTTCGTCGTCGCCGGGCAATACCGGCACCGCGGCCTGGATGATGACCGGGCCGTGGTCGAGTTCAGGGGTGACGAAGTGCACCGTGCAGCCGTGGATGCGCACGCCGGCATCGAGCGCCTGGCGGTGGGTGTGCAGGCCCCTGAACGAGGGCAGCAGCGACGGGTGGATGTTGATCAGGCGGCCGCGGTAACGCCCGACAAAGCCGGCGGTGAGCACACGCATGAAACCGGCAAGCACCACCAGTTCGGCGCCGCTGGCGTCGATCGCCGCTGCGAGGGCGGCGTCAAAACTTTCGCGCGTCGCGTGGGCCTTGTGGTCGATGGCCAGCACCGGCAGGCCCTGTGTCTTGGCGCTGACCAGGCCCCCGGCCGCGGGATCATTGCTGATCACGACGCAGACCTGCGCCGGCAGTCCGGCCTTGAGCAGGGCCTCCATGTTGCTGCCCCGCCCCGAGATCAGTATGGCAATACGTTTCAGGACGATGCCCTTTCCGGTTGATCCCGCTGGTTCTGAAAAAACACCGGCAAAAAACTAGACAACGATGGTCTGTGCCTCTCCGCGCCTGCGCTTGCGGATGCTGCCGATGTTCCACACGCGTTCGCCGGATTTTTCCAGCAGCTTCTGCGCGCGCTTCGCATCCTTTGCCGCGACCACCAGCACCATGCCGATACCGCAGTTGAACACGCGGTGCATCTCGGCGTCGGCAACGTTGCCCTGCTGCTGCAGCCAGCGGAACAGCGGCGGCAGCGGCCAGGCATCGGCGTGTAACTCGGCAGTCAGCTTTTCGCCAAGCATGCGCGGCACATTGTCGACCAGTCCGCCGCCGGTGATGTGCGCCAGACCTTTGACCTTGATTTTCTTCATCAGTTGCAGCACCGGCTTCACATAGATGCGCGTCGGCGCGAGCACTGCATCCTTCAACGCGCGGCCGCCGATTTTCGCCGACAGCTTCACGCCGGGCTGCGCCAGGATGCGGCGCACCAGCGAATAGCCGTTGGAATGTACGCCGTTGCTGGCAAGTCCCAGCACCACGTCACCGGGCTTGATGCTGCGGCCGTCGATGATTTTTTTCTTTTCAGCCACGCCGACGGCGAAGCCGGCAAGGTCGTATTCGCCGGCCGGATACATGCCGGGCATTTCGGCGGTTTCGCCGCCGATCAGCGCGCAGCCGGCCATTTCGCAGCCGGCGGCGATGCCTTTGACCACGTCGGCGGCGGAATCGACATCGAGCTTGCCGCAGGCGTAGTAGTCGAGGAAGAACAGCGGCTCGGCGCCAAGGGTCAGGATGTCATTGACACTCATCGCGACGAGATCGATGCCGATGGTGTCGTGGCGCTGCCATTCGACGGCGAGCTTGAGCTTGGTGCCGACGCCGTCAGTGCCGGAGACCAGCACCGGTTCGCGGTAGCCCTTGGGCACCGCAAACAGCGCGCCGAAGCCGCCGATGCCGGCCATCACGCCGGGGCGCAGCGTGCGTTTGGCGTAGGGTTTGATGCGGTCAACCAGGGCATCACCGGCATCGATATCGACACCGGCGTCGCGGTAGGTGAGTGCTTTGCGGACTGTGGTTTTACGGGTCAAGATGGGTCTGCCGGTTCGGGTGATCGCGGGAATACAACGCCTGGGAGTGTCGGGCTTTGCATTTGCAGCCGTGGAATGCGGATGTCGTGCGCCGCCCTGTTAAACTCGGGCACGTTCCATGTGGCTGAATTTTATCGTAAATGACCCTCCCCGGCTTCACCGTACGCCAGTCTGCGGCGCTCTTGCCCGCAGGCCGCAGCGCATGAAACAGCTGGCCCTGACGCTGGCCGCGCCGCCGGCGCCGAGCTTCGACAATTTTGTGGTCGGCGGCAACGCCGAAGTGCTGGCGGCGCTGCGCGCGCTGGCCGGCGGGGCCGGGCGCGAACGCATGCTGCTGCTGTGGGGCGCGCCGGGCAGCGGCCGCAGCCATCTGCTGCGCGCCGTGGTGGCGGCGCTGGGCGCTGCTGGGCGCAGCAGCGTGTTCGCCGCCGCTGCGGTGCCCGACATCGCCGAGGACGGCGTGCTCGGCATCGATGACGTGCAGCAACTGGATGGTGCAGGCCAGATCGCACTGTTTAGTACCTTCAACCGCCTGAAAGAGGGTGGTGGCGTGCTGATTGCCACCGCCGATGCGCCGCCGGCGCGGCTTGCGCTGCGCTCCGACCTGCAGACGCGGCTGGCTTCAGGCCTTGTTTACGAAGTGCATGCGCTGAGTGATGAGGACCGCCGTGCCGCGGTGGCCGATTACGCCGCTGCGCGCGGCTTCGTGCTGCCTGCCGAGGTGGCCGATTACCTGCTGGCGCGGGTGCCGCGCGACCTCGCCACGCTGCGCGCACTGGTTGACACGCTGGACCGTACTTCATTGGAGCAGAAGCGCGCGGTTACGGTGCCGCTGGCGCGTGAAGTCCTGCAATTGCTGAATACCGTCCCGGAGACCGACAAAAGATGAAGCTGGCCCTGTTTGACCTCGACAACACGCTGCTTGCCGGCGACAGCGATTACGAATGGGCGCAGTTCCTGATCGACCGCGGCGTGCTCGACCGCGAACGTTATGAAGCCCGCAACCGCGAGTTCTATGACCAGTACAAGGCCGGTACGCTGGACATCCACGAGTTCCTCGATTTCCAGTTGAAGCCGCTGGCGCAGCACCCGCGCGCCACCCTCGATGCCTGGCATGCCGATTACATGAAAAGCCGCATCCTGCCGATGATCCGCGACTCGGCGCGCGAGCTGGTGGCACGCCACCGTGGCGAGACCCGTGTGCTGATCACCGCCACCAACAGTTTTGTCACCGCGCCAATCGCCCGTGAATTCGGCATCGAGCACCTGATTGCCACCGACCCCGAAGAGCGTGACGGCCGCTTTACCGGTGGTGTGCAGGGCCTGCCCTGTTTTCGCGAAGGCAAGGTGACACGCCTCGAAGCGTGGCTGGCAGAGCACGGAGAAACAATAAAAAATGTAATAAAATCAACATTTTACAGTGACTCCCACAATGACCTGCCGTTATTGGAGCAGGTCAGCCATCCGGTGGCGGTGGATCCCGATGCAACCCTGCGCGCGCAGGCCGAGGCGCGCGGCTGGCCGGTGCTGAGTCTGGGCTGAAGCTTTGGACCGCAGCGTTATAATCGCGCCGCCCTCGCGGACGCCGTGTCTGCAGGGCCATCCCGCCGCCGCGCCAGCCGCGCCGCGCTCTTTACCGTGTTGTCCTTAATCAACGAATGATCACCAAACTGCTGGGCCGGGTGTTTTCGGGTCGCCTGTTCGACGGCGGCAAGCCGAAGGTCATTGCACTGGCCGAGCATGGCATCGGCCGCGAACGCATCGGCAGTTGCGCGCTGCGCACCTGCGAGGCGCTGCAGGAATCCGGCTTCAAGGCCTTTGTCGTCGGCGGCGCGGTGCGCGACCTGATCCTCGGCCGCGACCCCAAGGATTTCGACGTTGCCACCGATGCCACGCCGGAAGAGGTGCGCGGCATCTTCCGCCGCTCGCGCATCATCGGCCGCCGCTTTCGCATCGTGCATGTGTTGTGCGGCCGCGATCTGGTCGAGGTCACCACCTTCCGCGGTCCGGCGGTAGAGGCCGACACCGCGCTGCAGGTCGAGGATGAACACGGCCGGCTGCTGCGTGACAACGTCTGGGGCGACCAGGCGCAGGATGCGGCGCGCCGCGACTTCACCATCAATGCGCTGTTCTACGATCCGGCGAAGCAGGAAGTCTGGGACTACCACGGCGGTGTCGCCGACCTGAAGCGCCGGCGCCTGCGCATGATCGGCGAGCCCGAACAGCGTTACCGAGAAGATCCGGTGCGCATGCTGCGCGCGGTGCGTTTTGCGGCGTCCTGCGGGCTGGAGATTGACGGCCCCACACGCAAGCCGGTGAAAACGCTGTCGACGCTGCTCGCCAATGTGCCGGCGGCACGGTTGTTCGACGAAATGCTGAAGCTGCTGCTCTCCGGCCATGCCGCCGAGTGTGTGAAGCGCCTGCGCAAGGAAGGGCTGCATCACGGCATGCTGCCGCTGCTCGACGTGATCCTCGAGCAGCCGCTGGGTGAGCGCTTCGTGATGCTGGCGCTGAAGAACACCGATACCCGCATCCGCGAAGGCAAGTCGATCTCGCCGGCCTTCCTGTTCGCGGCGCTGCTCTGGCACGAAGTGCTGGCGGCGTGGAACAAGGCGCAGGCCCGGGGCGTACCGCCGGTGCCGGCATTACATGAGGCGATGGATGCGGTGATCGAGCGCCAGACCGGACAACTGGCGATTCCGCGCCGTTACACCTCGGACATGAAGGACCTGTGGCTGATGCAGCCGCGCTTCGAGCAGCGCGCCGGGCAGCGCCCCTTCCGTCTGCTCGAGCAGCCGCGTTTCCGCGCCGCCTACGATTTCCTGCTGCTGCGCTGTGAAAGCGGCGAAGCGGACAAGGCACTCGGCGACTGGTGGACCAGCTTCCAGGATGCCGATGCCGAAGGCCGCACCGCGATGCTGGTGACCGACAGCGGGCCGGCAAAAAAGCGCCGCAAGCGGCGCCGGCGCAAACCTGACGCGGCTGCTTCCGCGGAATCCTGATCATCATGGCCACGCGTCCCGAACGCGCCTTTGTCGCGCTCGGCGCCAACATCGGCGATCCGCAGCGCCAGGTCGAGGCCGGTTTTGCCGCCTTGGCGGCGTTGCCCTGCACCCGGCTGTTGCTGCGCTCTTCACTGTACCGCACCGCCCCGGTGGGGTACCTCAACCAGCCTGACTTCATCAATGCGATGGCCGGCATCGAAACCACGCTGGCGCCGCAGGCCCTGCTTGAAGCCCTGCTCGACATCGAACGCGCACACGGCCGCGTACGCGAATTTCCGAATGCGCCGCGTACGCTGGACCTCGACATCGCCCTGTACGGCGACCGCCTCGTTCATGCGCCGGGCCTGACGATTCCGCATCCGCGCATGCTCGAGCGCGCCTTTGTCATGGTGCCGCTGGCCGAGATCGCGCCCGAGGTCGAGGTGCCGGGGCAGGGGCGGGTGCGCGAGCTGGCGGCGCGGCTTGATGCGGCCGGTGTCGCCGAGCTGCGGCGCATGCCGGCATGACGGCGCTTCCGGCAGAGCATGGAATTGCAGCATGAATCTTGCTGCGAAGTATCGCTACATCGTGGTCGAGGGGCCGATCGGCTCGGGCAAGACCACGCTGGCGCGGCGGCTTGCCGCACACTTCGGCGCGGCGACGCTGCTCGAAGATCCCGACGCCAATCCCTTCCTGCCCGGTTTTTACCGCGACCCGGCACGTAATGCGCTGCAGGTGCAGCTTTTTTTCCTGTTCCAGCGCGCCAACCAGGTGCGCGATCTGGTGCAATCCGATTTGTTCCGCGGCATCACCGTCGCCGACTTCATGCTCGAGAAGGACCCGCTGTTCGCGCGGATGAACCTGAAGGATGACGAGCTCGCGCTGTACCGGCAGATTTACGACCATCTGAAGCCGCAGGCGCCGCAACCCGATCTGGTGATCTACCTGCAGGCCGGTGCCGAGACCCTGGTTGACCGGGTGCGCAGGCGCGCCACCAGCTATGAAAAGACCATACCCGACGACTATCTGCTGCGGCTGGCCGATACCTACGCGCGATTTTTTCATCACTATGACTCGGCGCCGCTGCTGATCGTCAATGTCGAACATCTGAACTTCGTTGATTCTGCAGCGGATTTTGATTTATTGTTGCGGCGGATCAACGGCATGCGCGGCCCGCGCGAATTTTTCAGCCAGGGCTGATCAGGATTGAGGACCGGGGGTAAAAATTATTATGCGCACGACACTCAGCAATTTGCACAAGATGATGCGCGACGGGCAGAAGATCACCATGCTCACCGCCTATGACGCGAGTTTCGCCGCGCTGCTCGATGCCGCGGGCGTCGATACGCTGCTGATCGGCGATTCGCTGGGCAATGTGCTGCAGGGCCATGAATCGACGCTGCCGGTCACGCTGCGCGACATGGTCTATCACACCGCCTGCGTCGCCCGCGGCGCCAAACGCGCTTTCATCATCGGCGACATGCCCTTCGGCACCTTTCAGGTGAGCCCGCAGGAAGCCTTCCGCAATGCCGCCGAGATCATGGCCGCCGGCGCGCAGATGGTGAAAATCGAGGGTGGCCGGCCGATGCTGGAAACCATCAGTTTTCTCACCGAGCGCGGCATCCCGGTATGCGGCCACCTCGGCCTCACGCCGCAGTCAGTGCACCAGCTCGGCGGCTATCGTGTCCAGGGCCGCGAGGAGGACGCGGCGCAGCGCCTTCTCGATGACGCGCGTGTCCTCGAGCAGGCCGGCGCCGGAATGATCGTGCTCGAGGCGATACCCGCTGTGCTGGCGAGCCAGGTCACGGCCGCCGCCAGTGTGCCGACCATCGGCATCGGTGCCGGTGCTGATTGCCATGGCCAGGTGCTGGTGCTGCATGACATGCTCGACGTCTATCCCGGCAAGAAGGCCAGGTTCGTCAAAAATTACATGAAGGCCGCCGCCGGTTCCATCCAAGATGCGGTGACGCTGTACATCGCGGAAGTGCAGTCCGGGAAATTTCCGGGCAAGGAACATTCTTTTTAGGATTGAGGATTGCGGCAAACCTGGCATGGCGGCAGCGTCCGGTTCTGCGTCTACAATAACCGTCCCCGATTCCCGCTGCTCGACTCAATCCCCGATCCTCGCTTCTCAATCCTGCAGAATCCATGGACATCATCCACTCCGTAGCCGAGTTGCGCGAGCGCCTGCGCCGCGTGCCGAACAACGTTTTCGTGCCAACCATGGGCAATCTTCACGAGGGGCACATTGAGCTGATGCGCATCGCCAAGCCGCGTGCGGCGTGCACGGTGGTCAGCATTTTCGTCAACCGCCTTCAGTTCGGTCCGCGCGAGGACTTTGACCGCTATCCGCGTACTTTCGAGGCGGACTGCGAGCGCCTGCGCAACGCCGGCGTGGATGTGGTGTTCGCGCCGGATGAGAAGGAGATCTATCCGGAGCCGCAGACCTTTGTCGTCGAGCCCTCGGACCTGCAGCACATCCTGGACGGCGGCGCGCGGCCGGGCCACTTCCGCGGCGTGGCGACGGTGGTGCTGAAACTGTTCAACATGGTCGGCCCGCATGCCGCGATTTTCGGCAAGAAGGATTACCAGCAGTGCCTGGTGCTGTCGAACATGGTGCGCCAGTTCGCGTTGCCGATCGAGTTGATTCTCGCCGAGACAGTGCGTGCCGAGGACGGGCTCGCACTGTCTTCGCGCAACTCCTACCTCACGCCGGCCGAGCGCCAGGAGGCGCCGCGGCTGTACCGGGTGTTGCGCAACGGGAAAGGCGAGATCGCGATGGGCGCGCGCGACTACCAGCGCATCGAGCTCGCGGCGATGGCCGAACTGGCCAAACACGGCTGGAAACCGGATTACATCGCGGTGCGCCGCCGCAGCGACCTGCAGCCGCCGGCGAATGGTGAACGTGAACTGGTGATACTGGCTGCCGCCCGCCTGGGCAAGACGCGGCTGATCGACAACGTCGAAGTCACCACGCCCTGATCCTTGCGGTTTGGCCGGGGTTCAGCTTCCGGTGAACACCGGGTCGCGGCGGTCAAAGCCCGCCTTGACGCCTTCCTTGAAGTCATTGGTCTCGCGCAGCATCATCTGGATGAAGGCTTCGCGTTCGGTCGCGGCGCGGAATTCCGCGAACAGGTCGCCGTTCAGCGTTTCGCGCGTGGCCTGAACCGCCAGCGGGCCGCACTTCGCCAGCTCGGCCGCCATTTCCTGCGCCACCTTGCGCACGTCTTCCTGCGCCACCAGGCGATCGGCGAGTCCCATCTCCACGGCCTCGTCGCCGGGGATGCGTTTGCCGGTCAGGAACAGCCACTTCGCTGTCTGGTGGCCGACCAGGCGCGGCAGTGTCACCGTCATGCCGAAGCCGGGGTGGTAACCCATGGCTGCAAAATTGGCGGCGAGCCGGGCTTCCTTGCAGGTCACGCGGAAATCGGCGACCAGCGCGAGGCCGAGGCCGGCGCCGATGGCGCTGCCCTGGACCGCGGCGATGATCGGTTTTTTCGTCAGAACCAGCCGCTGTGCCTCATGGTAGAGGTGGCGCGGCTGCGCAACCGGCTTCTGGCCAGCGGCTTCGTCATCGACGCGTTTTTTCAGGTTGGCGCCGGCACAGAAATGTTTTCCGGAGGCGGCAAGCACCACGGCGCGCACATTGTTGTCGCGATCCAGCGTTTCCAGGGCGGTGGCGAGATCGCCGATCAGCTCGACATCGAGGAAGTTGTTGGGCGGACGGCGCAGTTCCACCGTTGCGACATGGCCTTCGATGCTGACGCCGATTTCGGGTTCGCTCATGATGATTTCCGTTGTGGTGTGTTGGCCCGGCGCTTGCCATAAAGCCGCAGCGCAGGTTGTCAGGGTGGTGCCTCGGGTCGGACTCGAACCGACACGCCTTGCGGCACCGGATTTTGAGTCCGGCGCGTCTACCAATTCCACCACCGAGGCACGGGGTGGGTGATTATCGGCCAAACGCCGCCGCCGCGGCAACCGTCCGTGACGCTGATCCACTCATCAGCAGTCCGATCATCGCCAGTCCGTATAATCCGCGCGATGCAACTGGATGATTTTGACTACCTCCTGCCCGAGGCGCTGATCGCGCAGGCACCAGCGACCGAGCGTGGCTTGAGCCGGCTGCTCCATCTGGACGGCAGCAGCGGCCGCGTCGCCGATCATCATTTTCCCGATATTCTGTCGCTGCTGCGGTCAGGCGACGTGCTGGTGCTCAACGATACCCGCGTGATCAAGGCGCGCTTGACCGGCCGCAAGGACAGCGGTGGCGCGATTGAAATCCTGATCGAGCGCGTGCTGGGCGCGCGTGAGGCGCTGGCACAGATTCGCGCCAGCCATCCTCCCAGGGCTGGCATGCGGCTGCTGGCCGGGGCCGGGCTTGAATTGACGGTGGCCGGGCGTGAAGGCGGGCTCTACCGGCTGGTTTTTCCCGAAGACGATGTGTTTGCACAGATCGAGCGCCACGGCGCGGTGCCGCTACCGCCCTACATCACACATGCTGCCGATGCCGCGGATGAATCACGCTATCAGACGGTGTATGCGAAAAACCCTGGTGCAGTGGCCGCGCCCACCGCAGGCCTGCATTTTGACGACAGGCTGCTTGATATGCTGCGCGAGGGCGGCATCAATGTGGTTTTCCTGACCCTGCATGTCGGCGCCGGCACCTTCCAGCCGGTGCGTGTGCGGAACATCGCCGAACACCGCATGCACAGCGAGTGGTACAGCCTGTCGCCGGAAACGGTGGCCGCGATTGAAGGCGCACGGGCAAGCGGCGGCCGGGTGGTCGCGGTCGGCACCACCAGCCTGCGCGCGCTGGAATCAGCCGCGGCCGGCGGTGCGCTGCGTGCCGGTGCCGCGGAAACCGCGCTGTTCGTGACGCCGGGATACCGCTTCCGCGTCGTTGATGCGCTGATCACCAACTTTCATTTGCCGAAGTCGACGCTGCTGATGCTGGTGTCTGCATTCGCCGGTGTCGACAACATCCGCCGCGCCTATGCCCACGCGGTTGCAGAGCGTTACCGCTTTTTCAGTTACGGGGATGCGATGCTGATCGAACGCGCGCCGGAAGCGGCATGAAATTCACCTTGAAGGCGACGGATGGCGCGGCACGCCGTGGCGTCCTCGAAACCGCGCACGGCGTGATCGACACCCCGGCCTTCATGCCGGTCGGCACTTACGGCGCGGTGAAGGGCATGAGTCCGCAGGAGGTGCGCGGCCTCGGCGCGCAGATCATCCTCGGCAACACCTTCCACCTCTGGCTGCGACCGGGACTTGAGGTCATTGCCGCGCACCGGGGGCTGCACCGTTTCATCGGCTGGGACGGGCCGATCCTCACCGACTCCGGCGGTTTCCAGGTGTTCAGTCTCGGGGAAATGCGCAGGATCAGCGAGGAGGGCGTGAAGTTCCAGTCGCCGGTCAACGGTGACGCCTGTTTTCTGACGCCCGAGGAATCAATGCGCATCCAGCGCGTGCTCAATTCCGACATCGTGATGGCCTTCGACGAATGTACGGCGCATCCGGCGACCCATGAGCAGGCGCGTGACTCGATGCGGCTGTCGATGCGCTGGGCGGCGCGCAGCAGGGCGGCGCATGAAGGCAATGCCAATGCGCTGTTCGGCATCGTCCAGGGCGGCATGTATGAAGACCTGCGCGACGAGTCGCTGCGCGAATTGACCGGGATCGGTTTTGACGGCTACGCCATCGGCGGTCTGTCGGTGGGTGAACCCAAGGAAGACATGCTGCGCATCCTGCGCCACACCGCACCGCGGCTGCCCGCCGACCGGCCGCGTTACCTGATGGGTGTGGGCACCCCTGCCGACCTGGTCGCCGCGGTCAGTGCCGGCATCGACATGTTCGACTGCGTGCTGCCGACACGTAATGCGCGCAACGGCTGGCTCTACACCCGCCACGGCGTGATCAAGCTGCGCAACGCCCGCTACCGCGACGACCTCAAGCCGCTGGACCCGGATTGCGCCTGTTATACCTGCCGCAATTTCACCCGCGCCTACCTGCATCACCTGCAGCGGGTGAACGAAATGCTCGGTGCACGACTCAATACCCTGCACAACCTGCATTACTACCAGGAGCTGATGGCTGGTTTGCGGGAGGCGATTGCCGGGGGGCGGCTGGCGGCTTTTGCAGCCGGGTTTGACGCCGACCGGGAGCTTGAATGATGTTAAAATACAACGCTTTGGATGCATCTGCCCGCATCTTCACAGAACCGCGGCGCATCCCTTACTACAACGGAGGTTTCCCGTGTTGATCAGTCCCGCCTGGGCCCAGGCCCCAGCCGCCGGTGCGCAGGGTGGCGGCATCGAAAGCATGCTGCTGATTCTGGCGATGTTCGCCGTGCTCTATTTTCTGATGATCCGGCCGCAGATGAAGCGTGCCAAGGAGCACAAGGCGATGGTTGATGCCCTGCAGAAGGGTGATGAAGTGGTCACCTCCGGTGGCATCCTCGGCCGTATCAGCAAGGTTGATACCCAGTACGCCACGGTGTCGATCGCCGAAAACACCGAAATCGTGATCCAGCGCCACTCGATCCAGGTCGTGCTGCCCAAGGGCACGCTTAAAACCCTCGAGTAATCATCGGGTGGGTGATCTGGCCGGGCCGGCGCGGCAACGCGGCGTCCGAAGCCGGGTCACCGTTGTCCCCGTCCATCCTGCCGCGGCCCCGACATGAACCGCTATCCCCTCTGGAAATACCTGCTGATTGCCGCCTCGCTGGTGATCGGCCTGCTCTACACAATGCCAAACTTTTTCGGCGAGGTGCCGGCGGTGCAGGTGTCGCCGCTGCGCAGCAACCTGAAGGCCGATGCGGCACTCATGGCGCGGGTTGAAGGCGCCCTGAAAAAAGCAGGGCTGGAGACCGAGGGCATCGCGCTCGACGCGACCAGCATCAAGGCGCGCTTTGCCGGCACCGAGGACCAGATCAAGGCCAAGGATGTGATCCAGACCGCGCTGGGCGAAGATTACGTGGTGGCGCTGAACCTGCTGTCGCGCAGCCCGCGGTGGCTGGCCTCGATCGGCGCATTGCCGATGTATCTGGGTCTGGATCTGCGCGGTGGTGTGCACTTCCTGATGCAGGTCGATATGAAGTCAGCGACCGGCAAAAAAGTTGAGGCCTACACCAACGACATTCGCGCCATGCTGCGTGAGCAGCGCATTCAGCATTCAGGCCTGACCCGAGACGGCGATGCGGTAAACATCCGTTTCCGCGAGGCGGCATTGCGTGACAAGGCTCTGGGGCAGATTGCCAAGGACATGCCCGACCTCGACCTGAAGACTGTTGAGGACGGCGGCGAATTCCGTATCAGCGGCACGCTGAAGATCGAGGCGCAGCGCAAGAACCAGGAATTCGCACTGCAGCAGAACATCACCACGCTGCGCAACCGCGTCAACGAACTGGGTGTCGCCGAGCCGATCATCCAGCAGCAGGGCGCCGACCGTGTGGTGGTGCAGTTGCCCGGCGTGCAGGACACCGCCAAGGCCAAGGACATCCTCGGCCGCACCGCGACCCTGGAAATCCGCATGGTCGATGAAGAGCGGATGACGCCGGGCTTGCTGCAGGACATCAAGAGTGGTCAGGTGCCTTTTGGCGCGGAGTTGTACTACGAGCGCAACGGCCAGCCGGTATTGGTGAAAAAACAGGTGGTGCTGACCGGCGAGCGCATCAACGACGCCCAGCCCGGTTTCGACCAGCAAAGCGGCGAGCCCGCGGTGCACCTGAACCTGGATGGCACCGGCGCACGCATCTTCCAGCAGGTCACCCGCGACAACGTCGGCAAGCGCATGGCGATCCTGCTGTTCGAGCGCGGCAAGGGCGAGGTGGTGACTGCGCCGGTGATCCGCACTGAAATTGGCGGCGGAAGGGTGCAGATCAGCGGCCGCATGACCACCCAGGAAGCGAAGGATGTGGCGCTGCTGCTGCGCGCCGGCGCGCTGGCGGCGCCGATGGAAATCATCGAGGAGCGCACCGTCGGCCCCTCGCTCGGCGCGGAGAACATCGAAATCGGCTTTCGCTCGATGTGGATGGGTTTTGCCGCAATCGCGGTGTTCATGATCGCCTACTACGGCTTGATCGGCGTGATTTCAATCATCGCGCTGGCCGCCAACCTGCTGTTCCTGATCGCGCTGCTGTCGATGCTGCAGGCAACGCTGACGCTGCCCGGCATCGCCGCGATTGCGCTGGCGCTGGGCATGGCGATTGATGCCAACGTGTTGATCAACGAGCGTATCCGCGAGGAACTGCGCAACGGCATGACGCCGCAGGCGGCGCTGCATTCCGGATATGAACGTGCTTGGGCGACGATTCTCGACTCCAACATCACCACATTGATTGCCGGCATCGCGTTGTTTGCCTTCGGCTCGGGGCCGGTGCGCGGTTTCGCCGTGGTGCACTGTCTCGGCATCCTGACGTCGATGTTCAGTGCGGTGATGGTCTCGCGCGGCATCGTCAATCTTTACTACGGCAACCGCCGCAAGCTGGACCGCATTTCCATCGGCCAGGTGTGGAAGCCGGCGGCGCAGGCGAAATAAGGCGATCACAATGGAATTCTTTCGTATCAAGAAAAGTATCCCCTTCATGCGTTATGCGTTGTTTTTCAACGTCATTTCGCTGATCACCTTTTTCATCGCAGTCGGTTCGCTGGCAACCAAGGGCCTGCACCTCGGTGTCGATTTCACCGGCGGTACGGTGATCGAGGTCACCTACGAAAAGGCGCCGGAACTTGACCCGATCCGCGAGCGCATGATCAAGATCGGCTTTGCCGAACCCGCGGTGCAGAACTTCGGCACCGCGCGCGACGTGCTGATCCGCCTGCCGGTGAAGGAGGGGCTGACCAGCGCCCAGCTTTCCGAGCAGGTGATGACCGAGCTGCGCGGACTGGATGCCGGTGTCAAGCTGCAGCGTGTTGAGTTTGTCGGGCCGCAGGTCGGCAAGGAGCTGCTGGAGAGCGGAGCCCTCGCGCTGCTCTTTGTATCACTGGGTATCGTTGGCTACCTCGCGCTGCGCTTTGAGTGGAAGTTCGGCGTCTCGGCGATCATCGCCAACCTCCATGACGTGGTGATCATCCTCGGCTGCTTTTCGCTGTTCGGCTGGGAGTTCTCGCTGCCGGTGCTGGCGGCGATCCTGGCCATCCTCGGCTATTCGGTCAACGAGTCGGTGGTGGTGATGGACCGGATCCGCGAAAACTTCCGCAGCCGCCAGTTCCGTGGCATGTCAGTGCCCGATGTCATCGACGCCGCGATCACCTCGACCATGTCGCGCACCATCATCACCCATGGATCAACCCAGTTGATGGTGTGCTCAATGTTGATTTTCGGCGGCGAGACGCTGTATTACTTCGCGCTGGCGCTTACCATCGGTATCTGCTTCGGCATCTATTCCTCGGTGCTGGTCGGCAGCCCGCTGCTGATGTGGCTGGGCCTGAAGCGCGATGATCTGGTCCAGGCGGAGAAGCCCAAGGCCGCCAACGAGGACGGCGCTGTCGTCTGATTCCGATCGTCATCGCGCCGGTCCAATGGAACTGATCACGCTGTTCATCGACGTCGTCCTCAACCTCGACGACCACCTGCAGGCGCTGGTCGCCGCCTATGGCGCCTGGATCTACTTGATCCTGTTCCTGATCGTGTTTTGCGAGACCGGGCTGGTGGTGACGCCATTCCTGCCCGGTGACTCGCTGCTGTTTGTCGCCGGAGCTGTGGCCGCAGCGGGCGGCATGAACATCCATCTGCTTGTCATGCTGCTGATCATTGCCGCGATCCTCGGCGATGCCGTCAATTACGCGTTCGGGCGTTATGTCGGGCCGCGGGTGTTCAGCCACGGTGAGTCACGCTGGTTGAATCCCAAACACCTGCAGCGTGCCCATGAGTTCTACGAGCGCCACGGTGGCAAGACCATCATCATCGCCCGCTTCGTGCCGATCATCCGCACCTACGCTCCCTTCGTTGCAGGTGCGGCGAACATGACCTACTCCAAGTTTGCCTTTTACAACGTCAGCGGCGCCATCCTGTGGGTGGTGTCGCTGGGCTATGCAGGCTATTTTTTCGGCAACCTGCCGGTTATCAAGGACAACCTGTCGCTGGTCATTGTCGGCATCATCATCCTGTCGATCCTGCCCGGCGTGGTCGAAATCCTGCGCCAGCGCAGGATGTCGTGAAGCTGCGGTGAATCTCTATCTGCGCCTGCTCTGGCTGTTGTGGCAGTTGCGTGGATTGCAGCGGCGAACGATTTTCGAGGCCTCGCGGCTCACCTTCCGCGTGTTGCCCAACGATCTTGATCTCAATCTTCACATGAACAACGGGCGTTATCTGACGTTCATGGACCTCGGCCGTGTGCACCTCACCGCACAGGCGGGGCTGCTCGGCGAGATGCGCCGCCGCCGCTGGATGCCGGTGCTGGCCGCCGCCGAAATCACCTATCTGCGTTCACTGGAACCTTTCGACCGCTTCGAGCTGGTGACGCGGCTACTGACTTGGGACGACAAGTACATCTATATGGAACAGACCTTCGAGCGCGACGGGGAGCTGTGCGCCCATGCCTATGTGAAGGGGCTGTTCCTGCAGCGCGGCGGGCGTGTGCCAAATGCCGAGGTGGTCGCGGCGAGTGGTTATACCGGTGAGGCGCCGCCGATGGCGGAAGCGCTGCAGCGCTGGTCCGAGCTGACTGCCGTCAAACGCGACAGCAAAAAATAATCAATTAAAACAATTGGTTGTATCGCATCTTGTGCTCAGATGCGTTTTGCGAGTTCTACGGCCTTGCCAATATAGTTGGCCGGCGTAAGCGCAAGCAGGCGCTGCTTTTCCGCTTCGGGAATACCCGTCAGCCCCTTGATGAAGACATGCAGCGTGTCGCGGTTGATGCCGGACTTGCCGCGGGTGAGGTCCTTCAGCTGCTCGTAGGCACCGGGCACGTTGTAGCGGCGCATCACCGTCTGGATCGGTTCGGCGAGCACTTCCCAGTTGTCATCGAGATCGGCGGCAAGCTGCGCGTGGTTGGCCTCGAGTTTGTTCAGTCCCTTCAGGCAGGAGTCCCAGGCGAGCAGCGCATAACCGAGCGCGACACCGACGTTGCGCAGCACGGTCGAGTCGGTGAGGTCGCGCTGCCAGCGCGACACCGGCAGCTTTTCCGAGAGATGGCGCAGCAGCGCATTGGCGAGGCCGAGGTTGCCTTCGGAGTTTTCGAAGTCGATGGGGTTGACCTTGTGCGGCATCGTTGATGAGCCGATTTCGCCGGCCTTGGTCTTCTGCTTGAAATAGCCGACCGAAACATAACCCCAGATGTCGCGGTTGAGGTCGAGCAGGATGGTGTTGCTGCGGGCCACCGCATCAAACAGCTCGGCCATCGCGTCGTGCGGCTCGATCTGGATGGTGTAGGCGTTGAACTCCAGTCCCAGCGACTCGACAAAACGTCTGGCAAAGCCTTCCCAGTCGATGTTTGGGTAGGCGGAGAGGTGGGCATTGTAGTTGCCGACGGCGCCGTTGATCTTGCCGAGAAGACTGACTGAAGAAATGCGCGAGGCTGCCCTTTGCAGCCGGGCAACAACGTTGGCCATTTCCTTGCCCAGCGTCGTCGGCGAGGCCGGCTGGCCGTGGGTGCGCGACAGCATCGGTGCATCGGCGAGGTCGTGGGCCATCGCACGCAGGCGCGCGATCACCGCGTTCAGTGCCGGCATGAGCACCGTGTCGCGGGCTTCCTTCAGCATCAGCGCATGGCTGAGGTTGTTGATGTCCTCGGAGGTGCAGGCGAAGTGGATGAACTCGGCGACGCGGGTGATTTCGGCGCTGCCCGAGAGTTTTTCCTTGAGCAGGTATTCGACCGCCTTGACGTCGTGGTTGGTGGTGGCTTCGATGGCTTTCACGCGCAGGCCGTCGGCCTCGCTGAAGTTCGCGACGAGGGTATCAAGCTCAGAGAGCGTCGCCTTGGAGAACGGCGGCACTTCGGCAACCGCGGGTTCCGCAGCCAGCGCCTTCAGCCATTCCACCTCGACCCGTACCCGCTGTTTGATCAGTGCCTGTTCGCTGAAGCAGCCGCGCAGGGCGTCGAGCTTCGCGTGATAACGGCCGTCGAGCGGCGAAAGTGCGGTGAGCGGTGAAAGCGTGGTCATCGGAAGTGCGTCCTTAAAGCATGATTTTATCATGCGCATGCACCATAATTGAGCGGTGCAGGGTGCAAAGCGCAAAGCGCAAAGTGCAAAGTGCAAAGCGCAAAGCGCAAAGTGCAAAGTGCAAAGTGCAAAGTGCAAAGTGCAAAGTGCAAAGTGCAAAGTGCTGAGTGATGTGTGATCAGTGAAACCAGGCGGGGTGGCCTATGCCCGTCATTCATCACTACTTCGCTTCAAGTGTGCCCTTGTCATTGTTCAACGCTTGAAAATTCAACCCAAAGGTGCAGTTCTCCTCCCATGGCCGGCAATCAACGCACGCTCAACGACTGGCTCCTGCTGCTCGCCCTGGTCGTGATGTGGGGTTCTTCGTTCATGTTCAACCGCATCGCGGTGTCCAGCCTGCCGCCGCTGACCATAGTCGCCGGTCGGGTCGGCGTGGCGGCGCTGGTATTGCTTGTTTTTGTATATGCCAGCGGGCGGCGTCTGCCGGCGTTGGGCCGCCACTGGTGGCCGTATGTGGTGATCGCGCTGATCGGCAATGCGATTCCGTTTTACCTGATCACCTGGGGCCAGCAGGTGGTGGAGAGCGCGCTCGCCGGCATCCTGATGGCGTTCATGCCGCTGTCAACGCTGGTGCTGGCGCATTTCCTGATCGCCGGCGAGGGCATGACCCGCAACCGGGCGCTGGGTTTTGCCGCGGGTTTCTGCGGCATCGTGTTGCTGATGGGGCCGGATGCGCTGGCCGGACTCGGCGGCGACACGCTGCGCATCGTGTCCCAGCTGTCAGTGCTCGGCGGCGCGCTCTGTTACGCGCTGCAAAGCGTGTTGACGCGCCTGATCATCAAGGGGGATGTCATTGTCTCGGCGGCCTCGACGCTGCTGGTTGCGAGTCTTGTCGTGGTGCCGGCCGCCCTGTGGCTGGACCGGCCCTGGCTGCTGGAGCCTCGCGCGGCTTCGACCGCTGCGGTGGTCTGGTTGGGCGTCATCCCCACAGCCGTGGCCACGGTGCTCTATTTCCAGCTGATCCGCTCCGCGGGGCCGAGTTTCATGTCGCTGGTGAACTACATGAGCCCCGCTGTCGCGGTGATGCTCGGGCTGTGGATCATGGGTGAGCAGCCGCAGGCCACCGCCTATGCCGGCCTCGCATTGATCCTCTCCGGCATCGCCATCTGCCAGCGCCGCAACCGCACTTGAAATCGCGGGCTTGGCGCCCCATCTCCTTCATGCCTCTTGATCAAACAATTTATTGTTTAAAATCAATGGCTTATTGTCAATGTAATTCATGAAGAGGAGCAGCGATGCGCATCGTCTACAACAGCGAGCAGTACTACGTGGCGGAATATCCCGGAGGCCAGGGACTGGAGCTCGTCGACAAGCGCAGCTCGCGCAGCACGTTCTTTCGCGGTGATGTGGCCGAGAAATTCGCCGAGGCAATGAACAAGGCAGCCGGTGAGGAATCATCCACCGAACACATCGATGCCTTTCTCGACAACTTCGGGGTGCTGCTGAATCAGCCGGTGGTTTATCACTGATCTGCCGGACTGTTGATCTTCAACCGTTCTGGCTGAGCCCTTCGACAAGCTCCGGGGCGGGCGGTGGCCGGTGCGGCTTTGCTTAGAGTGCCGACCACCCCGGCTCATCACGATCAAGCAGCCGTTTCAGCGCGATGAAGTGCAACCGCGCCTGAGTGTCATCCGTCATCTGGCCGGCGGTCTTGCGCGCGACGGCCTCGGGCACGGCTTTCAGCGGCCTGCCGGTGCCGGCCCCCAGCACCTGCAACTGGCAGGCGCGTTCCAGGTAATACAGATCATCAAAAGCGATATCGATGCGCGGCCCGGTGACTATCACGCCGTGGTTGCTTAAAAACAGGATGTCGGCATTCTTCAGTCCGGCGACGATGCGCTCACCTTCGGCGGCATCCAGCGCGAGGCCGTTGTATTCACCGTCATAGGCATCGCGGCCGTAGAACTTCAGCGCAGTCTGGCTCACCGGCTCGATGCGGCCGCCCTCGATCACCGTCAGCGCGGTGGCGTACGGCATGTGGGTGTGCAGCACGCATTTCGCCTGCGGCTTGCTGCGATGCGCCGCGCCGTGGATAAAAAAAGCAGTCGGTTCGACCTCGTGTTTGCCTGAAACCTTGCGCCCCGCGGCATCAACCAGCACCAGATCGGCGGGTGTGACTTCCGACCAGTGCAATCCCTGCGGATTGATCAGGAAGTGGCCGGGATGCCCCGGCACTTCGGCGCTGAAATGATTGCAGATGCCCTCGCCAAGGCCCATGCGCGAGGCGGTGCGCAGGGCCGCGGCGAGGTCGATGCGCGCCTGCTGTTCGGGCGTGGGCTGCGCCATGGTGTTAATCGATGCTGATGTTGGCGGCGCGCGCGATCTTGGTCCAGCGCGCAATCTCGGTCCTGAGGAAGGCCGAGAATTCCTCCGGCGAGTTCGCCGAGACGATGCCGCCACGCTTGATCATCTGTTCACGCATCGCCGGCGTCTTCAGTTCGCTGACCAGAAGGGTGTTGACGCGGCGGATGATCTCCGGCGGCGTGCCCGCCGGCGCACCGACACCCTGCCACGAGCCACCGTCAAAACCCTTGACGCCGCTTTCCTCGATGGTGGGCAGGTCGGGCATCGGCGGGAAGCGCTCGCGGGTTGAAATCGCCACCGGGCGCAGGCGCTTGGCCTCGACCTGGGGCAGCACGCTGATCGCGGTGTTGAAGGCCAGTTGCACCTGTCCCGACATCTGGTCGACCACCGCCGGCGCCTGGCCCTTGTACGGGATATGCACCATCTTCACGCCGGTCATGAACTTGAACATCTCCATCAGCATATGCGGGCTGCTGCCGTTGCCGGTGGAGGCGTAACTCATGCCGTCGGGTTTGGCGCGGGCCAGGGCGATCACTTCCTTCACCGTCTTCGCCGGCAGGTTGGGGTGTACCGTGAGCAGGCTGGGCAGGCTCGCCATCAGGGTGATCGTGGCCAGGTCTTTCACCGGGTCGTAGTTCATCTTGCGGTAGATCGCCGGCGACACACCCTGCGCCGCGGTGATCATGCACAGCGTGTAGCCGTCGGGCGGCGATTTGGCGCACAGCTCGGCACCGATGTTGCCGCCGGCGCCGCCGCGGTTGTCGGGCACGAACTGCTGGCCAGTGGCGCGCGACAGGATATCGGTGGCCATGCGGCCCATGATGTCGGTGGGGCCGCCGGGCGGAAAGGGGATGATGAAACGCACCGTCTTCACCGGATATTGCTGGGCGGCAACGGACAGTGGCAGCGACACGGCGGGTGCAAGAATCGTGGCGGCAACAATGGTGTGCAGGCTCAAAGGTGAACAGCGGCTCATGACATCCTCCTCCGGATGGTTGTGATTACCTGTTTGTGCTTTCAGAGTGATTATGCCGCAGTTTCAGGTTGCAACTCAGGTGACAACCGAGGCCGCAACCGGGGGCAGCGGCACCACATCGGGCCGGCCCTTGCCGTTATAGAAATAGCGGGTGAGTATCTTGTAGGTATCAAGGTCGAACAGCGGGCGCGGCAAGCCGTCATCGAGTTCCCGCAGTTCCTCCTCGCTTTTGATGGTGCCGAGGTGGCACCACTGGTCGAGCACATGCAGCTCGCAGCGCGCACCGTCGGCCGAGGTTTCGCGCACGCCGATGCGCCCCGGAAAAGGCCAGGCCTTGACCCGCAGCCCGGTCAGCGCCGCGGCCAGCCGCAGGGCATGGGCCTCGGTGGTTTCGGCACCGGTGCAGGCACCGCGGCAGCGTTTGATCTGGTACGCAAAGCAGGCGCTGCTTTTTCCGGGGCTGCGCTTCTCGAGCCCCAGTATCTGATTGCACAACTGGTGCTCGGCGGCGATCTCGCGCAGGGCTTCGATCGCGGCGCGGCGCGAGCGGAACAGGCCGTAGAGGTCGCGGAATTCAACCCCGGAGAGTTCGCGCGCCGAAATCAGTTGCGGCGCCGCATCGTGCCGCTGCCCCGGCCAGTGCCATGCGCAGAGTTCGGTGTTGCGGCGCAATTGCCGGTTGTGTATCGGCGAGAGTTTTTTCACCAGCCGCGCCTCTTCAATCAATGCGCCCAGTTCGCCGGCGGTTTCGATCCAGTCGATGCGTTTGACCTCGGCCGCGATGCGCATGTCCTTGTGCACGCGATGGTCGCCGGAAAAATGTGACATCACCCGCGTGCGCAGGTTGACGCTCTTGCCGACATACAGCGGGATGTCCTTGTTGTCACCGGACAGGCCGTAGAACAGGTAGACGCCGGGGCCCTCGGGGATGTGCGCGTAAGTGTCATCGGGCAGACCCGCGGGCACGGTCGCGGTTTTCAGCAGTTTTGTGGTGGCCTCGATCACCGCGGCCTCGCCGGGCGCCACGCGCCAGGCCTGGGCCAGATGCCACAGCACCCTGGCGTCGCCCAGCGCGCGGTGGCGGGCTTCGCAGCGGATGTCGTGGCGCGACATCAGGCTGTCGAGGTTGTGGCGCTGATGTTGCGGGAACAATTTTCTCGACAGTTTCACCGTGCACAGCACCGGCACGCTGAAGGTCTTGCCGAGGCGGCGGAATTCGTTTTTCAGGAAGCCATAGTCGAAACGCGCGTTGTGCGCGACCAACACGCGGCCTTCCAGCGCCAGCCACAGCTCGCGCGCGATTTCCTCGAAGCGTGGCGCCGACGCGACCATCTCGTTGCTGATTCCGGTCAGCCCCTGGATCATCGGCGGAATACTGATCCCGGGATTGACCAGCGTTGACCATTCGCGCACGAACTCGCCGTTATTGACCTCGATCAGGCCGACTTCGGTGATGCGGTCACGGGTGGCGGTGGCGCCGGTGGTTTCGAGGTCAAGGAAAACGACGGGGCGTTCGTACATCGTCAGCGCACGGCAGCGTTAACAGCGGGGGTATTCAGCGCGGGGAGTGGCCGATGGCGCGCGAGATGCGTTCGGCCGACTGGCGCACCGTCTCGGCCCAGGTTTTCTTGAAACGTTCGGTCGGGGCTGACACCGAAAGGCCGGCAACCAGCTGGCCTTCGTCGTTGTGGATGCCGGCGCCCACGCAACAGACACCACGCTCGGCCTCTTCGTTGTCAAAGGCGTAGCGCTGGACGCGGATCTGCTCCAGCTCGCGGGCCAGCGCCTTGGCGTCGGTCAGTGTATTGTCGGTATAACGGGTGAGGCCGCTGCGCGAGACATAACCCGCGACCTGCTGGGCACTTTCGGCGGCGAGGAAAATCTTGCCCACCGCGGTGATGTGCAGCGGCGCGTGGGCGCCGATGATCTGCACCACACGCATCATGGTGTTGCCTTCGGAGGCGCGCTCGATATAGACCATCTCGTCGTCACGGCGCACTGACAGGTTCACCGTTTCGCCCAGCTCGCGGTGCAGCTCGTGCATGAAGGGCAGCGCCTCCTGGCGCACGCTGATCCGTGACTTGACCAGGCTGCCCAGCTCGACCAGGCGGATGCCCAGCCGGTACATGCCGGGTTCGATGCGGTCGACCAGCCGGTTGTCGACCATCACGCCGAGAATGCGGTGCGCGGTGGAAGGGTGCAGCTGCGTGGCGGTGGCCAGCTGCTTCAGTGTCGCCGGGGTCGAATGCTGCGACAGCACGTCGAGCAGGTGCATCATGCGTTCGATGACCTGGATCGAGGGTTTTGCGTTTTTGTCGGCCACGGCGGGAGTTGGGAGGTTGGAAAAGCAGGGTTGGCTGGATTTTATAATATGAAATCTGGTGGGCCAACACGTTGTAGCAGGTTATGCGGTCTGGCGCACGACCGGTGTTGCCGCCTCCCCGGACCAAATTCCAGCCGCTAAACTCCCGACATGCCCCGCCCGAACCGATCCGAGGATGACACCCCGGCGCCGCCGCCGAAAAACTACATGACCCCCGGTGGCTACCAGCGCCTGAAACGCGAGTTGACGCAGTTGCTCGACGTCGATCGCCCCGAGCTGGTCAAGGTGATTTCATGGGCTGCCTCCAATGGCGACCGTTCCGAAAACGGCGACTACATCTACGGCAAAAAGCGGCTGCGCGAAATTGACCGCCGCATCCATTACCTCGGCAAACGCCTCGATCACGTGCTGGTGGTCGACCCTGCCGCGCGTGGTGACACCGACCAGGTGTTTTTTGGCGCCACCGTCGATTATGTTGACGGCGAAGGGCGGGACCAGACCATCACCATCGTCGGCATCGACGAGGCCGATGTGACGCGCGGCCATGTGTCCTGGGTGTCGCCAATTGCCAGGGCGCTGCTCAAGCACCGCGCCGGCGACACGGTGAAGCTCGCCACGCCGACCGGCGTGGTTGATATCGAGATCTCCGACGTGCGTTATGAGGCGATCGCGGTCAACGGGACTGGCGCATGAGCGTGGCGTTGTTCACCGCTGCGCTTGCCGCCTGGCGCGCAACCAACGGCATCCCGGCGCCGGCCTCGCCGCCGCTGGATGCCGTGGTCAAGCTGTCGATCCGCGCCATCGAAGGCGCACGAACCGCCGATTCGCTGGGCAGCGAGCGTGAAGGCACCGGAATCGTCATCGATGACAAGGGCCTGATCCTGACCATCGGTTATCTGGTGCTGGAGGCGGCATCGGTGCTGGTGATCGGCGGCGACAACAAGCCCTACCCGGCCACCGTTGTCGGCTTCGACCACGCCACCGGCTTCGGCCTGTTGCGCGCCAAGCCCGCCCCGCCGTGTACCCCGGTGGAGCTGGGCGACTCCGACCAGCTTGAGCTGCTGCAGGGGCTGGTGGTCGCCGGACATGCCGGCGCCGGCGGTGTCACCGGTGCCGCGCTGGTGTCGCGGCGGCGTTTCATCGGCTGGTGGGAATACATGATTGATGATGCGCTGTTCACCGCGCCGCCGCGTTACGAGCACAGCGGCGCCGCGCTGTTCGACGACAACGGCCGGCTGGTCGGCATTGCCTCGCTGTGGGTCAGTGATGCGCTGAACAGCGGCGTGGCCTTCCCCGGCAACATGTTCGTGCCGATCAACCTGCTGAAGGCCGTGCTGCCAGATCTGGCCGCCACCGGCCGGCGCCGCGGTTCGCCGCGGCCCTGGCTGGGCCTCAATTCGGAGCAGGTCGAGGGGCATGTGGTGATTTCGCGCGTGCTGCCCGGTTCTCCGGCCGAGCTGGCCGGCCTCAAGCGCGGCGACGTGATCCTCGGCATCGGTGGCGATTCGATCGGCGGGCAGAGCGATTTCTACGAATGCCTGTGGCAGGGCGCGGCGGCCGGTGACGACGTCACGCTGCACATCGTTCGTGAAAAGGTGGTCAAGCACATCATCGTGCAGACTGGTGACCGCCTCGATTACCTGCAGCCGTGGCGGCTGGCATCGAGCGCCTGAAGCGCGGTGCGGGTATCATGGCCCTGGCGTGGCGGCACATGGTTGTAAAACAAGCTCGGACGCCGCAACACACAACAATCATTCAGGGGGCATGACATGGCGCAATCGCTGACTTTACGTGCAATACGCTGGGCAGGCGCGATGCTGCTGGCGCTGGCCGCGGGCTGGGCACAGGCGCAGGCCTATCCCTCAAAACAGATCCGCATCCTTGTCGGTTTCGCGCCCGGCGGCTCGACCGACATCGTGGCGCGGCTGATCGCGCAGGAGATGACCAAGGGCATCGGCCAGCAGGTCAACGTCGACAACCGTCCTGGCGCCGGCAGTGTGATCGCCGCGGAATTGACGGCAAAAGCGCCGCCCGACGGCTACACGCTGTTTGCCTGCACCACCGGCATCTTCGCGATCCTGCCCTTCATCTCGAGCAAGCTGCCCTATGACCCGGAGAAAGACCTCGCGCCGGTGACACAGACCGGCGCGCTGCCGTACATCATCGTGCTGCATCCCTCGCTGCCGGCGAAGAACGTCAAGGAGTTCATCGCGCTGGCCAAGGCGCGGCCGGGCCAGATCAACTTTGCTTCTTCCGGTGTGGGCACGGCGTCACATCTTTCGGGCGAATACTTCGCCAGCGCGGCGAAGATCAGCATGACCCACATCCCGTACAAGGGTACCGGTAATGCCATGGCCGATCTGTTGACCGGCCAGGTCGTGCTGCTGTTCGACCAGCCGGTGAGCTCGATGCCGCACGTCAAGGCCGGCAAGCTGCGTGTGCTCGGCATCACCAGCGCGCAACGTTTTTCAACCATGCAGGACATCCCGACAGTAGCCGAGCAGGGCCTGCCCGGATTCGAGACCGTGTCCTGGTCCGGCATCTGCGCGCCGGGCGGCACGCCGCGCCCGGTGATCAACCGCGTGCAAAGCGAAGTCTCGCGCGTGCTGAAGCTGCCGGAAATCCGCGACCGCCTGCTGCGCGACGGCATCGAACCCATCGGCGGCACGCCGGAGGAATTCCAGGCCCACATCAAGCGCGAGATGCAGAAGTGGGGCCGGGTGGTGCGCGAGGCGAAGGTGGCAATGCAGTGATGAGTGCCAGGTGCAGAGCGCAGAGTGAATCCCCCGCGGGTGTTGATCTGCGCTCATCACTGCTTCGCTTCAAGCATGCCCTTGTCATCGCCCCGGGCTCATCGTCATGAAAGTCGGCCTGTTCGTGACCTGCCTGGTTGACTTGATGCGTCCGCGCATCGGCTTCGCGGCGTTGCAGTTGCTCGAAGCAGCGGGCTGCGAAGTGGTGGTGCCGTCGGCACAAACCTGCTGCGGCCAGCCCGGCTACAACTCCGGCGACCGTGCTTCGGCGATCACGCTGGCGCGAAAGGTGGCGTGCGAGTTTGCCGGTTGTGATTATGTTGTTGCGCCTTCCGGCTCCTGCGCCGGCATGATCCGCGCGCACTATCCCGAGCTGCTCAGGGACATTCCCGAGGCTGAACGCGCCGCGGTCGAGGCACTGGCGGGCCGCACTTACGAACTCACCGACTTTCTGGTGAATGTGGTCCGCCATATACCGGCAATAAATTCATCAATAAAAACAATTACTTATCATGATTCCTGCTCGGGATTGCGCGAGCTGGGCATCAAGCAGCAACCGCGTACGCTGCTGGCGCAGATCGAAGGCGCTGAACTGCGCGAGATGAATGAATGTGAACAGTGCTGCGGCTTCGGCGGCACCTTCGCCATCAAATATGGCGACATTTCCTCGCATATTGCCGAGCGCAAATGCGAAAACATCGCCGGCAGCGGCGCCGATGCGGTGGTGCTGGGCGATCTCGGCTGCATGCTCAACATCGAAGGCCGGCTGCGCCGCCGCGGTGATGCCGTGACGCAGGTGCTGCACGTGGCGGAAGTGCTGGCGGGGAAAACCGCCGGCTGAACTGGCGCAGCTCCTGCGTTTTTTCAGGCGGCTTATTCCCGGAACGCCGCGATCTCGATATTGGCCTTGCGCAGGTTGCCCGACAGCTGGCGGCAGAGCTGTTCCAGCAGTTTCAGTTTGAGCGCCGGCCGTTCGCTGCCCAGCTGTTCGAACAGCGCCAGATCCAGCACCCGGTAGCAGATGGGTTCGAGGGCGATCACGTCAGCCGAGCGTTCCGAGCCGTCAAGCAGGCTGATTTCACCGAAACTGCGGCCGGCGTCGAACACCTCGAGGCGTTTCGGTTTGCCGCCGGTCGGCGACGGCAGATAGACACCGACCGATCCCTCGATCAGCACGGAGAGGCTGTCGCCGGCCTCCCCGGCGCGGATCACATGTTCCCCGGCCCGAGCGCGGTGCTCCGGCATGCGGCGATCCAGCCATTCGATGTCCGCCGGGTCGATGCCGGCGAGCAGCGTGCTCTCGGCGAGCGGCACTCGCGTGGTGCCCGGTTCAACCGTCCCGGTCAGGCTGGCGAGCAGGGCGTTCTCGCAGTGTTCGAGTGCCGCATCGTCATCGACGAACAGGGCCTCGCGGCCGATGCCCTGCTCGATCATGTCATCGGCGAACAGCCCGGCATTGCAGAGCACCATGTCGACGCCCGCTTCGGCGAGCCTGCGCCGCAGGTCAAGAATCAGCTTCAGCGCCACCTTGTCGATGTTGGCGACGTGGCGCAGGTTGAGCACCACATGGCGGCAGTACGGTGCCTGCTTCAGCACGAAGCGGATCACCGGCTCGAAGGCGGGGAAGTTCAGTTCACCCTGCAGCTCGACGACGCGGATGCGATGGCCCTTGCCGCGCAGCAGGTCGTGCAGTTTTTTCGCGCGGTGCCGGCGCGAGGCCACCTGGCCGCCGTCGTAGGACAGGCGCAGCGCGTTGACCGGCGCCGCCCCCGGCGCGAAGAGATGCAGTGCCAGATCGCGCGAGAGGTCGGCGCAGACGCGGATTCCGCGCGCGCTGTTGCCCTGCGTGTCGAGGGGGGGCGAGAAGATTCCGATGCCGAGCTGTCCGGGCAGCACCGCCAGCACGCCGCCGCCGACGCCGCTCTTGGCCGGAAGGCCGACGCGGTACAGCCACTCGCCCGAGTAGTCGTACATGCCGCAGCTCGACATCACCGACAGGATGTTGTCGACGAACTCGGGGTCGATGGCCTGCTCGTGCGTGAGCGGGTTGCGGCCGCTGTTGGCCAGCGTCGCGCCGATCATCGCGAGGTCGCGGCAGGTGACGCGAATCGCGCACTGGCGGAAATAGGTCTCGAGGATGTCGGTCGGCTCCTCGTCGATGATGCCGAAGTTGCGCAGCATCCAGCCGATGGCGCGGTTGCGGTGACCGGTGTCGCTTTCGGAGCGGTAGACCTTCTCGTCAATGTCGAGCCTGCGGCCCGCGCAGGCGGAAAGGTAGGCCAGGATGCGCTCGATGCGCGAAAGCCCGTCCCGCGCCAGCACCTGTCCGCAGGTGGCGATGGCGCCGGCATTGATCATCGGGTTGAAAGGCGCTCCGGAATCCGCCTTCAGGCTGATCGCGTTGAATGCATCGCCGGAGGGTTCGACGCTGATGCGCGAGAGCATCAGGCTCTCACCGCGGTCTTCGAGGGCGAGGCCGTAGGTGATGGCCTTCGATACCGACTGGATGGTGAAGGGCTGGCGGGTGTCGCCGACTTCATAGACATGGCCATCGCGGGTGACGATGCTGATGCCGAACCAGTCCGGGTCTGCCCCGGCCAGCTCGGGGATGTAGTCCGCCACCTGGCCTTCGCGGAAGTTGAGATGGCGCTCGTGCAGATCCTTCAGGTAGAGCTCGATCGGGGAGCGCGGCTGTATGGAGGAGAGGTCGGTCATGTTGCTTGTTGTTATCGCCGGGACGGCACCGCTAGTTAGCAAATACCGCACCATGCCGGCACAGGCGGCTTTTATCCCCGCATCGGGATCATGTGCCCGGGTCGGGGCGCTGAACTGGTGCGCGCGCACCGTGCCGGTGCGGTTGATGCGCGAGCGAGATGACTGCTGACGATGTCAGCGCCGTTCAGACCGGGATTCGGTAGCCGCGCTCGCGGCACAGCCGCAGGCAGGCCGCGACCACTTCCGGGTCGTAGTGTTTGCCGGGGCGCGAACCTGCAGGACGATCAGCGTGATAGCGGGGGCAATGCGAAATGACGACGGGGATCAGGCATCCCGCGTTTGCTAAATGAAGCCACACCGCACAGCCTGGCCTGAACGCAAGGTTTTGGCAGGAGTATAGTGACAAGAATTTCTTTAGCGGATGCTTTGGCGCCCATGAAATCATGCTCACGGTTCGTTACCAGCCTGCTGCTGGTGCTGTTGCCGATGCAGGCAACGGCCGTGGTCATGGCTTGTCCGCATGCGCGGGCTTCGGCTGAGGCCGCGGTTTCCGTTGCTGCCGCTGAGCCGGCACCCTGCATGCATGGCGCGGTGATGGCTGTTCCGGCCGGTGACGATGCAGGACAGCCGCTGTCCGGCCCATCCGACAGTGCCTGCTGCGCATCCTCTGCCGCCTGCATGATGTGCGGCCTTGCCTTCGACGGCCAGCACAAACCCTTGTTCGAACAGCGCAACCAACTTACCGGGCCGCCTGCTGTGATCCGTTTCACCTCCTTCTATCCCGAGGGCCTGCAGCGCCCGCCCTGCAACATCGCCTGAGCGTTCGGCAGCACCGGCTGGTTCACGATGAACCGGCTTTAACATACGCCCGGAGGTGTTTATGAGATTTACGTTGAGGCTATGGCTCGCGGTATTACTTGCCGCAGCCAGCTGTGCGGCGCAGGCCGGCCCCATGGGTTTCAAGGATTCATGGATGGCGATGGGCGACTTTGGCCCGAACTGGCGCGAGGCCTGGGTCAATTACGCGGTCACGCCGCGGGATGCGGTCGGTGTCGGCGCGCTGTACATGCGCTCCGATGACAAGACCCGGCGGCGCGATGTGGCGGAGCTGACCTATACCCGGCTGCTGCAGCGCTGGAACAGCAAAAACTCGCAGGCCAATGTCTGGTTTCTGGCCGGGGCCGGCAGTGTCGAGGGCAACGATTTTTCAGGCGCCCGCACGCTGCTGTCACCGGGCATCCAGCTCGACTACGAAACCACCCGCTTCTACGTCGCCGCAACCGCGCGGCTGTATCGCGCCAGCGGCCTCAACCATGATTACGGCTCCGTACGCGCCGGCTTCTCGTTCTACGAAGTCGACTACGAGGAGACGCAGCCGTGGCTGATCGTCGAGGCGCGCCGCATGAACGACCTCTCCGACAAGACCGAGATCACGCCGATGCTGCGCCTGATCAACAAGGGTTATTTCGTCGAGGCCGGCATCAACAATTCGCGGCAATTCCGCTTCAATTTCATGCACATATTCTGAAAGGACTCACCATGAACCGTTCACTCATCAAATCATTGTTCATCATCGTGTCGCTGTCAGCCGGCCTGCTTGGCGGCGTTGCGCACGCCGCGGTGCAGACCATCCGTGCCGAAGTCAACGGCATGGTCTGCGCGTTCTGCGCCCAGGGCATCGAGAAAAAGATGCGCTCGCTGACACAGACCAAAGAGGTCTACGTCGATCTCAAGAACAAGGTGGTGGCCGTCGAACTGAAGGAGGGGCAGGTGCTGTCGACCGACACCGTGCGCGACCTGATCAAGGACGCCGGCTATGACGTGAGCCGCATCGAAACCGTCGGCAGCACCGTGGAGCAGATCAGGGCCGCAGTCAAGGTCGGACGGAAATGACCGATGCGTTGATCAAAAGCAAAGCCACCTCGGTGCTGTCGCTGCTGGTCAGCGGTGGCACCCTGGTGTGCTGCGCGCTGCCGGCACTGCTGGTGACGATTGGCGCGGGGGCAGCGTTGTCCTCATTGATCGCCGTGGTGCCGCAACTGGTCTGGCTGTCGGAATACAAGGCGGCGGTATTCAGCGGCGCGGCGGTGATGCTGGTTCTTGCCGGTGT
The DNA here is from genome assembly GCA_001464815.1 of Betaproteobacteria bacterium Ga0077527. Taxonomy (GTDB): domain Bacteria; phylum Pseudomonadota; class Gammaproteobacteria; order Burkholderiales; family SG8-41. The sequence continues at coordinate 250,209 of LNDW01000020.1, read as the reverse complement.
GATGCAGTGGCGCGCGCGCAGCCTGCCTTGTCCCGCGGATCCTGCACTGGCAGCGGCCTGCATGCGCACCCGCAGGTTTTCGCTGCGGGTGTATGGGCTTTCAGTGGCGATTTTTCTGATTGGCGCGTTCTTTGCGTTTGTTGCGACGTGGATCAGTTTTTGAACGTGGGCGTTCAGGCGCCCCGGCTTGCTGAAATCATCAGCAGGAAGGGGATTTCACCTTTTGCCAGCATCAGCGAGCCGGTGGCGAGCACGAACTGGTCATTCTTTTTCTTCACCGCGGAGTCGAGCTGGTAACTGGCCGGGCTGTTCAGCCTGCCGCTGGACTCGAGGTGATGGATGAAGCGTTCGACAATGCTGACTGCGGGATGTGCAAACAGGTCGGCTTCGGCCATGAACTGGTAGTTTTCACTGCCGCCGGTCTCGGCATCTATCAGTGCGGCGTTGTGGATGGTGTTGGTCATCTTCGGATCCTTCCGGTTGGGGAGAATCCGAGTCAACGTCTTTCGTATTACAGACTGATGTCAGCGGGATGACAGTATGCTTTTCCGGTGGTGAGGCATGGTTGATCAAGTACGTTTTGGCCGCCGCACCGAGCGCACCCGGCCACTGCCACCGCCACCCGCATAAAACAGGCCCTTGCCATCGGACTCGAGTCCGCTGACGCCGACACCCGTGGGCATTTCCAGTTGTTCCAGCACCGCGCCGCTCTGCGGATCGATGCGCCTGATGTCGCTGTCGTCGCCTTCCCAGGTGCCGTGCCACAACTCGCCATCGACCCAGGTCACGCCGGTGACGAAGCGGTTGGATTCGATGCTGCGGATTACCGCGCCGGTTTCCGGATTGATCTGGAAAATTTTCCGGTTGCGATACTGGCCCACCCACAGACTGCCTTCGGCCCAGGCGAGCCCCGAGTCATTGCCCTTGCCGGGTGCGGGGATCGACGCCAGCACTTTGCCGCTGGTGGGATCGATCTTGTCGATGCGCGACTCCGCGATCTGGTAGAGGTGTTTGCCGTCAAAGGCGGTGCCGGCGTCGCTGGGTCGTTCGATCCGCTGCGTGATGTCGCCGCTGGCGGGATCAAAGGCCACCAGTCCGTTGTCAGTGGCTGCCCAGACATGGCGGCCGTCATGCGATACACCATGGATGCGTTCCGAACCGGCGAAGGGGCCGTATTCGCGGACGATTTCCGCCGACGTGGATTGCGGGGTGGTATGGCTTTTAGTCATGGCGATGTCCTCAGTCTGTTTTCTCCCTCGCCCCGCTTGCGGGGAGAGGGTGGGGTGAGGGGCGGGTTCAAGGAGGCATTTGTGTTGAAGCGGAGAGGCTTCGAGAGCACCAATTTGTCAGGCTTTCTCAGTTCCAGTTATCGATCTTCACGTCATGCGGGCTGGGCGCGCCCTTGCCGGTTTCCGCGAGCGACTTCAGGCTCATCAGGAACAGCGCCCACTTGGTGCTGCAATGGTGCATGAATTTCGCCGCCTCTTTCCAGCCCTCGTGCCGGAACAGCACGATCACGTAATCCTCTTCCTGTTTTAGCTCCCAGCGGATGGTGGTGCCGATCCATTCTTCGGGCCCGCCGTTCACCGACCACACAATGCGCGTGGGCGCCAGTTCGGCGACCTTCATGTCGAAGTCGCCGATTTCCGCGCCGGCGGGATTGTGAAAACGGAATTTCAGCGCGCCGCCAACGCGACTGCCGTCGCCTTCGGTGTCGCGCGTCCACCAGCCGGCAAGCCCATGGCGCGTGGCCAGTGCCGCGTAAACCTTTTGCGGGGAGGCCTTGATGCCGACCCTGTGCAGGATGTCCATCGATGAATCCTTTCTGCCGTCATGCGGCCTTGCGTGTTGGTCACGGCGCAAGACTACGCAAGCGGCAGCGCAGCAGGGAGTAACAAGATTGTCGTGAAATCGGCCAGCGGCGGCGCCAGCCAGCGCTGCGCGCGGCCCTTGCCGATGGCACGGGCCTGACCCGCAGCCTCGAGCGCAGCCAGCGCGCGCTGCACGCCGCGCTGGCTTGCACCGAGTGCCAGCGCCAGCGCAGAAGTCGACCAGGCTGCGCCATCCGAGAGCAGGGCCAGCAGCGCGCCCGCATCACCATCCAGCTGCGGTGCCAGCACGGCGACCTCACGCGCTCGGCGCGGCTGCAAACGAAAGCCGTCTGCGGTGGCTTCAATATTGACCAGCGCCGCGGCCAGCTTGCGCAGCCGTCCCAGTTCCACGCGCAACCGCGCGCGATGTGTCTCGTCAATCCGGCGGATGCGGAACACGCGCGCGATCAGCGTTTCACGATCAGCGTCACCGGGCCAGGCCTCGGCCAGCACCCGCGCCAGTGCAAACAGCAGCGGCCGCCGCGCCAGCGGCAGCCATGCCTTGCCGGCGCGCAGCCCCATGCGGCAGGCATCGACCACCAGCGCGCCCGAGTCATACAGCGCAGCCACCTCGGCGAGCCGCAGCGTCTGTTCACGTCCTTTCAGCACATGCCGTGCAGCGGGGCGGTCAAGCGCTGCGCGCGCTTCCGCCACCTCGGCCAGCAGTGCGAGCACGCGCGCGTGCGCGGCAGCGTCCTGCGCGCGGGCCAGCGCCGCTTCAGCCGCATCAATCTGCAGCCTGCGCAGCGCGAGTTCAGCGGCCACCAGCGCCGCGGTTGCCGCCAGCAGCGGCGGCAGGCCGCGGGTGTCGGTGTTGTGCAAGGTGTCAGCGGCTTCATCCAGTCGGCCGAGCAACAGCAGCCGGCGCGCCGCGATCAGCCGTGCCTGCATCGCGTTGTTGGAGTCATTACGCGCGGTCAGCACTTTTGCGGCATCCAGCAGCGGGCGCGTGCTGCCGCCCAGGTCGCGCATCGCCAGCGCGACTTCGGCTTCAGCCACCACGCAACGCGCACGCGCCAGCGTTTCGCGCACGCCGAAACCGCGGGCCGCACGTTTCAGCAGTTCACGGGAGCGGGAGTATTCACCAAGCTGGGCCATCGCGATGCCGCGCAGTGCGAGGGCGGGTGGATCGTTGCGCAGGGCAACGTGATTGAGGGCGGCCAGTGGATCACCGGCTGCCAGGGCACGGGCGGCTGCGGTGGTTAGGGAATCCATGGCGGGAGGCTAACTGGCCGTGGAGTTGCTGGCTAACTTGTTGTGAGTGTAGATTAAGGGGGGGGCGATTGAATTAATAATTAAATCAAATACTTATATAGTAATTTTGTTGATATAAGTTTTGATGGAAAAAATGTAGGATCAAACTTTAGTGATCGCAGGCTGACAAAGGGGGGCTTTATTAATCAATATGATGCGCAGGTACGACACCGTTTGCCCCCTTTATGCGGATTTTTAATTTATGGAGGCGACTCAATCTTGACTGCTGATATATAGCTGAAGTCAATTGAGGTGCCATCTATCCGATGCACGTGAAATCCATCGGTACTCCAGCCTTCACCGACATTCCGCTGTTTTGAAAAGTAATCAATTCCAGCGCCGGTCTTAGTTTCTTCATTTGCCAGCATGACACTGTCGTACCGCATAAGCAAAGCTGAAAGATCGTCATGATCGGAGGAGTCGGTTACTTTTTCACCAATGTTATAGCGGGCGAGCATTTTCTTAAAATGCTCTAAGGCTTGTGTTTGTGTTCGCCAGTAGCGTCCATTCGAAAGCTTCACTGGTTTTGCCATGGTGTCGCCTATGATTAATTAAAATTCTATTGTTGGTGACGAGTTAGGTGCGAACGGGCAAGGAAATTCGTGGCTCAATTGCTTTGAGTAAAGTGTGAGCAGACAGTATATCTTCGTGCAAATTTGCATGATTAGGTGCTTCGACCGTCAGAACTAGTGCGTAGCGAATAAGTTCTGTTCCTGCCCCCGCTGCTGCGCCACCGTCTCGAGCATTGTAGTGAATGTCGAAGGTTGCATTTTTTAGGCTACTCCCAAGCATGCGATCACTGGCGTGTAGTACTGTTTCCCATTTCCCTAAATCGCTTCTTTGCTCTTGCTCTGTTTTGAATTCCGATAATGAGAAAAATGAACGAGTTTTGACTTGTTTCCCCGCGGCTTTGTCAACGTTGGGGCGAAATGTGATGGTCAATCCAGCTTTTGTATAGGCTGCGGCGTCTTCGACGTCAACAGGGCTTGCATAGCAAAATGTCGCGATTAAGCGTACTCTTCCCTGAAGTGATGCAACAGGTAGTGGAACTGGTGCTCGCAAGTATTTTCCTGGGCGTAGGAGTCCTTGGTAAATAATTCGTGCGACGCCATCGCCACACGTTATTATTTCGTTGAGATCACTAGGGACTCGCCCCCAGCCTATGTCCGTCACAGGGCTTTCAGTGTCATTCTTGGCCGCATGTACTATTAGCGCTTTGATGGTTAGGGGGTGCACGACTTCACCTAACACGGCACGCACACCTACGGCGGTACGTAGTGCATAAGGCGCGGCAAAGCTGGTTCCCATTGTTGCTGCCAACTCTGGCTTTAGACCTGCGGCGGCGACATGAAAATATTCCTTGGGACTGCCACCAAAAGCAACAACATCGGGTTTCCTGCGCCCAGGGCTACGACCCGGCCCGCGAGCACTGTAATCCGCGCGTGCCCAATTGGAAGAGGAGTGGTTTGCTGCTCCGATAGACAATGCATTGACGCTATCTGAGGGGACTTGAATTCTGTCGAATCGGTTGGCTGAGTCCCGCTGACCATTGTTCCCTACAGCTACAGTCATTAGGGTTTCGCCGTCGCTGAGCACTGTGTCTAGTACTGCAGTCCAAGCATGAACATCTAGGTCATCTGTTGGTAAATCTGGCCCAAGACTGAGATTTAGGAATTGATATGTTCTCGAGAGTAGTATTTCTTCTACGTGAGCTAGTGTGCGGTACAACTCAAAAGGATCTTCCTTACTGGAAAACTCATCGAGTACGCGAAAGTGATCTACATAGGAGTAAGGACGTTGCGCTTCCACACTTGGCTCAATTGGGCCAAACAAAAAGGCAGATGTCACCCCTAAGCCATGATCAAGGTAATCTGCTACATCGCCAGCGGCTGGATCTGATTTTTCGTATCGACCAATAAATGCCCCGAGTGGATGCTTGGATGGCAGGCCACCGTCAAGTATGGCTACTGTTGGCTCTGATGACAGTGGTTGGGAGGTGGGTATCGAGAAACCCACAGAAATTGGGGCGCCTCTAGTAAAAGGTCTGGCATTTCTGATTGGTGGCATGGAGCGGACGACACGCAACAGGCTGAACTTGGCGAGCTCGGTAAGGCCGTCTGCGTTTCCTTGTGCTGCCATGAAAATCATTCTTCCCACCGGAAAATCAAACTCGCTATTGACCTCGAAACCACAGGACTTGGCATATTGCACAAAGCTTTTTCGAAGTTCATCTGCGGGCTGATCTGGAAGGAGGTGGAGGCCGATTTCAAATACATGATTTGCCCCAAGTGCGCTAATTCGTAGCCGGTCATTGGGGGTCATACTGCTAAGTTGCTCGATCTCGGCAAATTGCAGCGCTTCTTTCGTATTTTCAACAAGCTGGGTTGCGAATGACGGGAGTTTTGCGAATGTATTGCGCGACCCGGCTACGAAAATCTGTGTCGTTTCACATTCTGTTGGCGCGCTCTTCCGAAGATCTTTCCGTGGGCGTACGCGCACGGTTCGGCTTCCAACAGGGGTAAGCCCTGCTTGTCGCAGAAGTGCTGTGGGGAAAAATGATTTTGCAATATAAGAGGGGTGTAGATCGACTTTAATCACAGCAACGTCTGATGGGCAGGCTGCTTGAGGTAGTGCTTGTATGTCGAGAACGGCGCTTACAATTTGTGGGATTAATTGCGTTTTTGCCTCGGTCAATCCATATGGGTGCGCCTTTTTTGGGACCATTGGCGGTGGTGGAATGTCGTAGGTCAATAGTTCGCCTCTACCAATGATGAACCGATTAGCCATGCCGTCCCCCTTTTTTTCTACCTCTGCCTTTGATAGGAGATGGGCCCGCGTGCTTTCTGATAGTGTCACGTGCCACACCGGTCAACGTCATGATTTTATTGTGTGAAAGTACATTGGCGCGCGCCAATTCAACGGCAAGTTGCTGACGTGCTGTTTTGTCGAGTTTTTCGACGTGCTGAGCAGCCATCTCCATAACAACTAAGGAGGGGTCGGTTTCGTTGAGGGCGGCATTTCGGCGTAAGGCTGTTACCGAGCGCTCAACATCAGATAAGGAGCTGCCATGAAGCGACTTGGCCAAGAGCTGGATGACAGGTGAGAATGCGCTAGCATCTGAACCTAGGAAGCGGCGGACAGCTGCCTCAATAGTGGTTGGATCGGACTTTTCGAACGTTAGAATAGTATCGAATCGTCTCCATAATGCGGTGTCGACCAGTTCTGGGTGATTTGTAGCTGCGAGCAGAAGGCTGGAGTCTGGCCACACGTCAACCTCTTGTAAGATTGAGCTTACAAGACGTTTAAGTTCGCCGACATCGGATTCATCGCTGCGACGTTTAGCGATGGCGTCAATTTCATCAAGCAGTAATACAGCTTCATGCTTTTTGGCATAGTCGAAAACAGCCCGAAGATTGTTACCTGTTTTTCCCAGTAAGCTGCTCATGACTGACGTAAGATCCAGAACCCAAAGTGGTTTTCCTATTTGATTTGCAATCCACCGTGCTGATAATGTTTTACCGACCCCTGGCGGCCCTACTAAGATTGCGGAGCGTGTTGGACGTATGCCATGGGTCGCAAGTTTTTCTCGCTCCCGGCGTTCACGGACAATACTGTGGATTTGCTCGAGTAACTTGGCAGGCAGTAAAGGGGCCTCTAATCCACGGATATCGTCAAAGATCCGAATAAGCGGTATCTGGGAGTCAGCATCGATTGGTATGTCGGAACGGCTTTTGTTGCTGTCGGGGTGCATTCCGCGACGCAAGATCGATGCTCCTGCGGATCGAGTTTGGGTCGTGCGCAGAGTTTGATTAATGCGCTCTGCAAAATCGGGGCGTCGACCACGATATTTACGAACTAGCTTAGCCAGTAGTAAGCGAACATCTTCATATGCTTCCGTTGAGGCTAAGCGCGCCAAATTGGCGAAATCATCTTCTAGTTCTTTAGAATCGCCAATTATTTCAAAAACACCCATTATTTCTCCAAAAAATCCGCATAATTAATTGGCGAATTATGGGAAATAAATGACTAAATTGCAAGTGATGTTTCTCGTCCTATATAGGCTGGCCCGTCTAAATTTGCTATCGATGACAATGTCCAGGTTTCAGTGGAATGGGCCGCAAGGAGGTAATCTGCATTAACAATTTACGGCGGAGTAAGTTAAATTACTCTGACTTAAGTGGTCGGGCTCATGATTGTTGTGGCGCTTACGCAACACTCTGCTTGATGTGCAACAGCTATTGGTGCGACACGTTTTTCTATCAGTATTTTGTTGATCCAGGTTGCTGTTACTAAGGCATCCCGCCTTTCTGGCAATTCTGGGTCTTCTTCCGGCGAACTCCGCCACACCTCCGCTTTTTTTCCATCGAACCACTCAATCACCGGCTCCCGCCGAGGATGCGCCACCGCCTCCCCCTCCGCGCCACGCAGCAGCAGCGCATCCGAGCCGTAAGACGTAAAAAATGCCCGCATCCGGTCCAGGTATTCAGGGTGGGTGACGCTGACCAGACGCACGGCCTTGCTGGTGAAGGGCTGGATCATCTTGACCAACGTATGGCCGGAGCTGCGCAGGCCGATCTCGCGGCGCAGTTTCAGCACCCTCGCCAGCTTGGGCGCCAGCGTGTCGATGGTGATCACGGCGAGTTTGCGTTCGGCGAGCTGCTGTTCGGCTTCGCCTATCGATGCGGCGGGCTCGATGCCCATTGCCCGGAAAACCTCGATGGTGGTGACGCGGCCGGGGTCATCGGGTACGCCGTGCACCAGTACCGGCTTGCCTTCGCGCGCGACGAGTGAGGCGAGTAGCGGGGTCAGGTTGGGCAGTTGCCGGGCGCCGTTGTAGGCGGGTATTACCAGCGGCGCGGTGCCGGCGGGGGCTTTGAGGTGCGGGTAGCTGGCTTCGCAGGCATCGAGGAAGCCGGCGAGTTCTTCCAGTGATTCACCCTTGATGCGCAGCGCGATGAGGATGGCGCCGAGCTGCAGCGGGGGGATTTCGTCGTTGAGGATTGCGGTGAAAAGCGTCCGGGCGTCTTCGCGTGAGAGGTCGCGGGCGGCGTTTTTGCCGCGACCGATTTCCTTGATGATGCTGATTAACTGTTTGGAGTCCATGCGCCAATGATGACATGGCGCGGGTGCGGGTGGGGTCCGCTCCCATGCGGTGGGTGACGCCGCTGCGCGCTGCGCAGCAAGTCCTCCTGGGGGGCGGCTTACCCACCCTACAAAACCTTCGCTAGATCAGAGTCCGAGTTCGGACAGGCCGGGGTGGTCGTCGGGTCTGCGGCCCTGAGGCCAGAAGTATTTGCGGTCGGCGGCCTTGATCGGCAGGTCGTTGATGCTGGCAAAACGCCGGTGCATCAGGCCGTTGTCGGCGAATTCCCAGTTCTCGTTGCCGTAGGAGCGGTACCACTGGCCGGCGTCGTCGTGCCATTCGTAGGCAAAACGCACGGCGATGCGGTTTTCGGTGTAGGCCCAAAGTTCCTTGATCAGGCGGTATTCGAGTTCCCTGGCCCATTTGCGGGTGAGGAATTCGACGACCTGTGCGCGGCCGACCGGAAACTCCGCGCGATTGCGCCAGATGGTGTCGGGTGTGTAGGCGAGCGACACCGCGACCGGGTCGCGGCTGTTCCAGCCGTCTTCGGCCTTGCGCACTTTTTGCATGGCCGTTTCGCGGGTGAAGGGCGGAAAGGGCGGGCGGCTCTCGGGGGCGTTCATCAGGCTTCAACCTCCACAACGTTGTTGTTGATACGCACGGCAAAGGTCTCGACTTGCACCGTCTGATCCTCGATGCATTGCCCGGTGGCAAGACTGAAATGCTGTTTGTAGACCGGTGAAGCCACCACCAGTTCACCCCTGATGTCGCCGGTGATGCCGCGCGACAGCACATTGGCATTTGAGAACGGATCATGGTTGGCGAGCGCGTAGACGTGATCGCCAGCGACGCGGAACACCGCCACTTGGCGGCCGCCGATCAGTGCGCAGACACCCGAATCGGGCGCGATGTCATCCAGCGGGCAGACCGCCGTCCATTGTTTGAGGCTCATGTCGATGTTCGGGCGGGCGGTCATGCCGGCACGCTTTCTTTTTCCAGGGTTTCTTTTTCTTCGTCACGCGCCGGCCGGATCTGGCCGCGCTCGGCGACAAAGACGACATTGCTGTCGGGTGCGTCGCTGTTGACGAAGTGGCGGAAGCGTTTCAGCGACTCGGGGTCGTTGATCGCGTGTTTCCATTCACATTCATAGGTGTCGACCAGCTTCTGCATGTCGGCCTCGAGTTCGGCGCCGATGCCCAGGGAATCTTCGCAGACCACCTGCTTCACATAGTCGATGCCGCCTTCGAGGTTGTCGAGCCAGGTCGAGGTGCGCTGCAGGCGGTCGCCGGTGCGGATGTAGAACATCAGGAAACGGTCGATGTATTTCACCAGCGTCGCGTCGTCGAGGTCGTTGGCGAGCAGGTCGGCGTGGCGCGGCTTGATGCCGCCGTTGCCGCAGACATAGAGGTTCCAGCCTTTTTCGGTGGCGATGACGCCGACGTCCTTGCCCTGGGCTTCGGCGCACTCGCGGGTGCAGCCCGATACGCCCATCTTCAGCTTGTGCGGCGAGCGCAGGCCGCGGTAGCGGTTCTCGAGGTGGATCGCCATGCCCACCGAGTCCTGCACGCCATAGCGGCACCAGGTGCTGCCGACGCAGGATTTCACGGTGCGCAGCGCCTTGCCGTAGGCGTGGCCGGATTCGAAGCCGGCATCGACCAGCTCGCGCCAGATCAGCGGCAGTTGCTCGACCCGCGCGCCGAAGAGGTCGATGCGCTGGCCGCCGGTGATCTTGGTGTAGAGCTTGTATTTTTTGGCCACCGCGCCGAGCACGATAAGTTTTTCCGGGGTGATTTCACCGCCGGGCACGCGCGGCACGATCGAATAGGTGCCGTCCTTCTGCATGTTGGCGAGGAAGCGGTCGTTGGTGTCCTGCAGCGGTGCGTGTTTGGGCTTGAGCACGTACTCGTTCCAGGTCGATGCGAGGATCGAAGCCACTGCCGGCTTGCAGATGTCACAACCGTGGCCCTGACCGTGTTTGGCGAGCAGCTCGCCGAAGGTCTTGAGGCCGCCGATACGAACCAGGTGGTACAGCTCCTGGCGCGAATGCGGGAAGTGTTCGCAGATGTGGTTTTTGACTTCAACACCCTGTTTGCGCAGTTCGGACTCAAGAATCTGTTTCACCATCGGCGCGCAACCGCCGCAACTGCTGCCGGCCTTGGTGGTGGTTTTGAGGGCGCCGATGGTGGTGCAGCCGGCGGCGACCGCATCGCAGATGCCGCCCTTGGTCACGTTGTTGCAGGAGCAGATCAGTGCCGCGGCCGGCAGCATGTCCACACCAAGACCTTTGCTGGCGCCTTCACGCGCCGGCAGGATCAGGTCTTCCGGATGCTCGGGCAGCGGAATCGCATTCAGCGCCATCTGCAGCAGGCCGCCGTATTCGGTGGCGTCGCCGACGAGGATCGCGCCGAGCAGCTGCTTGCCGTCAGCGGAGACCACCAGCTTCTTGTAGATGCCCTGCACCGGATCGGTATAGACGTAGTCGAGCGCGCCGGCGGTCTTGCCCATGGCGTCGCCGAGCGAGGCGACATCGACACCCATCAGCTTGAGTTTGGTGCTCATGTCGGCGCCGTCGAAACGCAGCGATTCGTCGCCGGCGACATGGCGCGCGGCGATTTCGGCCATCTGGTAACCCGGCGCGACCAGGCCGAAGATGCGGCCGTTCCACAGTGCGCATTCACCGACGGCGTACACATCGGGGTCCGAGGTGCGGCAGTATTCATCAATGCCGATGCCGCCACGTTCACCGACGGTGATTTTTGCCGCGCGCGCCAGTGAGTCATTGGGGCGGATGCCGGCGGAATAGACAATCAGGTCGGTATCCAGCGTCGAACCGTCGGCAAACACCATGCGGTGCGCGTGCTTGTTACCGTTGATATCCACGCCGTCGATGATCTTCTGGGTGTTTTTTGCGGTGTGCACGGTGACACCCAGCGCTTCGATTTTCCGTTGCAGCAGCTTGCCGCCGGTTTCATCAAGCTGCACCGCCATCAGCCGCGGCGCGAATTCAACGACATGGGTTTCGAGGCCGAGGTCTTTCAGCGCCTTCGCCGCTTCAAGGCCGAGCAGGCCGCCGCCGACCACGGTGCCGATGCGCGCCTTTTTCGCGGCGGCGCGGATCACTTCAAGGTCTTCAATCGAGCGGTAGACAAAACAGCCGCGCCGGTCGTGGCCGGGAATCGGCGGCACGAAAGGGAAGGAGCCAGTCGCCAGTATCAGCTTGTCATAGGGCACGTCGCGGTAACGTGCCGAGCTGATGGTCTTTTTGCTGCGGTCAATCGCGATCACCGGGTCATTGAGGCGCAGCGTGATCGCCTGGTCCTCGAAAAAGCGTTCCGGGACGACGCTGAGGTCGATGGCCGACTTTCCGGCGAAGAAGCTGGAGAGCTGCACCCGGTCGTAGGCGGCACGCGGCTCCTCGCAGAACACCGTGACCTCGATCTTGTCGCTCGACAGGCGGCTGGTGAGCTGCTCGAGAAAGCGCTGGCCGACCATGCCATTGCCGATGACGACGATTTTTTGTGAGTTCATGGTTTTCTGCTTTTTGTGTATCCGGTTCAGGCGGCGAGTTGGCGCAACAGCAGCGCCGCGGGTTTGGCATGGCGCACGACTTCGCCCACCACCAGCAGGCCCGGGCTGCCGAGTTTTGCTTCGGCGATGCTTGCGGCCAGCGTGGCGAGGGTGCACACCACCGTGGCTTGTGTTTGGAGCGTGCCGTTCTGGATCGCGCAGGCCGGCGTGTCGGCGGCGAAACCGGCCGCGATCATGCTGTTGGCGAGGCTGTCGACGCGCTTCATGCCCATGTAGATCACCAGCGTGGTGCCGCCGGCGTGCAGCGCGGCCCAGTCGGGGCCCGTGCCATCCCGGGTGTGGCCGGTGATGAAGGTGACGCCGCGCGCGGTGTCGCGATGAGTGACGGGAATGCCGATCGCCGCGGGCACCGCGATGCCCGAGGTGATGCCGTTGACCACTTCGCAGGCGATGCCGGCCCTGGCCATGGTTTCCGCTTCTTCGCCGCCGCGGCCGAAGACAAAAGGATCGCCGCCTTTCAGCCGCGCCACGGTTGCGCCACGACGCGCCAGGCGCACCATCAGTTTTTCGATGAAGGCCTGCGGCGTGGAGCGGCAGCCACCGCGTTTGCCGACTTCGACAATGCGTGCGCCGGGGCGCGCGTGGGCGAGGATGCGCGGATCGACGAGGTCATCGACCAGCACGACGTCGGCGGTGCCCAGCACACGCACTGCTTTCAGCGTCAGCAGCTCGGGGTCGCCGGGGCCGGCGCCGACCAGCCAGACTTTTCCATCAATCCTGCCTTGGGGTTGGGTGGGATTCATCGTGGTGTTCTCCTTCAGGCCGCCATCACCGCTGAGGCCGCCAGCCGGCGCAGCTCGGGCAGGCAGGAGCCGCATTGCGTGCCGCAGCGCAGTTGCTGCTGGGCTGCCGCGACACGATTGGCGGCATCACCGCCAGCCGACCGCAGTGCGCTGTTGATCGCGGTTTCACCGATGCCGAAGCAACTGCAGACGATGCGGCCACGCGCGGCTGCACCACCCGGCGCCTTCGCTGTTGGTGCCAGCAGCATTGCGCCCAGCGCTGCGGCAGGCAGGCCCTGGCCGTGGAATTCGCGCAGCCAGGATTCGCCGGTGCCGTCACCGGAGAGGCAGACCGCGGCGACACGGCCTGCGTTGAGGCGTACGCGGCGCACATTGCCGCGGTGGCGGTCGTCGTAGCGCATCACATCATTGCCGTCGAGTTCGAACAGCGCATGCAGCGCGGCCAGCACGTCATCGCTTGGTGCCTGCGTGGCGGCGGCACGCAGCAGCACGCCGCCGGCTTCCGGAGTCAGCGCGCAGACGGCGAATTCGAATTGCGGCAGCCAGGCCTGGGCCCGCGCAAGCAGCGCCAGCGCGTCGCTGTCACGCGGCGTGCCGAAGGCGATCAGCCGCCACGGCAGTTCGGCCTTGCTGACGCTGATCGCGCAGTGTTTCAGTTCGGGCTGGAAGGATTTGGGGTCGATCACCGGCAGCGTCAGCGTGTTGATGCCGTTGCCCGCGAGGTGGCGGCTGCCCCAGTGCATGGGCAGGAAGGCCTGGCCGGGGGCGACGCTGCCATCGACTTCGGCGACGACGCGCAGCGTGCCGCGGCGTGACTGGAGCTGCACGATGTCGCCGGCCTTGAGGCCGTGCTGCGCGAGGTCGGCAGGGTTCAGGGCAACGGCGGGCTCGGGGGCATGGCCCCACAGCCGCGCAACACGTCCGCTGCGCGTCATGCCATGCCACTGGTCGCGCAGGCGGCCGGTGTTGAGGTGGAGGGGAAAGCGTGCGTCGGTGCTTTCGGCGACCGCGCGGTACGGCACCGCGGCAAAACGCGCGTGTCCGCTGGTGGTGGGGAAACGGCCATCCCCGTACAGACGCTGTTTGCCGTGAGTCGCGCCTTCGCGATACGGCCATTGCTGCGGGCCGATCATTTCGAGGGTGGTGTAGTCGAGGCCACTGATGTCGGTGTTGCGGCCGCGGGTGAGGCCGCGGTATTCGTCGAAAATCCTGCGCGGTGAGTCAAAGTTGAACAGCGGGGAGACACTGCCCTTGAGTTCGCGCTCGATGCGCATCGCCGCATCGCAGACAATCTGCCAGTCGGGGCGGGCTTCACCCGGCGCGGCAATGGCGGCGCGTACCCGAGAGATGCGCCGCTCCGAATTGGTGACGGTGCCTTCCTTCTCGCCCCAGCCCGCGGCCGGCAGCAGCACATCGGCGTACGGCGCGGTTTCGGTGTCGGCATAGGTTTCCTGCAGCACCACCAGTTCGGCCGCGGCCAGTGCCTCGCGTACCGCAATCTGGTCGGGCAGCGACTGCGCGGGGTTGGTGCAGGCTATCCACACCGCCTTGATCTGGCCGCTGCGGATGGCCTCGAACATTTCGACTGCGGTTTTGCCGGGACGCGCGGGTATCGATGGCACATGCCACAGCTGCGCCACTTCGGCGCGGTCGGCGTCACTGGCGAGGTCACGGTGGCCGATCAACAGATTGGCCATGCTGCCGGTTTCGCGGCCGCCCATCGCATTGGGCTGGCCGGTCAGCGAGAACGGGCCCGCGCCGGCGCGGCCGATGTGGCCGGTGGCGAGGTGCAGGTTGATCAGCGCCGCATTCTTGTCGGTGCCGGCGGCAGACTGGTTGAGGCCCATGCAATACAGCGACAGCGTGGCCTTCGCGGTGCCGAACCAGCGTGCAGCGGTGAGCAACTGATCGCTGGAGATGCCGCAGAGTTCGGCGGCGGTTTCCGGTGCGTAGTCACGCGCCAGCGTTTCCAGCGCGGCCCAGCCTTCGGTGTGGGCGGCGATGTAGTCGGGGCGGGTCAGGCCTTCGTGCAGCATCGCGTTGAGCAGGCCGTGGAACAGCGCGACGTCGGTGCCAGGCTCGATGGCGAGATGCAGGTCGGCGATTTCGGCGGTGGCGGTGCGCCGCGGATCGACGACGATGATTTTCAGATCGGGGTTTTTTGCCTTCGCGTCTTCGATGCGGCGGAACAGCACCGGATGTGCCCAGGCCGCGTTCGAACCGGCGATCAGGATGCAGTCGGCGTGGTCGATGTCCTCGTAGCAGGTCGGCGGCGCGTCGGCGCCGAGTGTGGCCTTGTAGCCGGCGACGGCGGAGGACATGCACAGCCGTGAATTGGAGTCGATGTTGTTGGTGCCGACCAGCGCGCGCGCCAGCTTGTTGAAGGCGTAATAGTCTTCGGTCAGCAACTGGCCGGAGATGTAGAAGGCCACCGAATCGGGGCCGTGCTGGCGGATGGTTTCGGCAAAACGCTGGGCGACATGGTCCAGCGCTTCGTCCCAGCTCACGCGCTTGCGTGCCGCACCGCGTTGGCGGCGCAGTTCCGGGTACAGCGCGCGGCCGTGCCCGGTCACCGTTTCGTGCAGGCTCAGGCCCTTGCCGCAGAGCCGGCCGAAATTGGCGGGATGGTCGGGGTCACCGCGCACAGCGGTGATATGGCCCTGGTCGTGGGTGATGACTACGCCACATCCCACACCGCAGTAACAGCAGGTTGAGCGGATTTCAGCCATGGAATTCAGGCGGCCCCGCCGAACATCAGCTGGTTGCGGATGTCGTTGACCTTGCGGCCTTCGCGCAGCAGTTCGAAATGCCAGGGGCCTTCGGCAGTATCACCATAAAGCACGCTGCCGATCAGCCGGTCGTCCTTGATGACGATGCGCTTGTAGATGCCGCTTGCCGGATCGGAGAGCACGATGTCCTCGCTGCCTTCTCCTCCCTGGAAATCGCCGGCGGAGAAGAGGTCGATGCCGGTGACCTTGAGTTTGGTCGACAGCATCGAGCCGGTGTAGCGGCCGATGCCCATCTCGGCGAGGTGGGTGGCGCAGACCTTTGCCATGTCGAACAGCGGCGCGACCAGGCCGTAGGCGACGCCGCGGTGGCTGGCGCATTCGCCGACGGCGTAGATGCGCGGGTCATAGGTCTGCATGGTGTCGTTGACGAGGATGCCGCGACTGCATTGCAGCCCGGATTTTTCGGCGAGTTCGGTGTTGGGGCGGATGCCGGCGGCGACCACGACGAGGTCGGCCTCGACGCTGCTGCCATCCTTGAATTTCACCGCGGCGACGCGGCCCGATTCACCCGCGGCGATTTCCGCGGTCTGCGTGGCGAGGCGGAAGCTGAGGCCTTTTTCTTCCAGTGATTGCTGCAGCAGGCCCGCCGCGGTGCGGTCGAGCTGGCGCTCCATCAGCCACCCGGCGAGATGGACCACGGTGACGTTCATGCCGCGCAGCTTCAGGCCATTGGCGGCCTCGAGGCCGAGCAGGCCGCCGCCGATGACCACCGCGTTTTTGTACTGCGCCGCGGCGCGGATCATGCCTTCGGTGTCGGCGATGTCGCGGTAGGTCAGCACGCCCGACAGATTCATGCCCGGTATCGGCAGCATGATCGGGTTGGAGCCGGTCGCGAGCAGCAGCCGGTCGTACCCGGCCTCGGTGCCGTCGTCGGCACGCACCACGCGTTTGATGCGGTCGATGGCGCTGATTTTCCTGCCGAGATGCAGGGTGATGCCGTTGCGTTTGTACCAGTCGAGGTCGTTGAGTACGATCTCCTGCATCGTCTGTTCGCCGGCAAGCACCGGAGACAGCATGATGCGGTTGTAGTTCGGATGCGGTTCGGCGCCGAAGACGGTGATGTCATACAGGTCCGGCGCCAGTTTCAGCAACTCCTCCAGCGTGCGTATGCCGGCCATGCCGTTGCCCACGCAAACCAATCGCAACCTGTTGTTTTTATTCATTATTTTTACAACACCCAGGTCACGCTGCTTTCAACTGCTTCTGGTACAGGAATTCAAGCACTGCCTTGCGCGCCGCGAGGTAACGCGGCTCGCTTGCCATCGCCAGGCGTTCGCGCGGACGCGGCAGGTCGATGCTGAGGATTTCGCCGATGGTCGCGGCCGGGCCGTTGGTCATCATCACCACGCGGTCGGCGAGCAGCACGGCCTCATCCACGTCATGGGTGACCATCACCACGGTGCTGCCGGTGGCGGCGACGATGCGCATCAGTTCGTCCTGCAGCCTGGCGCGGGTCAGCGCATCGAGCGCGCCAAAGGGTTCGTCCATCAGCAGCACCTTGGGTTCCATCGCCAGCGCGCGGGCGATGCCGACACGCTGCTTCATGCCGCCGGAGATTTCGTGCGGGCGTTTGTCGGCGGCCTGGGTCAGGCCGACCATTTCGAGGGCCTTCTGTGTGCGTTCGCGCAGTTGCGCTTTCGACTCCTTCTCGGCGAACACGCGTTCGACGGCAAGGTGGATGTTTTCGAAGCAGGTCAGCCACGGCAGCAGCGAATGGTTCTGGAACACCACGCCGCGGTCGGGGCCGGGGCCGGTGATCTGGCGTTCCGACAGAAAAAGGTAGCCGCTGGTTGGTGTGGAAAGCCCGGCAATCAGGTTGAGCAGCGTTGATTTGCCGCAGCCGGAATGGCCGATCAGCGTGACGAACTCGCCTTTCTGGATGGTCAGGTTGATGTCGCGCAGGGCGGTGAAGGCGCCTTTGCGGGTCTCGAAGATCATGCCGGCCTGGTCGATGTTGAGATAGCGGTCCATGTGCGGCTCCTTGTTCGTTTAACCGTGTTGCCCGAATCAGTCGTATTGCCAGCGCCTGGCCAGCAGCAGCAGGGAATATTCGAGCAGCAGCCCGATGATGCCGATGACAAAAATCGCGATGATGATGTTTTCGACCTTGAGGTTGTTCCACTCGTCCCACACCCAGAAGCCGAGGCCGACGCCGCCGGTGAGCATCTCGGCGGCAACGATCACCAGCCAGGCGACGCCGATGGCCAGGCGCACGCCGGTCAACATGTACGGCAGCACCGCGGGAAACAGGATCTTGCTGAAGACTTTCCATTCGGAGAGTTTCAGCACCCGCGCGACGTTGAGGTAATCCTGCGGGATGCGCTGCACGCCGACCGCGGTGTTGATCACCATCGGCCAGATGCTGGAAATGAAAATGGTCCAGATCGCCGCGGGATCGGCGCCCTTGAACACCAGCAGGCCGATCGGCAGCCAGGCCAGCGGCGACACCGGCCGCAGCAGGCTGATCACCGGTTCCGCCATGTTGCGCATGAACAGGAAGCGCCCGATGATGAAACCAAGCGGGATGCCGATCAGCGCGGCCAGCCCGAAGCCCATGGCCACGCGCGACAGCGAGCCGCCGATTTTCCAGCCGATGCCCTGGTCATTGGGGCCGTTCTTGTAGAAGGGATCGCTGAACACGACCTTGGCCGCTTCCCAGGTCTTGGCCGGCCCCGGTATCGAGCCCATCTGCGACACCGCGAACCAGATGGTCAGGAAGACCAGCAGGCCGAGCAGCGGCGCCGCGATGCGCGCGGCGATTTCCCTGCGCCGCCGCACCGCGATGCGCAGGTTGGCCGCCGCCTGTTCGGCGGCGGCGTTGCGGGTCGGCGCCGCCGGGTGCGGCACCACGGCGGATGCGGCAGTTTTTTCCGGTGAGGTGTCCACCGGGTCCGGTGTTGCGGAAATCGTTGCGGTCATCATCTTCGTGCTCCTTCAATCAGCTCATCTTGACGGCAAAGCTGGCGGCGTATTTTTTCGGATCCTTGCCATCCCAGACCACGCCATCGATCAACTTTGAGGTGCGCATCGCGTCCTTGGGCACGCTGACCTTGAGCTGGGAGGCGGCCTGGCGGTAGAGATCGATGCGGTTGATCTGTTTGGCCACGCCGAGATAGTCCGGGTCTTCCTTTAGCAGGCCCCAGCGGCGGTGCTGCGTCAGGAACCACATGCCGTCGGACAGGTACGGGAAGTTGACGAAGCCATCGTTGAAAAATTTCATGTGGTTGGGGTCATCCCAGGTCTTGCCCATGCCGTTCTGGTAGCGGCCGAGGATGCGCTGGTTGATGACGTCGACCGAGGTGTTGACGTAGGCGGCGGCGGCGACGGTGTCGGCCATTTTCATGCGGTTGGACAGCGAGGCGTCGATCCAGCGGCTGGCCTCGAGAACGGCCATGATCATCGCGCGGCAGGTGTTGGGGAACTTGTTGGCGAAGTCGGCGGTGGTGCCGAGCACTTTTTCCGGATGGTCTTTCCAGACATCCTGTGTCGTGGCAGCCGTAACCCCGATGCCGTCGGCGATGGCGCGATGGTTCCAGGGTTCGCCGACGCAGAAGCCGTCCATGTTGCCCACACGCATGTTGGCCACCATCTGCGGCGGCGGCACGGTGATGGTCTTGACGTCGCGGAAGGGATTGATGCCGGCGGAAGCCAGCCAGTAGTAAATCCACATCGCGTGGGTGCCGGTGGGGAAGGTCTGGGCGAAGGTGTATTCGCGTTTATCCTTCTTGATCATTGCCGCCAGGGAAGTCACATCGCCGGCGCCGGCGTCGGCGAGTTTTTTCGACAGGGTGAAGGCCTGGCCGTTGTGGTTCAGCGTCATCAGCTGCGCCATGTCCTTTTTCGGGCCGCCGACGCCGAGATGCAGGCCGTAGATCAGGCCGTAAAGAACGTGGGCTGCATCGATGTCGCCATTGACCAGCTTGTCGCGCACGCTGGCCCAGGAGGCTTCCTTGGTCGGCGTGATCTTGATGCCGTACTTCTTGTCGAAGCCGAGCACCGAGGCCATCACCACCGAGGCGCAGTCGGTGAGCGGGATGAAACCGATCTTGACCTCGGTTTTTTCCGGCGCATCCGAACCCGCCGCCCAGGCACCGATGCGCACCGCTTCCGGTACCAGGCTCATCAGGGCCGCCGCGCCGGCTTGCTGGAGGAATTTGCGGCGGGGCGTTTTGCGGTTCGGGTTCTCATTCATCGTGTTCTCCATGCAGGTCCAGCGTTGGGCCAAATAAAAAAAGGGTGTCGAAGCCCCGCGCCAAAAAAGCGCAGTTGCTCGAACACCCTTGTCCTGAAACCGGCCGCCGTTGGCCGGTTTACAACCCAACACATTGCAAACCGCGTGCCAAACCTCGAAATTACCCGATAAATTTAATAACTATTTGTTTTAATTGAATTTTTTTTAAGCATCGAAACTGACTGGAATTGGAGTGCGCGCGCTATTGCGGTGCACAAACCCGGCGCTCCGCACCAGTGAAGGTCATGTCCAGGACGTTCAGCCGAGCAGCTTGGCGAAGGTGATGACCTGTTCAGCAACGTTGCCGAGTGAGGTGCTGCGGTCCATCGCCAGCTTGCGGAGCAGGCGGTAGGCTTCGTCCTCGGAGATTTTTTTCTCCGTCATCAGGATGCCTTTGGCGCGATCGACCAGCTTGCGCTCGGACAGTTTGCTGCGGGTCTGTGCGAGTTCTTCCTGCACCGACTGGAAGGCCTCGAAGCGGGCCATCGCGGTTTCGATGATCGGCTCGATCCGCTCGGCGGCCAGTCCGTCGACGATGTAGGCGGTAACCCCGGCGCGCACCGCTTCGCGGATCGACTCCTTCTTGGCGTCGTGGCTGAACATCACGATTGGCCGCGGGCAGCTCTCGGTAATCAGGCAGAGGTGTTCCAGCGTGTCGCGGCTGGGTGACTCGGTGTCGATGATGATCGCGTCCGGGGCGCGCCTGCGCACCTCGTCATACAACGCGCCCGGATTGGAGATTTCGGCGACGATTTCATGGCCGAGACGCTCCAGGGTCATGCGCAGAAACAGGGAGCGTTCCGGGGTTTCATCGAACAGCATGATTTTCATGGCCGTGATTCTTGCAAAATACGTACCAGAACGTGGGGTTTTTGCGATCCCCTATACTAGACCCCATGCAAGTCACTTCGATGCACTTCAAAGCCCGGGCAGGCGCCAAGCTCGCCGACGTCAAGTTGCAAACGGCGTTGAAAAAGTTGCAAGGAAATTTCGTCAAGGGCCGTGCCGACCGCATCACCGAGCTCGACAATTTTCCCGAGATCCGCGATGCCGCGGCGGAGATACGCGACCGCGCGCTGGCCAACCTGGATGTCTATCTGGATGCCTTCGAAAAGAATGCCGCCGCCCGCGGCACCGTGGTGCACTGGGCGGAGACCCATGAAGATGTCAACCGCATCGTGCGCGAGATCGCCGCGCTGCACGGTGTGCGCAAGGTGGTCAAGTCGAAATCGATGGTCACCGAGGAATGCGGGCTCAATGTCGCGCTGGAGGCTGCCGGTCTGGAGGTGGTGGAGACCGACCTTGGCGAATACATCCTGCAGCTGGCGCAGGAACCACCCTCCCACATCGTCGCACCGGTGGTGCACAAGACCCGCGACGAGGTGTCGGACTTGTTCGCCGACAAACACAAGGCACCGCGGCTGACCGACATTCCGGCGCTGTGCCGCGAAGCGCGCGAGAAGCTGCGGCCGCACTTCCTGTCGGCGGACATGGGCGTTTCAGGGGCCAATTTCATCATCGCCGAAACCGGCTCGACGCTGATTGTCACCAACGAGGGCAATGGCCGCATGGTGACCACGCTGCCCAAGGTACACGTTGCGATCACCGGCATCGAGAAGGTGGTGCCGACGCTGGAGGACGTGGCGACGCTGATCCGCCTGCTGCCGCGCCACGGCACCGGGCAGAGCATCACCAACTATGTGTCGGTGACCACCGGCCCGCGGCGCGAAGGCGATAGCGACGGCCCCGAACATTTCCACGTGATTCTGGTCGATGCCGGCCGCACAAAACTGATCGGCGGTGATTTCCAGGAGATGCTGCGTTGCATCCGCTGCGGCGCCTGCATGAACCACTGCCCTGTCTACCAGAGTGTCGGTGGCCATGCCTACGGCTGGGTTTATCCGGGGCCGATGGGTTCGGTGCTGACGCCGACCTATGTCGGGCTGGAAAATGCGCGTGACCTGCCCAATGCGGCGACGCTGTGCGGGCAGTGCCATGTCGCCTGCCCGGTGAAGATTCCACTGCCTGAACTGCTGCGCAAGCTGCGCGAACAGCAGTTCGAACGCCGGCTCAAACCGTGGCCCGAAGTGCTGGCATTACGTGCCTGGGGCTGGCTGGCGGCGCGCCCCGCGCTGTATGCCGCGGTGATGCGCTTCAAGGCGCGCCTGCTGAGGGCGATGGCCGACGAACGTGGCATGATTCGCAGCCTGCCTTTTGGCAGCGGCTGGACCGACCGCCGCGATTTTCCGGCGCCGCAGGGGCGGACTTTCAGGGAGATGTATAAAGAGGCAAGGTCAAAGGCTTAGCCACAGAGGACACAGAGAACACAGAGGAATTCAAAATCAAAACAAGTGTTGGCTGGCAAACAAGTCTGCAGCAATGCTTTTGTTTTTTCTCTGTGCTCTCTGTGTCCTCTGTGGCTGAAGATTTTAAGTTTTTTTACGAGAACACCATGAACAAACCACAAGACATCAACACCACCATTCCGCTGTGGATCGACGGCAAGCCGCACGCGGCGCGCTCCACCCGTACTGCGGGTGTCACCAATCCGGCCACCGGCGCGGTGACGCGGCAGGTACCGCTGGCCGACGCTTCCGATATCGATGCGGCTGTCGCTGCGGCGAAACGGGCGCTGCCGGCCTGGCGCGACACCCCGCCGCTGCGCCGCGCGCGCATCCTGATGAAATTCCGCGAGCTGCTGGTGGCGCACCACGAAGAGCTGGCGAAGCTGGTCACCGAGGAGCACGGCAAGACCCTGCCTGACGCAATGGGCTCGGTGCAGCGCGGCCTTGAAGTCGTTGAATTTGTCACCGGCATCCCGCAGCTGTTGAAGGGCGAGCACAGCCCCGAAGTCGGCACCGGTGTTGATACCTATTCGCTCCGCCAGCCGGTCGGTGTCTGCGCCGGCATCACGCCTTTCAATTTTCCGGTGATGGTGCCGCTGTGGATGTTTCCGGTGGCGATCGCCTGCGGCAATACCTTTGTGCTGAAGCCTTCGGAGAAGGTGCCTTCGGCGTCGATGCGCATGGCCGAGCTGCTGAAGGAGGCGGGGCTGCCCGACGGCGTGCTCAACGTGGTGCACGGCGACAAGGTTGCTGTCGATGCGCTGCTGCATCACCCGGACGTGAAGGCGGTGTCCTTCGTCGGATCGACGCCGATTGCGAAATACATTTATGAGACCTGCGCCAAAGAGGGAAAGCGTGTGCAGGCGCTGGGCGGCGCGAAGAACCACGCCGTGGTGCTGGCCGATGCCGATCTCGATTTTGCGGCGGACGCGCTGATCGGTGCCGCTTATGGCTCGGCTGGTGAGCGCTGCATGGCGGTTTCGGCGGTGGTGGCGGTGGAAGAGGTGGCCGATGCGCTGGTGGCGAAACTGAAGGCTTCCGCGGAAAAGCTCAAGATCGGCGGCGGTACTGCGCCGGGTGTGGACATGGGGCCGGTGATCAGCAAGCCGCACCGCGACAAGATCGCCGGCTATGTTGACCAAGGCGTGGCCGCGGGAGCGAAGCTGGTGCTTGATGGCCGCGGACTGAAGGTGCCCGGCCACGACAACGGGTTTTTCATCGGCGCCACATTGTTCGACCACGTCACCACCGGGATGAGCATCTATCGCGACGAGATCTTCGGGCCGGTGCTGGTGGTGCTGCGGGTGAAATCGCTGGATGACGCAATCACGATGATCAATAACAACCCCTATGCCAACGGCACCGCGGTGTTCACCCGTTCCGGCGGTGCCGCGCGCAAGTTCGAGCGCGAGATCGAGGTCGGCATGGTCGGCATCAACGTGCCGATTCCGGTGCCGATCGCCTTCTATTCCTTCGGCGGCTGGCGTAATTCACTGTTCGGCGACCAGCATGTACACGGCCCCGAAGGCGTGCGTTTCTATACCCGTGGCAAGGTGGTGACTTCGCGCTGGCCCGATGCCAACGCGCTGCCGGCCGGATTCAACATGCCGACGCTGGGGTAAACCTGAAATGAGGATCGAGGAGCGGAGGTTGGGGGTGGCCATCGGCGTTCGCGCAGAGGGTGTGCCAGAGGTTTTTCCGCAACGCTCGATGCGCAATTCCCAATCCTGATCAATGTCCGCACGCGCCAACATTCTCGCCCGCATTCGTGCCCGTCAGGGCAAGGCGGTTACGCCGCGCGCTGCTGAACGCGAGCTTGTGGCGCAGGAGATCGCGGCGCGGACTGCCGGGCCGCGGCCGGGCATGCCGGCTGATCTGGTGGCGAGGTTCATCGAGCGTGCGCGCAATCTGTCAAGCACGGTGGATGAGTTGCCCGAACTGCAGGCGGTGCCGCAGGCGGTGGCCGCTTATCTGCAGGCGCAGTCGTTGCAGCCTGTTGCAGTCTGCTGGCCGGCCTTTGCCGGGCTCGACTGGGCGGGTCAGGGGCTCCGGGTCGAAGTGCGTCCGGCAGGGGCTGATGATCTGGTCGGCATCACCGGTTCGTTTTGCGCGATTGCCGAAACCGGCACGCTGATGCTGTGCTCCGGGGGCGGCAGCCATGCCGTGACCAGCCTGCTCCCGGAAACCCATATTGCCGTGGTCTCGCGCCGGCGCATCGTTTCCGGCATGGAGGAGGGCTGGGCCCTGCTGCGTGCCGAACTCGGCGCGATGCCGCGGGCGGTCAATTTTGTTTCCGGACCTTCCCGTACCGCCGACATCGAGCAGACCGTCACCCTGGGCGCCCATGGTCCCTATCGTGTGCATCTGCTGTTGCTGCCCTGACTTGTCCTGAACGGTGAGGGGTGGCCGTCAGGAAGCCGTAAGCATTACCGCGACCTTTTTTCCCTCTGTCCGCCCCTCGCGCAGCCCCGGTTTCAGGCTTGCTTTTGGGGATACCGGGCGCTACGATGCCCGCTCGCCGATGCCGGTTCTTCCGCGGTTTTTCACCGCTGCATTCATAAAAAAAGGCAAGGCCGGATTTTCACAAAATGTCGCGACGGGTTTGGCGCCGAGCTGGCGCCGCCAAGGTCTGCCGCGGTTTTCCGCAGTCATCGTAATCTGGAGGAGTGCATGTTGAAAAAACCGAAGTCTGTAGAAGCAAAAACGACCCGTCGCAAGTTCCTCACCGGGGCCTCTGCGGCCGCAGGTGTGGCGGTGGCTGGCTTCCCGATGATCTCCAAGGCACAGGCGGGACCGATCACCATGCGCTGGCAGAGTACCTGGCCGGCCAAGGACATCTTCCACGAATACGCCCTCGACTTCGCGAAGAAGGTCAATGACATGACCGGCGGCGACCTGAAGATCGACGTGCTGCCGGCGGGTGCGGTGGTTCCGGCCTTCCAGTTGCTCGATGCGGTGTCCAAGGGCACCCTCGACGGTGGCCACGGCGTGCTGGTCTATCACTACGGCAAGCAGAATGCCCTCGCCCTTTGGGGTTCCGGCCCGGCCTTTGGCATGGACGCGAACATGCTGCTGTCATGGCACAAATATGGCGGTGGCAAGGAGTTGCTTGCCAAGCTCTACGGCTCGATCGGCGCCAACGTGGTGTCCTTCCCCTACGGCCCGATGCCGACCCAGCCGCTGGGCTGGTTCAAGAAACCGGTGACCAAGGTGCAGGACATGAAGGGCCTGAAGTTCCGCACGGTGGGCATCTCGATTGACGTGTTCACGGCGATGGGTGCCGCGGTCAACGCCTTGCCCGGTGGCGAGATCGTCCCGGCGATGGACCGCGGTCTGCTTGACGCCGCCGAGTTCAACAACGCCTCGTCGGACCGCATCCTCGGCTTCCCGGACGTGTCCAAGGTGTGCATGCTGCAGAGCTTCCACCAGAACGCCGAGCAGTTCGAGATCATGTTCAACAAGGGCAAGTTCGACTCCCTGCCGGCACGGATGAAGTCGATCATCGAGAACGCCGTCGAGGCGGCCTCCGCCGACATGTCATGGAAGGCGGTCAACCGCTACTCGCAGGACTACATCGAGATGCAGCAGCGCCAGGGCGTCAAGTTCTACAAAACCCCGGACGCGGTACTGCAGGCCCAGCTGACCGGCTACGACGATGCGGTGGCCAAGCGCAAGGACAACGCGCTGTTTGGCGAGATCATGGAATCGCAGCGCAAGTTCGCCGAGCGGGCGGTGCGCTGGGATCTCGATACCAACGTCAACCGGCGCATGGCATACAATCATTACTTCGCCCCGAAACAGGCGCCGAAAAAAGACGCAGCCAAGAAATAACCCCAGCCAGTACCGGCGTTAAGGCATGAAACACCATCCGGCGAACACCGGATGGTGTTTTTTTTGATGGTCTGCTTCCCGTCAATACTGTGTAACGGAACGCAAGGACAAGAGCGCATGCAGAAAATCCTGCTTTTCATCGACAAGGTCAGCACCTTTGTAGGCCACTTTTTTTCATGGCTGATCGTCGGCCTGACCCTGCTCATCAGTTGGGAGGTTTTTTCCCGGTATGTGATGGACAATCCGCATGCCTGGGTTTTTGACGTGATGATCATGCTCTACGGTACGCTGTTCATGATGGCCGGTGCCTATACCCTGTCCAAGAACGGCCATGTCCGCGGCGACGTGTTGTACGGTTTTTTCCAGCCGCGCACCCAGGCGGCGCTCGACCTGATCCTTTACATCGTGTTTTTCATCCCCGGTATCATCGCGCTTACTTATGCCGGTTACTCTTTTGCCATCGAGTCCTGGCAGATCAACGAACACTCCAACATCACCGCCGACGGTCCGCCGGTGTATCCCTTCAAGACCATCATCCCGCTGGCCGGCCTGATGCTGCTGCTGCAGGGCGTGGTCGAGATCGCGCGCTGCGTGATCTGCCTGAAGCAGGGCTACTGGCCTTCACGCGAGGAGGACGTCGAGGAGGTTGACGTCGACAAGCTGAAGGAAATGGTCCATGCCGATGATGTGGCCACCCCGGCGCAGGTGAAATCATGATCAAGATGCGCAAGGAATTGTGGTTCGGCTTCACCATCATGGCGATGATCGCGCTGCCGGTGCTGTTTCTGACGCCGTGGACCAGCATGACCAACGGCCATCTCGGCCTGCTGATGCTGGCGCTGGTGGTGGTGGCGATCATGCTCGGTTTCCCGACGGCATTCACGCTGATGGGCATGGGCGTGCTGTTCGCCTGGTTCTTCTACCGCAGCACCAGCAATCCCGACATGGCGATTGATCATGTGCTGAACCTGATGGTGCAGCGTGCCTATGGTGTGATGTCCAATGACGTGCTGATCGCGGTGCCGCTGTTCGTGTTCATGGGTTATCTGGTTGAACGCGCGGCGCTGATCGAAAAGCTGTTCAAGAGCCTGCACCTTGCGATGGCGCGGGTGCCCGGTTCGCTGGCGGTGGCAACCATCGTCACCTGCGCGATTTTTGCCACCGCCACCGGCATCGTCGGCGCGGTGGTGACGCTGATGGGACTGCTGGCGATGCCGGCGATGCTCAAGGCCGGCTACAAGACCGAGATCGCCGCCGGTGCGGTGACCGCGGGTGGTTGCCTGGGCATCCTGATTCCGCCCTCGGTGCTGCTGATCGTTTATGGCGCGACCGCCGGCGTGTCGGTGGTGCAGCTGTACGCCGGCGCGTTTTTCCCCGGCATCATGCTCGCCGGCCTGTATGTCGGTTACGTGATCATCATGGCGTTGATCAAGCCGGACTGGATGCCGGCATTGCCCGAGAGCGAGCGCCGCGTTGAACTGCCGGCGTATGCGCAGACCCTGGCCGGCCGCGGCCGCAACGCGCTGCTCGGCCTTGCCGGGGCGCTTCGTGGCGTGCCCGGAGTGGCGAAGTCGACAGCGGCAGGGCAGTTCATTGTTGCGCTGCTGCCCGCGCTGGCGGTGGCTGCGGTGCTTGCACTGACCTACAGCGCGGTGACCGCGCCGCTGAAGGACGCGGATACCACGGGTCTGGTCGAAACCGGCAACATTGCTTCCGCTGATGTCCCCGCAGAATCCGCGGGCGGCCTGCAGGAGCCGCCGCCTGAAAGCACCGGGCTGCAGGAACCGCCGCCCGCGGGTGGCACTGGCCTGCAGGAACCGCCCGCGGAAGGCACGGACAAGCCGGCTGCGGCCGGTTCCACGGCAGCGGCGCCCGCCGAACCGGAAAAAGCCGCGGCCGAGCCTGTCACCGCCGCCGAACAACCGGCCGAACCCCGGCCGGCGCCGGCATGGTTCTGGGGCATGCTGGGTGGTGCGGTGTTGCTGCTGGCGGTGCTGTACGCGCTGTGGACCTGGCAGCGTTTCGAAGTGTTCAAGATGCTGCTGTCCTCGTTTTTCCCGCTGGCGGTGCTGATCCTTGCCGTGCTCGGCTCCATCGTCTTTGGTCTGGCGACACCGACCGAGGCCGCGGCGGTTGGTGCCTTCGGCGGCTTCCTGCTCGCTGGCGCCTACCGCTTTGTCGCGCATTACCGCGGCAATCCCGGCATTGCCGCCGTCGGCAGCACCACGCGCGAGCTGGGCGTGATCATCAAGGAGTCGTCATTCCTCACCGCCAAGACCAGCGCGATGGTGTGCTGGCTGTTTGTCGGTTCGGCGATTTTCTCGGCGGCCTTCGCGCTGCTTGGCGGACAGGAGATCATCGAGAAGTGGGTGTTGTCGCTGGGGCTGACGCCGATCCAGTTCCTGATCCTCGCCCAGCTCATCATCTTCATCCTCGGCTGGCCGCTGGAGTGGACCGAGATCATCGTCATCTTCATGCCGATTTTCATCCCCCTGCTGCCCAAGTTCGGCATCGATCCGTTGTTCTTCGGTTTGCTGGTGGCGCTGAATCTGCAGACGGCCTTCCTGTCGCCGCCGGTGGCGATGGCGGCGTTCTACCTGAAAGGGGTGGCACCGCCGCACGTCACGCTGAACCAGATTTTCCTCGGCATGATTCCGTTCATGGGTATCCAGATCATCGCGCTGATCCTGCTCTACATGTTCCCCGGCATCGGCATGTGGCTGCCGGAAGTTCTGTATCGCTGAGCGGAGATGGATCGTCTGCCGGCAGCCGGGGGCGCCTTGAGCGCCCTCGGCGTTTGTGAAATCCGCGAACGCTGTGCCGCGGGCACGGTGACAGCGCTGGCGGTCAGCGAGTCCTGTCTCGAGCGTGTCGATGCGGTCGAGCACCTGGTCGAGGCCTGGACCTTCCTCGACCGTGAACTGGTGCGCCACCAGGCAGCTGCGCTGGACGCACTGCCGGTCCGCGGGCTTTTGCATGGCGTGCCGGTTGGTGTGAAAGACATCATCGACACCGCTGACATGCCCACCGAGAACGGCACCGTGCTGCATGCCGGCCGCCGCCCGCAGAGTGATGCCGTCGTGGTGGCGCGATTACGAGCGGCCGGTGCGGTGATTTTCGGCAAGACAGTGACCACCGAGCTGGCCACCTATGCGCCGGGCAAGACGCGCAATCCACACCATCCGGCGCATACGCCCGGCGGTTCTTCAAGCGGCTCGGCCGCGGCAGTGGCCGCGGGCATGGTGCCGGCGGCGATCGGCACCCAGACCAATGGCTCGGTGATCCGGCCGGCGGCGTTCTGTGGTGTGGTTGGTTACAAGCCCGGCTTCGGACTGATTCCGCGTGAAGGTGTGCTGCGCCAGTCGCCGGCGCTGGATCAGGTTGGCGTGTTCGCACGTTCGGTCGAGGATGCGGCGTTGCTGGCTGCGGTACTCTGCGACGGTGAGGCCGGTGAACATTTGTTGTCAGCGACGTCCGGCTCCGCGCAGCCGCGCCTGGCGTGGATGCGCACTGCGGCATGGCCCAGGGCCGGGGCCGATACCCGCGCTGCTTTTGAAGGTTTTGCCCGCCGCTTCAATCTGGCGGAACTGGAGATGCCCGCTGCAGTGGCGCCGGCCTGGGACTGGCAGCGCACGCTGATGGAGGCCGAGATCGCGGAGAATTACGCAGATGAGTGGACACGCGGCCGCGAGCAGTTATCCGCTTCGTTGCAGGCGCAGATCGAGCGTGGTCTGGCTACGGCTGCAGAAGCCGTGGCCGCGGCGCGTGCGCAGATTGCCGTGGTGAATGCCGCTTTTGATCCCTTGTTTGGGCAGGTCGATGCCATAGTCACACCTGCGGTGCCGGGTACAGCGCCGCCGGGTCTCGACTCGACCGGTGATCCGGCCTTCTGCACGCTGTGGACCTTTGCCGGCCTGCCGGCAATTACGCTGCCGCTGCTCAGTGGCGCCAACGGCCTGCCGCTGGGTGTGCAACTGGTGGCGCGATGCGGCAACGATGCCGCACTGATTCGCGCCGCGCGCTGGCTGTTTCAGGCGACACGCTGATTTTTACTGACGGAATCCATCATGAGCAGCCCAAAACCGAAAATCCTGGTCACCCGTGAAGTGTTCGACGACACGCTGGATTACCTGCGCCAGCACTGCACGGTAATCGACAACCAGACCGATGCGCCGTACGCGCCGAAGGCGCTGGCTGCGGCACTGGCTGAATGTGACGGCCTGATGTGCGCGCTGACCGACAAGGTGGATGCGGCGCTGCTTGCTGCCGCGCCGCAACTCAGGGCGGTGGCCAACATCGCCGTTGGTTACAACAACATCGACGTCCCGGCCTGCACCGCGCGAGGCGTACTGGCAACCAATACACCCGGCGTGCTCGACGACAGCACCGCCGACCTGGCCTGGGCGCTGATGCTCGGCACCGCGCGGCGCATCACCGAGGTCGAGCGCCGTATCCGCGCCGGCGAATGGACCGGCTGGCAGTTGAAGCAATGGCTGGGCGTGGATGTGCACCACGCGACGCTGGGCATTGTCGGCATGGGTCGCATCGGCCAGGCCATCGCGCGCCGCGCCTCCGGTTTCGAGATGAAGGTGCTGTACCACAACCGCAACCGCATCGCACCGGAGCTGGAGCAGAAATGCAAGGCAAGTCATGCGACGCTGGATGAATTGCTGGCGCAATCCGATTTTGTCGTGCTGCAGGTGCCGTACTCGCCGCAGACCCACCACCTTATCGGTGCCGCGCAACTGGCGAAGATGAAACCGGGCGCGATCCTGATCAACTCCACGCGTGGCGGTGTGGTCGATGATGCGGCGCTGGTGGATGCGCTGAAGAATGGCCGTCTGCGCGGTGCCGGCCTTGACGTCTACGAGAACGAGCCGAAGCTGAACCCCGGTTTCCTGAAGCTGGACAACGTGGTGCTGGCGCCACATGTCGGCAGTTCCACCGAGGCGACGCGACGCGCGATGGCGATGCTCGCTGCGCGCAATCTGGTGGCAGCACTGAGCGGACAGTTGCCGCCCAATCTGATCAATCCCGGGGCGCGGCAATGGCCGTGAAGCATAAATAGCACATAAGCAATTGTTTTTATTGAATAAATTACCAATTATCGGCGGCCAGCCAGAGCGATGAATTACTTCACCCAGCTGTTTGACCTGATGGTGCAGGTGATGCTGCCGCTGTCGCTGCTGGTCTGCGCCGGTGCGTTGTGGCCGCGGTTTTTTCCAGACACCAACGTCGAGCAGTTGCGTTCGGACCTGAACCGGCTGGTGATGTATCTGTTTTATCCAAGCATCCTGTTTGCGGTCGCCTCCACCACGCCGATCAGCCGCGACCTGTTGTCGGTGCCGCTGCTGGTCGGCATCGGCTCGCTGGCTTCTGCTGCCGTGCTGTATGTGCTGCTGTATCGGTTGCCGTTGTGGCCGCAGCTCACCGACCAGACCCGCGCCGCGCTGATGCTCGGCGGCATGTTCGGCAACACCTTCAACATCGGCGCTCCGGTGCTGGTGTTTTTTTTCGGTGCCGAGGCACTGCGTTATGCGGTGTTCAACGACATGTTGATGACGATGCCGCTGGTGTGGACGCTGGGGGTGTGGATCGCCACGCGCCTCGGCTCACATGACCGCGACACCGACCGGCCCTCGGTGATCGGCGTGATGCTCACGATGCCGCCGATCTGGGCCTTCCTCGCCGGTTTTGCCTGCCAGCAGCTCGACCTGACTTACCAGCCGTTGGTCAAGGCCACGCAGTTCATCGGCCAGGCGACGATACCGGTGATCCTGTTCGTGCTCGGCATGACCATTCCCTGGCGCAAGCTGGTGCCGCGCGGCGAAATTCTCGCCACCGCCGGCATCAAGCTGCTGCTGACACCGCTGATCGTCTGGTTGATCGCGCCGCTGATCTATCCCCAGATGGGTGAAGCCCAGTATGCGGCGATTGTCGAGGGCACCACACCGGCAATGATGACCGCGCTGCTGCTGGCCGACCGCTTCAAGCTCGATTCGGCCGCGGCTGCATTGCTGATCGGCTGGAGCACGATATTGTTCTGGCTGACCTTGCCGCTGATCATGGCTTTCGGCTGGATCGGCAACTGAGGAGATTGTTTTGAACATCGGATTCATCGGGCTCGGCGCGATGGGGCGCCACATGGCGGGACATCTGCTGAAGGGTGGCCATCAGGTCGGTGTCTGGGCGCGCCGCGCCGACAGCGCCGCGCCGCTGCTGGCGGAGGGGGCGGCGCGACATGAAACGCCGGCGGCGCTGGCCGCGGCGAGCGAAGTGGTGATCACCATGGTCACCACCGCGGCTGATGTTGAGCAGGTGCTGCTCGGTGACCAGGGGGTGATCCACGGCGCGCGTGCCGGCAGCGTGGTCATCGACATGGAAACCATCTCGCCAACCGTGGCGCGTGCGCTGGCTGCGGCGCTGGCGGCGAAGGGTATCGAAATGCTCGATGCGCCGGTATCAGGCGGGCCGATGGGTGCCGCGCAGGCGACGCTGTCGATCATGGCCGGCGGCAAGCCCGAGGTGTTCGAGCGCATGCGGCCGGTGTTCACCTGCATGGGCAAGACCATCACCCGCGTCGGCGACATTGGTGCCGGGCAGGTGGCGAAGGCCTGCAACCAGCTCGCCCTGCTGGTCGCGGCCGAGGGTGTGGCCGAGTCGCTGAACCTCGCGGCGCGTCTCGGCGCCGATCCGAGCAAGGTGCGAGAAGTGATGATGGGCGGCGTTGCCGCGAGCCGGGTGATGGAGGTGTTCGGCAGCCGCATGGTGTCGCGCGACTTCGCCAACGGCATCGACACCCGGCTTTACCACAAGGATCTCGGCATTGTGCTCGAGCTGGCCCACGATTCGAAGGTGCCGGCACCGGCCGCGGCGCTGGTGCTGCAGCAGATCAATGCGCTGATGGCGCAGGATCGCGGCCGTGATGACCTCGCGGCGCTGATTACCGTGCTCGAGCAGATGTCGGCAAAAGCTGACTGCCATTTACAGGATGGACAGGATTTTCAGGATAAAACCCGGAGGACTTCATGAGCTTTACGCAACCCGAACCGGCAACACCGCGGCTGACCCGCTCCGAACTGGCAGTGCCGGGTATCAATACCGCGATTTTCGAAAAGGCCGCGAAGTCGGCAGCCGACGTGGTGTTCCTCGATCTCGAGGATGCGGTGGCACCGGACGACAAGCCGCAAGCACGCAGGAACGTTGTTGCCGCACTGAACGACATCGACTGGGGGCGCAAGGTGATGGCGGTGCGCATCAACGGCCTTGATACCCATTACATGTACCGCGACGTGGTTGACTTGGTCGAGCAGTGCCCGCGCCTCGACCTGCTGATCGTGCCCAAGGTCGGTGTGGCCGCCGATCTCTATGCGCTGGACATGCTGGTGACGCAGATCGAGACCGCGCAGGGCCGTGGAGGAGGTGGCAAGAAACGCATCGGCTTCGAGGCGCTGATCGAAACCGCGCTGGGCCTGGCCAACGTCGAAACCATCGCGCAGTCCAGCCGCCGGCTCGAGGCGATGGCTTTCGGTTCCGGCGATTTTGCCGCCTCGACCCGCGCCCGCACCACCATCATCGGCGGCCTGCATCCGGAATACGGCGTGCTGTCCGACAAGGATGCCGCGGGCAAACGCGAGTTTCACCAGAGCGATCCCTGGCATGCCGCCCAGGTGCGCATGCTGGTGGCCTGCCGTGCCTGGGGGCTGCGTCCGATTGACGGCCCCTATGGGGATTTCAAGGATCCCGAGGGTTATCTGGCCGCCGCACGCCGTGTCGCGGCGCTGGGTTTCGAGGGTAAGTGGGCTATTCACCCGACGCAGATCGAGGCCGCCAACGCGGTGTTCAGCCCGTCACCGGAAGAAGTCGCCAAGGCCCGACGCATTGTCGAAGCGATGGCCCAGGCCGCCCGCGAGGGCAAGGGCGCGGTGCAGGTCGATGGCCGTTTGGTGGATATCGCCAACATCCGCATGGCGCAAAACCTGTTGCAGAAAGCGGACGCCATCGCCGCGCACTGATCAGTAGCCGTTGCACCGCCTGCGGAATTCGGTAGACTGAATTCCGGCCGGCGTGTCCGGTTTCTCGTCGAGGAGGGGGGCATGAGAACAGTCAGCCAGTTGTTGCAGGGCAAGGGCGGCAGCGTTTGGTCAGTGGCTCCGCAGTCCAGCGTTTTCGATGCGCTGAAAATGATGGCCGAAAAAAACTGTGGCGCGCTGCTGGTGATGGAGGGCGACAAGCTGCGTGGCATCATTTCCGAACGCGACTACGCGCGCAAGGTGATCCTGCTCGGTAAATCCTCGCACGATCTTGCGGTCAGCGAAATCATGTCCGACAAGGTGGTCTGTGTCGGGCCGAAGCAGACCGTGGACGAATGCATGGGGCTGATGAGCGGCAAGCGCATCCGCCACCTGCCGGTGCTTGATGGCGGCAAGGTCATTGGCATGCTGTCCATCGGTGACCTGGTCAAGGAAGTGATTGCCGAACAGCAGATGACCATTCAGCAGCTCGAAAGCTACATCCACTCCTGAAGCCCCGACAACCTGCTGCGCACTGCCAGGGCGGCGTCGCGCGGTGCTCGAAGTCTCGCCTTCCGTCACGATATGTCTCGACTTCAGCGCGCTGCGAAGCAAGTCCTCTTGGGGGGCGCTGCGAAGCAAGTCCTCTTGGGGGGCGCTGCGAAGCAAGTCCTCTTGGAGGACTCCGTGCCCCTTGCCCGGCGGTGCTCGCTACGGTTCTCGGGGCGTCACGGTTCTTTCAATGTTTTTTGACTGGAGCCTGTATTGAAATTCGCGGCCATCATCATCGGTGACGAAATCCTGTCTGGCAAACGCCAGGACAAACACATGGCGAAGGTGATCTCGCTGCTCGCCGAGCGCGGGCTGGAGCTGTCCTGGGCGCAATACCTGGGAGATGATCCGGAGCTGATCACCACGACACTGCGGCGTACGCTGGCGGGTGAGGATGTGGTGTTCAGTTTTGGCGGCATCGGTGCCACACCTGACGATCACACCCGGCAATGCGCGGCGCGCGCCGCTGGCGTGGCGCTGCTGCTGCATCCCGAAGCCGAGGCCGAGATCCGTGCGCGTTTTGTCGATGATCCGAAGGGGGTGACGCCGCAACGGTTGATGATGGGCGAGTTTCCACAGGGCGCCTCGATCATCCCCAATCCTTACAACCGCATCCCGGGCTTTACCGTGGGCCGCCACCATTTCCTGCCGGGCTTCCCGGAGATGTCCTGGCCGATGATGGCCTGGGTGCTCGATCACGTGTACCGCGATGCCGTGGCGGTTGGCGCTGTGGAGGCGGCGATCATTGTGCGCGAGGCCGGCGAGAGCCAGCTGATCGAGCTGATGAACGAATGCCTGGCGAAATATCCAGGCCTCAAAGTGTTCAGCCTGCCGCGGGTGACGCCGGAGCGTTTCATCGAGCTCGGCGTGCGTGGCGATGCAGCGCGTGTTGAGGAGGCGATCGCGTTGCTGAAGGCCGGGGTCAGCGCGTTGGGTTTTCCGTGGACAGCGGCATGAACAGCAGTGTGGGGTGACATATGCAGAGCGCAGAGGGAAAAAAACAGGTCATTACCTGGTGCCATGAAAAAAGCCCCGGATTTCTCCGGGGCTTTTTGCTGCTGCCTGCCTGTGCTGAAGCTTAGGCGGCTTTCTTGCCGGCCTTTTTCACCGAGGCAGTGGCTTGCGTAGCGGCGGCTTCGAAGTTCGACTGGCTGGCTTGCGCGAACTGCTTGGCGACCTTGGTCAGGTTGTCGTAGGCCGAGTTGACGGCGGCAATGCCCGACTTGACTGCGGCGATGCCGACTTCCGAACCCGCCGGGGCGGTTTTGATCATCTTGTCGAGGCCCGACACCAGTTCCTTGTTGAACTCGGCGACTTGCGCTTCAACCAGCTTGCCGAATTCGGCTTGGGTTTCGGTGGCGACGTCGTAGATGCTTTTGGCGTAGGCGGTGGCTTTTTCGAGCGACGGCTGGGCCAGGCTGTCTTTCAGCGAGGAGAACTGCTGCAGATCCTTGACCGAAGCCACGGCTTTCGCGCCTTCGAAGCTGTCTGCGAATGCGGTCTTGGCGGCTTTCAGTTGCAGGTCGATCATTTTCTCGGCGCCACCAATCGCTACGCCAGCAAATTTC
The DNA here is from genome assembly GCA_001464815.1 of Betaproteobacteria bacterium Ga0077527. Lineage (GTDB taxonomy): Bacteria > Pseudomonadota > Gammaproteobacteria > Burkholderiales > SG8-41. The sequence continues at coordinate 214,342 of LNDW01000020.1, read as the reverse complement.
ATCGCGGCTTCGAGGTTGGCTTTGTTCAGTGCAATAAGTTGTTCCGGAGTCTGAAACATGGTGATTCTCCTTTAAAAACAGTTAATTAATGAGGTCACTGCTATCTAGGCGCCCGAAATATATTGCGCCGCACAATTCAAATTATAAGGGCGCTTGAAGCCAAGTCAAGACTTTGGCCAAAAAATATTTTGCAGTGCAGCATAATAATCTCGGATTTAGCTCTGGCCGAGGCTCCAATCAGCAGGTTTTATGTTATTTATCAATAAAATCAAATACTTGAAATTTTACGCATAGTTTGTGGCCACTCACCTTGTACCTGCTGAAAAGGGCGGAAGCCGCTTATCATCGGGCTGAAACTGTTCCTGGAGACCATGGCCATGCCCACACTGTTCAGCAAAATCATCGCCCGTGAGATTCCGGCCGACATCGTTTACGAAGACGAGATGTGTCTGGCCTTTCGCGACATCAACCCCCAGGCACCGGTGCATGTGCTGCTGATCCCGAAGCAGGAGATTCCGAAGCTGGCCGACGCAGCAGCGCCTGATCAGGCGCTGCTGGGCCACATGATGCTGGCCGCAGGCAAGGTCGCCCGCCAGCTGGGTGTGGGTGATGCGTTCAGGCTGGTGATCAACAACGGCGCGGAGGCAGGGCAGACGGTGTTTCATCTGCACCTGCATATACTCGCCGGAAGGCCGCTGCACTGGCCACCGGGCTAGAACCTGCCTCAAAACGCCTGCGCTCGGCAGGTTTTGAGACAGGCTCTGGACGGGAATTCAGTCGGCAGTGATGCCGAGCTCTTTCACCGCGGCCTTGTAGCGGACCAGCTGGTCGGCGACAAACTTCGAGAATTCCTCCGGCGAGTTGGTCACCGGATCAACACCGAGGCTGAGGAATTTCTGCCCGACATCGGCCGAAGCCATCGCGCTGAGTGTGGCCTTGTGCAGTTTCTGCAGCACCGGACGCGGTGTTTTTGCCGGCGCCATCAGGCCGAACCAGCCGAAGGACTGATAGGTCGGCACCCCGGATTCGGCAACCGTGGGCACATCCGGTAGTGTCGGCGAACGCTTCAGGCCGCCCACCGCAAGCGCGCGCAGTTTGCCGGCCTGCACCTGCGAAGTCATGCTCGCCATCGGCCCGAAATAGAACTGAGTCTCGCCGGCCATCGTCGCCGCGACCGAGGGTGCGCCGCCCTTGTATGGCACGTGTACCGTGATCTTGTCGATGCCGGCGCGGTGCACGAACAGTGCGATCGCGTAATGGCTGGTCGAGCCGGTGCCGCCCGAGGCGTAGTTGAGCTTGGGCTTGGCTTTGGCCAGGGCCAGCAGTTCCGCGACGGTATTCACCCGCAACGAGGGATTGGCGACCAGCAGGTTCTGCGAAATTGCGAACAGCGAGATCGGCGCGAAGTCCTTCACCGGTTCGTAATTGAGTTTGTCCTTCAGCGCCGGTGAGAAGGAGTGTGTCGATACCGAGGCGGCGAGCAGGGTGTAGCCATCCGGATTGGACTTGGCGGCGATTTCTGCACCCAGCGTGCCGCCGGCGCCGCCGCGGTTGTCGATCACCATCGGCTGGCCGAGCATTTCACCGATCTTGGTGGCGACGATGCGGCCGATGGTGTCGTTGGCGCCGCCGGGCGGGTTTGGTGAAATCATCCGCACCGGGCGGTTGGGATAGTCCTGGGCCTGGGTTACGGGCACAGCGAAGCATGCGGCGGCCAGGGCCGGCAGTATTTTTTTCATGTGGTCCTCCGGAGTTTTTTTATCGTCAGATTTCGAGCGGCAGGCGCACCGGCTTGCCGTCACGCGCCGAGCGTTCGATGGCGATGGTGGTCTGCAGGTTGACCATCGCCTGTTCCGGCGTGGTGTGCACAGTCGGGTGGCCGGTGACCAGATGGTCGAGCCAGGCGCGGGTTTCGTTGGCGAGCGGCCCCCAGAAGTCACCCACCGCCCAGTCGCCGGCGGTGTTGCTGCCAAGGAAGGCCATGTTCACCGCGTGGTCCGGCACATAGGCGTGCGGGATGCCCCTGTCCGAATACAGCACATGGTCCATGTGGTCGTCGTCGATGATCATCGTGCCTTCGGTGCCGAGCAGTTCCACACGGTCGGACTGGCCCAGGGTCGGGTATTTCGCCGGCAGCGCGTAGCTGACGCCGAAGTTGACCACCGCGCCGTCGGCGAAGGTGACGATGGCCCAGGTCACATCATCAGCGCCGTAGCCGGCCTCGCGGAAGATGCCCTTCTGGCCGCGGGCGACGATTTCCACCGGAGGATTGCCTTCGAGAAACCAGCACATCAGATCGACGTAATAGGTCAGCACGTCCAGCACCGGTGTCGCGTGCGGGTCGCGTTTCAGGATCGAGAAGGCCTGGGCACGCGAGTTGTAGACGCGGGCCAGCCCGCCGGTGACCTGGCCGAGGCGGCCGTGGATCATCTGTTCCTTGGCGCGCAGGAAACATTCCTTGTAGCGGCGGCTGTAACCGACGCGCAGCTTGCCGCCGGTGGTTTTCAGCGTGGCGAGGATGTCCTCGGCGTCGCGCAGCGAGAGGGCGATGGGTTTCTCCACCAGCACCGGCTTGCCCAGTTCCAGAGCGCGCTTGATCGGTGCCGCGTGTTCGCCTTCAGGTGTGGACACGAACACCGCGGTGACATCGGGGTGCTCGATCAGCGCGAAGTTGTCGGTCGAGTGCAGATCGGCGCCGGAGGTTTCGGCGAGAGCTTTGGCCTTGCCGGCATCGAGATCCGACACCGCGAGAAATCCGACCGAGGGATGTTTTGCGGCAAGCCGCGCACGCAGCGTGCCGATGCGTCCCGAACCGATGACTGCAACGCCGAGGGGTTTGTTCTTTTTCAAAGGGGCTCCTCCTGATGAGCCCCGTATTCTAGTAGACGCGATTCGCTGCCGCACCGCCGCCCAGCACATGCTGGACGTTTTCCCAGGCAGCCTTGAACAGGAAGGCCGCCGACTGGCGGGTGACACCAGCGACATGCGGAGTCAGCAGCAGGCGGGAAGCGGCTTCACCTTCAAGCTTCAACAGCGGGTTGTCAGCGGGAGCAGGTTCGATGGTGTAGACATCGACCGCAGCACCGGCGATGCGTTTTTCGCGCAGGGCCTGCGCCAGCGCCGCCTCATCGACCACGCCGCCGCGGGCGCCGTTGATCAGCACGGCTTCAGGTTTCATCAGCGTGAGTTGCGCGGAGCCAATCAGGTTTGTCGTCGCCGGTATTAGCGGTACGTGCAGAGTGACCACGTCGGAGTTTTTGAGCAACTCATCCAGTGGCAAGGCTTTGGCGTTTATTGCCTCGGCCTGTGACTTGTCTTTGAGCGCCGGGTCGAAATAGACGATGCGGCAGCCGATGCGGTGAAACGCCTGCGCCACTGCCATGCCGATCACGCCCATGCCGACCACGCCGACGGTCGCGCCGTCGATGCCGGCCAGGTTGTCGGCCATCATGCGGTTGCGGAAAGGCACATAGTTGCCTTTCTTGATCTCCGCATCGGCCCAGGCAAAACGGCGCAGCAGGACGGATGCGCAGGTGGTGGTGTATTCGGCCAGCGCGCTGTTGCTGCCGCCGGGGACGTTGGCGACTGGGATGCCGAGTTTTTTCAGCGCCGCCTCGTCAAGACGGTCCACGCCGGCGCCGGTGATTTGCACCATCTTTACGGTTGTGCCTTCGAACAGTGCTGCCGGCAGTTTCGGGCCGACCGCGGGAATCAGCAGCGCGCGGGCTTGCTTCATCAGTGCCGGCAGGTCGGCATCATCCGGCTTGCGATAGGCGATGTTGATGTTTTTGGGCGGTATGACGCCGACACGGGTGAAATCAGCTTCGGGGCGGAGGCAAAGAACGTCAATGGTCATTTGAAAACCTTTTAAGCCACAGAGGACACGGAGATCACAGAGAAAACCCACGACGATGCCGCGAGCATCTTGTTGAGTAGCTTTTGCAGTTCTCTGTGTTCTCTGTGACCTCTGTGGCTAGCTTTTAAGAGGTGCAGTTTCCTGCGTGCGCTGGCTGATGTCCGCCACCGGGAAGAAACACAGCAGCACCAGCGGTTCGTTGCCGGTATTGCGCGTGGCGTGCTTCTCGCCCGAAGGAATCAGGATGGTGTCACCGGCTTTCAGCGGATAGCTGCCGCTGTCGGCCTCGGTGCAGCCTTTGCCGGACATCACATGAATACATTCCTCGAAGCCCTGGTGAAAGTGTTTGCCTCGCGGCGCGTCACCGGGTTTGGCCGGCGGGATTTCAACCAGGCGCAGTGTCACCGCCTGCGAGCCTTTTTCGCCGGAAACAATCTCCAGCGATTTGCGGCCGGGCAGGCCCATGCTTTTGGCGTCAACCTGCGTAAGGACGCGCGCCATGATCAGCTGGCCACTTTCAGATGTTTGATTTCAGCGGTGCCGCCCTGCGCCTCGTCGAGCAGCGCAAAAATATCGCCGCATTCCCTGGCAATGGCGTCGGCGATGTCGTTGAGCATCTTCAGGCCCTTGGCGGCGGTGGCGTGTTCGGGTGAACCATACCAGCCCGTTGCCGCGATGGTTTTGATGTCGCGCAGCACCGGCTGGTAGCTGTGGGTGCGGCGCAGGCGGTCCCATTTGCGGCCGTGGCTGTGGTCGGAGGAGTAATCGATGCGGTCGAGGTGCACCAGCTCGGGCTGGTATGCGAGCACCGCCAGCGCCTCAATTTCGCCGCCGTGGGTGAGGCCGCCGCAGTCGTGGCCATAGAGTTCGGCGGCGACGTAGCAGGCCTGGACCACGATCACGCTCATGCCGACTTCGCGGTGCAGCTTTTCCGAGGCAATCGCCAGCGACGGAATGTTGCCTTCATGCCAGTTCAGGATCAACAGGCGTTTCGCGCCGTGCTGTGCGGTCGAGGCGCAGGTTTCGGTAACGACGCGCTGGTAGGTGTCGGGCGACAGCGTGATCGTGCCCTCGAAGGGCATGTGCATCGGCGTCACACCCAGCGGGCCGCCGGGCAGCACCAGGCCGTCCATGCGCTCGGCCACCGCGTGGCCGATGACATTGGCGGCATAGATGTCAGTCCCGGTGGGCAGGTGCGGGCCGTGCTGCTCGACGCTGCCCGCGGGCAGGATCACCAGCGGATTTTTTTTCAGCTGTGCGGCGACCTCGGGCTGGGTGAGGTCGATGAAGTAACGGGTGGCGAGTTTGGCCATGGTCGGTCTCCAGATTCAGGCGGCGCGCTTCGAGTCGTTCTTGGCGCGGGCGTCGTTCATCACTTCTTCGATGCTGACGCACTGGCCCTTGCGGTCGATTGATTTCAGCGCGGCGTTGGTCATCGCCACCGCGACGTTGCCGTTGTGCGCGGTCAGTTCATTCGTCTTGCCGGAGATGCAGCTGCCGGCGAAGGCCTCGAGTTCGGCGCGGAACATGTCGGACTCGGGCAGCTTGATGTCCTCGCGCTTGGCCCAGCCGTCCTTGCCGCGCTGGATGTAGAGCACGGAATTGTCATGCAGCAGGTGCGGGGTGTCCCAGGTGCCGAAGTCGATTTCGTAGTGCATCAGGCCCTTGGAGCCGAACACGCGCACCGAGAAGATGCCGGGCGAGGTCCAGCAGGAGCCGACATACCCGATCTTGCCGTCCTTGAAGCGCACCAGGGTCATCGACTGGTCGTCCACCTCGGCGCCGACCGGCGACAGCTTGGAGGCCATCGAGGAGACTTCCTGCACTTCACCGCCGAGCATGTGCAGCACGTCGAACTGGTGGATCGCGAGCTGCGACAGCGGGCCGCCGGGCGCGCGGTCCTTGTACCAGCGCCAGGTCTGCGGCGTCAGTTCCAGCGCGCGTTCATTGGAAAAGTTGGCTTCCATGAAAGCGACGCGGCCGAGTTCGCCGGCGTCGATTTTTTCCTTGATGATGCGGATGCCGGCCATCAGGCGCGCGCTGTGGCCGACGGTGACGGTGATGCCGTACTGCTTCTGCAGCGCTTCGATTTTCAGGCCGTCTTCCAGCGTCTGCGAGATCGGTTTTTCGGTGTACACATGTTTGCCGCCCTTGGCGACGATCTCGGCCATCGGCAGATGCTGCTCGTTGGGCACGGTCAGGATCACGCCCTTGATCTCGGGGTTGGCCAGCATGGTCTGCATGTCGGGCACCGCCGGCACGCCCATCTCGGCGGCGAAGGCATCGCGCTTTTCCTGCGAGCGGCTGTAGCCGGCGACGATCTGGACCTTGTTCGACTGTTTTGCGGCGCGGGTCAGGACCTTGGCCCAGCGGCCGAGGCCGACGATGCCGACTTTGACGGGGGTGCTCATGCTTGCATGCTCCTCAGGATGGTTTGCCGGCTCGGCTTTTTTGGAAGCCCGCCGGTAACGGGATTGGGGATTGGAAGGCGAACCGTAATATCGTATTACGGTATTACGAGTAGGGTCAACTGCGCTAAACTGCCGGCCATGGTTCCACCAAAACTCGATGAAATTCAGAAGCTTGCCGCGCCGTTGCGGCTGCAGGTACTGGACGGACTGCGCCGCGCCATCATCGACGGCCGGCTGGCGCCGGGCGCACGGCTGACCGAACGCGAGCTGACCGAAATGATGGGCGTGTCGCGCACGGTGATCCGCGAGGCGCTGCGCCAGCTCGAGAGCGAAGGCCTGATCGCCAACGTGCCGAACAAGGGGCCGGTGGTGCGCGAGCTGTCTCTGGCCGAAGCCAAGGACCTCTACACCATACGCGCCGTGCTGGAAGGGCTCGCCGCACGGCTGTTCGTGCAGAACGCCGGCGATGCCGAGCTGAAACGCCTGGCGCAGGCACTGGATGTGGTGGCCGGCGCCTACGAGCGCGGCGATGCGCAGGAGGTGCTGGAAACCAAGAACCGTTTTTACGCGGTGCTGTTCGAGGGCGCCGGCAGCGAGACGCTGTCATCGATGCTCGGCACGCTGCATGCGCGCATCTGGCGCTGGCGCGCGCTGGGGCTCTCGCACCCGAAACGTTCTGACAGCCGCTCGAAGGAGAGTGTGAAGGCGCTGCGCGCGATGCTCGCCGCAATCCGCAAGCGTGACGGCGAAGCCGCCGAGCGCCTGACGCGTGAAGAGGCGCAGGGCGCGGCCACCGAGGTGATGCGCCTGATCGAGCTCCAGGCTGCGGGGCGGTGATCGAATTGTCCACGGGGGCGTGGCTGTATTGCGCGGTGGTGCTGGTCGGGAGTTACGCGCTGCGCGGCAGCACCGGCTTCGGCGGTTTTGCCGCGATGCCGCTGCTGGCGCTGGTGATCCCGATGAAGGTGCTGGTGCCGGTGTGGACGCTGCTCACCATCTCGTCCTCGGCCACGCTGTTCGGCAAGGACCGGCGTCATGTGTCACTGCCGATGATCCTGAAGATCCTGCCCTCGTGCATGATCGGCATCCTTGCCGGGTTGTGGCTGTTCAAGACCCTCGATGCGGCCTGGCTCACCCGCGGCCTCGGCCTTCTGGTCAGCGCCTACGGCGCGCATGCGTTGTGGCAGACTTTCCGCGGCAGCAAGCTGGAGACCCCGCGCGCGGTGGCGACACTGGCGAGTTTTCTCGCCGGCGCGGTGGGCACCCTGTTCGGTACCATGGCGAGCATTTTCTTCGCCATCTACATGGACGCGATCCGCGTCACCAAGGAGCAGTTCCGCGGCACGCTGGCGGCGCTGATGATGACGCTGGCGGTGGTGCGCGGGATCGGTTACTGGGCGGTGGGCGAGTTCGGCCGCGAATCGCTGCTGCTGTTCACGGCAGCGCTGCCGTTCATGCTCGCCGGCATTTTCATCGGCGATCGCATTCACACCGGTTTGAGCGAGACCACCTTCCGCAGAACGGTGTGCGTGGTGCTGATCCTCAGCGGACTGCCGCTGATGCTGAAAGGCTGATCATTTTGCGCCATCCTCAGCGCATCTTGATTACCACCTTGCCGACCACCTTGCGGTCACGCACCGTGGCCAGCGCCTCGCGGTATTGCGCCAGCGGCCAGGCGCCCATGACATGGGGTTTGATTTTGCCCTGCACGTACCAGTCGAACAGTTCACCCTGCACGCGCTGCACCTGCTCGGGCTTGCGGTCGCGATAAGCACTGTACTGCAATCCGATCAGCGAAATGTTTTTCACCAGCAGGTGGCCGGCCTTGACCTCTGGGATGCGGCCTTCGGCAAAACCGACAACGATGATGCGTCCCGACCATGCAATCACGCGCAGGCTGGCATCGAAGACGTCGCCACCCACCGGATCAACGATGATGTCGATGCCGCGCTTGCCCACCGCGGCGTAGATCTGGTCGCGGAAGGCGTCGCGCAGATTCGGTACATCGGTGCGGATCACGTGGTCGGCGCCGTTGGCCTTGGCGAGCATGCCTTTTTCCGCACTGCTTACACTGGCCACCACGGTGGCGCCCAGCGCCTTGGCGACCTGGATGGTGGCGATGCCGACACCGCCGGCCGCACCGTTGATCAGCACTGTTTCGCCCGGCTGGTAGCGACCGCGCTCGACAAGTGAGAAGTGCGCGGTCGGGTAGGCGATGCCCATCGCCGCGGCGTCGTCAAAGGACATTGACTCCGGCATTGGGTAGCAGTTGTGCTGCGGCACCACGCATTTTTGTGCGTAGGCGCCGTATTCGTTTTGCGCCGCGACGCGGTCGCCGGGCTGTACCGCGGTCACGCCGGGGCCGACCGCGGCGACGACGCCGGCCATATCCTTGCCCGGGCTGAACGGCAGCGGCGGCAGGATCTGGTAGGTGCCGGCGATCACCAGCAGGTCGGGGAAATTGACGCTGGCGGCATGTACATCGATCAGCACCTGGCCGGGGCCGGGTACCGGATCAGCGGCTTCTTCGAGCTTCAGGTTGTCGAGCGGGCCATGCTCATGGACGATCAGGGCTTTCAAAACGCGGTCTCCGCGGCGGATTTTCGGGAGGCGCGATTGTAACGCGATGCCCGCTTGTGCATGATGACACCATCACAATCCATGAATGGAGACGCAACATGGCCCGCATCAGTTATGTGACTCCCGATGCCGTGACCGACCCGCAAATCCGCCGCTGGCTGGACGAGGCCATTGCCGCCGGCCGTCCCGGCCCTGAAAACCAGGCGATCCGCGCCCACCAGCCCGATGTCATGCGTTCGTTCACGCAGACCCGGGAAATGCTGTTCGACAACGGCGCCGGTGTGCTTGAGCACGACCTCAAGGAAACGCTGCGCGCCTACGTCGCCTTCACCATCGAATGCGGCTACTGAAGCAATCAGGGCACCGCGCGGTCCGCGCGGCAGGCAGACAGCAAGATGGCGGAGCTGATGCAGTATGAAAAATCAGCCAAGTTCAGCGAGCGTGAAAAAATCGCGCTGCGTTACGCCGACGCGATCATGTACGACCCCAATCAGGCTGATGATGCCTTGTGGGCGCAGTTGAAGGGCGAGTTCAGCGAACCCGAGCTTGTCGAACTCGGCTACTGGATCGGTTTTACCTTCGGCGGTCAGCGCTGGCTGAAGACACTTTCGGCGAAGCAGGGTGAACTGGTCGCGGCGATGGCGGCAGCGGGTGGAAACCCGGTTCTCTGAAAAACAAAGGCGGCCGCAGCCGCCCTTGTTTGTCACAACCGGGCGCTGCTCAGAAGGTTTGCAGCCCTGCGGCCTTCACCACCGGCCCCATCGCCTTGATCTCAGCCTCGACGAACTTGCGGAATTCCTGCGGGGTGTTGGTCACCACCTCGGTCATCTGCGCCTCGAACAGGCGGCGGAAATCGGCGTTCTGCGTGGTTTTGATCAGAAGCTCGCGCACCTTGTTGAGCACCGGCTGGGGAGTTTTCACCGGCGCCAGCAGGCCGTTCCAGCCGCCATACTGGTAGCCGGGCACGGTGTCGGCGATCGCCGGCAGGTCGCCGAGCAGTGCGCTGCGGGTGGGCAGGGTGTGCGCGATCGCGCGCAGCTTGCCGCCCTTGATCATGCCGGCCACCGCCGGTCCCGGGGTGATGGTCCACTGCGATTCACCGGCCACCACCGCGGCGACCGAGGCACCTCCGCCCTTGTACGGCACATGCAGGGCCTCGGACTTTGCGAGGTTCATGAACATCACGCCGGCGAGATGGCTTTGGGAGCCGACGCCGGCCGAGGCCATGTTGGCCTTGCCGCCGCGGCTCGCGTTTAAGTCGATCAGTTCCTTCACCGACTTCACCGGCAGCGAAGGATTGACCACCAGAATGTTAGGCGTATTGCCGAACAGCGAGATGAAGGCGTAGTCCTTCAGCGGATCGAAGGGCAGCTTCTTGTGGATGTGCGGGCCGATCACCATGGCCGCGGTCGAGGCCGAGACCAGGGTGTAGCCGTCGGGCAGCGCGTCCTTGCCAATCTCCATGCCGATGATGCCGCCGGCACCGCCGCGATTGTCGACCACCATCTGCTGGCCGGAAACCTGGCTGAAGGTGTTGGCAAAGATGCGGCCCAGGGTATCCACCGAGGACCCGGTGTTGTTCGGAATCAGCAGCCGGATCGGACGTGCCGGATAATCCTGGCCAAGCACGGGAAGCGCTGACAGGCCAAAGGCGGCGAGCAGCAGCAGCGAGATGGAGCGCAGCATCGACATGAACTTTCTCCTCAACAGAACAATTCGTTTTTATGGTATTCAAACGACGCGGATTCTGTCGTGTTTGCCGGGGCAAGGCAACCCGCTGACAGGACGGGCTTGCTGACCAATTTGGTCAGTCCGGAATTCCTGCCAACCCAACCCGGCTCCCGTTCCAGCCATGCCTGCAAGGGAACCTTGACGCCAAATGTGGGTCATTCAACACTCCCCAAATGCCTCTCCGCCGCAACCCCATGAAAACCGCAACGCTGTTGAATCGATGTGTGCTGCTGCTTGGTGCCGTGCTGCTCGCCGGCTGCGCGATGGCACCGGTCAACCACACCGCGGCCGACGCGCCGCTTGCCGCGCCTTTGCAGCCGCTGATCAAAAAACAGCCGGTGGTCGGCCTGGTGCTGGGCGCCGGCGGCTCGCGCGGTTTCGCCCATGTTGGCGTGCTCAAGGCGCTGGAGGCCGCCGGCATCGAACCTGATGTGGTGGTCGGCGTCAGTTCCGGCGCGGTGGTCGCGGCGCTGCATGCCAGCGGTCTGCGCGCCGCCGAGATCGAAGCCAATGCGCTGCGTATCGAGGACAACGACCTGCTCGACTTCACGCTGTTCGGCCCCGGCGTGATCGAGGGCGAGCGCCTGCAGAACTACATCAACGAGATGGTGCGCAACCGGCCGCTGGAGGCGATGGCGAAACCTTTCGCGGTGATCGTCGCCGAGCGCGAGTCGAGCCGGATGACCATCTTCAACCGCGGCAACACCGGTCTCGCGGTGCGGGCCTCGGCGAGTGTGCCGAAGCTGTTCTGGCCGGTGAAAATCCGCGGCACCGAATATGTCGATGGCGGAGTCGCCAGCCGTGTGCCCGCCGCGGTGGCGCGGCAGATGGGCGCAGACATCGTGATTGCGGTGGATGTGTCGTGGCGTGGTTCGGCTGATGCCGCGGCAGCGGACATCGTGATCCGCCCGCAGACCGTGCGTGCCCGGATCACCGATTTTTCGCACAAACTGGCCAACCTTGCAGCGGGCGAGGATGCCGCACGCGAGGCGATGCCGCAGTTGCAGGCGCTGCTGGCCAAGGCGGCGGCGGAGAAATCGGCGGCACCACTGCGCGTGGGTTTGAACCAGACACGCCGCTGAACCGCCAGCCCCGCGCAAGGGCTTGATATGATGCGCCCTCACTCAGAGGACGCATCATGGCCATTCCCGCAGTCAACGATCCGCGCGCATTCGCGGGCATCAAGGTTCTGGACCTCACCCGCGTGCTTGCGGGCCCGTTCTGCGCTTACCAGCTCGCGCTGCTCGGCGCCGAGGTGATCAAGATCGAACCGCCGGGGCGCGGCGAAACCGTGCGCTGGCGCTCCGAAGCGGCCGATCCCTCGTATGGCGAGCAGGGCCTGTCGCTGGGTTTCATGACCCAGTCCTCGAACAAGCGTTTCCTGTCGCTGGATCTGAACAAGCCCGAAGGCCGCGACATCTTCCTGAAGCTCGCCGCCGAATGCGACGTGGTGGTGCAGAACCTGCGCAGCGGCTCTGCAGCCAGGCGCGGCATCGATTATGAAGCGGTAAAAAAAGTGAATCCCGAGGTGATCTTCATGTCGATCACCGCCTACGGCAACAGCGGCCCGAAAAAAAGCCATCCCGCCTACGACAGTGTGATCCAGGCCTGGTCCGGCTTCATGAGTGTCACCGGCACCAAAGAGAGCGGCCCGCTGAAGGCCGGCCCGCCGATCATTGATTACTCGACCGGACTCGCTGCCGCCTATGCGGTGTCGGCCGCGTTGTACCAGAAGCAGCGCACCGGCAAGGGCCAGTACATCGACCTCGCGATGCTCGACACCAACATCATCCTGATGGCGTCTGTGGTCACCGCCTTCATGAATACCGGTGCCCAGCCCAAACAGGGTGGCAACGATGCGGCGAGCCGCTCGCCGGCCTCGACCACTTTCAACACCGCCGATGGCCTGATCGCCTTTGCCATCAACGAGGAGCACCAGCATCAGGGCCTGCTCAAGGTGCTCGGGCTGACCGCATTGAATGACGATCCGCGTTTTGCCACCGGTGCCGCGCGCCGCGACAACATCCCGGCACTGCGCGCACTGATGCAGGAAAAGCTGATGACCAAAACCGCGGCGCAGTGGGAGCCGCTGTTCAACGAAGCCGGCGCCCCGGCCGGCCGTGTGCGCACCATTCCCGAGTGCATGAACGAGGTGCAGACCGCCTCGCGTGGCCTGTTCCACAGCTTTCCGCCTGAGGTCACCGGTTTTGCGAAGGAGCTGAAGGTGCCGCTTTCGCCGTTCACCTTCGCCCACGACGGGCCGCGCGCCGATACACCACCACGCAAGGTGGGCGCAGACAATGACGCCATCCTCGGCGCGCTGGGTTACGACGCCTCAACCATTGCCGCGCTGCGCGCGGCCAAAGTGATCTAGGCGGAATGTGGGCCTTGATCCGCTGATTCTGGTCTTCGCGCTGGGCGTGTTCGCCCGGCTGGCGCGTTCCGACCTGCGGTTTCCGGAGCCGGTGTACGAGGCACTGTCGATTTATCTGCTGCTCGCGATCGGCCTCAAGGGTGGTGTCGAACTCGCCCATCAGCCGCTGGCGCAGGTGGCGCTGCCGGCTGCATTCGCGGTATTCGCCGGTTTTGCCGAGCCTTTCATACTGTTTCCTGCGCTGCTCCATGGCGTAGGCCTGAAGCGCGCCGACGCGGCGAGTGTTGCCGCGCACTACGGCTCGGTGTCGGTGGTGACCTTTGCCATCGGCAGTGCTTACCTTCAGCAGCGTGGTATTGCCTACGAATCCTTCCTCCCGGTGTTGCTGGCGCTGATGGAGGCGCCTGGCATCATTGCCGGCGTGGTGCTGGCCAGGGCCGGGGGCGCGGTTGCTGCCGGCGGAGCCTCGGTCTATCGCGAGGTGGCGGTGAACAAGGGCATCGTGCTGTTGATCGGCGGCATCGTGATTGGCTGGATGATCGGCGCTGAAGGTTTCAAGCCCCTGAAGCCGGTGTTTGGTGACCTGTTTCGCGGCCTGCTGGCGATCTATCTGCTCGAACTTGGCCTGGTGGTCGGCGGGCGTATGCCCGATCTGCGCCGCGCCGGCGTGAAGCTGGTTGTTTTCGGCCTGTTGTCGCCGCTGGTGCTGGGCGCGCTGGGCGTGCTGCTGGGACATTGGCTGCTCGGCCTGTCGGCTGGCGGCGCCACCTTGTTTGCTGTGTTGCTCGCCAGTGCTTCGTATATCGCCGCGCCGGCAGCAATGCGCATGGCGGTGCCCGAGGCCAATCCGGCATTGGGCATCTCCGCCGCGCTGGCGGTGACCTTTCCCTTCAATGTTTTTGTGAATCTGCCGCTGCTGGCCTGGCTGGGAGGACGTTTATGAGTTTGCAAACCCATAGTCGCTGCCAACTGACAATCATCTCCGAATACGTGCTGGAGGAGCGCCTGGTCACGCTGGTCGGCCGCCTCGGCGCTCACGGCTATACCGTGCATGAGGTGCGCGGCGGCAGCTTCGCCGCCGACGGGGAGCACCGCCGCGAAGGTGCCGGTGATACCGACCGCACCATCGAGATGAAGGTGATCTGCGAACGCGACGTCGCCGAGGTCATCGCGCAGAAGATCGTCGAACAGTTCGGGCCGCATTTTTCGGTGCGGCTGCTGCTGTCCGAAGTCGAGATACTGCGCCCGGCGAAATACTGAGTCAGTCCGGTGCCGGCGGGCTGCGGCTGTGTGGCACACGTTCAAGGCGCCAGCCGTTAATCGCCGCCGGCCAGAACGCCGCAAGGTCGCGTGTATCGCAATCCTCAATCTGCGGCTGTCCCAGAAATTTCAATACACGATTGAGCAACGGCGCCGGTTCACGCACATCCACGGCGGCGGCCAGTGTCTGCTTGGAGAGTTTTTCGCCCTTCGCGTTGACCGCGACCGGCAGGTGGGCATAACGCGGCACCGGCAAACCGAGCAACTGCTGCAGGTGGATTTGCCGCGTTGTTGAATGCAGCAGGTCGGCGCCGCGCACGATGTCGGTGATGCCCTGCGCCGCATCATCGACCACCACCGCGAGCTGGTAGGCGTAGAGACCGTCGGCACGTTTCAGCACAAAGTCACCGATCTCGAGTTCGAGGTTGTGGCTGATGCGGCCCTGCAAGCGGTCTGCAAAGGCGATGTTTGCACCGTCACAACGCACACGCCAGGCGCGCGCCGCGCGCCCCTGCGGCAGTCCGCGGCGGCAACTGCCGGGATAAACCGGGCCGTCGATACCGGCAAGTGCTGAATCGGCGATCTCGCGGCGGGTGCAGGCGCAGCCATAGATTTTGCCAAGGCGGTCGAGCTGATCCAGTGCGGCGGCATAGGCTTCATCGCGTGTGCTCTGGCGCAGCACTTCGCCGTCCGGATGCAGACCCAGTGCATCCAGCGTACGCCGGATGTCATCTTCAGCACCGGGTACGCAACGCGGCCGGTCGAGGTCTTCGATGCGCAGCAGCCATGCACCGCCCTGTGCGCGCGCCTCGAGAAAACTGCCAACCGCAGCCACCAGCGAGCCGAAATGCAGCGGTCCGGTGGGCGAGGGTGCAAAGCGGCCGCGATAAGTCGGAACTTCCTTGTCCATGCTGCGAGTTTAACGGCTGGCATGACGCTAGAATGACCACAGCTTCCAACATTTCATCGCAAGGAGTTTCACCCATGAAAGTCAAAGCCGCCGTCGCGCACAAGGCCGGAGCGCCGCTGGTCATCGAAACCGTGGACCTCGACGGCCCGCGCGCGGGTGAGGTGCTGGTCGAGATCAAGGCCACCGGCATCTGCCATACCGACGAATTCACCCGCTCCGGCGCCGATCCCGAAGGCATTTTCCCGGCGATCCTCGGCCACGAAGGCGCGGGCGTGGTGGTCGGCATCGGCCCCGGCGTGACCAGCCTGAAAAAAGGCGATCACGTGATTCCGCTGTACACGCCGGAATGCCGGCAGTGCGAGTACTGCCTCAGCGGCAAGACCAATCTGTGCCAGGCCATCCGCACCACGCAGGGCCAGGGCGTGATGCCCGACGGCAGCAGCCGCTTTTCGGTGGGTGGCGAGAAGGTCTTTCATTACATGGGCACCTCGACCTTCGCCAACTACACCGTGGTGCCGGAAATCGCGCTCGCCAAAATCCGCGAGGACGCGCCCTTCGACAAGGTCTGCTACATCGGCTGTGGCGTCACCACCGGCATCGGCGCGGTGATCAACACCGCAAAAGTGGAGCCGGGCGCGAATGTCGTGGTCTTTGGCCTCGGCGGCATCGGCCTCAATGTGATCCAGGGCGCGCGGCTTGCCGGTGCGAACATGATCGTCGGCGTTGACCTCAACCCCTCACGCAAGCCGCTGGCTGAAAAATTCGGCATGACCCACTTCGTCAACCCGAAGGAAGTTGAAGGCGACCTGGTGCCGTACCTGGTGAATCTGACCAAGGGCGGGGCCGATTACAGCTTTGAATGCATCGGCAACGTTGACGTGATGCGCCAGGCGCTGGAGTGCTGCCACAAGGGCTGGGGCGTATCGGTGATCATCGGTGTTGCCGGCGCAGGACAGGAAATCAAGACGCGGCCGTTTCAACTCGTTACTGGCCGCGTGTGGAAGGGCACGGCCTTTGGTGGCGCCAAGGGGCGGCGCGATGTGCCGAAGATTGTAGACTGGTACATGGACGGCAAAATCAATATCGACGACCTGATCACGCACAAGCTGAAGCTGGCGGACATCAACAAGGGCTTTGATTTGATGCACTCCGGGGAGTCGATACGGAGTGTGGTGGAGTTTTGACTGGTATTAAATAACCCATTATTTTATTTGGATTATTTTTTTTGGGGCGGCTGCGTTGTTGTTATACAATGTCATACATCAGATTGGGTTAATTACCCGCAGGAGTTCGCCATGCTGGCTGTAAGACTGGAAAAACAACTGGAAACCGCGATCGCGCGTATTGCCGAAGCTACTGGCAGCACCAAGAGTGGTGTGGTGCGCGAAGCCGTAGTGCGCTACTTGGAAGACCGGGAGGACATCGTTCTCGCCGAGCAGGCGCGTAAAACAGGTGGCCGCGCGAAATCCATTGCAGAAGTCAGGAAGTCGCTTGGCCTGGAAGGTTGAGATTTCGGCATTCGCGCAAAAGCAGCTCACCAAGCTTGATCGTACGGCAGCGGCGCGTATTCTTGATTGGCTGGAAAGCAGGCTGGAAGGTCCGGGTAATCCCCGGCATTTTGGCGAGGCGCTGCGTGGTGAACTCGCGGGCCTTTGGCGTTACCGTATCGGTGACTTTCGTGTCATCTGTGAGATTCAGTATCGGCGGCTGGTCATTCATGCGCTTTCCATCGGTCATCGTCGGGAAATTTATCGCAAGCGCTAATGCGATTTGAATGGCTCATACCTTTCAATGAATTTGCAATTCGACAACAGCTACGCCCGCGACCTCGAAGGCCTCTACGTGCCGTGGAAGGCTGCCGAGGTCCCCGAGCCGAAGCTGGTCAGGCTCAACCACGGACTGGCTGAAGAACTTGGCCTTGATGCCAAGGCGCTGGATTCCGCAGCAGGCGCGCAGATCTTCGCCGGCAACAAACTGCCCGGGGGCACGGCCACCATCGCGCTGGCCTATGCCGGCCACCAGTTCGGCGGTTTTTCGCCACAGCTCGGTGATGGCCGCGCGCTGCTGCTGGGCGAGGTGATCGACAACAAGGGCAAACGCCGCGATATCGCATTCAAGGGTTCCGGCCGCACGCCGTTTTCGCGCGGCGGTGACGGCAAGGCGGCGCTGGGTCCGGTGCTGCGTGAGTACCTGATCGGCGAAGCCATGCATGCGCTGGGCATTCCGACCACGCGCGCGCTGGCGGCGGTGACCACCGGTGAAATCGTGCGCCGCGAGCGCAACCTGCCGGGTGCGGTGCTGACGCGGGTGGCGGCGAGCCATATCCGTGTCGGCAGCTTCCAGTTTCTGGCGGCGCGGGGTGATGAAGCAAGGCTGAAAAAACTCGCCGATTACGTGATCGACCGTCATTACCCGGAGGTCAAGGGCGCGCAGCAACCGTACTTCGAACTGCTGCGCGCGCTGTGTGACCGGCAGGCGAAACTTATCGCCAACTGGATCAACGTCGGCTTCATCCACGGCGTGATGAATACCGACAACATGACGCTGTCCGGTGAAACCATCGACTACGGTCCCTGCGCGTTCATGGATCACTACAACCCGGCGACGGTGTTCAGTTCCATCGACGAGCAAGGCCGTTATGCCTATGTCAACCAGCCGCCGATTGCGAACTGGAATCTTGCGCGTTTTGCCGAGGCGCTGCTGCCCTTGCTCACGGTTGAATCCGGTGGTGAACAGGACAAGGCGGTGGAGCGGGCGATGGAAATCCTTGCGGATTTCCAGCAGCACTACGAGCGCCACTGGCTTGCCGGCATGCGGCGCAAGCTGGGGCTGACGCGCGAGGATGAGGCCGACTTCGCGCTGGCGACGGATTTTCTGGCGGGCATGGAGGGACAGGATGGAGGAGCAGGTGCGGATTTCACGCTGGCCTTCCGCCGTCTGGCGGATGTCGCGGAAGGCAGGGGCGAGCTCAGCCCTTTCGGCCTGCGCAAGCTCTACGGCAATGCCGCCGCGCTTGATGCCTGGTTGCCGCGCTGGCAGGCGCGCTTGCAGTCAGAAGGTCTCGCGCCGGAAAAACAGGCCGCCGCGATGCGCGCGGTGAATCCGGTTTACATCCCGCGCAACCATCGCGTCGAGGAGGCGCTGGCCGCGGCGACTGACCTCGGCGATTACGCGCCCTTCGAGCGCTTGCTCTCGGTGTTGCAGCAGCCGTTTGACGAGCGCATCGAATTTGCGGCGTATGCCACGCCGGCCACAATGGAAGAATCGCGCGGCTACCAGACTTTCTGCGGAACCTGAATGTCCTGATGCGGGTCAGCACCGGTTGGCGCAATGAAGAGCATGGCCGGAATCTGCGACAATCCCGTACTCGCCTCGGCGATATCTTATAAGCTATTGTTTATATTGAATAATTTATGCATGCTCCGCTGCTGACCGAACTGCCCTATCGCAACGACAGCGCCGCGCTGTTCGAGGCGGTGGCGGACCGGCCTTGGGCGGTGTTCCTCGACAGCGGCCTGCATCATCCCGGCCAGGCACGTTACGACATCATCACTGCCGAACCGCATGTGCGCCTGATCACCCGCGGCGCGCTGACCGAAGTGCATGGCGAAACGAGTGAACTGTCGCGCGCCGATCCTTTTGAGTTGCTGCGCGAACAACTGGCGATTGATCCGGCCTGCCGCGGTGAATTGCCCTTCACCGGCGGCGCCATCGGCTACTTCGGTTACGACCTCGCGCGGCGTTACGAAAAACTGCCGGTGCGTGCGCGCGACATCGAGCGCATCCCGGACATGGCCGTGGGCATCTACGACTGGGCGGTGGTGGTGGACCACTCCGAACAGCGCACCTGGCTGGCCGGGCAGGGACGCGACCCCGACACCGACCGCAAATGGGATGCGCTGGTGCGGCTGTTCAGCGCCGAACCTTTCGAACGCCGCCGCGCGGCCTTCCGCGTGACCTCGCCGGTGACTTCGAATTTCACACCCAGGGGATATGGCCACGCCTTCGACCGTGTGCTCAATTACATCCGTGCCGGCGACTGTTACCAGGTCAATCTCGCGCAGCGCTTCACCGCGCAGGCGCAGGGTGATCCCTGGCTGGCCTACCAGCGGCTGCGGCTGATCAACCCCGCGCCGTATTCGGCGTACCTCAGCACGCCCTATGCGCAAATTCTCTCGGCCTCGCCCGAGCGTTTTTTATGTGTGCGCGACGGCGCGGTCGAAACCAAGCCGATCAAGGGCACCCGCCCGCGTGCCGGCCACGACAAGCTCGACGCTGAACGCATCGCCGAACTGGTTGCGAGCGAAAAGGACCGCGCCGAAAACCTGATGATCGTCGACCTGCTGCGCAACGACCTGTCGAAAAACTGTGCCATCGGTTCGGTGAAAGTGCCGCGGCTGTTTGAAGTCGAGAGCTTTGCCACGGTGCATCATCTGGTCAGTACCGTCACCGGCAGACTCAAGGCCGGGCGTGATGCCATCGACCTGTTGCACGGCGCCTTCCCCGGCGGCTCGATCACCGGTGCGCCGAAAACGCGGGCGATGCAGATCATCGAGGAACTCGAGCCGCACCGCCGCGGTGTCTATTGCGGCGCCATCGGCTATATCGGCTACGACGGCGACATGGACAGCAACATCGCCATCCGCACCCTGGTGCACTCGCGCGGCGTGGTGCGTTTCTGGGCGGGGGGCGGCATCGTTGCCGACTCGCAGCGCGAGGCCGAGTATCAGGAAACCTTCGACAAGGCCGCGGCCCTGCTCAACCTGCTGCAGCAGAGCGCGGAGAGCGCGACCGGCGCCTGATGAGTTGATCAAAACACCAAAACAGGAAAAAGACCCATGCCCGTTCTCGAACTTAACCAGCAAAACTTCGAATCCACCGTGGTTGGCAACAAGATGGTGATCATCGACTTCTGGGCGCCGTGGTGCGGGCCCTGCCGCTCTTTTGCGCCGGTGTTCGAGGCTGCAGCCGAAAAACATCCGGACGTGGTATTCGGCAAGATCAATTCGGATGACGAGCAGGCGATTGCCGGGCACTTCGGCATCCGCTCGATCCCGACGCTGCTGGTGTTCCGTGAGCAGATCATTGTGTTCATGCAGGCCGGCGCACTGCCGGCCTCGGGTCTGGAGAGTGTGCTCGAGCAGGCCAAGGCGCTGGACATGGAGCAGGTGCGCAGGGACATCGCCGAGCGCGATCAGCAGGCCCAGCAGCAACAGTAGAATATTTTAATAACAATGACTTGTGCTTATAACATCGCCTGCATTGCAGTGTGATTCATAGACATGCAGCCATTCAGTGAGGAGCAGGCATGAGCACGCGCGGTTTCTGGATTGATCATTTCCCCGGCAATTTTCTGTGGTCCAACGCCGCGCTCGCCTGCAAGGGCATGGCGCCGTACGGCGTGGTGGCGATGGACGAGATCGATCGTATCGCGCTGCGCCTCAATGATCGCTGGAAAGACGCCGACGCCTGGCAGCAGGAGTGGTGCGCGATGGCGGCACAGGTTGAAAAAATCGCCGATGCTGCGGCGGCTAAGGGACAGGAGCGCAGCGCCGGGAATTATTACCTGCGCGCCGGCAACTATTACTACACCGGCGAGCGCTTTATCCCGCCGGGCGATGCCAAGGTCGCGGTGGGGCGCAAGGCCTACCGTTGTTTCCGCGAAGGGCTGACGCGACGTCATCCCGAAATCGAGTTCGTCGAAGTGCCCTATTTGCAGTCCACCCTGCCTGCGCTGTTCATGAAAGCGCCGGGTGTGAGCCTGCGCGCGCCGACCGTGGTGATTTTCAACGGCATGGACAACTGCAAGGAAATGAGCGTGATCTTCGCCGGGCTGGAATTCGCGAGGCGCGGCATGCACACGCTGGCGATCGACGGGCCGGGGCAGGGCGAGACGCTGCGTTTCCGCGGCATCCACAGCCGTTTTGATTACGAGGTGCCGGGCAAGGCGGCCTATGACTATGTCGCGCAGCGCGCCGATGTCGATCCGGCGCGGGTGGTGATCATGGGCTACAGTTTTGGCGGTTATTACTCGGCGCGTATCGCCGCCTTTGAGCAGCGTTATGCCGCGGGTGTGGCGATGACCGCCCTGCACTGGGACCTGGCCGGCTGGCAGCAGAAGATCAAGGAAAAGGCGCAGGCCGAAGGCAGCAAGATTGCGCAGTCGAATTTCCAGTTTCAGTGGGTGGTCGGTGCGGCGGATACCGATTCAAGCATCGAAATCGCCAGGGGCTTCACGCTGAAGGATGTTGCCCATCAAATCACCATGCCTTTCCTGGTGACACACGGCGCCAATGACCGTGTGGTGCCGGCTGAAAACGCGCAGAAGTTGTATGACGCCATCGGCTCGACACGCAAGACGCTGCGTGTGTTCACCGCCGATGACGGCGGTGCCGAACATGCGCACGTTGATAACCGCCAGGTCGGTGTGGATTTTGTCGCCGACTGGATCGCGGCGAACCTGCCGGGCTGAAGCACCGCGATGGTGCGGTTGTCAGCATCGCGGAAGGCCGGGTCTCAAAGCCCGGACATTGCAACAACGGCGCGGTAAACTCGGCCACTCTTCCTCCGAGTGGTTGTCTGATCTCCAGTGAAACGTCTGATCTATCTCGCACTGTCAGTATTGCTGCTGCTCGGCGCCGGCATGGCCTGGCGCCATTATTCCCAGCCACAACAGTCCGCCGCGCCCGCGGCCAAGGGCGGCAAGGGTGGTCCTGCCCGCGCCCTGCCGGTGAAGGCGGCCGAGGTGCGCAGCGGCGAAGTCGTCGACGGCGTATCGGCGGTGGGCACGCTGCTCGCCAACGAGTCGGTGATGATCCGCCCCGAAGTCGATGGCCGCATCGAGGCCATCCATTTCCAGGAAGGCCAGTTGGTGCGCAAGGGTGACAAGCTGCTGTCGCTGGATGCCGGTGAAGTCGAGGCCCAGCTCACCTCGGCCATCGCCGCCGCCAACCTCAACCGCAGCCGGCTGAAACGCTCGGAAGACCTGCAGGCGAAAAACTTCATCAGCGTGCAGGCGCTGGACGAGGCCCGCGAAAACGTCAACCAGTCGAATGCGCGCGAAGCCGAAATGCGCGCCAAGCTCGCCAAGACCGTGGTGCGCGCACCTTTCGAGGGGGTCACCGGCCTGCGCCAGGTCAGCCCCGGCGCCTACGTCAAGGCCGGCCAGGATGTGGCGCGGCTTGAAGGCATCGGCGTACTCAAGCTCGATTTCCGGGTGCCCGAGCTGTACCTGAAACGTATCCGTGTCGGCCAGACGCTGGCGATCAGCGTCGATGCCTGGCCCGGCGAGCCGTTCAGCGGCACCATCTATGCCATCGAACCCGCGGTTGATGAATCGACGCGCACCGTGCTGCTGCGCGCGCGCCTGCCCAATCCCGGTGTGCGGCTGAAGCCCGGCATGTTCGCGCGGGTCAGCCTCGAGCTGGCCAAGCGCGGCAACGCGCTGCTGGTGCCGGAGCAGGCCATCGTGCCGCGCGGCGACGGTACGTTTGTATTCCGCATCGTCGATGGCAAGGCGGTGCTGACCAGGGTCGAGACCGGCGTGCGCCGGCCCGGCGAAGTCGAAGTGCTGAAGGGGCTTCAGGCCGGCGAAACCGTTGTCGCCGACGGCCAGTTGAAGCTGCAGGATGGCGCGGCGGTGACTGTGGCGGCGCCGAAACCCGCGCCCGCAGCAGCTCCTGCACCCGGCAAGTAAACCGCAACAGTAAATAAGTCCGCGATGCAACTTCCTGAACTTTCCGTCAGGCGTCCGGTACTGGCGACGGTGATGAGCCTGCTGATCGTGCTGATCGGCATCATCTCCTTCCAGCGCCTGACCGTGCGCGAGTACCCGAAGATCGACTCGCCGGTGGTATCGGTGCGTACGGTCTACACCGGTGCCAGCGCGCAGGTGATCGAGACCCAGGTCACCCAGCCGCTGGAAGACAGCATCTCCGGCATCGAGGGCGTGAAGACGCTGAAGTCGATCAGCCGCGAGGAGGTCAGCCAGATCACGGTCGAGTTCACCAACGACCGCGACCCCGACCTTGCCGCCAACGATGTGCGTGACCGTGTGGCGCGCGCGCGAGGCCGGCTGCCCGACGAGGTGGATGACCCGATCATTTCCAAGGTCGAGGCTGATGCCCAGGCCATCCTCTGGCTGCGGCTGATTTCCGACCGCCACGCGCCGCTCGAAATTTCGGATTACGCCGACCGCTACGTGGTCGACCGGCTGAAGACCCTGCCCGGCGTGGCCTCGGTGGTGATTGGCGGCGAGCGCCGTTACGCGATGCGCATCTGGCTCGACCGCGAGCGGCTCGCCGCCTATGCGCTGACGCCGCAGGATGTCGAGGACGCGCTGCGCAAGCAGAACATCGAGGTGCCCGCCGGCCGCATCGAGAGCAGCCAGCGCGAATTCAACGTGCTCTCGGAATCCGATCTGCGCACGCCAGCACAGTTCAACCAGCTGATCATCCGCGAGGTCAAGGGTTATCCGGTGCGGCTGGGTGATGTCGGCCGTGCCGAACTGGGTGCCGCCGACGAGCGCAACATTCTGCGTGTCAACGGCAACCCGGCCATCGGCATGGGGATCGTCAAGCAGTCCACCGCCAACACCCTGGGCGTTGCGCAGGCGGTGAAGGCCGAGCTGCCGAGACTCACCGCCGGCCTGCCCGAGGGCATGCAGCTGGCGATTGCCTTCGATACCTCGATTTTCATCGAGGAGTCGATCAATTCGGTCTATCACGTGCTCGGCGAGGCGCTGTTGCTGGTGGTGCTGGTGATTTTCCTGTTCCTGCGCTCTCTGCGTGCGACGCTGATTCCCTTCGCCACCATCCCGGTATCGCTGATCGGCGCCTTTTTCCTGATCTGGATGATGGGCTTTTCGATCAATGTGCTGACACTGCTCGGCATCGTGCTCGCGGTGGGCCTGGTGGTGGACGATGCCATCGTCGTGCTCGAGAACATCCACCGTCATGTCGAGGAGGGGATGTCGCCGGTCGAGGCTTCATTGAAGGGAGGGCGCGAGATTGCCTTCGCGGTGATCGCGATGACCATCACGCTGGCCGCGGTGTTCGCGCCGCTGGCTTTCGCCACCGGCAATACCGGACGGCTGTTCCTCGAATTTGCGCTGACCGTGGCCGCGGCGGTGGTGGTGTCCGGTTTTGTCGCGCTGACACTGACGCCGATGATGTGTTCCAAGTTGCTGCGCCAGGAAACCGGCCACGGCAAACTCTACAACATGCTGGAGAAGTTTTTTGTCGCGATGTCCGCGGCCTATGAGCGCGGGCTGCGCGCGAGTCTCAGGCATCGCGGTGTGATTGTCGTGTTGTTCCTGGTGATGGCTGCAGGGGGTGCGGCGCTGTTCCTGAGCACCAAGTCCGAGCTGTCACCGCTGGAGGACCGCGGCTTTTTCCTCGGCATCATGGTTGCGCCGGAGGGGGCGACCAAGGAATACACCGACGATTACGCGAAGACTTGGGAAAAGATTTATGCCGAAGTGCCGGAAATCACTTCGTATTTTGTGGTCGTCGCACCAGGCCTGGACCGGCCAAATCCGGTGAATTTTGCGCTGTCCTTCGTGCGCCTGCAGGACTGGGACGAGCGCGCGCGCAAGACCCAGGAAGTTACCGCCTCGATCGCGCCGAAGATGTTCGGCCAGATGCCCGGCGTGCTGGCCTTCCCGATCAATCCCCCGTCGCTGGGGCAGAACTTCCGCAATCCGCCGGTGCAGTACGTGGTGCAGGGCAATTCGTACGAGGAGCTGGACAAGCGCATCAACGCGCTGCTCGCCGTGGCGCGCAAGTCGCCGGCGCTGGCCAATCTCGACAGCGATCTGAAACTCAACAAGCCGCAACTGTCGATTGAAATCGACCGCGAGAAGGCGGCGGCGCTGGGCATCCAGATCGATGCCGTCGGCCGCACGCTGGAAACCCTGTTGGGCGGCCGCCAGGTGACACGCTTCAAGCGCGAAGGCAAGCAGTACGACGTCATCGTCAAGCTCGAGGACAAGGACCGCCGCCAGCCGACCGACCTGACGTCGATCTACATCCGCGGTTCACGCGGCGACATCACCCAGCTGTCCAACCTGGTGCGCCTGACCGAGACTGTGGCGCCGAAGGAACTCAACCACTTCAACCGCCTGCGCGCGGCAACCATATCCGGCAACGTCGGCGCCGGCTACACGCTGGCCGAGGCGATCAGCGCGCTCGATGCCGCCGCAGCGCAGGTGCTCGGTCCCGAATACCAGACCGCGCTGGATGGGCAGTCTCGCGAATTCCGCGAGTCCGGCCAGCAGCTGGGGCTGATTTTTGTGCTGGCGCTGGCTTTCATCTACCTGGTGCTGGCGGCGCAGTTCGAGAGTTTCCGCGGGCCGCTGGTGATCATGCTCACGGTGCCGCTGGCAGTGACCGGCGCGCTGCTGACGATGAAGCTGACCGGCGGCACGCTCAACGTCTACAGCCAGATCGGCCTGGTGATGCTGATCGGCCTGATCACCAAGAACGGCATCCTGATCGTTGAATTCGCCAACCAGTTGCGCGACCAGGGCCGCGAGAAGATCGAGGCGCTGGTCGAGTCCTGTTCGCTGCGCCTGCGGCCGATCCTGATGACCACCGCGGCGACGGTGCTCGGTGCGCTGCCGCTGGCGCTGGCCACCGGTGCCGGCGCCGAGTCGCGCTCGGCCATCGGCTGGGTGGTGGTCGGCGGCATGACGGTGGGCACACTGTTCACGCTGTTCGTGATTCCGGTGGCTTACACCTTCATCGTTGGTGAGCGTAAGGCGGTCGTTTAATCCCCGGCCTGCAGCGCCCGATCCAGCCACCCCGGCTGGTACACCTGATCGACAAACCATTTTAATGCCCTGCCGCGATAGGCGGTGCGCCAGGCCAGATACAGCATCTGGCTGACCTTGGCCTCCTCGGTGCGCTTGATCACCAGTTCACCGCGCGCGACTGCGGCCTCGGCCAGGCATTGCGGCAGATAGCCCACACCAAGCCCCATCACCTGTGCGCGGAGCTTGGCTGCGGCATCGGCGATGGTCAGTGTGTCCTGTCCCGAAAGCAGGCCGGTGGTGCGCGGTGGCAGGTTGCGCGAACTGTCGGCAACCACCACCGCGCGGTGTCCGAGGATGTCCTCGCGGGTCAGCGGTTCGCGTGTTTTCGCCAACGGATGCGCCGGCGCCACCGCGAATACCCAGTCGATTTCACCGAGCGGCCGGGTCTGGTAGCCGCCGCCGGCCGGGCCTTCACCGGAAGCGCCGATGGCGAGATCGGCCCGGCCCGAAGCGAGCGCATCCCAGCAGCCGCCGAGCACTTCATTCGAGAAACGCAGGCGGGTATTGGCGTGTGCCGCATAAAAGTTTTCCGCCAGCTTCAACATCGCCGTTGTGGGCAGCAGGCCATCGTAGGCGATGCGCAACTCGGCCTCCCAGCCGGTGGCGACCCGTTTCACCCGGGCTTCGAGTTCACCGGCGGCACGCAGCAGATGGCGGCCTTCGCTGAGCAGTTCGCGCCCGGCGGTGGTGAGTTTTGCGCGATGGCCGCGGCGGTCGAACAGCAGCACATCGAGATCTTCCTCGAGTTTCTGCACGGTATAGGTCACAGCCGAAGGCACCCGATGCAGCTCGTGCGCGGCGGCGGCAAAGCTGCCCTTGCGGTCAATGGCATCCAGCACCAGCAAGGCGTCGAGGGAGAGACGCATGGTCATGGCCATGATTCTGCACTAGTCGCCATATAAATTCATAAGCAATTGTTTTTATTGATAAATATTATTCAGTATTTCTGATCAACTGAGTCAGTTCTTTTCGCTTTCTTGTGTTTTGCAGCCTGCCTAGGATGTGTTCCACAGCAGCACGCAACCCCACCGAAAGGAGACACATCATGCTGGCACTGCGCAAAAGTGAAGACCGCGGCCACGCCAATCACGGCTGGCTCGATTCGTACCACAGCTTTTCCTTCGCCGATTACCACGATCCCGAGCACATGGGCTACGGCCCGCTGCGGGTGATCAACGAGGATCGTGTGCAGGCCGGTGCCGGCTTCGGCACCCACGGCCACCGCGACATGGAGATCATCAGCTACGTGCTCGACGGCGCGCTGGCGCACCAGGACTCGATGGGCAACGGCTCGACCATGGTGCCCGGCGATGTGCAGCGCATGAGCGCCGGCAGCGGCGTGCGTCACTCCGAGTTCAACCACAGCAAGACCGGGGCGACACATTTCCTGCAGATCTGGATCGAGCCGAAGTTCACCGGCATCAGGCCCTCGTACGAGCAGAAGCATTTCACGGCGGAAGAAAAGCGCGGCCGGCTGCGGTTGATCGCCTCGCCCGACGGCCGCGACGGCTCGGTGAGCATGAACCAGGATGCGGCTATCCATGCCGGGCTGTTTGACGGCGACGAGTCGGCCCAGCTGACCATCGCCGCGAGCCGGCGCGGTTATGTGCATGTCGCGCGCGGCAGCGTCACCGTCAACGGCCAGCGCCTGCGCGCCGGGGACGCGCTGAAAACGGCGGCGGGCACGATCAGCATCGAAGGTGGCAAGGCTGCCGAGGTGCTGGTGTTCGATCTGCCCTGAGAATTTTCAACAACAATCTGCAATCTGAATCCATAAGCCAAAGGAGTCACTTTCATGAGCAAAGTTGCCATCGTCTACCACAGCGGCTACGGTCACACCGCGGAAATTGCCAAGGCGGTCGCGCGCGGTGCGGCTCAAGTGTCCGGTGTCACCGTGCAGTCAATCAGCGTCGCCGACGCGGACAAGCACTGGGACGATCTTGCCGCTGTTGATGCCATCATCTTCGGTGCGCCCACCTACATGGGCAGTGCCTCGGCACCTTTCAAGGTTTTTGCCGATGCCAGTTCCAAGGTCTGGTTCACCCAGGGCTGGAAAGACAAGATCGCCGCCGGCTTTACCCACTCCGGCAGTATCAACGGCGACAAGTACAGCACCATAAACCAGATGTTCACTCTGGCGATGCAGCACAGCATGGTCTGGGTGGGCCTCGGCCTGATGCCCGGCAACAATTCGAGCAAGGGCAGCGCCGAGGATCTGAATCGCATGGGCAGCTTCACCGGCCTGATGACCCAGTCCAATGTTGATCAGGGGGCCGAAGCAATTCCTGCAAGCGACCTGAAGACCGCGGAGCACCTCGGCCGGCGCGTGGCGCAGTTCGCGCTTGCCCGTCCGCGAGCCTGAGCATATGTCGATGACCGCGACATGCCAGCCCGTCGTGTTTGTGTCACACGGCGCGCCGACCCTGGCGCTTGAGCCTGGCCCGGCGCGCGGTGCACTGGCGGCACTGGGGGCTTCGCTGCCGCGGCCGCTCTCGATCCTGGTGGTCTCCGCGCACTGGGGGACCGCCGGGCCCGAACTTGATGTCTCGCCGCATCCGCAGACGATTCACGATTTTTACGGTTTTCCACAGGCCCTGTACGAAATGCGTTATCCGGCGCCGGGTGCGCCGGCGCTGGCGGCGCGTGCCGGTGAATTGTTTGCTGCGGCAGGTCTTGCCACAAAGACAGTTGAACGCGGTCTTGATCACGGCGCCTGGGTGCCATTGATGCTGATGTTTCCCGATGCCGGCATTCCGGTGGCGCAGCTCTCGGTGCAGGCCGCGCGCGGACCAGGCCATCACTGGCGGCTGGGCGAGTTGCTGCGGCCTTTGCGCGAGGCGGGTGTGCTGATCCTCGCTTCAGGCAGCGTCACCCACAACCTCGGCGAGTTCGGCCGTCACCGATATGACAGTGAGCCGCCGGCCTGGGTGAGTGGATTCAACGACTGGCTGCACGGGCGGCTGCTTGCCGGTGAACGCGAAGCCCTGCTTGATTACCGCCGGCTGGCACCGGATGCCGTGCGTAATCACCCGACCGAGGAGCATCTGCTGCCGCTGTTTGTCGCTGCGGGCGCGGCCACGTCAGGTGTTACGCCACAGCGGGTGTATGCCGGCTACACTTACGGCGTGATCGGCATGGATGCCTATCTGTTTCAATGAGCGGTTTCAACAAGCGTTTTTAAACAGGCGGGGAAAAGCTGCCGTGCAAAATCTGATCGAGCTGCTCGCACAGCACGGACTGCTGGTGGTGTTTGCCAATGTGCTGCTGACCCAGGCCGGCTTGCCGCTGCCCGCGGTGCCTGTTCTGGTGATCGGCGGCGCTTTTGCCGCGCAGGGCGAGTTCGGTTATGCAGCGCTGGTCTTTACCGCGACGCTGGCCGCGCTGCTCGGCGATACGCCCTGGTATTTTGCCGGACGCCGTTATGGCCACCGCGTCCTGCGCACGCTGTGCCGGGTGGCGATCGAGCCGGATTCCTGCGTCAAGCAGACCGAGTCGATTTTTGAACGCTGGGGCGCGCCGTCGCTGCTGGTCGCCAAATACATTCCGGGATTCGCCACCGTCGCGCCGCCGCTCGCCGGCGCAATGCGTCTGCCCCTGCTGCCTTTCCTGCTGTTCAGTACCGCGGGCGCGCTGTTGTGGGTGGTGTTGCCGGTGGCGCTCGGCGCGCTGTTTCGCGACGAGGTCGGGCGCGCGCTGGAGCGGCTGTCAGATCTGGGCGGCGGTGCCCTGCTGTTGCTGGCGGCGCTGCTTGCCGGCTATGCCGCGATCAAGCTGACCCAGCGCTGGCTGTTTTTGCGCATGTTGCGCAGCGTGCGTGTCGGCGTGCCCGAGCTGGTCACGATGCTCGGCGGCGGCGCGCCACCGGTGGTTGTTGATGTGCGCTCCGATGCGGTGCGCCGCCTCGATCCGCGGCGCATCCCCGGCGCGGTCGCAATCAATATCGAGGATGTGGCCTCGGCGCTGCCGGGCATTCCGCCCGACCGCGATGTGGTGGTTTATTGCAGTTGACCCAATGAAGCCAGCGCGGCGCGTGTCGCCCGCCTGCTGATGGACCGCGGCTTCCGTCGCGTGCGGCCGTTGGAAGGCGGGCTCGACGCCTGGGTCGCGCACGGTGCCGCCGTGGAAAAATTCGTGTTCCACGGCGGGTAGACAGTTCCTTGAAGATGCGTCGTGCGCTCCGGCCGTTTCAGTTGATATTAGTACCGGTTGGGGCAAAGAAGCCCGCGGTCGCGACCCGCCGCGCGCGCCACGGCCGGCGCACGGTCTCGGTTTCGTTTTCCTGGTCCGGTTTTGGAATTTGCGCTTCGAATGTGCCTTCGATGGCATCACCCTGGACGTTGCCGTTGAATGACAGCCGCGCGTAGCCGGTGCCCGGCAGCGTGATCTGTGTGGAGAATGACAGCGCGGCTCCGCGCAGCGTCATGTTCTGCAGCAGTTCGCGGCGGTTGCCGGAACGGATCGCGCCCTCGACCTGCTGCATGCGCTGCTCGAGCAGGGCCTCGAAGCGGTAGTTGCGGTCGCGCAGCATGAATTCCCACTCCCACTGCCCCTCGACCCGCGCCGGTACGATCCACTGGCGGATGGTCATGAACGCACCCGGCGGCTCGTCCGTGGTGTCGGCAGGCCACCACGGCCCCATGTCCCAGGTCGCGGCGACGAGGCGTGTGCCGGGTCGCGCTTCGCGCAGAATCTTCGGCCGCAGCAGGCGCATCAGCTCCGGGAACAGCCACATGAAAATCACGTCGACCTTCGACAGGTCGGCGTCGAACACATTCTGGTGCAGGAACTGCACACGGTCGGCGAGTTTCTGTTCCTTGGCCGAAGCGTTGGCCTTGACCACCAGCTCGTTGTTTACGTCGACGCCGATGCCGCGCACGCCGGGGCGGCCCTGGGTCGCGGCAAAGACGATGCGGCCGTCGCCCGAACCGAGATCGATCACGGTTTCGCCGGCCTTCGGCGCCGCGAGTTCAACCATGCGGGTGACGTTTTCGGGATTGCTGCCGACAAAGGGTGAGAAGCGTTCCTGGGCGCGGGCGGCGATGCTTTTGAGTGCAGCGGCGACAGCCACTGCCGACAGGAACGAGCGGCGTGAAAGCATGGGTTCTCCTGGTGGGTGTATTTGTGCAGGCCGCAGCTTACAGCGAGGCGGTGCAGGAAATCCACTGCGCGAGCTCGGTTATGATGACCGGCCTGCATGAGCCACCGATGACCGCATCAACCCCCGAATCTTCAGCCTCTGCCTGGGCCCCGCTGCGCCAGCCGCTGTTCCGCGCATTGTGGATCGCCACTGTGGTTTCCAATGTCGGCACCTGGGTGCAGGAGGTCGGCGCCGGCTGGCTGATGGTGACGCTGGACCCGCGCCCGGTGATGGTGTCGCTGGTGCAGGCGGCGACCGCGCTGCCGATTTTCCTGCTGGCGCTGCCCGGCGGCGCGCTGGCCGATATCGTGGACCGCCGGCGTTACCTGATCGCGGTGCAGGCGTGGATGCTGGTGGTGGCGCTGCTGCTCGCGGTTTGCACCGCGCTCGGCTGGACCACGGCCTGGGTGCTGCTCGCCTTCACTTTCGCGCTCGCCTGCGGTGCGGCGCTTAATGTTCCGGCCTGGGCGGCCACCGTGCATGAGCTGGTGCCCGGGCCGCAGTTGCAGGCGGCGATCGCGCTGAACAGCCTCGGCGTGAATCTGGCGCGGGCGGTCGGCCCCGCGCTTGCCGGCGTGGTGGTGGCGATGGCGGGCGCGCAGACCGCCTTCCTGCTCAATGCGCTGTCGTTCATCGGTCTCATCATCGTGCTGGCGCGCTGGCGGCGCGAGCCACGGCCGAACACCCTGCCGGTGGAGCGTTTTTCCAGCGCGCTGCGCGCCGGTGTGCGTTACGTGCGCGAGGCCACCGCGCTGCAGAACGTGATGGCGCGGGCCGCGGCGTTTTTCCTGTTTGCCTCGGCGCCGTGGGCGCTGCTGCCGCTGGTCGCGCACAACGCCGGCGGTGGACCCCATGCCTATGGCCTGTTGCTTGGTGGCATCGGCATCGGCGCGGTCAGCGCGGCGATGGTGATGCCGGCGCTGCGCCGGCGCGCGAGTCGTGATGCCCTGGTGCGCGGCGCCACGCTGCTGTTTGCCGCGGCGACCGCCGGACTTGCGCTGGCGCGGACCATGCCCGGGTTGCTGCCGGCGGTACTGGCCGCGGGTGCGGGCTGGCTCGCGTTGCTGACGACACTGCATGTCAGCGCGCAGACCGCGGTGCCGCAGTGGGTGCGCGCCCGCGCGCTGTCGGTGTACCTGATGGTTTCCGCCGCAGGCATGACCGGCGGCGCGGTGTTGTGGGGTGTTGTTGCCACGCGCTGGGGGGTGCCGCCGGCACTGTTCGCGGCGGCGGTGGGCGCGCTGCTGGCGATGTTGCTGACCTGGCGGATGACGCTGGGCGGCGAGGACGGTCTCGCGCGCAGCGCACCGGCGGCGCTGATGCGTACGCCGGATCACGCCGGCATCGCGGCCGAGCGCGGCCCGGTTGCGGTGCAGGTCGAGTATCTGGTTGATGCCGCCGATGCCGCAGCCTTCATGGCCGCGGCGCAGGCGATGCAGCGTATCCGCCGCCGCGATGGCGCGCTGTCCTGGGGCCTGTTCGAGGATCCGGATGTGCAGGGCCGTTACGTCGAGACCTTTGTTGTCGAATCCTGGGGTGAACACCTGCGCCAGCATGAGCGTGGCACCGCGGCTGATGCGCCATTGTTCGAGCGGCTGCGCGCCTTTCATCGCGGCGACCGGGCACCGCAGGTGACACATTTGATTGCGGTGAATGACAATGCCGGCCAAGGCGACGAGGTCGGCAAAAACCTGTAACCTGATGATTATTCATAAGTAATTGATTTTAAAGGAGAAAATATAATGCAGGAGCGACGTGCTTTAACCGCGGTGGCGATCAATGATCTGGCGGCGAAACGCTGGAGTCCGCGCGCCTATGACGGTTCACGCGGAGTCAGTGCCGCGCAGGTGATGGCGCTGATTGAAGCGGCGCGCTGGGCGCCCTCGTGTTTTGGCGCCGAGCCCTGGCGATTTCTCGTATGGAATCGCGCCGATGACGCCGCGGGCTGGCAGAGCGCTTTTGACTGCCTGTCACCCGGCAACCATAAATGGGCGCACCAGGTGCCGGTGCTGATGCTGGCCTGCGCGGCCTCGACCTTCGAGCACAATGGCCAGGCCAACCGCTGGGCGCAGTACGACACCGGCATGGCTGCGCTGTCGCTGTCACTGGAGGCGGTGGCGCAGGGACTGGTCGCGCACCAGATGGGCGGCTTTGATATCGTCAAGGCACGCGCTGCATTCGCCATTCCAGAAGACTTCATGCCGATGGCGATGATCGCCGTCGGTTACCAGGCGGCGCCGGAAACCATCGCCGATGAGGAAACGCGGCAGAAGGAACTCAAGCCGCGCGGCCGCAAGCCGGTGGGTGAGCGTTTCTATCGCGGCCGCTGGGGTGTGGCGGCGGGCTGAGCGCCGCCGGGCGCCGGTTATTCGAGCTTGATGCCGGCGGTCTTGATCACCTTGCGCCAGCGTTCGGTTTCGCTGCGCATGATCCGTTCCAGCTCCTGCGGCGTGGTGTGCGCGGGGTCTATGCCCTGCGCGGCGAACAGCTGCGCGATTTCGGCGCTGCCGAGTATCGCCACCAGTTCGCGATGCAGCCTTGTGATCACCGGCGCCGGCGTTTTGCGCGGCGCGAACAGGCCGTACCAGGTGACCAGGTCGTAGCCGGGCAGGGTCTCGGCGATGGTCGGCACGTCGCGGATGGCCTCGGTGCGCTGGCGTGCGCCGGTGGCGAGCAGCCGCACGCGGCCGGCCTGCACATGGGGTTGCACGCTGGGCAGGCTGGAGAACATCAATTGCACGCGGCTGCCGATCAAATCAGTCAGCGCCGGCGCGGTGCCTTTGTACGGCACATGCAGCATGTCGATGCCGGCGCTTTGTTTCAGCAGCTCCATGCCGAGATGTCCGGTGCCGCCGGTCTGCACGGAGGCGTAATTGAGTTGTCCCGGCCGTTGTTTCGCGTAGGCGATCAGCTCCGCAACGTTGCTTAACGGCAGCTTGGCGCTGGCGATCAGCACCTGGGGTGTATCAACCAGCTTGGTCAGCGGCATGAAATCGCGCAGCGGATCGTAGGGCAGATTCGCCGCGAGCAGCGGCAGCGTGATCAACTGGCCTGGCGTGGCGAACAGGATGGTGTGGCCGTCGGGGTTGGCGCGGGCGACTATTTCGGTGGCGATGACGCCGCCACCGCCTGGGCGGTTGTCGACCACCACCTGCTGGCCCAGAGGTTTTTGCAGGCGCTGCGCGAGGGCGCGGCCGACAAAGTCGGTGGGCCCGCCCGGGGTGTACGGGATCAGCATGCGCACCGGACGCGATGGAAAATTCTGCGCTGCTGTGGCGGTGGCCGGTAATGCGAGTGTGATGGCGATGATGGCGGCTGGCATTGAACGCATCAAGTTCTCCTCCTTGTTGTTGTGCTGTCAGCCGGGCAATGCCCGGTCACCGGATTCCGCGTCACGTGGCGCGAGCAGGGCGCCGCGCCCGAGCAGGCGTTCGCGCAGCAGCGCGGGTGCGAAGCCGCGGGTGTCGCTGCCAGCCTGCAGCGACAGGCTTGCGGCAACCCCTGCCGCTTCGCCCATTGCCATGCAGGTCGCTGCGACCCGCGCCGAGGACTGCGCGGCGTGGCTGGCAGAAAGATTGCGCCCGGCAACCAGCAGGTTGGCGAAACCCCTGACGGTCAGGCAGCGGTAGGGGATGCCGTACCAGACACCCGGCGGCAGCCAGTCCCATACCGTACCGCGGGCAGCGCCATGGCTCTCCATCGGCCATGCACAGCAGGCGATGCTGTCATCGGGCTGCGCGCCGGCACGCAGTTCAGCCTCTTCGAGGCGGTGATCACCCGCGATCAGGCGGGTTTCGCGGATGCCGAGATGGCAGCCGATATCGATGATGCGGGCCTGCTCGAAGCCGGGCATGTATTGCCGCAGCACGTCCTCGTACAGATAGGCCTGGCGCCGGCCCTCGATTTCGGCGGCGGTGAGGGCGGCGGCGTCCAGCAGGTCGGGGCTTTCACCACCGGCATTGCGGATGCGCGTGACATTGGCGTGGATCACGCCGTGCTGCGGATGCAGTTGCAGGCCGGCCGAGGTCCGCGGCAGCGCATGGCCGTCGGCGGCGGCCTGTTCCAGCCTCTCCTGGCGTTCAGCCCGTGACAATTGCTGGAAACGCGCCACATTGACGCCGCTGAAACGCAGCATGGCTGACGCGAACTGGGTGCTGCCCTCATCACCGATGCTGAATGCGGCGCCGGCGCGGGCGGCGAGATCACCGTCACCCGAAGCATCGATGACCACCGACGGCAGGATCGCGCCGCGGCCGTTCTTGTTTTCGATGATCACCGCCGTCACGCGGCCGGATTCGACCCGGGCATCGACCACTGTGGTATGCAGCAGCAGTTCGACGCCGGCGGCTGCGACCATGCGGTCGGCTTCGTGGCGCAGTGCAACCGGGTCGTAGGGAATCGACACATTGTCGAGCCAGCGCCGTGGCGGCAGGGCGGCGCCGCGTGCGGCAAGGCGGGTGACAAGGTCAGCATAAATGCCGCCGACGATTTCGCTGTGTTCCCCGGCATTGACCAGATAGCCGCCGCAAATCGTGCCCAGTGTCACCGCGGTCAGCGTGCCGCCGAGAAAGCCATGGTGTTCGATCAGCAGCGTCGATGCCCCATCTCCGGCAGCGGCGATGGCGGCGGCGAGGCCGGCGGCACCGCCGCCGACTACCAGCACGTCAGGACGGGCAATGACCGGGGTGCTGCGCGCGTTTTCGGTGAGCGTGTCCATGCCTGTGAAGATACCGGAAAAATCGCGATTGCCGAGATGCCGTCGGGACAGGCTGGAAAATTTTAAGCGGCGCTCGGAGCAAGGGTGATCGCCTTGCAAACTCCTGCCGTATGTTCCCCATATACACATTGTGTGTGTGAGCCTTAGACCGTAACATGCGCTCGCGGCCTTGAATGGCCGCAGCGCATAACGGGCAGTCAGCCACAAAACAGGATCCGGTGCTCATGCCGGGGGAGAAGACATCATGAAACGGCTGCAAGTACTGGCTGCGGTATTGATGACCGCGATTTCGGGCGCCACGCTGGCGCAGAATTTTCCGCAACGGCCGATCCGCATCATCGTGCCGCTGCCGCCCGGTTCGGCCAGCGATTTCCTGGCGCGCACCATCAGCATCCCGCTGACCGAGGCGTATGGCCAGCAGGTGGTGGTCGACAACCGGCCGGGTGCCGGCGGGCTGATCGGCAGCACGCTGCTGTCGAAATCCACGCCCGACGGCTATTCCTATGCCATGGTCGCGCCGCCGCATACCGTCGGTGCGCTGCTGCAGAAAAATCCGCCTTATCACCCTCTACGCGATTTCACCCCGGTGACCGAGGTGGCCTCGATCCCCAACATCCTCGCGGTGTATCCGGCCCTGCCGGCGAGGAATGTGAAGGAGCTGGTCGCGCTGCTGCGCAGCGATCCGTCGAAATACAACTATGCCTCGCTCGGCGTGGGCACGCTGGCGCATATCGCCGGCGAGATCTTCAACCAGGCCGCGGGCGTGCGCACCACCCACGTGCCGTTCAAGGTGGTGCCCGATGCCTTCGGCGAAACGATTTCGGGACGTGTGCACTACCTGGTGTTCACGGTGCCCACACTCGGTGTTGCCGTGCGTGATGGCCGGTTGCGCCCTCTGGCGGTGACTTCGGCGAAGCGCAACCCGGCTTTTCCCAACATTCCCTCGATTGTGGAGGAGGGGCTGCCGGCGGCGCAGTCCGATGGCTGGTTTGGCCTGCTCGGGCCGGCCGGTGTGCCACCGCGCATCACCGCGCAATTGGCTGCGGATATCCGCAAGGTGGTGGTGCAGCCGCGCATCCGCGAGGCTTTCGAGCGGCAGGGTGCGGAGGCCGCCGTTGAGTCAGGGCCGGAGGCGTATGCGAAGCTGATGCGCAGCGAATACGAACGCTATGTCAAACTGGTCAGGGATGTGGGCCTTACACCGCAGTGATGGGGCATGAATGATGAGTAATGAGTGAGACCCCGAGGGTTTTGCTCATCGTTGCTTCGCTTCAGGTGTGCCCTTGTCAGCGCTCCTCGTTGATCACTGCTTTTCCCACCCCCCACCCAGCGCCCGCACCACATCCGCCACCGCTGCGCGCTGCGCGCGCAGCGCTTCGGCGCGGTTGAGTTCGGCGTTGAGCAGGTTGCGCTCCGCATCGAAAACCTCAAGCTGGCTCGACAGGCCGTTGTTGTAACGGATGCGCGCCAGGCGCAGTGATTCGGTCAGCGCGGCGGCGCGGGTGTTTTCGGCTTCGAAGGCTTCGCGGGCGCGAGCCTGGGCGATCAGCGCGTCATGCACCTCGCGGAAGGCGTTCTGCAGCGTTTTCTGGTATTGCGCCACCGCCTGGCGTTCACGGGCTTTTACGGCATCGATTTCACCGAACAGCCGGCCACCCTGGAAGATCGGCTGGGCGAGGCCGAAG
Organism: Betaproteobacteria bacterium Ga0077527; assembly: GCA_001464815.1. GTDB lineage: Bacteria > Pseudomonadota > Gammaproteobacteria > Burkholderiales > SG8-41. The sequence goes on along the minus strand of LNDW01000020.1, from coordinate 176,868 downwards.
CCGAGGCTCCATACCCTTGCCGCTCCGGAAAACAGATCACCCAGCGCGGCGCTTTCGCTGCCGTAGTAGCCGGACAGCGCGATGCGCGGGAACAGCGACGCCCGTGCCGCACCGATGCGCGCGTTGGCGGCGATCAACTGCTGCTCGGCGCCGACGATGTCGGGCCGGCGCAGCAGCAGTTCCGAGGGCAGGCCCTCCGGCACCACCGCGGCCACCGGTGTTTCAGCGGCGGACTTGGTGGCGGATATACGTTCCACGGTGGACTGCATCAACGCCCGCGGACTGCGACCTAGCAGCACGCCCAGCGCCAGTTCCTCGCCGCTGCGGCGGCGTTCAAGCTGGGGCAACTGTGCCTGCGCAGCCGCCACTTCGGCTTCGAGTTGACGCAGAGCGAAATCGTTGATCAGGCCGGCGTCTGCGCGCACCCGCTGCAGCTTCAGGTCGCTCTGGCGCAGTTCCAGCGACCGGCGGGTCGAGCTGACCTGGGCATCCAGCGCACGCAATGCGTAATACGACTGCACCACCTCGGCTGTCAGCGCGATGCGCACGGTTTCTCGCGCGGATTCGCTGGCGAGAAGCTCGGATTTTGCGGCGCTCGCGTTGTTGCGCAAGCGGCCCCAGAAATCGAGCTCGTAGGAGACGTTCAGCTGGCCGCGGTAGTTGTTGCGCTCCAGCGCAGTGCCCGCGGGTAGCCGTGTTGCCGAGCGTTCAGACAGGCGCAGCCGATCGCGTTGTGCGCCGGCGTCCACCGCAGGCACCAGCGCTGAATCGGCCACCCGTGCCAGTGCCCGCGCTTCATCGACACGCGCGGTGGCCAGTGCCAGATCCTGGTTGTTGGCGAGCGCCTCCTCGACCAGCTTCGCCAATGTGGCATCGCCGTAGAGCGCCCACCAGTTGCCTGCCGGCGCATTGCCGCTTTGCGCCGGCGTTGCGGGCCAGCTTTCCGGCAGTTCCGCAGCGGGGCGCCGGTAATCCGGCGTGAAGGAGCAGCCGCCGAGCAGCGCCGCGAGAACCACCATGGCGATCAGCGACTTGTCATTTGTCATCATCAGCTCCCTTGGCCGCCGGCGCACGGTGCGGGCTCGACACCGCGCGGTGGGCCTGTGCGCGGTAATGCTCGACTTCGTCCTCGATCTCCCTGGTTGAGCGCGGATCGGAAAGCTTGCGGTCGGCGATCAGCCGGTAGAACCAGGGTATTAAAAAGATCGCGAGGAAGGTTGCCGCGAGCATGCCGCCCATCACGCCGGTGCCCGCGGACTGGCGCGCGCCTGCGCCTGCGCCGCTGGAAATCGCAAGGGGCAGCACGCCAAGGATGAATGCGAGCGAGGTCATCAGGATCGGACGGAAGCGCAGCCTTGCCGCCTCCACCGCGGCGGCGACAGTGCTGTAACCCTCGTGTTTTTTCATCACGGCATATTCGACGATCAGGATCGCGTTTTTCGCGGCAAGGCCGAGAAGGGTGACCAGGCCGATCTGGAAATACACGTCATTGGTGAAACCGCGCATCCACACCGCGACCAGCGCGCCAAATGTGCCGAAGGGCAGGGCAAGCAGCACCGACAGCGGCAGCGACCACTTGTTGTACTGCGCGGCAAGGATCAGGAACACCATCAGCACGGCAAGGCCGATCGCGATGCCGGCGGTGCCGCCGGCGCGTTTTTCCTGGAAGGAGGCGCCGCTCCAGTCATAGCTGAACTCGGGTGGCAGTGTTTCCTCGGCGATCTTCTCCATCCGCGCGATGGCCTGCCCCGAGCTGTGGCCCGGCGCGGCGGAGCCGAAGATTTTCACCGAAGGCAGGTTATTGAAGCGGTCAAGTGTGTCCGCGCCCGAGGTGTAGTCGATCCTGGCCAGCGCCGAGAGCGGGATCATCGCGCCGCGGTCCGAACGTACGTACACCGAGCCGATATCCTCGGGGCGCTTGCGGAAACCGGGTTCCGCCGACATCAGCACCTGCCAGGTACGGCCGTACTTGTTGAAGTCGTTGACATAGTAGTTGCCGAGTGTCGCGGCCAGCGAACCGTAGAGCTCCTCCAGCGGCACGCCCAGCGTTTTCGCCTTTTCCCGGTCAGTCTCCACGTAGAGTTGCGGCACGTTGGAACGCCACAAGGAGTTGACCTGCACGAACATCGGATCCTTGGCCACGGCTCCGAGGAACTGCTGCGACACCTCGGCCAGCCGCTTGGCGCCGCCTTCACCGCGATTCTGCAGATAGAACTCGAAGCCGCCGGCGTTGCCCAGCCCGAAGATCGGCGGCGGGTTGAAGCCGAGCACCAGCGCCTCCTTGATGTGGCCGGTCTTCATGAAGAATTCGCCGACCAGTTGCTGGGTGCTCATCGCCCGTTCATCCCAGTGTTTCTGGGTGACGAAGATGGTGGCTGCGCTGTTGCGGAATCCGCCGCCGAGGAAGTCAAGGCCGGTGAAGGCGATGGCATAGTCGTTGGCCGGGTTGGACTTGATCGCCTCGACCACTTCACTCACCACCTTGTCGGTGCGGTCAAGGGTGGCACCGTCGGGCAGCAACACCGCCGCGATGTAATAACCCTGGTCTTCATCCGGCACCAGCGAGCCGGGCGTTGCCCGCCACAGGCCGGTGGTGATCGCCACCATCCCGATGAACAGCAGCAGTGCGATGCCGCCGCGGCGCAACACCCAGGTCACGCCGTCGACATAGCGGCCGGTCATGCGGCTGAACCAGTTGTTGAACCAGCGGAAAAAGCGGCCGGGCTCGCTGTGCGCGCGCGTGAGCATGAATACACACAGCGCGGGGGACAGTGTCAGGGCGACAATGCCCGAAATCACCACCGAGATCGAGATCGTCACCGCGAACTGGCGATAGAGCTCCCCGGTCAGCCCGCCGAGGAATGCGATCGGGATGAACACCGCACACATGGTCAGTGTCATCGCGATGATCGGGCCGGTCACCTCCTTCATCGCCTGGATCGCGGCGTCACGGGCCTTCACTTTTTCCTCGCGCATGATGCGTTCCACGTTTTCGAGCACCACGATCGCGTCATCGACCACGATGCCGATCGCCAGCACCATCCCGAACAGCGTCAGCGTGTTGATCGAATAGCCGAGCATCAGCAGTCCGGCGAAGGTGCCGATCAGCGACACCGGCACCGCGGCGAAGGGGATCAGCGTCGCGCGCCAGTTCTGCAGGAACAGGAACACCACCAGGAACACCAGCACCATGGCCTCGACCAGGGTTTTGGCGACTTCGCGGATCGATACCGACACGAAGCGCGTGGTGTCATAAACCACGGCATGCTCGAAGCCGGGCGGGAAGCGCTGCTTCAGGCGCGTCATTTCCGCAGATACCGCGTCGGCGGTGGCGAGCGCGTTGGCGCCCGGCTGCAGGAAAATGCCGACCAGCGTCGCCGACTTGCCGTTGACGCGGCCGCGGAACTCGTAGTCCTTGGCGGCGAGCTCGACCCGGGCAACGTCGCGCAGCCGCAGCAGCGAGCCGTCAGGGTTGGCGCGGACGATGATGTTCTCGAATTCGGCGGGTTCCGACAGCCGACCCTTGGTGGTGATGGTGTAGACCAGCTCCTGCGGCCCGCCGCTGGGTGACTGGCCGATCTTGCCGGCTGCGAACTGGGCGTTCTGCTCGTTGAGCGCGCGCAGCAGGTCGTTGGGCGTCACTTTCAGCTGCGCCATGCGGTCCGGACGAGTCCAGATGCGCATCGCGTAATCCTTGGCGCCAAAGATCTGCACATTGGTGGTGCCGGGGATGCGCTTCAGCGAATCGAGCACATTCAGCGTCACGTAGTTCGAGATGAACAGGTCGTCGTAACGGCCGTCGGGTGAGGTGAAGGCAATCACCTGCAGGAAGGAGGAGGAGCCTTTCTCGACGGTGACGCCCTGGCGCCGCACCTCCAGCGGCAGCCGTGGTTCGACCTGCTTGACGCGGTTGTTGACGTTGAGAGCCGCGGTATCGACGTCGGCACCGATCTCGAAGGTGACCTGGATCTCGACCACGCCCTGCGAGGTCGAGTTCGAGCTCATGTAGAGCATTTTCTCGACACCGGTGATCTGGTTTTCCAGCGGCGCAGCCACCGTCTGCTCGATGACCGTCGCCGAGGCGCCGGGATAGACCGCGCGCACGGTGACCACCGGCGGCGCGATTTCCGGATACTGCGCGATTGGCAGCGCGCGCATCGCGGCAAGGCCGGCGATGACGATGAAGATCGACAGCACGGCGGCGAAGATCGGCCGGTCGATGAAAAATTTCGAGATCATGGCGGTGTCCTGTTCATATTGTCGGGATCAGGCTTTTTTGGCCGCTGCGGCCTTGCCGTCGCCCTTGCCCGGGCCGCCCTTGCCGGGTTCACCCTGACCGGGCTCGATCACGTTCACCGGAGCGCCGGGCATGAAGATCTTGGCGGTGCCGTCGACGATGACGCGTTCACCGGCCTTCAGGCCGCTGTTGATGATCCAGCCGTCGCCGGTCCAGGCGCCGACTTCGACCGGACGCGGCTCGGCCTTCGACTCGGCGTTGACCAGATAGACGAACTTGCCGTTGGGGCCATCCAGCACCGCGCGTTGCGGCAGCACGATCACGTTCGGCCGTACCGCGCCGCTGAGCGCCACGCGCACGAATTCGCCGGCACGCAACAGGTTGTTCGGATTCGGGAATTCGGCGCGGGTTTCGGTGGTGCCGGTCTGCGTATTGATCCGCACGTCGATGAAATTCACCGCACCGCCACGTTTGTACTCGCTGCCGTCGGCGAGCTTGACCGTGGCCTTGAGTTTGCCGTCACCGGGCAGTTTCACGCGGCCGGCTTCGACGTCATTGCGCAGCGCCAGCGTGTCGCGGTCGGATACGCCGAAAATCACGTACATCGGGTCGGTCTGGGTCACCGTGGTCAACAGCACGCTCGGACCGGAGACCAGTGCTCCTTCGGAAACCTGGGCACGGCTGGTGATGCCGGAAATGGGGGATTCGACGCGAGTCCACTCGAGATTGAGTTTTGCTTCGTTGAGGCGTGCCCGCGCGCTGTCGGTTTCGGCGCGCGCGACCCGCTCCGCCGAGGCGGCATCGTCATATTCCTTCTGGCTCACAGCCTTGGCCTCGTACACCGGTTTCAGCCGGGCCAGCTCGCGCTGGGTCTGCGCCAGCCGGGCCTCGGCAACACCGAGATCGGCGGCGGCGCGTGCCTGTGCCAGCTGGAACGGTGTGGGGTCGATGGTGAACAGCGATTCACCCTGTTTGACACCGCTGCCTTCACGGTAATTGCGCTTGAGCAGAATGCCGCTGACGCGTGCGCGCACCTCGATTTCACGGTAACCGGCGGTCTGGCCGGTGTATTCGAGGGTGACCGGCACATCGCGGGTTTCGGTGACGATCACCGACACCGGTGCCGGTGGAAAACCGCCTGGCGGGCCGCCGGCCGGGCCGCAGGCGGCGAGCAGGGCGAGGCTCAGTGTGGATGCGGCGAGGGCGAGTGTCTGTGTCGGGCGGTTCATGGTGGTGGCTCCGTGGTGGCCTTGTTGCCCGCGGCGGGGACGAAACAGCCAGGCTGGCTTGAGGTTGCTGATGCTTGAGGTTGCTGATTTTTGCAGTATCAATCCACTTCACAGTTTACATACACACATGAATGTATGTAAAGTGACGTCTTGATGAACCGGGTTCGATCAACCGGCAACAATATGTGGTGTCGCTGCTGGCGCGGACGGCAGCCGGCGCAATACGGAGGAGCATGGTCAGACGCACCAAGGATGAGGCATTCGAGACCCGCAACCAGATTCTCGATGCGGCGGAGCGCGTGTTCAGCGAGCGTGGCGTGTCGCGCACCTCGCTCACCGACATCGCCGAGGCGGCCGCGGTGACGCGTGGCGCCATCTACTGGCATTTCGAGGACAAGGCCGAACTGTTCTGCGAGATGGTGGCACGGGTGACGATGCCGATGGAGGATGCCCCCTGCCAGATCAGCCCCGCCCTTGATGCCGACCCGCTGGCCGCGGTGCGGGCGATGCTGGCCGGCATCCTCGAACGCACCTCGGGTGACGCGCAGGCGCGGCGGGTGTTCCACATCGTTTTCAACAAATGTGAATACGTCGATGAAATGCAGCCGGTATGGCAACGCCTGCGTGAAATGCAGGCGGGGTGCCTCGAACGGCTCGAATCAGGGCTGGTAGCGGCGATTGCCCTCGGTCAGTTGCCGGCGGGACTGGATGCGCGTGCCACCGCCGTTGGCCTGCACGCACTGGTCAACGGACTGATCAGCAAGCTGGTGATGGACCCGGATGCGATTCCGTCGGCCGAGGATCCGGGCCGGCTGATCGACGTTTTCCTGGACGGATTGCGCAATACCCCGGTCAAGACACGGCTTGTGGCGCCGCCGAAGCTGCCGCGCAAGAGTGCACGGCGAACGCCGCGTCGGCGCGCCGCCTGATCGGCGGGTCTAGCGTTTGCGGTAGAAATTGCCGGGACGTGCTGCGGGGGGACCTGCGCGCTCGTCCTTGTGGCGGAAGCTGATGCGGCCCTTGTTCAGGTCGTAAGGTGAAATCTCCACGGTGACCTTGTCACCGGCGAGGATGCGGATGCGGTGTTTGCGCATTTTCCCCGAGGCATAGGCGGTCAGCGTGTGACCGTTTTCGAGCGTCACCCGGAACATCGTGTTGGGCAGCACTTCCTCGATCACACCTTCATACTCGACGACTTCTTCCTTCGACATCATGCGGCCTGCAGGTTGACTGCCGAGGAGCGGCCATCAGGTCCGCGTTCGAGTTCGAAGGATACACGCTGGTTTTCGGACAGTGTGGTCATGCCGGCGCGTTCGACCGCTGAAATGTGCACAAATACGTCCTTGGACTGGCCTTCCGGCTGGATGAAGCCGAAGCCTTTTGTTGCATTGAAAAACTTTACGGTGCCGATGGTGGGCATGACAATCTCCGGAGCTGGCTGATTCGGCTAAGGGACAGGCAGGGAATCAGAATTTGAATCACTGAACAAGCTGAACAAAAAACTGCAAAAGCGGGCACGCAATGAACCGATAAAACTGCCGCGATGGCGGCCATGATGTGGAGAAGGCCGATCAGACGCACCAGATGAGGTGCGGGAGGAGGGCAAAATCCAGACGATTCTGGTGCGCGCGGAGTATGGAGGCGCGACCCCGCATTTGCAAGCGATAAATCCTTGCGGCAGGATGTGCTGCCAATGTCTGCCAATCATCAACCGGAGGAAGCCATGAAACTGTATTTTTCGCCCGGCGCCTGTTCGCTTGCGCCCCACATCGTGCTGTTCGAGGCCGGATTCACCTTTGACACCGAAAAGGTCGACATCCCGAACAAGAAAACCGCCTCCGGCGCCGACTACTGGCAGATCAACCCCAAGGGTTATGTTCCGGCGTTGCAGCTCGACAACGGCGAAGTGCTGACCGAAGTCAGCACCATCCTGCAGTATCTGGCCGACCAGAAACCGGCGTCGGGTCTTGCTCCCGCGGCGGGTTCAATGCCGCGTTATCGCCTGATGGAGTGGCTGAACTTCATCGCCACCGAAGTGCACAAGCCGGTCGGTGGGTTATTCAACCCGCAGATGACACCGGAGATGAAGGAAGTGCAGAAGGCCTATATCGCGCGCCGTTTCAAGGCGCTGGATGCGATGATGGCCGGAAAAACCTGGCTCGCTGGCGAGGCTTTTTCAGTGGCTGATGCCTACCTGTTCAATGTGTTGCGCTGGTGCGGCTTCCACAAGATCGACCTCGCGCCATGGGCCAACATCCAGGCCTTCTTCACCCGCGCCGGCGAGCGGCCGCAGGTTCAGGCGGCGATGCGCGCGGAAGGGTTGCTTAAGTCCTGACGAGGCCCCGGCTGATGCGCATCAGCGCGGCGGAATCCTGGTGGCGAGGGGTTGGACCGCGTAATCGGGCACGAACCGGCATTCGTTTGGCGCCGCGGCCCGCATTTCGCGGCAGCGCGCGGCGATGCCAGCCGGGGAAGGCTTCACGCCTTTTTCCGACCAGTTGAGCAGGGCCTCGAACAACGGCGGGTACATCGCGTCGCCCCAGTAGCTGTGCTGGTTCGAGTCGATGAAGTTCAGCACCAGGCGCGGGCCGTTTCCGTTCGCTTCCATGCGCCGGCGCAGTGTATCCATCCCCTCGACAAAGACGGTCGAGTCGCCGATGCCGTGTGCGGCCAGCACCGGCATCCGGAAACGGCCAGCATGATCGACATCCGCGGCGAAGCGGGCCGCCGCCGCGGGGTCGGCGCGATAGCGCTTGACGCCGGCGTTGAGCGCGGCATCGTCGGCGGATCCCGTGTAATACACCTTCTCGTTGCCGAAAGGACTGGTTGCGGTGCGCCGGATCACGTCACGCAGCGTGAAAGTGCCCCATTGCAGGTGGCCGATGATCGCGCTTTCCGGGATGCGCACGACATCGACAATGGTGCGTATCCGCCGTGCCTGCTCCGGACTGCGCTGCGCGGCCGGCCTGTTCAGGCCCAGGCAGTCGTTGACGCGTGCTGCCAGATCGGCGTTGTTCATTTTGTTGTTGTCCGGCAGGCCCATCCACAGCGGGTATTGCTCCTCCTCGGGGCGCGGATGGTTGTTGCACAGATGCTGGTAGATCACCCGCAGGTCGAGCCGGAAATCGTAGGTCGCCGGCCCGGCGACGACACCGCTGGTCAGCAGCATGCCGTCCCAGGATTCGGGGAACAGCTCGGCGGCCCGCGTGGCGACCATCGCGCCCCAGGACTGTCCGTGCAGCAGGGTGCGCCGCGGCTTGGCGACATGGTCCACAAAAATGCGTCGCACGCGGTCGCTGTCCTCGGCTGCGGTGGTGACGGCGAAGCCGCCCTGGCGGAAAACCGAACCGGCCCAGGCGTGGCCCTGCTGCACCGTGATCGCCCAGCGCTTGATGTCCTCGTCGGCGCGCGCAGCCGTGGGTTCACCGAGGCTGGGCCCGCCATGGGCATGCACCACCAGCACACCACTCCACTGCGCCGGCATCACGATCAGATAATGCGCTTTCGCCGAATCCTGGCCGCGCAGGCAGCGCGCTCCGGCGGGCACGCCATCGGGGCAGGTGGCGGCCAGCGGTGCCGCCTCCGGCGGATGTGATGGTGTGCCTGCACAACCGGCCAGCAATGCCAATACGCCGCACAGTGACAGGGATGTACTGATGATCGTTTTCATGACGGCCCCGGTGTTGTGATGATCAAAATGAAAAGCAGCTTGGCTTATTTCAGGTCCAGCTTGAGTTCCTGGATGAGTTTGCTCCAGCGTGCCATGCCTTCGCTGATCAGTTTGGAGACTTCTTCAGGTGAGCCGGGCTGCGGCTCGAATCCGGCGGCCTGCAGTTTTTCGCTGACCGCAGGCTGCTTGAGGATGGTGGTCACCTCGCTGTTAAGCCGGCTGATGATGGCCTTGGGTGTTTTTGCCGGCGCCAGCATCGCCGTCCACTGGTAAACGTCGAAGCCCTTCAGTCCGGATTCGTCCAGCGTCGGTACGTCGGGCAGCGCCGCCGAACGTTTTTTTGAAGTCACCGCCAGTATCCTGACGCGGCCGGTCTTGGTCTGTGGAATCACCGTTGATGAGCCGAGCACCGCGACCGGCACCTGGCCACCGCTCAGTTCGACGATCGCCTGGCCACCGCCCTTGTACGGAATGTGGATCATGTCGATGCCGGTCATTTTCTTGATCAGCTCCCCGGAAAGATGCTGCGAGGTGCCGGTGCCCGAAGTGCCGAAGGAAAGCGGTTTGACCTTGGCCAGCGCGATGAAGTCCTTGACGCTTTTGGCGGGTGTCGCGGCATGCACCGCCAGCACCAGCGGCTGAGTGGACATCAAGGATATCGGCGCGAAGCTGCTGCGCGGATCGAATTTCACGTTCTTGAAGACCGAAGGCAGCAGGGTCAGTGAGTCGGCGCTGGTGATCAGGGTGTAACCGTCGGGCGCCGATTCGGCGACTCCGGTGAAGGCGATGGTGCCGGTGGCGCCGGGGCGGTTGTCGACCACCACCTGCTGCCCCAACCTGGTGCTCAGTTGTTCGGCGATGAGGCGCGACACCAGGTCGGTGGCGCCCGCGGGCACATAGGGTACGACCAGCCGCACCGGACGCGCCGGCCAGGACGCGGTTTGGGCCGCGGTGCTGCCGGCCGCGACGGCGAATGCGGCTGCAAGCAGCAGGTTCAGTCGAATCGTGTTCATCTGGTTTTCCTTTGCGGTTGGGCGGTGTGAAGTGGGCGGCTGGGTGGCATCAGGTGCGGCCGGGAACCGGTTTTGCCATTTTGAAATATTGGAAGTAGTATAAGCAACTACTATGCCATCGACAACCAGAAAAACCAGTGTCAATGCCGCTGTAAAGGCCGGGTTTTCAAACGTCGCACCGCCGCTGGCCACGGCGCTGCGCGGCCTCGGCTTTACCGACTACGAGGCCCGAGCCTATGCCGCGCTGGCGGCAAAACAGCCGGCCACCGCTTATGAAATCGCCAAACAGGCGGGGTTGCCCCGGGCCAATGTCTATTCCGCACTGCGCGCGCTGGAGGCGAAGGGGGCGATCCAGCCGGTGACCGAAACCCCGGTGCGCTACGTGCCGGTGAATCCGGAGCAGTTTTTCCGCGGTATCCAGCGCAGCACATCCGGGCTCTGCGAGGACGTGATGCGCGAGTTGAAGCGCGCGGCGCCCGATGACGGCGGCAGTGCCTATGTATCAGTGCTGCGCGGAGAGGGCGAAGTGCGGCTGCGCCTGAACGAAATGATCGAGGGTGCGCGCGAACATGTCTGGCTGAAAGGCACGGTGACACTGATCGCTCCGCACGCACGCGAGCTGGCTGCGGCGGCACGGCGTGGTGTCACGGTGCGGCTGATCGTGTTTGGCAAGGCCGTGCCCGGGCTCAAGCCGCATCGCCGCATCCAGGTGATTCCGCACGAAGGCGATGGCGAGCTCCACGGACCGCCCTCGGATGCGCTGCTCACCTCGACGGTGGATGGCAGCAGCATGCTGATCGCCTCATTTACCGGCAACGCCAGGGCTTCGTTCGCGCGGGATTATCCTGTGATCTACGTGATCGAGACCTTGTTGCTGCATGAAATCTATCTTGCTGAAATACACGCGGCCTTCGGGCCGCAGCTCGAGGCGCGCTTCGGCCATCAGCTCGCCAGCCTTCGCCGCAAGTATCGTCCGCGCGGCCGCGGCCGGCCGGTGATCGAGGGCGGCGAACCCGCGGCCGCTTGAACACGGCGTGATTGCCGTGCTTTTCAACCATCCCATAAATATTCCCAACACCAATTTTTATCCGGAGCATCGACATGGCTGAAAAAGCGCAGGGCAAACCGCCCAATATTGTATTGATACTCGCCGACAACCTCGGCTGGGGCGAACTCGGCTGCTACGGCGGTGGTGCGCTGCGCGGTGCACCGACGCCGCGCATCGACGCGCTGGCTGGCGAAGGCATGCGCCTGCTCAACTTCAATGTTGAATCCGACTGCGTGCCGACACGTTCGGCGCTGATGACCGGCCGCCATCCGATCCGCACCGGCGCGCTGCAGTCGGTACCGGCGGGCCTGCCGCAGGGCATCCATCCCTGGGAGGTGACGCTGGCGCAGTTGCTGAAAGAGCGGGGTTATGCCACGGCGATCCACGGCAAATGGCATCTCGGCGACCGCAAGGGGCGTTTCCCCACCGACCGCGGCTTTGACGAGTGGTACGGCATTCCGCGCACCACCAACGAAAGCATGTTCACCAGCACGCCGGGTTACGACCCGAAGGTGACGCCGCTGCCGTATGTGCTTGAAGCAAAAGCCGGCGAGATGCCGCGTGAGGTGGGCATTTATGACCTGGAGATGCGCCGCCGCATCGACAGCGACCTGATCGCGAAGTCGCAGGATTTCATCGGGCGCCAGCACCGCGCCGGCAAGCCCTTCTTCGCCTATGTTCCACTGACCCAGCTGCACTACCCGACGATTCCGCACCACGACTTCGCTGGCAGCACCGGCGCCGGGGATTTCGCCGACTGCATGGCGGAGATGGACCACCTAACCGGCCGGCTGCTCGATGCCGTCAACCGCCTCGGCATCGGCGACAACACGCTGTTCATCTTTGCCAGCGACAACGGCCCGGAGTTCCGCCGGCCGTGGCGCGGCTCGGCCGGCATGTGGCAGGGCACCTACCACACCGCGATGGAGGGTGGCCTGCGCGCGCCCTGCATCCTGCGCTGGCCGGGTCACATTGCCGCCGGTGGTGTCAGCAATGACATCGTGCACGTCACCGACCTCTACACCACGCTGGCGCATCTCGCCGGCGCCGAAATTCCTCAGGACCGGCCGGTGGACGGGTTCGACCAGCTCGACTTTTTCACCGGCCGCGCGGCGAAGTCGCCGCGCGAGGGATTCCTGTTCTACATCAAGACCGAGCTGCGCGCGGCGAAGTGGCGCGACTGGAAACTGCACCTCGCCTGGGAGGCCGAACCCAATGCCGGCGTCAACCACCTGGAATCGCCGCTGCTGTTCAACCTGATCCAGGACCCGAAGGAGGAGACCGACGTCAATTCCCTGGCGAGCTGGGCGCGCACGCCGATCCGCCACATGATGCACAACTTCCAGGAAGACCTGAAACGCAACCCGCCGATTCCGCCGGGTGCGCCGGATGATTACAATCCGGGGAAAAGGAAAGGCTGACATGACCCTTGCACTGCCGCCCCGCACGCCCAAGCCGCGCAAGCGCGGCATCACCTCGATGATCGACTTCGGGCCCGACACCTTCGGCTGGACCGGTGGTCCCGAGGGCATCCGCAACCTGCTCGACTGCTGTGCCGAATACATCGATTTCGCCAAGATCTTTGCGATGAACGCGGTGCTGATGCCGCGCGATGTGGTGAAAAATGCCGCAGGGATCTACCGTGATTACGATGTGGTGCCCTTCGCAGGCGGCATCCTGTTCGAGTACGCCTGGAAAAAGAACGAGCTCGATGGCCTCGAAAAGCTGCTGCTCGACCTGAATATCGGCGGCCTGGAAATTTCCGAGAACTATGTGTCGCTGACGCCGGACGAGCGGGCGCGGATGATCGATCGTTTCCAGAAAAAAGGCATTTACATCAAGTATGAATTCGGCCGCAAGAATCCGACCGCGCCGCTGGGCATCGACGAACTCGGCGCCGTGGTCGAGGCTGTGGGGCGCCAGGGCATCGAGCACGTCATTGTCGAGCAAAGCGACTTTGACATGCTGGTCGAGGCGCGTGCCGACGCGATCGAGGTGCTGAAGGCGCAATCCTGGTTCGAGCGCCTGCTGATCGAGGCTGATCCCTACCGTTTTCCGAAGCAGCATGCCGAACTGCTGGAGACATTCGGCCCCGAAGCCAATCTCGCCAACATCACGCCGGGGCAGGTGCTGCGCCTCGAGGGTTTCCGCCAGGGCATCGGCCGCGCGGTGAATTACTGGGTAGTTTCGAAATAATCGAATAAAACTGTCATCAGCCGCGGCGTATAGTCGGATTTTCCGGTTAACGGAGATCCAGAATGAGCGCCATCACCACCCGCCGCGAGCATGATCTGCTGGGCGACCGCGATGTTCCTGCGTCCGCCTACTACGGCGTGCATACCCTGCGCGCGGTCGAGAATTTTCCGATCAGCGGCACGCCGATCTCGGCCTGGCCGGACCTGGTGACCGCGCTGGCCTGCATCAAGGAGGCCGCCGCCGAAACCAATCATCAACTGGGACTGCTCGATGCGGCAAAACGCGACGCCATCGTCGCCGCCTGCCGTGAAGTCCGCGGCGGCGCGCTGATCGATGAGTTTGTCGTCGATGTGATCCAGGGTGGTGCCGGCACCTCGACCAACATGAACGCCAACGAGGTCATCGCCAACCGCGGGCTTGAGCTGATGGGGTTCGCCAGGGGCGACTACGCGCGGCTGCACCCGCTGGAGCACGTCAACATGAGCCAGAGCACGAACGACGTGTATCCGACGGCGATCAAGCTCGCGCTGCATGCCGGCATTGGTGACCTGGTCGCGGCGATGGCCGCGCTGCGTGCCGCATTCGAGGCCAAGTCACGCGAATTCGCCGATGTGCTGAAAATGGGCCGCACCCAGCTGCAGGAGGCGGTGCCGATGACGCTGGGCCAGGAATTCTCGACCTACGCGGTAATGCTGGGCGAGGACGAGCAGCGGCTGGCCGAGGCTGCACTGCTGATCAGCGAGATCAATCTCGGTGCCACCGCGATCGGCACCGGCATCAACGCACCGGAAGGTTACGCGCCGATGATCTGCGAAAAACTTTCGGCGATTGCCGGTGTGCGGCTGTCCACGGCTTCCAATCTGATCGAAGCCACACAGGACGCCGGCGCCTTTGTCCAGCTTTCGGGGGTGTTGAAGCGCGTGGCAGTCAAGTTGTCCAAGGTCTGCAACGATCTGCGCCTGCTGTCCTCGGGACCGCGCGCCGGTCTCAATGAAATAAACCTGCCCGCGGTGCAGGCCGGCTCCTCGATCATGCCGGGCAAGGTCAATCCGGTGATCCCGGAGGTGGTCAACCAGATCGCCTTCGAGGTCATCGGCAACGATGTCACGGTCAGCTTCGCCGCCGAGGGCGGGCAGCTGCAGTTGAATGCCTTCGAACCGATCATTGCGCACAGCCTGTTCAAGTCGATCCGGCACCTGAGGCAGGGTTGCGACACGCTGCGCAGCCGTTGTGTCTGCGGCATCACCGCCAATCGTGAACTGCTGCGGGCCATGGTTGAAAACTCGATCGGTCTGGTGACCGCCCTCAATCCGCACATCGGTTACGAGGCGGCGACCGCGGTGGCGCAGGAGGCTCATGCCACCGGCAAGAGTGTTGCCGCCCTGGTGTTGGAGAAAAAGCTGCTGACCCGTGAGCAGCTCGACATCCTCCTCAGTCCCGACACTCTGGCCGGGCGGGCGGGGCGCCCTGGACAGTAAAGCCGGCTTTGGTGCCCGTCTTGCCAAGCTCCGCGGCTTTGACCTAATCTCTGCTGCTTTTTGCCGCCTTATTTTCGCCGTTTTTCCGGCGTCCCGACCCACTGGAGAACCCCATGAACGACATGCTCAAGGAAGACCTGCTTGCCCTGGTGTCAAACCGCAGCACGGTGTCGCGCCGCGAATTTGTTGCCGGCTCGCTGGCCGCGGGTTTCGCGCTGGCGGTGCAGCCGGTCAGCGCGCAGACCATGATCATCACCGATACCACCGGCCTCACCGCCGGCGAGGTGAAGATCCCCACCGCCAACGGTGACATACCCGGCTACCGCGCGATGCCCGCCAACGGCAAAAACCTCGCAACCATCCTCGTGGTGCAGGAAATCTTCGGCGTGCACGAACACATCAAGGATGTCTGCCGCCGTTTCGCCAAGGCCGGCTACCTTGCCGTGGCCCCTGAGATGTTCTTCCGCCAGGGCGACGTGTCGCAGCTGAAGGACAACAAGGAAATCTTCGCCAAGGTCGTCAACTTCGTGCCGGATGCCCAGGTCATGAGCGACCTTGATGCTGCCGCGGCCTGGGCCGCGAAGAACGGCGGCGACGGCAAGCGCCTTGGTGTCACCGGCTTCTGCTGGGGTGGCCGCATCACCTGGCTCTATGCCGCGCACAACAAGGCGGTGCGCGCCGGCGTGGCCTGGTACGGCCGTCTGGTCGGCCAGGCGACCGAGATGACGCCGCGCCATCCGATTGACGTGGTTGACCAGATCAACGCGCCGGTGCTCGGCCTCTACGGCGGCGCCGATGCCGGTATCCCCAACGACACCGTCGACAAAATGAACGCCGCGCTGAAGGAAAAAGGCAAGCCTTCGATGATTCACCTGTATCCCGACATGCCGCATGCCTTCCATGCCGACTACCGGCCGAGCTTCCGCAAGGAAGCCGCCGAGGACGGCTGGAAACGCGCCACGGAATGGTTCAGGAAGCACGGCGTCTGAACACGCCGCAAGCTGCATGAAGACGGGGCCGTGAGGCCCCGTTTTTATTGCGCCGGGTGATCTCAGGCCAGCAGCGCGCGCACAATCAGCGACACGCCGCTCAGCACCAACATCGCGCCGAGCACCCGGATCACCATGTCCCGGCTCAGTCGCAGATGGAGGCGATGGCCGGCCCAGACACCCAGCGCCATCACCGGCAGCAGCGCGGCCGCGGCGGTGAGCGTGGCGGGTGAGTAGAGCCCGGCCACAAAAAACAGCGCGATCCGGGCCAGCGTGGTGAAGATGAAGATCACCGGCATCGTCGCGCGGATATGCTCCGGGCCGCCGCCGCGTCCCGCGAGGTAGAACACGTAGATCGGGCCGCCGATGCCGAATACCGCCGAAGTTGCGCCGCCGAAGCCGCCGATCGGTGCTGCGCTCCACGCCGGCAGCGCCGGGCCGCGGCCGCTGCGCATCACGTAGCCGACACCAAACACCACCACGAACAGGCCGAGGCTGCCGAGCAGCAGCTCCGGCTGCAGCCGCGCCAGCAGCCATACGCCGCCGAGGATGCCCAGCGCCATGAACGGCATCAGCCAGTACAGCTCGCGTTTCATCACGTCGCCGCGCAGGCGCATGCCCATGTTCATCGAGCCGATGCAGTCAAGGATCACCACCAGCGGCACCGCGAATTTCAGCGGCATCAGATGCGCCAGCAGCGGCACCGCGATCAGCGTCGAACCGAAACCGGTGATGCCGAACACCACATAGGCGCCGAACACGATCAATGGCGCAAAGAGCAGGATCTGCGGTTGCAAAAGATCAGTCAGGTTCATCGTGACCAGTATATCCGCTGAGCCTTCAACGAACGGTAGAATCGGGATCGAGCTTCAGCCCGTTACCGCTTCGCTTCAAGTGTGCCCTTGTCATCGCTCATCATTAATCACTGTTCATGACCACTTTACTTTTGCTCCGCCACGGCGAGACGCTGTGGAACACCGAGCGCCGCATGCAGGGCCACCGCGACAGCCCGCTCACCGAGCGCGGCTTGTGGCAGGCGCGGCAGCTCGGCCTGCGCATGAAGAATCTGCCGTTTTCACGGCTGTATTCCAGCGACCTGCCGCGAGCGGCGCGCACCGCCGGCGAAATTGCCGCGGTGACCGGCCACACCATCATCAGCGACGAACGCCTGCGCGAGCGGCACTTCGGCGTGTTCGAGGGGCTGAACCAGGCGGAGATGCGTGAGCGTGAGCCCGAGGCCTATGAGCGCTTCATGTCGCGCGACCCGCATTACGCGGTACCCGGCGGCGAGAGTCCGGCGCAGTTTTTCGAGCGTTGCCGGATCGCGCTCGAGGATCTGGCGCAACGCCATGCCGGCGAGACCATTGCCGTCGTCACGCACGGCCTGGTGCTGGATTCAGCCTACCGTGCCGCGACCGGGCTCGCGCTGGATGCCCAGCGGCCGGTACCGCTGGTCAACGCCAGCCTCAACTGGTTTGCTGTGGACGACGGCCGCTGGAGCGCCGGCCGCTGGGGTGATGCCGAACATCTGGGCCCCGATGGGGTCACCATTTTCGGTGACAAGCGCCTGTAAAGCGCTTTAAAAAATATATCATTAAAAACAATAGCTTATGAGTTATCCGTCGATGACGCCGGTGATCATCATCCACGGCCTGTGGATGCACGGCGTGGTGATGCTGCCGCTGGCGCGGCGTATCGCCGACGCCGGGTTTGTGACTCAACGCTGGTCCTATCCCTCGATGTGGCTCACGCTCAGTGAAAACGCCGACAGTCTGGCGGCGTTCTGCCGCGGGCTGGGCACAGGCCGCGGGGGCAGGCACAGGATTCAGATCGTCGCGCACAGCATGGGTGGCCTGGTCAGCCTGCGCATGCTCGAGCGCCACCACGACATCGATTGCGCGCGGCTGGTGTTGATCGGTACGCCGTATGTGGACAGCCACGCCGCGCATTGCCTGGCGCGCTGGCCCGGCGGCCGTTGCCTGCTCGGTCGCAGCATCGCCGAGTGGCTGGCCACGCCGCGGCCGCAGCCACGCAGCGATTGCAGCCTGGGGCTGATCGGCGGCACCCGCGCGCTGGGTCTCGCGGCGCTGGTGGCGCGGGATTTGCCACGGCCGCATGACGGTGTGGTCAGCGTCGCCGAGACCCGGGTGCCCGGTGCCAGTGCGCAATGCCTGCTGCCGGTGACCCACAGCGGCATGCTGCTGTCAAAAACCGTGGCGGCACACTGCAATACATTTCTCAGGCATGGCAGCTTCGCCGGACTGCAGCCATGATGCGCGCGCTTGCGGTCGTGCTGCTGTCCTCGCTGCTTGGCGGCTGCGCCAACCTCGGCTATTACCTGCAGGCCGTTGGCGGCCAGCTTGAGATCTGGCAGCGCGAGGCACCGATCGAACGCCTGCTCGCCGATCCGGCAATCGATGAAAAACTGCGCGGCCAGTTGCAGCTTGTGCTGCGCATCCGCGACTACGCCAGCCGCGAGCTGGGCCTGCCCGACAACCGCAGCTACCGCTCGTATGCCGACCTCGCGCGGCCCTTCGTGGTGTGGAACGTGTTTGCCGCGCCGGAGTTTTCGCTGGAGCCGAAGCAATGGTGCTTTGCCTTTGCCGGCTGTGTCGGTTACCGCGGTTATTTCAGCGAGGCGGATGCGCGCGCCGAAGCTTCGCGTCTCGCCGCCGCGGGCTACGATGTGCATGTCGGTGGCGTTCCGGCGTATTCCACCATCGGCTGGTTCGCCGATCCGGTGCTCAACACCTTCATCCATTACCCGGAGCCGGAGCTGGCGCGGCTGCTGATCCACGAGCTGGCGCACCAGGTGGTGTATGTGAAGGACGACACCGTGTTCAACGAGTCCTTCGCCACGGTGGTCGAGCAGGCCGGCGTCGAGCGCTGGCTGGCTGCCCATGGCAGCGAGGGCGACCGTGAGCGCTTCCGGCAAGTGCAGCGCTTCCGCGGCGATTTCCGCGTGCTTGTGGCCAATGTACGCGTCGATCTGGCGAAGATTTACGCCGCCGGCACCAGCGATGCCGAAAAACGCCGGCAAAAAGCCGGGGCATTGGCCACGCTGCGCCGGGCCTACGAGGTGCAGCGCGGCAACTGGGGCGGCTTCACCGGCTTTGACCGCTGGTTTGCACAGCCTTTGGGCAACGCCCACCTCGCCTCGGTGGCGATCTACACGCAGCAGGTGCCGGCTTTCGAGGTCCTGCTCAAGCAGAATGCTGGTGATCTGCCGCGCTTCTACGCCGCGGTGCGCGAACTGGCGGCCCTGCCCGCGGCTGAGCGGCGGCAAAGACTGGATGCGCTGGCGCCGCTGTCACCTTAGTGCTTCGGCGATGGTCAGCGGGTATGAAGCGGGCGCGGACAGCATTTCGGTCCCGCCGGCAATACGCTGCGCCTGCGGACTTCCGGCGGGCGCGATACGCGCCACGATGCGATTGACCTCCGGCGCCGGGCCGGTGGCGAAGTCCGGCGGCGGGCTGATGCTGACCTGCACGATATCGCCCTTGCGGATGTCCATCGCCGCAGGGTTTTGCGCCAGCTCGCTGCGGCCGCCCACCGCGCCCAGCAGCCGCACCTCACTCCAGGTGTTCGGGGTGTTGGTGGCGACCTGGCGGCGGATCAGGCTTTTTTCAATGAACACCCCCCTTTCGATGCGCACATAGACGGTCTCGACCGCCCCGGTCGCCGTTTGGGCATGGACGCGCGGTGCCGCGGCCAGCAGTGTCAGGATCAGCAGGCCGTAAATGACCGGATTCATTTGTCACCTCCTCGGAATGGCGCCACGCTGAAGCCGTGGCCGGGCCGTGATTGTTCACGCTGGTTAACGGCAGCGGTGGTGCGAGGCTTGAGTTCCGGCGGGAAAGGACTGCAATGATCGTTTGTTATACTGAACACGCAATAAACGGTGACCAGCAGAGGAGATATTGAGCATGAAACTCACCAGCAGCAGCTTCGCCGACGGCAAGCCCATCCCCGCCGAATTCGCCTTCTGCGCCCCCGATGCGAAAACACATTGCACGCTCGGCGCCAACCGGAATCCGCAGCTTGGCTGGGGAGAATTGCCCGCGGGCACAAAGTCACTCGTGCTGATCTGCCACGATCCCGATGTGCCGTCGAAACCCGATGACGTCAACCAGGAGGGCCGTGAAATTCCGGCCACGCTGCCACGCGTTGATTTTTTCCACTGGGTGCTGGTGGACCTCGATCCCGCATCCGGCGCCATCGCCGCCGGCGAGTTCTCGAATGGCGTCACCGCCCGCGGCAAGGCCGGCCCCAATACCCCGCGTGGCGCGCGCCAGGGCATCAACGATTACACCGCATGGTTCGCCGGCGACAAGGACATGAAGGGCGACTACTTCGGCTATGACGGTCCCTGCCCGCCGTGGAACGACAGCATCGTGCACCACTACGTGTTCACGCTCTATGCGCTGGATATCGCGAAATGCCCGGTTGAAGGAAATTTTGGCGGCGCCGACGTGCGCAAGGCCATCACCGGCCATGTGCTTGGTGAAGCCAGGATTACCGGGCTTTACACGCTGAACCCGAAAGTGAAACTGTAATTGCATTGCAATTCCGAAAAGGCCGGTGACCGCCGGCCTTTTTGTTTTAAAGGCAAAAGACTTGCCACAGAGGACACAGAGAGCACAGAGACCTTTAAGCCCCGGGTTTTCTCTGTGCTCTCTGTGGCTAAAAGTTTTTGACTTTGAACTCGATGGCCTGAACTCTGTGGCCAGAAGTTTCTGACCTTGAAACCCCGCACCCCCGAAGAGCTCGAGCATCGCCTGCGCAACCTGCCGCGTCCGGACTATCCGGAAGACCTGCCGGTGGTGGCGAAGCGCGCGGAGATCGCGGCTGCGATACGCGACCACCCGGTGGTTATCGTCTGCGGCGAAACCGGCTCCGGCAAGACCACGCAGCTGCCGAAGATTTGCCTCGAACTCGGTCGTGGTGTGCACGGCCTGATCGGCCACACCCAGCCGCGGCGCATCGCCGCGCGCACGGTGGCGATACGCATCGCGCAGGAGCTGAAAAGCCCGCTGGGACATGCCGTCGGCTACAAGGTGCGGTTTTCCGACAAGCTGTCGCAGAACAGCTATATCAAGCTGATGACCGACGGCATCCTGCTGGCCGAGACCCAGGGTGACCGCGACCTGCGGGCCTACGACACGCTGATCATCGACGAGGCGCATGAACGCAGCCTGAACATCGATTTCCTGCTCGGTTACCTCAAGCGCCTGATGCAGCGCCGACCTGACCTGAAGATCATCGTCACCTCGGCGACCA
Source organism: Betaproteobacteria bacterium Ga0077527 (assembly GCA_001464815.1). Taxonomy (GTDB): domain Bacteria; phylum Pseudomonadota; class Gammaproteobacteria; order Burkholderiales; family SG8-41. The sequence goes on along the minus strand of LNDW01000020.1, from coordinate 155,728 downwards.
TTGATGCGGAACGCTTCGCCAGTCATTTCGCGGTGGCGGGCAAACCCGCGCCGGTGATTGAGGTTTCGGGCCGTACTTACCCGGTTGAGGTGCGCTACCGGCCCCCCGGATCAACCCTCACCCCCGGCTCCTCTCCCGCCGATGAACCGTCGGGAGAGGGGAGGTATCAGGCTGTCCGTTCCGGCCGTGCCGTTCCGGACAGCGATGAAGAATTGACCGAAGCCATCGTCGAGGCGGTGGCCGAACTCGCGCGCGAAAAATCCGATGGCGACATCCTGGTGTTCCTGCCCGGTGAGCGCGAGATTCGCGATGCCACCGAGGCGCTGCGCAAACATCATCCCAAGGGGGCCGAGATCCTGCCTCTGTACGCGCGGTTGTCCTTCGAGGAGCAGGAGCGGATTTTCAAACCCCACGGTGCGCGGCGGATCGTGTTATCGACCAATGTCGCCGAGACTTCGCTGACGGTGCCGGGCATCCGTTACGTTGTTGATGCCGGACTGGCGCGGATCAACCGCTACAGCTACCGCAACAAGGTCGAGCAGTTGCAGATCGAGAAAATTTCCCGCGCCTCGGCCAACCAGCGTGCCGGCCGCTGCGGGCGGGTCGCCGCCGGCGTCGCGATCCGGCTGTATGCCGAGGATGACTACAACGCGCGGCCGCAGTACACCGATCCGGAAATCCTGCGCTCATCGCTGGCGCATGTGATCCTGCGCATGAAGGCGCTGCGCATCGGCGACGTCGAGGATTTTCCCTTCCTCGAGGCGCCATCACCGCGCATGATCGGCGACGGTTACCAGCTGCTCGCCGAGCTGGGCGCGGTGGATGCGCAGAAGCAGCTCACCACCGTGGGCTGGCAGCTGGCGAAGTTTCCGATCGACCCGCGCATCGCGCGAATGATCATCGCCGCGAAGCAGCAGAACTGCCTGCGCGAGGTGCTGATCATCGCTTCGGCGCTGTCGGTGCAGGACCCGCGCGAGCGGCCCTTCGAAAAGTCCGAGGCCGCGGACCGCGCGCATGCCAAATTCGCCGACGACAAGTCTGATTTCACGGCCTATCTCAAGCTGTGGGATTACTTCGACGAATCGGTCAAGCACAAGCAGTCCAACCGCAAGCTCGCGCAGCAGCTGGCGGAGGAATTCCTGTCGCAGCGGCGGCTGCGCGAATGGCGCGACATCCACGGCCAGCTCGCATCGCTGGTGGCCGAGCTGGACATGTTGCCCAATGAAAAACCGGCGACTCCCGAGCAGATCCATCGCGCGCTGCTCGCCGGCCTGCTCGGCAACATCGGGTTCAAGACCGAAGAGGGGGAGTATCTGGGCGCGCGCGGCATCAAGTTCCACATCTTCCCCGGTTCGGGCCTGCGCAAATCCAAAAACGAAAATGCGCCGAAATGGGTGATGGCGGGTGAGCTGGTCGATACCGCGCGGCTTTACGCGCGCAGTGTCGCGCGCATCGAGCCGGAGTGGATCGAGCCGCTGGCGCGTGATCTGGTTGACCGCCATTACTTCGATCCGCACTGGGAGCGCGAGCGCGCGATGGTCGTCGCCTTCGAGCGGGTGACGCTGTACGGCATCACCATCGTGCCCAAGCGCCTCGTGCATTACGGCGCAATCAACCCGAAGGAGGCCCGCGGGATTTTCATCCGCCAGGCCCTGGTCGCCGGTGAGTACACCACGACCGCAAAATTTATTCAATATAATCAACGACTTATAAAAGAAGTGCAGGAACTGGAGCACAAGGCGCGCAAACGCGATGTGCTGGTCAGCGACGAGGTGATCTACGCCTTTTATGACGAGCGTGTGCCGCAGGACATCGTCAACGGCGCCGGTTTTGAGCAATGGCGCAGGGAAGTCGAACAGCAGCACGCTGATCATCTGCTGCTGACGCGTGATTACCTGATGCGTCATGCCGCGGATAACATCACCGAGAACCAGTTTCCGGATGCACTGCTGGTGGGTAGTGACGCCGGTGAAATCGAACTGAAGCTGAAATACCGCTTCGATCCCGGCCATGCCCTCGACGGCATCACGGCAACCGTGCCGCTGGCGCTGCTCAACAAGCTCGAACCCGCGGATTTCGACTGGCTGGTGCCAGGCATGATCCGCGACAAGGTGGCCTTTGCCTTCAAGGCCCTGCCGAAAAATTGGCGCCGCCATCTGACGCCACCCACCGAACATGTCACGCGTTTTCTCGAGATCGAGGGTGCGGCGCAGGGCGCCTTTGCCGATGCGCTGGCGCGTTACGCGACACGTGCCGCCGGTGTGGCGCTGGCGAAGGAGGAGGCCGCCGCCATCGACTATCCCTTGCACCTGCGCTGCAATTTCCGCGTGGTTGATGAATCGGGCCGCGAGCTGGCTTCGGACCGCGACCTGGTTGCGCTGAAAGCGCAGCTGGGCGAGGCGGCGCAGCTGACCTTCAGTTCCGGCGCCCAGGGCGATGCGTCGGGCATCGAGCGCGAAGGCATCAGGACCTGGGACTTCGGTGAACTGCCGCCGACGATCACCTTCACCCGTGGCGGACGCAAGGTCACCGGGTATCCGGCGCTGGATGACGACGGTGACAGCGTGGCGATCCGCCTCTTTGATATCAAAGAAGCGGCGCAGCGGTCCATGCGTGTCGGGGTGGTGCGGCTGATGCGGCTGGCGCTGAAGGAACAGCTGCGCCAGCTCGAAAAGGGCTTGAAGGGTTTTGATCAGGCCGCGCTGCAGTTGCGCGGCATCGCAAGTCCGGATGACCTGCGTGCCGACCTGATCGCCGCGATCTGTGACCGCGCCTTCATCGGCGAGGACGAACTGCCCAGAGGATCAAAAGCGTTTGAGGATCAGGTCAAGCGTGCCCGCACCCGCCTGCCCGCGGTCAGCGAGGCGGCCCTGCGCCTGTTCAGTGCCATCGCCGCCGAACAGCACCAGCTGTCACTGGCGCTGGGTGCGGCCAAAGGCAATCTGTCGCGGCCGGCCAATGACATCCGCACACAGAACCAGCGCCTGATCCACAAGGGATTTTTCAGTGCCACGCCGTGGCCGCAGCTCGCCCAGCTGCCGCGTTACCTGAAGGCCGCGCAGCTGCGCCTGCAGAAATACCCGGCCAACATCGAACGCGACGGCAAACATGCTGCAAGCATCGCCGGGCTGTGGGGGCGTTACGAAATGCGCCTAGACCTGCAGAAAAAAGCCGGTGAAGTGGATCCGCGCCTGCGTGAATTCCGCTGGCAGATCGAGGAGTTGCGGGTGTCGCTCTACGCGCAGGAGCTGAAAACGCCATATCCGGTGTCGTACAAGCGCCTCGATAAATTGTGGACTGCGATGGGGTGAGAGGGCCGCGACATTGTTAAACTGCCCGCAGTCCGGCCTGAAATTCAAATCGCCATAACAAAATGGCGGTTGGGCGGGATAAAAATATTCCTCACCCCCGTTCCCTCTCCCGCAGGAAGAGGGATGAAAAGCCCTTCCGCCTCCGGGGGAAGAGCAGGGATGAGGGAAGATTTTTATTCTCATTCTGTTAGGCGATCATGACCCAAGCCGATACTACGACCCCGCTGCTGTTCACACCGATCAAGCTGCGAGGCATCACCGCTCGCAACCGCATCATGGCGTCGCCGATGTGCCAGTACCTGTCCGACGACGGCGCGCCGCAGGATTGGCAACTGGTCAACTTCGGGCGTTTCGCGATGGGTGGCTGCGGCATCGTGTTCACCGAGGAGACCGCGGTCGAGGCGCGCGGGCGCAAGACCCACGAATGCGCCGGTATCTACCATGACCATCATGTGCCGATGTACCGCCGCATCACCGATTTCATCCGCGCCCAGGGTGCGGTGCCGGCGATTCAACTCGGCCACTGCGGCCGCCGTGCGTCCCAGCATGGTCCGCTGAAGGACCGCGCGCCGCTGACCGAGGCTGATGCCATCGGCAAACTCAGGCCCTGGCAGGGGATTTCCGCCAGCGCACTGCCGCCGACGCCCGGCGGCAACATCCCGAAGGCGATGGACCTCGACGACATCCGCGAGTGCCTTGCCGCATGGCGCGCCGCCGCGCAGCGCGCGCTCGATGCCGGTTATGACCTCTGCGAAATCCACGGTGCGCACGGCTACCTGATCCACCAGTTCCTTTCGCCGCTGTCCAACCTGCGTACCGATGCCTACGGCGGCGATCTGCAAGGCCGCATGCGCTTCGCGCTCGAAGTGGCGGAAACCGTTCGCGCGGTGTGGCCGTCGGACCGGCCGCTGTTTTTCCGGGTGTCCGCCATCGAGGGGGCGGGCGGGGTCTGGGGCATCGAGGACACGCTGGCACTGGTGCGGGAATTGAAGGCGCGCGGGGTCGATGCCATCGACTGTTCGTCGGGTGGTGTCGGTGGTGACGGTCCGATGCCCGGCGTGCCGCGTGTGCCCGGTTTCCAGGCCGGCTATTCGCGCGAAGTCCGCCGCGCCAGCGGATTGCCGGCCGTTGCGGTGGGGATGATCAGTGATGCGCACCACGCCGAAAAACTGCTGCGTGACGGTGATGCCGACGTGATCGCGCTGGCCCGCGGCCTGATGGACGATCCGAACTGGCCGCTGCATGCGGCACGTGAACTCGGTTACGCCGGCGCGCTGAAGCTGGTGCAGGAGCGCGAGGCGCAGCGGCTGCGCCTGCTCGAACAGCATCGCGCCGATTATCCGCAGGGCAGTGCGGTGGCGATTCCCTACGGCCCGCAGGAGCAGGTGGCTTATTCCTGGGATGAGGGCATCGCGGCGCGTCCTGGCCCGCGCTGAGGCCATCGGCCGCGCTTCAGGTTGTGGACTGCCGGCGACGGGTCAGGGCCTGCCATCGTAAAATCGCGCTCCCTGATCGGGCTTTTCCCGGAGCAGACCATGCCCTTCGCCGAGATTGACGGCATCCGCACACAATACGAAATCGCCGGCGACGGTCCGCCGCTGCTGATGCTCGCGCCGGCCGCCTTCGACTCGTCGATCAGCCGCTGGCGGCTCAACGGCGTATGGAAGGACATGCAGCCGCTCGATACCTTGCGCGGCGATTTCAAGATGATTGCCTACGACCGGCGCGAGGCCGGCGAATCCGGCGGACGTATCGAGCCGCTGACCTGGGATGTCTATGCCCGCCACGGCATCGCGCTGCTCGACCACCTGAAAATCGACAAGGCTTTCATCCTCGGCGGCTGCATGGGCGTGTCACTGGCGCTGGCGATGGCCGCGCGTTATCCGCAGCGCATACATGGACTGCTGCTGCACTGGCCGGTGGGTGGTTACCGCTGGCTGCTCAAGGCGCGCAGCATTTTCGACAAGCACCTCGACTATCTTCACGCCCACGGCTTTGCCGGCGTGGTGGCGCGTGCCCGGCAGTCGGGCCTGTTCTGGAACGATCCGGAAGCCGGTCCGTGGTCGGCGGTGATCAAAAATGATGCGGCTTTTGCGGAACGTTATGTCACACAGGACCTTGCAGCCTACAGCGGCATCGTGGCCCGTTCGCGCGACAACATGTTCAATGACACCATGCCTTCAGGCGCCAGCGGCGAAGAGCTGCTGGCGATGAAGCTGCCGGCCTTCATCATGTCCGGCGACGATGCCTCGCATTCGGCGTCATCGGCACAGGCCCTGCGGGAACTGATTGCGGGCGCGGAACTCTCAAGCCTGATGCCGCCGCAACAGAACGCGGCGTCGGTGGCTGCATGGCTGCGCGCCTCGAAAGCGGCGGCGCTGCAGAAAGTACATAATTGACTGAAGAAGTTAAACCAACGACGTTAAACCAACGACCTTAAACCAACGATTGGTCCTGCAGACCAGAGGAGATTCAGCATGGCAGCAAAAATGAAGCACATGATCGTGGCCGTCGCCGCGGCGCTTGCGGGCGCTGCAGTCACGCCTGCAGCCGCCCAGGCCGATGCGGCGAAAAACTACCCGAACAAACCGGTGCGGCTGATCGCCCCCTTCACCCCGGGCGCGGGCACCGACACCACGGCAAGGCTGATCGCCAAGCACTTGAGCGATACCTGGAACCAGCAGGTGGTGGTGGACAACCGCACCGGCGCCGCCGGCGCCATCGGTGTGGATCTCACCGCCAAGGCCCAGCCCGACGGCTACACCATCTGCCTGATTTCGGCCTCGCTGCATGTCAATTCGGCAACCAATCCCAACCTGCCGTACGACCTGACCCGCGACCTGCAGGGCATTGCCCTGGCAACATCGCTGTTCTACGTGCTCTACATCAACCCCTCGGTGCCGGTGAAGAGCGTGCAGGACCTGATCAACTTCGCCCGCACCAATCCGGGCAAGCTCAACTACAGTTCGTCCGGCACCGGCGGTCTGCAGCACATGGCCGGCGAATTGTTCGACTACATGGCCAAGACCCGCATGACCCACGTGCCATTCAAGGGCACCGCGGCCGGCGTGGTCGCGAACCTCGCCGGTGAGGTGCAGGTCGGCTATGGCACGCTGTTCGGTGTGCGTCCGCACATGCAGACCGGCAAGCTGCGCGGCCTGGCGATTACCGCGCCCAAGCGTTCGTCCGCGGTCGACCTGCCGACCGTGGCCGAGAGCGGCGTGCCCGGCTACAGCGTGGATCAGATGTACGGAATCATCGGCAGCGCCAAAATCCCGAAACCCATCGTCAGCAAGATCAACGCCGGCATCGTTTCCGCGATGAAGGACCCGGATACGGTGAAACGCCTGACAGCCGACGGCTCGGTGCCGGTGGGCTCGACCCCGGAGGAATACACCCGGATCATCCGCGAGGAAGTGGAGAAGTGGCGCAAGGTGGCGAAAGCCGCCGGCCTCAAGCTGCATTGAAGCCTTCGATGATCTAGCGGCGGGCCGCGCGGTACAAGACCCCGTTCAAGGGGTGCCCGCGGATCCGCTGTCCTGGGGGAGGAGCGAAACATGAAGACAAGCAACCTTGCGGCAGGCCTCGCCATTGCCGTGCTCGGGCTTGCCGCATCGCCCGCTGCGGCGCAATCCGCCGCACCGCAGTCCAACTATCCCAATCGCCCGGTGCGTCTGATCGTGCCGTTCCCGCCCGGCGGCAGCAATGACATCGTCGGCCGCCTCGTCGGCGCCGGGTTGTCGGAGCGGCTGGGCAGGCAGGTGGTGATCGACAATCGCGCCGGCGGCAACTCGATCATCGGCACCGAGATGGCGGCGAAGGCGCCACCCGACGGCCATACCCTGCTGGTGATCTCGACTTCGTTCACCACCAACCCGATCATCCACAAGCTGCCCTACGATTCGCGCCGCGATTTCACCTGGGTGGCCATGCTTGGCAGCGGGCCCAACGTGCTGGCGGTCAACAACAACCTGCCGGTGAAAAGCGTGACGGAGTTGATCGCGCTGGCGAAGGCCAAACCCGATTTCCTGATCTACGCTTCGACCGGCGTCGGCAGCAATGCCCATTTCGGCACCGAACTGTTCAAGCACATGACCGGCACGCGCATGCTGCATGTGCCGTACAAGGGCGGTGGTCCGGCGCTGCTCGAGACCATCGCCGGCCAGGCGCATGTCTGCCTGTCGTCGCTGATCCAGGCCATCGGCCACATCCGCGCCGGCCGGCTGCGCGGCCTCGCCACCAGCGGCGCCAGGCGCAGCGTCACGCTGCCCGACATGCCGACCATCGCCGAATCCGGTGTGCCTGGCTACGACACCGCCAACTGGTGGGGCATCGCCGCGCCGCGCGGCACCGCCGCGGCGATTGTCCGGCGCCTCAATGACGAGGTGAAGGTGGTGCTTGACAATCCCGACACCGCCAAGCGCATGATCAACGAGGGCGCCGAACCGATGACCAGGACCCCGGAAGAGCTGGGCCGCCATGTCATCAGCGAAATGGACAAGTGGGTGAAGGTGGCGCAGATCGCCGGCATCAAGGGCGAATGACGGCTGCGCATGACGGCCGCGCGGCGAATGTCGCGCGGCCTTGTTTTTTCAACGGAGAATGAAGATGAGCGAAGGCATTGTTGCAGGCAAGGTCGTGGTGGTCACCGGCGCGGGGCGCGGCATCGGCCGTGACATCGCGCTGATGATGGCGAAGGAGGGCGCGAAGGTCGTGGTCAACGACATCGGCACCTCGCTGGCCGGTGAAGGCAGTGACCAGACGCCGGCCGAGGAAGTGGTGCAGCTGATCAAGGCGGGCGGCGGCGAGGCGGTGGCCAGCTATGACAGCGTCGCCGACTTCGATGCCGCCGGGCGCATCGTGCAGAAGGCCGTGGACACCTTCGGCCGCGTCGATTGCGTGGTCAACAACGCCGGCATATTGCGCGACGTGATTTTCCACAAGATGACCTTCGACGACTGGGATTCGGTGATGAAGGTGATCAGCTACGGCGCCTTCAACATGAGCCGCGCCGCGGCGACCTTTTTCCGCGAGCAGAACGGCGGCAGCTTTGTGCACATGATTTCCAACTCCGGCCTCGCCGGCAATGTCGGCCAGGCCAACTACGGCGCGGCGAAGGCGAGCATGGTCATGCTGTCCAAGCACATCGCGCTCGACATGCAGCGCTTCAATGTGCGCTCCAACTGCATTGCGCCCTCGGCGTGGACGCGCATGACCGGTTCGATTCCGTCCAACACCCCGGACAAGGCCGCGCGCGTCGCGCAGCGCATGATGGTCACGCCGGACAAGAACGCGCCGCTGGCGGTGTTCCTCGCCAGCGACGCGGCGAAGGATGTCAACGGCCAGGTGTTCTACACCCGCATGAACGAGATCTTCCTGATGAGCCAGTCGCGCCCGGTGCGCGGCCTGCAGCGCAGCGAAGGCTGGACGCCGCGCGCCATCGCCGAGCATGCGCTGCCCGCGCTGAGGCCCTCGTTCTATCCGCTGGAACGCAACCAGGATGTATTCAGCTGGGATCCGGTTTGAAGGCGGTGTGACCCGCGCCGACCCGTAATTGCGCGGTGTTGCGGGGCGGTGTGCCGCACCACAACGCAGCCCCGCACCCCTCCGGTGCCCCGAAGCGGTGCCGAAAGCCCGGTCTTCACTTTATTTGAGGAAATCATATAAGTATTTGTTTTTATTAATAAATTAATTGAATCTCGGCGTGGCGCCCGGTGTGGTACGGCTCTTGCATCCAATCTTGTATACCAGTTGGTATGCGATCAGCTGACACCACCACTCTATTAGATACAGCCTGGAAAGGGATGCCATGAACCGACGCGAACTCCTCAAATCTGCCGGCGCCGTTGCCGCGGGTGCGGCGCTGCTGCCGTTCCTGAAGACCAATGCCTGGGCACAATCGGCAAGCACCGCCGTGGTGCTGATCGGCAACACCATCAACAGCCTCGATATCCACCGCCCCGGCACCAACCGGCCGAGCTATCAGGTGGCGGTCAATGTCTATGACCGGCTGGTGACCTTCGGCACCAAGAAGCTCGCCGACGGTTCGCTGTCCTATGACTACGACAAGATCGAGCCCGAGCTCGCCGAGAGCTGGCAGATTTCCTCGGACCGCAAGGCGATCCTGTTCAAGCTCAAACCCAACGCCACCTTCTGGGACGGCACGCCGGTCACCGCAGAGGACGTGAAGTGGTCCTTCGACCGCGCGCTGGCGCTGGGCGGTTTCCCCAGGGTGCAGATGGGCGCCGGCGGTTTTGTCGATCCCGCGCAGTTCGTGGTGGTGGACAGCAAAACCTTCCGCGTCGACCTGAAGCAGCCCTCCAAGCTGGCGGTGCCCAACCTCGGCGTACCGGTCGCGGTGGTGATCAATTCCAAGGTCGCGCGTGCCAATGCCACGGACAAGGATCCCTGGGCCACCGAATATCTGCATCGCACGCCGGCTGGCAGCGGTGCGTTCCGGGTTGAGCGCTGGGAGCCCGGCCAGCAACTGGTCTATACGCGCAACGACAAATGGGTGGGCGGTCCGCTGCCCGGCGTGCAGCGCGTGATCATCCGCGAAGTGCCGGCCACCGCGACGCGGCGGGCGATGGTCGAGCGCGGCGACGCGCACCTGTCCTTCCAGATTCCGAATAAGGACGCGCAGGAGCTGGCGGCGGCGAAAAAGGTCAAGGTCACCGGCTCGCCGATCGACAACTGCCTGTATGTCGCCTGCCTCAACACCAATTTCGAACCGTTCCGCGACGCCAAGGTGCGCCAGGCTGTGGCCTTTGCCATTCCCTACGAGCAGATCTTCAAGCAGGCCGCCTTTGGCCGCGGCGTGCCGATGTGGGGCGCCAAGTCGGCGAAACCGGCCACCGCGGCCTGGCCGCAGAAGTTTCCCTATGACTTCGACCTGAAGAAGGCGCAGGCGCTGCTCGCCCAGACCAAGTACAAGGGCGGCTTCGAGGTGCCACTGTCCTATGACCTCGGCGAGGCCGACTGGGGCGAACCCGCGGCGCTGCTGATCCAGGAGAGCCTGGGCAAGATCGGCATCAAGGTCACGCTCGACAAGGTGCCGGGTGCGAACTGGCGCACCGTCGCGCTGGTCGAGAAAAAACTGCCGTTCCTGTTGGAGAATTTTGGCGGCTGGCTCAACACGCCCTGCTACTACTTCTACTGGGCCTACATCAAGGGCAACCTGTTCAACGCCTCCAACTACGACGATCCGGCGGTAGCCAAGCTGGTCGAGGAGACGCTGCACATGGAGAAATCCGACAAGTCATACGAGCCCAAGATCCGCCAGATGATCCAGAAGGCCTTCGACGACCTGCCGCGGATTCCGCTGTGGCAGCCGACACTGGAATCGGCGATGTCGCCAAAGCTGCAGGGCTACGAGTTCTGGTTCCACCGTCAGGTGGACGCGCGTTCCTTGAAGCTCACCTGAGCGCGGCGCCATGGGCTCGCTGGGTCTGATTCTCGCGCGCGTGCTGCAGGCGGTGCCGACGCTGTTCGGCATCGTCGTGGTCACCTTTCTGCTCACGCGCGCGCTGCCCGGCGACCCCGCGGCCTATTTTGCCGGGGCTGCGGCAACGCCCGAGTCCATTGCCGAAATCCGCGCCCAGCTCGGCACCGACCAGCCGCTGCCGCTGCAGTTTGTGCGTTACCTGAAAGACCTCGGCAGCGGCAACCTCGGCCAGTCGGTGTCCACCGGACAGCCGGTCGCCAGCGAACTGCTGCGACGTCTTCCGGCTTCGCTCGAGCTGACGCTCACCGCGCTGCTGATCTCGGTCAGTGTCGCGATTCCGCTGGGTGTGCTCGCCGCGGTGCGCCAGGACACCTGGATCGACCAGCTGTGCCGCTTTGTCGTCACCGCCGGCGTCAGCCTGCCGACTTTTTTCACCGGGCTGCTGCTGGTCTACGTGTTCTATTTCCTGCTCGGCTGGGCGCCGGCGCCACTGGGCCGGCTCGACATGCTGCACATCACGCCGCCGCCGGTGACCGGTTTCCTGGTCATCGACAGCCTGATCGCGCGCGAATGGAGCACCGCATGGTCGGCGCTGAAGCAGTTGCTGCTGCCCTCCATCACGCTGGCGCTGTTCACGCTGGCGCCGATCGCGCGGATGACCCGCGCCTCGATGCTGCAGGCGCTGGCCTCCGAGTACCTGCGCACCGCGCGTGCCGCCGGCCTGTCCAGCAGCCGTGTGCTGATGGTCTATGCCTTCCGCAACGCGCTGCTGCCGGTGGTGACCACGCTGGGCATGGTGTTCTCGTTCACCCTCGGCGCCAACGTGCTGGTCGAAAAAGTCTTTGCCTGGCCCGGCATCGGCTCCTTCGCGATCGAGGCGCTGGTGGTTTCGGACTACGCCGCGGTGCAGGGCTTCGTGCTGTCGATGGCGGTGCTGTTTGTGCTGCTCAATCTGGTCATCGACACCCTCTACACGCTGATTGATCCGCGCGTGCGTATTGATGGCTGAAAGCCGGAGGCAAAAATGACCGACATCACCATCAACACAATCACCGCAGCACCACGCAGCAGCGCCTGGAGCCGTGGTTTTGCACACTTCCGTTATGTGATGACTTCCAATCCGGTGACGCTGCTCGCTTTTGTGATGCTTGCCGCGATGATCCTGATTGCCGTGTTCGGCCCCGCGCTGGTGCCGCACGACCCGCTTGCCACCGCCGCCGACAAGGCACTCAAGCCGCCGAGCCTGCAACACTGGTTTGGCACAGACCAGCTGGGCCGTGACGTGTTTTCCCGCGTCATCGTTGCCACGCGGCTTGATCTGCTGATTTCCGTCTCGGCGGTGGCCCTTTCATTCTTTGTCGGCGTCGCGATGGGCGCCTGCGCCGGCTACTGGGGCGGCTGGTTCGACAAGCTCTCGGGGCGGCTGCTTGACACCATCATGGCCTTCCCGCTGTTTGTGCTGGCGATGGGCATCGTTGCGGCGGCGGGCAACACCATCCAGAACATCGTCATCGCCACCGCGATCATCAACCTGCCGTTCTATGCGCGGGTGGCGCGGGCCGAGGTCTCGATCCGGCGCAACGCCGGCTACGTGCAGGCGGCGCGGCTCTCGGGCAATTCGGAACTGCGCATCCTGATCGAGAAAATCCTGCCCAACACGCTGCCGCCGATGATGGTGCAGCTGTCGCTGAACATGGGCTGGGCGATCCTCAATGCCGCGGGTCTGTCCTTCATCGGGCTCGGCGTGCGGCCGCCGACGGCGGAGTGGGGGATCATGGTCGCCGAGGGCGCCAACTTCATCGTCTCCGGCGAATGGTGGCTGGCGCTGTTTCCGGGTGCTGCGCTGATGCTTGCGGTATTCACCTTCAACCTGCTCGGCGACGGTCTGCGTGACCTCGTCGATCCGCAGAGGCGAACATGAGCGCCCCTTTGCATAATCCGCCGCTGCTGGCGGTGCGTGATCTCTGCGTCGAGTTCGCCACGCGCAAGGGTCCGGTCACCGCCGTGCGCGCGGTCAACCTGCAGGTGGCCAAGGGCGAAACCCTCGGCATCGTCGGTGAATCGGGCTCCGGCAAGTCGGTGACTTCCTACGCGGTGATGCGCATCCTCGACCGTGCCGGACGCATCGTCTCCGGCGGCATTGAATTTGGCGGCATGCAATTGCACAGCGCCGACGAGGCGATGATGAGCGACCTTCGCGGCCGCGAAATCTCGATGATCTTCCAGAACCCGCGCGCCGCGCTGAATCCGATCCGCCAGGTCGGCAAGCAGATCGAGGACGTGCTGATCCGCCATGCCCAGGCCACGCATGACCAGGCGAAGCAAAAGGCGATCGAGGCCCTGGAAAAGGTGCGCATCCGCGATGCGGCGAAGCGTTACCACGCCTATCCCTTTGAACTCTCCGGCGGCATGTGCCAGCGCGTGGTGATTGCCATCGCGCTGGCCTGCCGGCCGCAACTGCTGATCGCCGACGAACCGACCACCGGGCTGGATGTCACCACGCAGAAGGCGGTGATGGAACTGGTGCGCGAGCTGACCCGTTCCGAGGGCATGTCGACGCTGCTGATCACCCACGATCTCGGCCTTGCCGGTGAATACTGCGACCGCATCGTCGTCATGGAAAAGGGCGAGGTCATCGAGCAGCAGGACACCGCCGGCCTGTTTACCGCGCCGGCGCATCCCTATACCCGGCGCCTGATCCGTTCCACGCCGCATTCGGCGGCGACCGTCCGTGATCTTCTGCCTGAAGATTTACGTACCCCGGACCTGCGCACGCCGCTGCCACCTGCCGCCGCGGTTTCGGCTGAGCCGCTGCTCGAAGTGCGCGACCTGGTCAAAGTCTTCGAGTCGCCGCCCTCCCTGATCCAGCGCCTGCGCGGCAAAAGCGACGCCGGTTACCGCGCGGTGGACGGCATCAGCTTCAGCATCGCGCGCGGCGAGAGTGTCGGCCTGGTCGGTGAATCCGGCTGCGGCAAATCCACCACCTCGGCGATGGTGATGCGCCTGCTCGATGCGACTTCGGGCAGCATCCGTTTCAAGGGCCAGGAGCTTACAGCGGTGTCGGCAGCGGCATTCGCGAGCACGCCGCAGCGCCGAGAACTGCAGATGGTGTTCCAGGATCCGCACGAAAGCCTCAATCCGCGCGCCACCGCCGCGCAGTCCATCGCCGATCCGCTGCGCCGGCTTGAAGGCATGACCGACGGTGCCGCGATCCGCAACCGTGTCGAGGAACTCGCCACCCAGGTCGGCCTGCCGCCGGACCTGCTCGACCGCCTGCCGCACCAGCTCTCCGGCGGGCAGAAGGCGCGGGTCGGCATCGCGCGCGCGATTTCCACCCGGCCCGAGCTGCTGATACTTGACGAGCCGACCGCCGCACTCGATGTCTCGGTGCAGGCGGTGGTGCTCAATCTGCTCGCCGACCTCAAGGCGGCTTTCGGCATGAGTTACCTGTTTGTCAGCCACGACCTCGAAGTGGTGCGCCTGCTTTGCGACCGCGTGATCGTGATGCGTGCCGGCAGCATTGTCGAAGCAGGTCCGACGGCGCAGGTGCTGTCGAATCCGCAGGCCGAATACACCCGCGAGCTGCTGTCGGCGATTCCGCGTCCGGCGCATCTGCCGGGCCATGCAGGGCGTCAGGCGCCGGCAGTCATTGCGGGGGCGGCATGACTGCGATGTTCACGGTTGCTGAATGGCGGACGGCAGCCCTGGCAGACCGCGAGGCCGCGGCCACCGCCTTGCGCAAGCGCTGGCAGTTGCTGGCGCAAGGTGGCGATACGGCGTGGATCTGCATCGCCAGCGAAGAGCAGCTTGAAGCCCAGCTTGCAAGCCTGGCGCAGCTCGACCCGGCGGCCTGCCCGCTCTACGGCGTGCCCTTCGCGGTGAAGGACAACATCGATGTGTCGGGCTGGACCACCACAGCGGCCTGTCCCGAATTCGCCTACGTTGCAGACCACACCGCGCAGGTGGTCATGGCGCTGATGGGCGCCGGCGCAGTGCTGCTCGGCAAGACCAACCTCGACCAGTTCGCCACCGGGCTGGTCGGCACCCGCTCACCCTACGGCGCGGTGCCCAACACCTTCAGCCCGCAGCATGTCAGCGGCGGATCGAGTTCCGGTTCGGCGAGCGTGGTCGCGCGCGGCCTGGTGGCCTTCGCGCTGGGTACCGACACCGCCGGCTCGGGCCGGGTGCCCGCGGGTTTCAACAACCTGATCGGCCTCAAGCCCACGCCGGGCGCGGTCAGCACCGCCGGCGTGGTGCCGGCCTGCCGCACGCTGGATTGCGTGTCACTGCTGGCGCTGACCGCGGCCGATGCCGCGGCGGTGTATGCGGTGATGGCGGGCGCCGGGGCACCGCACGAGGGCGAGGCGCAGTTCCAGCCGCCGCCGCTGCCGCGCTTTGCCTTTCCGGCGCGGCTGCGTGTCGGTTTGCCACACGACGCCTTTTTCACCAGTGCCGCCTATCGCGACTTGTTCGCGCAGGCTGCCAGCCATCTCGACACCCTGGGCTGGTTCCGCGATAGCTTTGATCTCGCACCCTTCAGCGCGGTAGCCGAACTGCTGTATCAGGGGCCATGGACTGCCGAGCGTTACGCGGTGGCGGGCGCCTGCATCGAGCGCGGCGGCGCCGGCATCGACCCGACGGTGGCGAGAGTGATCGGCGCCGGCCGTGCCTACAGCGCGGTGGACACCTTCAATGCCCTCTACCGCGTGCGCGAACTGGAAGCGCAAACGCGCAGCGTATGGTCGCTGTTCGATGTGCTGATGGTGCCCACCGCGCCGGGCCTGCCGACCCTCGCCGAGGTGGCGGCGGAACCGGTCGTGCGCAACAGCGAACTCGGCACCTACACCAACTTCGTCAACCTGCTCGGATTGTCGGCGGTGGCGCTGCCCTTCGGCTTCACGCCGGAAGGCCTGCCCTTCGGCGTGACCTTCATCGCGCCGGGTGGATATGACTGGGCGCTTGCCGGGCTGGCTGCACAATGGCAGCAGCACTTGCAATTGCCGCTGGGCACGAGGCTGCGTGAGCCGCAGCGCAGCGACACTGCCGTGACCGCCACACCGCCGGCTTCGCTCCCGCTGGCCGTGGTGGGTGCCCACCTCTCAGGCATGCCGCTGCATCAGCAACTGGTCGAGCGTGGCGCGCGGCTGCGCGCGGCTACCGCCACCGCGCCACGTTATCGTCTCCACGCACTTAAGAACAGCCAGCCGGCCAAGCCCGGCCTGGTGCGTGCCGTCCACGGCGCGGCGATCGCGGTGGAGGTGTACGATATGCCGATGGACACCTTCGGATCTTTTCTGGCCGGCATCCCGGCGCCGCTGGGGCTGGGCAGCATCGAACTGGCCGATGGCAGCTGGGTCAACGGCTTCATCTGCGAACCCTGGGCGCTTGAGGGCGCCGAGGACATCACCGCCTGGGGCGGCTGGCGCAACTATATTGACGGCCGCGGCCGTCAGCGCGCGGCGTCATGAGCAAGGTCGTCAACATCAGCAAGACCGGTGGTGGCGAGGAAGAGGGCAGCCTCGCCGAGCAGGCCTATGCGCGGATCAAGAAGCGCATTTTCGATTTTGACCTGATGCCCGGCGACCGCCTGTCCGAATCCGAACTCGCCGGGCAGACGCGGGTCAGCCGCACGCCGCTGCGCCAGGCGCTGCAGCGCCTGCAGCATGAGGGTTTTGTCGAGGCGATACCCAAGGTCGGCTGGCTGGTGCCACCGCTGTCTTTCGAGAAATTCGACGAGCTTTATGATTTCCGTGTGCTGATCGAATGTTTCGCTGTGCGTGAGCTCTGCGCCGACGCGGCGGAGCGGCCCGGACTCGATGCGCTGGCCGCGGTGTGGCATGTGAAGGAAGCGCAGCGCCTGACCGATCCGGTGGAAGTCGGCGCACTCGACGAGGCCTTTCACCTCGCCATCGTCGAATCCACCGGCAACCGCGAGATGCTGCGCACCTACCGCGAGATCACCGAGCGCATGCGCATCATCCGCCGCCTCGATTTCACCATCACCGACCGTGTTGCCGCGACCTATGCCGAACACGGCAAGATACTCACCGCAATCCAGCGCCGCCGCGTTGATGAGGCGCAGCGCCTGCTCGCCACCCACATCGAGCAGAGCAAGCTCGAGGTGCGCAAGATCACGCTCGATACCTTGTATCAGGCACGCAAGCGCAACGTGCGCGAGGACGGCCGGGGAGCCTGAGGTTTGCCGGCGGGCTTTGACCGCGGGTGTTCCACATGCCGGAGCAGCACCGGGCCCAGGCGCGGGCTTGGTGTAACATCGATTCATTCCCCCGGAGGTTCCTGCATGAACGCGAAGTTTTCCATCGGCGTGGCCTTTGCCGTCACAGCTTTTTCAGGCCTTGCCGCAGCCCAGGACAAGGTTGCGCAAGACAAGGCGGCAGCCGCCTATCCCAACAAACCCATCCGCATGATCGTACCCTTCGCCCCCGGCGGCGGGCTCGACATCAGCACGCGGCTGATCGGGCAGAAACTCACCGAAAAATGGGGACAAAGCATTGTGGTCGATACCCGTCCGGGCGCGGCGACCATCGTCGGCACCGAGATCGCGTCCAAGGCGGCGCCTGATGGCTATACCATGCTGATGATCACCACCACCTTCGCCATCAACCCCAGTCTCTACGCCAAGCTGCCGTACAACCCGCTGAAGGATTTCACGCCGGTGACGCAGCTCAACTCGCAGCCCAACATCGTCGTTGTCAACGCCTCGCTGCCGGTGTCCTCGGTGAAGGAACTGATCGCGATGGCCAAGGGCAAGCCCGGCGAGCTGACCTTCGCCACGCCGGGCGCCGGCTCCGCGCCGCACCTGTCGGCGGAACTGTTCCAGCGTACCGCCGGCATCCAGATGATCCACGTGCCGTACAAGGGCATCCCGCCGGCGATCACCGACCTGATCGGCGGCCGCATCTCGATGCTGTTTACCACCACCATCTCGGCAGTGCCGCACATCAAGGCCGGCAAGGTGAAGGGACTTGCGATCACCAGCGCCAAGCGCCTCGATTCGATGCCCGAGGTGCCGACCATCGGTGAAACGCTGAAGGGTTATTCCGCCGAAGCCTTCCAGGGCATGGTTGCGCCGGCCGGTGTGCCGCGCCCCATCGTCGACAAGCTCGCGCGCGAAGTCATCGCCGCGTTGCAGACACCGGATCTGATCAAGGCCTTTGCTGCATCCGGTGCGGTGGCGGTCGGCAGCACGCCCGCGGAATTCGCGACCTTCCTCAACAGCGAGATGGCGAAGTGGGGCAAGGTCATCAAGGAAGCCAACATCAAGCTCGAGCAGTAAACGCGGTAAAAATAATTCAATTAAATCAAATACTTAGGAGATACCATGCCGTTCGCCCAACTCTATGTGGCTGCAGGCCGCACCCCGGAACAGAAAAAAGTGCTGATTGAAAAAGTCACCCAGGCCTTTGTTGATGCCGTTGGCGTGAAGCCGGAGTCGGTGTGGATCACGGTGCAGGACATCCCCAAGGATTCATGGGGCGTGGGTGGCAAGACGCTGGCTGAACGCGGCTAGTTTCAGTATCTGCAGCAGGAGCACGCAATGGCCGAAAAAAAACGCGCAGTAAAAATGGCGGTCCCGGCGCCGAGTTTCCGGCCGAACATGGTCGGGCGCAATCACGCCGCATCCGCCGGTCATTACCTCGCGACACTCGCCGCGATGCGTGTGCTTGATCGCGGCGGCAATGCCGTCGATGCCGGTGTCACTGCGTCGATGGCGCTGTCGGTGCTGCAGCCGGACATGGTCAGCTTCACCTGCGTTGCGCCGACGCTGATCTACATGAAAGAGCAGGACAAGGTGGTCAGCCTCGCCGGGCTCGGCTACTGGCCGAAGAACACCGATGTCGCGAAGCTGATCGCCGCCGGCAACGGCAAGGCGGTGCCGGAAAACCTGCTGCGCACGGTGATACCCGCGGCGCCGGCGACCTACATCACTGCGCTGCGCCGCTACGGCACGATTTCGTTTGAAGAGGCGGTGACGCCGGCGATGGAGCTGGCGCGTGATGGATTTGCTGTTTACCCCCTGTTGTCGACCAATATCGAATACCTCGAAAACAGCTTCAAGCGCTGGCCCGATAACGAGCGCATTTTCCTGCCCAGGGGCCGCGCGCCGAAGGTCGGCGAACTGTTCGTGCAGGAAGACCTCGCAAAGACCATGGCGCGGCTGATCCAGGCCGAGCGCGACTGCAAGGGCGACCGCGACAAAAAGCTCGCCGCGGTGCACGACTATTTCTACCGCGGCCCGATTGCGCGCGAGATTTCCGATTACCACGCCGCCAATGGCGGCTTCATGACCTTCGACGACCTCGCCGCGTTTGAGGTGCCCGTCGAAGACAGCATCAGTGTCAACTACCGCGGCTATACCGTGCATGCCTGTGACGTGTGGTGCCAGGGCATCGTGCTGCTCGAGTCACTGAAAATCCTCGAGGGTTACGACCTCGCTTCGATGAAGCACAACTCGCCGGACTATGCGCACCTGATTGCCGCCGCGCTGAATCTTTCATTCGCCGACCGCGAGGCCTATGTCGGCGATCCGAAATTCGTCAAGGTGCCGCGCGATGCGATGATTTCCGAAGCCTATGCCCGGCGCCAGCGCGCGCGCATCGACATGCAGAAAGCCTTCGACCGTCTGCCTGATCCGGGTGATCCCGAAATGACCGGCACTGTGCCGGGCGGCATCACCGCCGGCGCGCTGGCTTCGCCGCATGGCCTGTCAAGGCTGTCGCAGGACACCATCTACAACTGCGTCGTTGACCGCTGGGGCAACGGCTACTCCGCCACCACTTCCGACAACGCCAGCGAAACGCCGATCATTCCCGGCACCGGTCTTGCGATTTCATCGCGTGGCTGCCAGTCGCGCCTCGAGCCCGGCCACCCCTCAGAGGTCAAGCCCGGCAAACGCCCGCGCCTGACGCCGAATCCGGCGATGGCGTTCAAGGACGGCAAGCTGTTCATGACCTTCGGCACACCTGGTGGCGACCAGCAGTCACAGGGCATGCTGCAGGTTTTCCTCAATGTTGTTGACCATGGCATGACTGTGCAGCAGGCGGTGGAAGCGCCGCGTGTTTCATCGCAGAGCTTCCCCAACTCCTTCGCGCCGCACGCCTACTATCCGGGCCGGCTCAATGTCGAAGAGGACTTCGGACCCGAAGTCATCGCCGAACTGCGCCGCCGCGGCCACGATGTCGAAGTCTGGCCGCGTTTCCCGGCAGCCAATGCCGCGGTGTGCGCGATCAAGATCGACCCCGAAACCGGCCTGCGCCACGCCGGCGCCGATCCGCGCCGCGAGGGTTACGCGCTGGCTTGGTAGGTGTTGCCGCCCCCGGCTCACGCCCCCGGCTCACGCCCCCGGCTCACGCCTGCGGCTTCATTAAATATCAATAAAAACAAAGATTTGAATCCAATCCTGAGCCTGTGCCAGGTGCGGGGCAGGGTGTGGCAAGGAATGGCCATTTTGGCTAAAATGGCCAAAATTGTTGCCAAGGACATGCCATGTCGACACTCACCTACCGAAACAGCAACGGCCAGCTTGTTGACCTTCCCGCGGTTGCCGCCACACGGCTCAAGAACGGACTGGGCTCGGTGATGGAGCAGGTGATGCGCGGCGGTGCTGTCGCCATTACCCGGCACGAAGCACCCAAGGCCGTGCTGCTGGCCTACGACGAATTCGTGGCGCTGACCCGCGACCGCGCGCCAGTGTTGAACGACCTTGCTGCTGAATACGACACCCTGCTCGGGCGCATGCAGACGCCGGCGGCACGCAAGGCCGTGAGCAATGCATTCAATGCGACACCGGAAGAGATGGGGCGTGCCGCAGTAAAAGCTGCACGCAAGAAACGCTGAAACGGTTGCCGAATCCGCGGTTTTGAAGGATGAATTTCCCGCGCATCAACGTGCTGGCGGGAGTCAATGGCGCGGGCAAAAGCAGTGTTGCCGGCGCAACCATCCGCAGTGCCGGCGGTTTCTATTACAACCCGGATGAAACCGCGCGCGAACTTAAACTCGCAAACCCGGGCCTGAGCCAGACCCAGGCCAACAGCGCGGCCTGGCATCGCGGCCGTGACCTGCTGGAGCAGGCGATCGCGCAGCGCCTCGATTTCACCTTTGAAACCACGCTGGGTGCCTCCACCATCACCCGGCTGCTGATCGATGCAGCAAAACAAGGCATCGAAGTGCATGTCTGGTACACCGGGCTGGTCACTGCCGAGCTGCACATCGCGCGGGTGCGCGCCCGTGTCGCGCGCGGCGGTCATGACATTCCCGAAGACACCATCCGCCGCCGCTTTGATCACAGCCGGCTCAACCTGATCACGCTGCTGCCACTGCTGGCTTCGCTGCGGGTTTATGACAACAGTGTCGAAGGCGATCCGGCTGCGGGTAAAGCGCCCAGGCCCGTGCTGGTATTGCAGATGAAGGGCGGGCTTGTTCTCAATCCCCGGGATTTGCCAAGGGCACCAGACTGGGCAAAGCCGATCGTGGCCGCGGCACTGAAGTCCGCGACGGCAAGGTCCGTAACCATTAAGCCCTTAAAATAGGCGCTCACAATTTTGAGCGTTCACATGCCGAACACCGCTGATCTGCAATTGGCCGCGCAGCGCCTGCTGCCGGGTTCCGTCGAAGCCGTCGAGGCCGGGCTGGAGGGCGCGGGTTATATCAGCAGCCGCGCGATTTCGATGGCGGTATATCTCGCCTGCCAGCTGCAGAAGCCGGTGGTGGTTGAAGGCCCGGCGGGTGTGGGCAAGACCGAGCTCGCCAAATCACTGGCGCAGTGGCTGGACCTGCCGCTGATCCGCCTGCAGTGTTACGAGGGCCTGGACGAGGCCAAGGCGCTGTATGAGTGGAAGTACGGCAAACAGCTGCTCTACACCCAGATACTGCGCGAGAAAATCGGCTCGGTGATCGGTGAAACCGACAGCCTCGAAGCCTCGCTCAGCAAGTTGCGTGGTTTCGGCGACGTGTTTTTTTCTCATGACTTTCTCGAACCGCGGCCGCTGCTCAAGGCGCTGGAGCAGCCGCGCGGCAGCGTGCTGCTGATCGACGAGATCGACAAGGCTGACCAGGAATTCGAGGCCTTTTTGCTTGAGGTGCTGTCGGACTACCAGGTCACCGTGCCCGAGATCGGCACCGTCTCGGCACGGGTGCCGCCGATTGTGCTGCTGACTTCCAACTCCACCCGCGACCTCGGCGACGCGCTGAAGCGGCGCTGCCTGCATTTACACATCGACTTTCCCGATGCGAAACTTGAATCACGCATTGTTGCGACCAGGGTGCCGGGCATCGACGCCAAACTGCTCGCGCAACTGGTGAGTTTTGTGCAGCAGTTGCGCGCGCTGGACCTGCGCAAGCCGCCCTCGGTCAGCGAGACCATAGACTGGGCGCGCACGCTGGTGCTGCTGCACACGGCGGTGCTGGGTGATGCCGTGGTGCGCGAGACTCTGAACGTGCTGCTCAAGTTCGAGGCCGACATCGCATTGGCGGACAAGGAAATCGGCAACCTGCTGCATCGCGCGCGCCGCGACGCCGGCGTGGCGTGAATCCGGCCTTCGCGCCGCTGCAGCACTTCCTGGAGATGGCGCGCGGCGCCGGGCTGCACATTTCCGCGGCCGAGAGCATCGATGCCGTGCGCACCGTCAATGTTGTCGGTTATGCCAACCGCGACCACCTGAAAGATGCCCTCGGCCTGGTCCTCGCCAAAACACCCGAAGAGAAGGCGCTCTACGCCGAGGCCTTTGAGCTGTATTTCCGCCGTGAGCGGTTTGACTGGGCGGCCGATGCCGGGAAACCCGCCGATGAGTCTGCCGCGATGCAGGCGGTCCCCACCAGCAGGCTGGCGCAGATGCTTGAGCGCAACGACAGCGCCGCGATCACCGCCACCATCGAGGCGGCGGCGCAGGCCGTGGGCCTCGCGCAGATCCGCTATTTCACCCAGGGTGCGTTGTACACGCTGCGCATCCTGCGTGAAGCCGGGCTTATCGCACTGGAAGACGAAATCACCGCGCTGCGCCGCAGCGGTGATGCGGCTGACGCGGAACGCGCCACGCATATCGCCGGCCAGGTGGTCACGCTGCGCCGCGCGGTGCGCGCTTATGTCGACCGCCATCTGGAAATGTTCGGACGCGGCGACGCCGAGGCCATGCACAGCGAACGCCTGCAGGCGGTGCGGCTCTCGGGCGTGAGTGCACGCGACCTCGAACGCCTGCGCCTGCTCACCCGGCGCATGGCGCGCAAGCTCGCCGCGCGTTATGCGCGCACCCGCCGCCGCAAGCTGCGCGGCCAGCTCGACATCCGCCGCACCATCCGCCGCAACGTCGGCTGGGGTGGCGTGCCCTTTGTCACCCACTGGAAGCAGCGCAAGATCGACAAGCCGGATGTGCTGGTACTGTGTGATGTATCGGGCTCGGTGGCCGGGGTGTCGCAGTTTTTGCTGATGTTCCTGTATGCGCTGAACGAAGCCTTGTCCGGCCTCAAGGCCTTTGCCTTTGCCGGCGGCACCATCAATGTCAGCGAGATTCTCGAACATCAAGCCGTCGAACAGGCCATCCCGCATATCCTCGACAAAATCGGCCACCAGTCATCGAACTACGGCAACGCGCTGGCGGAATTTGAAGCGCAGTGGATGAAGCTGATCACCCCCAAGACCACGGTGATCATCGTCGGCGACGCCCGCGGCAACAACAACGATCCGCGCATCGACATTTTCGGGCGCATCTCAAGTCACGCGCGGCGCCTGATCTGGCTCAACCCCGAGCACCCGGCGAGCTGGGGCACGGGGGATTCCGACATGCTGCGCTACGCGCCGTTCTGCAGCCTGCTGCGCGAGTGCAACTCGCTGCGCCACCTCGACCGCGCCATCGGGCAGATGCTGGCGCAGCAGGGGTGAAGTAGCTGGTGATGGCCGCTTGAAATAAATACAATATTTTGTATAATTGAAGGATGAAGCCGGTCTCTTTTCTGGGTGATTCGCTGGATGCGCTCAGGCTATTTCCGCAGACCGCACGACGCATGGCCGGGCTGCAGCTTGATCGCGTGCAGCGGGGCTTGGAGCCGGATAGCTGGAAACCGATGGCTTCAGTGGGCGCTGGAGTGCGCGAGATACGGGTGCGTGAAACATCGGGCGCATTCCGGGTTATTTACGTGGCCCAGCTTGCGGATGCGATTTATGTGTTGCACTGTTTTCAGAAGAAAAGTGCCAAGACGAGCCGCATGGATATTGAAATCAGCCAGCGCAGGTATCGGGACTTGATGAGGGCCGGATCATGAAAGCAAAGCGTTACGACAGTGTCTGGGATGCCATCGAGGCAACGCCACAAGCCGCGGCGAGCATGCGTGCCCGCTCAGCATTGATGATCGAAATTTCAGAACACATTCAACGCTCGGGCTGGACTCAGCGTGAGGCAGCGAAAATGCTGGGGGTGACTCAGCCACGTATTTCTGACCTGGTGCGGGGTCGTATTGAGCTGTTTTCTCTGGATATGCTGGTCGACATGGCCGCGGCCGTCGGACTGAAGCCGAGGATCAGCTTCAAGCGCGCGGCCTGATCGTCTGGCTCGATGGACGCCGCGAGTGCAACTCGCTGCGCCACCTCGACCGTGCCATCGGCCAGATGCTGGCGCAGCAGGGCTAGCTTCCGGCTGGCTGGAAGTTTTGCTCAGGCCCACCGCCGCATCAGCGGGCGCACCTTCAAAAACAGGCGGTAGGCGCATTCGAGCAGCCAGGCGATGCCCGGCCACTGCGCGATGCGCCCGAACACCGGCCACGGCGCCGGCAACTCCAGCCACAGCACCGCGAACGCCCGTGCACCGCTCTCCATCCGGCCCGCCGCGGTGCGCACATGAAATCGCGCCAGCAGATCGGCCTGGCACAGGCCGTCCGGGCAGGCGGCGGCCTGCGCCACGTTGTACCAGTGCACGCGCTGCGCATGATCGAGCCGCTGGTAGAACGCGATCTCGCGCCGGCATAACGGGCAGGCGCCGTCGTAGAACACCGTCATGCGCGGATCTGCCGGCGCGGCTGGGGTTTCAGTCATGGTCTCTTGAGTCTAAGGCTCAGCTGTGAGGCGCGGCGGGATCACGCCGGCTGACCCGGGCTTGTTCGGGCTTACTCGGGCTGGTAACCCGAGATCTTCACCATCTCCGCGAAGCGCTTGTATTCCGACTCCATGAACGCGGTGAAGGCTTTGGATGTATCACCCACCGGCGTGAGGCGCAGGTTGTCGAGCTGCTCGATCACACGCGGCACCTTCAGTGCCTTGGCGAATTCGGCATTCAGCTGATCGGCGATCTTCGCCGGCAGTTTGGCCGGGCCAAACACGCCATACCAGCTCATGTTGTCCATCGTCGCGCCGGGGGCGCCGGCTTCGCTGATGGTCGGCACCTCGGGCATGAAGGTCGCGCGCTTCGGGCCGGTGTAGGCCAGCGCGCGCACGCGTTTGGCCTCGATGTGCGGCATGCCCAAGGGCGTGGTCACAAACATCACCTGCACCTCGCCGCCGACCAGCGCCGCCATCGCCGGGCCCGCACCCTTGTACGGCACATGCACCATGCGCGTGCCGGTGCGCGCGTTGAACAGTTCACCCGCCAGGTGCAGCGTGTTGCCGGGGCCGGCCGAGGCGAAGGCGAGTTTCGAGGCCGGGTTTTTGCCCAGCGCAATCAGCTCCTGCACCGAGTTCGCCGCCACCTTGGGATGCACCGTCAGAAAATAGCCGCCGCCCGAGGCCACGTTGGTGATCGGCGTGAAATCACGGCGCACATCGAAGGGCAGTTTTTTCTGGGTAAAGGGATTGGTGGCGAAAGAGGCCGAGGTCAGCAGCAGTGTGTAGCCGTCGGGCACACTTTTCGCGACCAGATCCGCGCCGATGATGCCGTTGGCGCCGGGGCGGTTGTCCACCACCAGCTGCTGGCCGATCTGCGCCGACACCTGCGCGCCCACCAGCCGCGCCACCGTATCCGGCGCGCCGGGGCCGAAGCCGACAATCACGCGAATCGGGCGCACCGGATAGCTGGCGGACTGCGCGGCGGCCAGCGCGGGCATGCAGGCGCAAAGCGCGGCAAGGCTGGCGGTCAAGAGGCGGATGGACATCGGTGACTCCTGGTGTGGTGGTGAGACGAGTGGCGCCGTGAGGACGCCGGATTTTAGCAGTGGCGAAGACCGTAAAATATATCAATTAAAACAATATCTTACGATGATTCTTTAGGGTGTGGCCCAGGCTGGGCGCCAATGACGCTTCAGAGTGTGGGCTTGGCGAGACAAGCTGCGCACACCTCGTGATACAAACTCACGTTTCGTTTCAGGGCAGGGGCGTGAGCAGTGCGGCACCCGCCAGCATCGGTCACCACACAAGGAAAAAAATGGAAGCCGTCTTTTTTACAAAAAACGGAGGCCCCGAAGTCCTGCAATACGGCGAGCAGCCTGATCCGGTGGCCGCTGACGGGCAGGTCGTGGTGGACATCCACGCCGCCAGCGTCAACGGCGCCGACTGGAAAATCCGCTCGGGCTATCACGGCCCCACCCAAAAATTCCCGCACATCCCCGGGCGCGATTTCTCCGGCGTGGTCAGCGCCATCGGGCGTGGCGTTACGGATATCAAGATCGGCGACGAAGTCTTCGGCGTGGTGCAGGCCAGCGACGACGGCTGTTATGCCGGGAAGGTGGCGATCGACGCCGCCATCGTCACCAAAAAACCCGCGCCATGGAGCCACGTTGAAGCGGCAGCGCTGGGGCTGGTCGGACTCACCGCGATTGTCTCGATTGAAAACGCGCTGCAGGTCAAAGCCGGCCAGACCGTGCTGGTGCAGGGCGGGGCGGGTGGTGTCGCAAGCTTTGGTTTGCAACTGGCCAAACACCTCGGCGCGCGGGTGATCAGCACCTGCAGCGCGGCCAACATCGATTATGTGAAGGGCCTCGGCGCGGACCAGGTCATCGACTACAACCAGGAAGATTTCACCCAGGTGCTGAAAGACTGCGACGCCGTGTTCGACACCGTGGGCGGCGAAGTCGCAAAAAACGCCTTCAAGGTGCTCAAGCGGGGCGGTCGCGCGGCTTTCATCAACGGCCCGGCACCGACACCGCCCTATGAGGACATGGCCTCACTCAAACCCGACGCCACGCGCAAGCGCGCGCACCTCGACCGCATCGTGCAACTCGTGACTTCAGGTGCGGTGAGGCTGCCGCAGATCACCACTTATGCGCTGGCAGATGCACAGGCGGCGCATCGGGTGAGTGAGGGACGGCATTTAAGGGGAAAATTGGTGTTCAGGGTGAGTGATTAAGAGTGCGTATCAAAATGAGATTCTCCCTCGCCCCGCTTGCGGGGAGAGGGTTGGGGTGAGGGGCTTCGGGTAAGTCATTTTGTTGCGAACCCTAATATTTAATTAAAATCAATTACTTATTAAGTTTGTCTTTGCAAATCCACAGGAGAACTTGTGATGAGTATTTCTCGCAAAAACAATCGCCGCTCCTTTCTTCAATTCACTGTCACTACGCTAACTCTTGCCAGCCTCCCCACCTTCGCCCAAACCGCCACCGCCGGTCCCAAGCTAAGAATCGGCCTCATCGGCTCCGGCCGTGTCGGCAGTGCACTGGGCACGACCTGGGCGAAGGTCGGGCACACGGTGATGTTCTCGTCGCTCGATCTCGAGGCGGACAAGAAGCTCGCCGCCTCGGTGGGCCACGGCGCGCGCGCGGGCACTTCCAAGGAGGCCGCGGCTTTTGGTGAGGTGCTGCTGATCTCGGTGCCGTACCACGCGCTGCCCGCGGTGGGCAAAGAGCTGGGTGATCTGCTGAAGGGCAAGGTGGTCATCGACACCAGCAATCCCTTTGTAGAGCGCGATGGTGAGATCGGCGTCAAGGCGCGCGAGGTGGGCGCGGGGCTGATGTCGGCGCAGTTGTTGCCCGGCGCGCGCATCGTGCGTGCCTTCAATGCCATCGGCGCGGCGCGTATGGGTGCGGCCTGGCAGGAGCCCGGCAAGGTCGGCATGCCGATCGCGGGTGATGATGCGCAGGCGATTGCCACGGCTTCGAGTCTGATTCGCGACATCGGCTATGAACCGGTGCTGATCGGTGGTCTGGCGATGGGCCGCCACCTGCAGCCGCGCGAGCCGCTGGCGGGTGAGCGTTCGGCGGAGGAGATTCGCAGGATTGCGGCGGGGTTGAAGTAATTCAGCGGCCACGGTTTCAGAGACCAGAACGGCGGCTTCGGGCCGCCGTTTTTATTGGGGCTGAATGGGCGTGCCGGTCTGATGTCGCCGTTGGGGTCAGCGACTTTACATCCGGCGGATAACGTCGCTTCGCTCCTCATCCGCCCTACGGGGTATGGGGCGCCACCCAGGGTGACTTACTATTCGCCCCGACGATCAGCTGATCTCAAAGTTAGCGATTAGCCGAAGCTTTAGTTGGCGATTAGCCGCTCATCTGCCTTGTGATCAGCCGCTTGCCGGGGGTTTTACGCGGTGCCAATTCGCCGCCTATGGGAACCAGCGTAGATACCGGTTCTGCGGCAATCAGGTGCGCTTTCCAGAAAAACCGAAGTCTTCGGCCTCATCGCCATCTCCGTCACCAGGGCCTTGGAGCTGAGCCCGGCCAGCCGGCGGGCATTCGCCGCAGATGATCCAAGATGCCCTGCCCAAGCTCCAGTAAAATCCCGTTCCACACCATTCTGTGTTGAATAACTCGACTAAAACTGAGGAGAAAACATGCGTGTCCGAATTTCGGTATTGACGAGCCTGGCGGCCTTGATCGCGCTGCCGGCGGTGGCCCAGAACTATCCGGTAAAGCCGATCCGCATCCTGATCGCGCAGGCGCCGGGCAGCGCCACGGATAACGTGAGCCGCATCATGACCAGCAAGCTCGCCGAGCAGATGGGCCAGCAGTTCGTGATCGAGGCGCGGCCAGGTGCCGGCGGCGCGGTGGGCACCGAGGCGGCGGCGCGCGCGCCGGCCGACGGCTACACGCTGTTCATGGCCAACAACTCCACCCACGGCTCCAATCCCGCGGTCTACAAAAAGCTGCCCTACGATGCGATCAAGGATTTTGCGCCGATCATCCACATTGCCTCCACGCCCTATGTGCTGACCGCGCATCCCTCGCTGCCGGTGAAGACCGTGAAGGACATGGTGGCCTTCGCCAAGAAGCGCCCGGGCCAGCTCAATTACGGTTCGGCCGGCAACGGCAGCACCCACCACCTCAGCGGCGAGCTGCTGAAAATGATGGCCGGCCTCAACCTCGTGCATGTGCCGTACAAGGGCACCACCCCGGCGCTGACCGGGCTGTTGAGCGGCGAGGTGTCGGTGATGTTCTTCACCGTGGTCGGCATCGAGCCCCATGCCAAGACCGGCCGCGCGCGGGCGCTGGCGGTGACCACGCCCAAGCGCGCGGCGCTGCTGCCCGATGTGCCGACGATGGTCGAGTCCGGCTATCCCGGGTTTGAGGTCACCTCGTGGTTCGGCCTGCTCGCGCCGGCCAACACGCCGGCCGCCATCGTCAGCCGCGTCAACGCCGAGTCGCAGAAAGCCCTGGCGTTGCCCGAGGTCTCGGGTGCGCTGAAGAAAATCGGTTTCGATTCTGTGGGCGGCACGCCGGAGCAGTTCGCCGCGCATATCCGCGCCGAGATCGAGCGCTTCACCAAGGTGGCGAAGGCGACCGGGATTACGGTGGATTGATTACCGGGGCGTGAGGGGCTTTCAGCCGGCCCCTCTGCCTTGCTCCTGTGGTGCGCAGGTATATGGGTTAACCTGCAGGCACACCACAAGGAGAACGACCATGGCCAAAGGCCAGCAGCGCAGCAACAAGGAAAAGAAAAAACCCAAGAAGGATAAAAAGGCGGCCCCGGTGACGGGTGGTTTTCTGAAGCCCAAGGTCAGCGAGCCCGTCAGGAAGTAAGAGGCAGGGGGGGGGGCATGGTCCGTGCTCTTGTTGGCCCGCTTTTTGGCCGGTATTGAGTCCAGGCGCCAAAAGGTGAAACCCCAATAGATTGAATGACTTACTTGCACCTCCACTAGTAAAGGTGTAACTTCCCGCTCTAACCCTTAGATCGGGAGCGACATCGTTAGTCCCATCCTGACCGTTTTTGGAGCTGTTGCTGCGCTGCTGCTGGTGTCCCCGCCGGCGGTTGCGGTGCCCTTTGCACCGCCTGCACTGGAAGTGCTGCATCTCGCCGCATTACCGGGGCTGCAGTCCGAATCCCCCGCCCAAGCCGTCCGGGTCGCCTATGTCGTGCCCGAACAGCCGCGCCTGGCGCGTCCGTTGCTCGCTAGGCCGGCAATGGCTACCGCCGCAACTGCGGCGGCAACGAATGCCGCAACTGCGGCCGTCGAAGCGCCGCGCGCCCGCAGCAGCGGCACCTCCCGTGCCGCAGATATCGCGCAACAACTGCAGCGCCTCGAAGAACAGATCGCCGCCGGCAACCGCGTGATTGCCGACATGCTCGACCGCGTTGCGCAGATGGAGCGCGATGTCGCCGAGATGCGTGCCCGTGTGCAGTCGCTGCCCGGTGCGGGTGGCGCGGCAGCGGCGCGCCCGGCATCAGCCGCGGCGGTGGCGCCGCAGGCCGCGGTGCGCGAGCATTCCGCCGCCGAACTTGAAGCCGCCGACCGCCACAAGCGCAACCAGTTGATCATCGACAACGGCCTGCTGCTGCTCGCCGCCGGCGTGTTGCTGCTGCTGGTCGGCGTCGCCTACTGGACCTGGGGCCGTCCAGCCCTGAAGGACCGCCTGCGTGACATCGGCGCCGCCCGCATGGCACCGGCGGCCTGAACAGGGAGATGCCCATGACCTTGCTGCTGGCCGGACTGTTGCTCTTCCTGGGCGCGCATTCGTCGCGCATCGTCGCCGAGCCCTGGCGCCTGCGCACCATCGGGCGCATCGGCGGGCTGCAGTGGAAGGGGCTGTATTCGCTGCTGTCGCTGGCGGGTTTTGTGCTGATCGTCATCGGCTACGGCGAGGCGCGCCAGCTCGGCCTGCCGCTTTATGACCCGCCGGCGTTCACACGCCACATCGCCTCGCTGCTGATGTTGCCGGCGATGGTGCTGCTGGTGGCGGCGTATGTGCCGCGTAATCATTTCAAGGCGCGCTTCGGCCATCCGATGGTGCTCGCGGTGAAGCTGTGGGCGCTGGCGCATCTGCTGTCGAATGGCCGCGCGGCCGAGGTCATCCTGTTCGGCGCGTTCCTGGCGTGGGCGGTGGCCGATTTCATCGCTGCGCGCCGCCGTGACCGTGCGGCGGGCACGGTATATCCGGCGGGCGAGTGGCTGCGCACGGTGATCGTGGTGATTGTCGGCACGGCGCTGTGGGCGGTGTTCGCGGTCAAGCTACACCAATGGCTGATCGGCGTGGCGCCGTTTGCACGCTGATACGCAGGCCCCTGGAGGTGGCGCATGACCGCCCTGAAGGTCGCGGCCATCGAGCCGCTGGTGTTCAACGTTTCCGAAAAAACCAACTGGTTCTTCATCCGGGTCACCGCTGAAAACGGCCTCTCCGGCATCGGCGAGGCTTCGCTCAATGGTTACGAGCCCGCGCAGCGCGCGATGGCCGAAGACCTCGCCTGCGACTGGATCGGCCTTACCGTGGACGAGCTGCTGCCGCAGCTCAGGGTGTTTCCGCATTCACCCGGCGGGCTGATCGCGGCTTCGATCATCAGCGCCACCGAGCAGGCGGTGACCGATCTGCGCGCAAAAGCGGCCGGTGTGCCGGTGCATGAACTGCTGGGTGGCGCAACAAGTGGTGGAGAAAAACGGCGCGCGGTGAAGGTTTACGCCAACATCAACCGCGGCGCGCGTGACCGCAGTCCCGAGGGTATAGCGCGTGCGGCGAGGCATGCGGTGGCCGAGGGTTATCGCGCGGTGAAGATCGCGCCCTTTGATGGTGTCTACTGGGGCAATGATGCGGCCGATGTCGAGGCGCGAACCCGCGCCGGGCTGGCGCGTGTCGCCGCCATCCGCGATGCGGTGGGGCCGGAAATCGAGGTGCTGGTCGATTGCCACTGGCGTTTTGACGAGGACGGCGCGCGGCGGCTGATCAGGGATTTCAAGGCAGTGCGCTTGTACTGGCTCGAATGCCCGGTGTCAGAAAACGCCGATGCTTTTGCCCGGCTGCAGCGCATACATGGCGAGGCGTGTGCCGCCGGCATGAAGCTCGCAGGCGCCGAGCGGCAGATCGGTTTGGCCGGTTTCCTGCCCTTCATCGATGACGGCCTGCTGGATGTGGTGATGCCCGACATCAAATACGCCGGCGGTTATGGCGAGATGCTGAAGATTGCCGAACGCTGCGCGCAGCGCGGCGTGGCTTTCGCGCCGCATAACCCGACCGGGCCGGTGTGCAATCTCGCCAGCCTTCATCTGTGCGCGGTGGCGCCGGCTTTTCTGGTGCTGGAGCACCAGCTCGCCGAGTCGCCGCTGTTTTATGACGTTGTGGGTGGTTACCGGCCGCAGCTGGTGGACGGCTCGTTTGTGCCGCCCGATGCGCCGGGCCTCGGGGTTACACTCGATGACGCGGTGCTCAAGGCGCATCCCTTCCGCCGGCTGGCGGCGAATGCGAATCTGGATGAGCGGCTGGGCTGAGGTCTTGTTTAAGAATAATTTACAGGGTGGCCGTGATGAACAGGATTGATGCGAAGGGCGGGGTCGTGCTGTGCTGCCTGTCGTTGCCGGCGGTTTTGTTGGTGGTGATGCCGGCTTCGGCGCAGCCCTATCCGGCCAAGACCATCCGCATGATCGTGCCTTCGGCGCCCGGCAGCGGGCCGGACCTGATTGCACGGGTCACTGCGCAAAAACTCGGCGAGCAGCTCGGCCGTCCTGTGGTCGCCGACCCGCGTCCCGGTGCCGGTGGCAGTCTTGGCGCGGAGCTGGCGGCAAAGGCGCCGCCCGATGGCTACACGCTGATCATGGCCAGCGCGGGTTCGCATTCGGTGAATCCCGCGCTGTATCCGAAACTGCCCTATGACGCGGTGAAGGATTTTTCGCCGATCGGCCTGGTGTCGACCGCACCCAACATCCTGATCGTGCATCCCTCGCTGCCGGTGAAGACGGTGAAGGATCTGATTGCACTGGCGAAAGCAAAACCCGGCGCGCTGACTTTCGGCTCGGGCGGCAACGGCAGCACGGCGCATCTGTCGGGCGAGCTGTTCCGCGTGCTGGCCAAGGTGAACATGCTGCACGTGCCGTTCAAGGGCGCGCCGTCGGCGGTGATCGGCGTGATGACCGGCGAGATTTCGCTGGCCATCCTCAACCTGCCGCCGGCATTGCCGCATGTCAGAAGCGGCAAGCTGAAGGCGCTGGGTGTGAGCACCGCCAAGCGTTCATCGGCGGTGCCGGATATTCCGTCCATCGCCGAAGCCGGGCTGCCCGGTTATGACGCTGGCACCTGGTATGGCCTGCTGGCACCGGCGGGCACTCCGGGCGACATCATCACCAGGCTCAGCACCGAATTGATGAAGGCGCTGCGCAGCGACGACATGAAAAAACGCATCGCGGTCGAAGGTGGTGATATCGCCAGCGGCACGCCCGAGGATTTTGCGGCGTTGATCAAGCGCGATATTGCGAAGTGGACGCAGGTGGTGCAGGTCTCGGGAGCCAAAGCGGATTGATGGTGTCTGGCCGCGGTGTAATGAGGCAGGTGATTTTGATAAAAATATCAATTAAAACAATTACTTAAGTATTTTCACCCATCTGCGATGGTTGACACCCTCTCTGTGCAGTGAGCCCTGCTGGTGTCGGGCCTGTGCACGGCGCAAACCGTGGCGCGCGCACCTTCACGGCGGCGCGCAGGCCCTGCGACTGTGCAGTATTGCGCTGGTGTGGTGTTGTGGAGGCGTCCACAATTCCGCGATGAATTCACCCTTGGGGAGTGGCATTTGAACCATCGCAAAACCCATACGCCGGAACTGTTTGTCGAGCACCTCACGCGCCTGCCGTGGTGGGCTGGTGTGCTGGCCGCCGTGTTGTCGTGGGCGGCGGCGTATGCGCTGGTCTATGCCGCGACCACGGCCAGGGGCGCTGACCTCTCGACACTGCAACAGATCGCGCTGCCTGCCGTACGCGATCTCGCCAAGGTGGCGCAGATATTGTTGCCCGCGGCTTTCGTGACATTGACGCTGTGGTCGGCCTGGCTCAACTACCGCCATCAGCGCAATTACAGCGAAGTGGCCGAGGAGCATGGCGCCGCGTTGCTGCAGCAACTGTCAGGCCGCGAGTTCGAGAATCTGGTCGCGGAGTTTTTCCGGCGCAAGGGTTTTGTTGTCGATCAGCGCGCCACGCGCATGCCCGAGGCCGGCGTTGATCTGGTGGCAGGCATCGGCGAAGACCGCTACCTCGTGCAGTGCAAGCACTGGCGGGTGCAGCGTGTCGGTGTTGCCGTGGTGCGTGAACTGTGCGCGGTGGCCGGGACCGAGAATGCGGTCGGCGTGTTTGTCGTCACCTCGGGCAGCTTCACCGAAGAAGCGCGGCGTTACGTCGAAAACAACCGCATCACCATCGAGCTGATCACCGGCGAGCAACTGCGAAGAATGATCCGCGGGCTCGATCCGGTCGCGGCCTGATCTGGATCGTCATCCCGGGCGCCCCGAAGGAAGTCCCCTTGGGGGGCGCCCCGAAGGAAGTCCCCCTGGGGGACGGGCGGGGATCCAGTGGTTTATCCCCCATCCTACCTTCCCCCGCCCGCGGGGGAAGGGGATACCGGCGTGCGCCGGAATGACGGGGTGCATTTTCAGGTGTTGTGCTTCATCACGCTACTTCAACACATTGCTCGCCTCGGCCTGCTTCACCAGCGCCGCGGCATCACGCTCCAGCAAAAAGCCCGCGGCCTTGACCTTCTCGGTGGCCTTGCGCACCGCTTCGACATAACCGGCGTGTGAGCCGTAGCGTTCTTCGAGCGACGGACGCGGATCGTTGCTGGCTTCACGTTCGGCCTTGCTGCGCGCGAAGGGCACCATGCCGCCGGCGTAGTTGCACAGCTTGCCGTCATGGAAGCCACCGGCGGTGATGTTCCAGCCGGTGTAGGTGCCGAGCGGTGCTTCGAGCAGCACCACCGGAATGCCGCCGATCTCGTTGCCGTCGGCATTCACCCTGGGCACGCGCATCGGCAGGATCCGGCGGATGCGCGGCGGTATCACGGTCGGAATGCCCGAGGCATCGTTGGCGTCGAACTGGCGGCCCCAGTCGTAATCAAGAAAGGGATTGATCAGGTCGGCTTCGGGTGCGCTGGCGCGCAGGCCGGGCAGCGTCGGGAAACCCATTGCCGCCTTGTTCGGCTCGACCAGTTCGCCGGCTTTCAGCGTCGGAAAGCGGCTCGGCGGCGGCGCGATGTCCTTCATCACCCAGTCGCGGAAGTGCACGGTGATCGCGCGCCACGGCTCGTCATGCGACAGCGGGTTGGCGGGCAGCAAGCCGCGGCCCCAGTTGTTGCCGGGGCAGCTCACCGGTTTTGCCTTCTGGTGAAACTCGGCGAGGCTGGCGTTGAAGCCGCCGCTGCCGCCGCCGTGGGTGCTGCTGGCGACGTAATAACGGCGCACGTTGTCGGGCAGCGGGATGTCCTGTTTCGCGTCGGTGCCTATCCATTCCGGGCCGAGTTTCAGCGCCCAGATTTCGGCGGCGCCAAAATGCTCGATGATTTTCGGGCAGGTGTTGCTGGCCATGCAGCGGTCCTGGATGCTGCGTGCGGGCAGGTTGCGTGCGCGATCAGGCCAGGGCAGCCACCATTGCGGGCCTTCACTGCCGGCCTGGTACAGCTCAAGCACGCCATCGGGCTGCGCCCAGCGGAAATTGAGCGCGATGCGCCGGCCGGCGATCACCGGCCACATGCCGTCGTGTACGCGCCTCTTGGCCTCGTCTTGATTAAATCCCAGGTGCAGCCAGCCGCGCAGATAGTTGCCGGACTGCGAACGGCCGCGCGCGATGCTGTGTGTGGTCAGGCCGGCAATCGGATTGGCGGTGCCGTGGTCGTCGGCTTTGGCATATTTGAAAAACGAACCGAGGTCGCGCCATGCGGCGAAGCCGATGCCCAGCGGGTAGGGATCCTTCGCGGTGTAAACCACTTGATAGAGCTTCTTCGCGTCGAAGCCGCCCTTCAGGCAGATCTGCACCGGCAGTTGCGTCAGTGCCACCGGTTCATCGAAAGTGCCGCCGCCGCAGAATTTCCAGTCCTGTGCGGCGATGCGGGTTTCACCGCGCACCTTGCCGTCGATGGTTTCGTGGTCGCGCGAGACCAGCGTGGCCTGTTTGGTGTCAAGGCTGGCCGGCATATAGGGCACCGGATTGGTTTGTACGATCAGCGGCTGTGCGCCGGGGCCGCTGCGGTTGATGATGCGCGCGAATACCAGGCCGGTGACCGGCGAGCCGTCGCTGTTTTTCACCACCGGCAGCTGCAGCCAGTGGTTGGCGCCGGTGCCCATGGTTTCACGCACGGTGGTGCCCAGCGCGGTGCCGAAGCCGGCGTTGTCACCCTGCCAGGCGGTGGCGAGGCCGATGTCGCCGAACTCGCGTTCCTGGGTGGAGATCAGCACCGGCCGGCCGCGGTTGGGCACTTCATGCCACAACATGCCGCTGGCCTTGCTGTTGTCGAGCGGCTTGGTGATGACGAAGGTGGCGACATAACGCACCTTGCCGTCGCGGTCCTTGACGAGTTGGATGTCCTGGATCAGCGCGTTCAGCGGATCGTCGGGATCAAGTTCACCGAAGGCGCGGCCGGAGATCTGTTCGTACTGGCCGGCGCTGCCGTAGCTGTTGCAGTGTTCGCCCTTGCAGAAGGCCGGCGACACGGTCTGGTCGATGACGATGCGGGTGACGCGCGCTGAAGCTGGCGTGCAGGCGAGCGTGATCACTGCAATGCAGGCGGCCGCAAAAACGGCGCTGTTGGGACGATTCATCATGACCCCCTCCGGTCGTGAATGGCACAGCTTGTTATGGCTGGACTTTACCGGAAATCACCTGCGCCGCTAATGGGTTGAACGAATGGGCCGGACGACTGGGCTAAACTTCAGCCATCGGCGGCGCGGTCCGTCCATGAACCGGAGTGTGGTGATGAGAATTTCAGCATTGACGTTGGTGACGGCCGCGCTGCTCGGCGCGGGTGTGCAGGTGCAGGCGGCCGAGGTGAAATATCCGCTGCGGCCGATCCGCATGCTGGTCAGTTATCCGCCGGGTGGCCCGAGCGATCTCACCGCGCGGATCACCGCGCAGCATTTCAGCGAGGCGATGGGCCAGCAGGTGATCGTTGATAACCGCGGTGGCGCCGGCGGCACGCTGGCGGTGGGCATCCTGACCCAGGCCGCGCCCGACGGTTACACCACGCTGATGTCGGCTGGCGGCGAGATTGTCATTGCACCGAATCTGCGGCTGAAGCTGCCCTATGACCCGACGAAGGATATCCATCCGATCAGCCGTGTCGGTTCCAGCCAGCTGGTGCTGGTGGTGCATCCCTCGGTGCAGGCAAAGACGGTGAAGGACCTGATCGGGCTGGCCCGGGCCAAACCCGGCGCGATCAATTTTGCTTCGGCGGGTATCGGTTCGACCGCGCACCTTGCCGGCGAGCAGTTCAAGTTTCTCGCCGGCATCGACATCGTGCACATCGCCTACAAGGGCGCGGGCCCGGCGCTGACCGAACTGATGGCGGGACAGGTGCAGATGCTGATTTCGGCATACTCCTCGGCATTTCCACACATCAAGGCCGGCAAGCTGCGCGCGCTGGGTGTCACCGGCACCAAACGCATCGCTTCGGCGCCCGAGTTGCCGACCATCGGCGAGACGGTGCCCGGTTATGAAGTGCTGTCCTGGTACGGATTACACGCGCCGAAGGGCACGCCGCCCGCGATCATCAACCGCCTGCATCGCGAGATGGCGGTGATGGTGAAAAAACCCGAGGTCACCGAACGCCTGGTGGCGCTGGGCATCGAGCCCGAAGGCAATTCGCCGGCGGAATTTCTTGCCCAGATCAGGACCGAGATCGCGGCCTGGGGCAAGGTCATCAACGCGGCGAAGATTCCGCGGGAATGACCGGCCGGAGGCCGGCCCGGTCAGCGGGTGGCGGCTGCCGCGGGTGAGGTCGCGGCCGCAGCGGGCGGAGTTGCCGGTTTTGGTGTCATCCGGAACACGCGCTCGGGTGGCGTGCCCGCCACATAACGCACCCGTTCGAGCCGGGGCACGTTGACTTCGTTGCAGGTTTTGCGCACCCGGTACGTCTGAATCGGTGGTCGCCAGCCGGTTTTCGGCTGGCAGATCACCTGTGCACAACTGATCTGCCTGAGCCAGGCGCAGACGCTGGTGTCCTGTCCTGATTCATCGAGGATGCGGGTGAGAAAAGGTTCGTTCGGATAGAAGGGCTTGTTGTCGCCCTCCTCCGAGCGCACATCCTGCAGCACGGCATAGAAATCGCCATTCACTTCCATCAATGACAGTATTTTCTGCACCAGCCCGCTTAATTCCTCGGTGTAGGAGAAACCGCCGATCACGTCGCTGATCAAGCGGAATGGCCCGCCGATCTCTTCGGTGGTGTAGTTGCGCAACTGCCGGCCATAAACATAGCGCATCTGTCCGGGCTCCAGCAGCAGCGCGCTGTCATGCCAGGCCTGTTCGCGCCGGTCCTCAATGGACATCGCCACCGTGTTGGCTTTGCGCGGTAGCGCCGTACGCGGACGGGCGCTGTCGACGAGTACGCCGTGATAATCGATCATCGCCTGTCCGCGCCCGGCCCCGATATCCAGCCAGCGGTCCTTGGCGCCGAGGTTTGCGACGGCCTGCTCGAACCCGGGCATCAGGGCCAGCACGTAGGCGGCCATTCCACGGTCGATGACATAACCGTCCGGGCGCGCCGGACCACGGCTGTGGTTGATGCTCTGCTGGCGCGACATCTCGATGTCGATCGACGGTGGTGCTTCCGCGGCCGGAACGGCGACGGACAGCAGCATCAGCGGCGCGATGAGCGCGCCGCGCAGCAGATGACATGGAATGTTGATCATCATGGCCATTAAATAATATTAAATAAACAATGACTTAAAATAAAATTACTTCTTCCGGACATCAAAAAAGCGCTGCGCCGCGATGGCCGGTTCATAACTCTGCCAGGCGTAATCGAGGCGGCTGGTGGAGCTGATGCTGATCACCGCCGAAGTCATCGCACTGAGAAAAGCCATCTGCTCCTCGCGGCTGCCGTCGTCGCGCAGGCGGAACTGCGCATCCTCATGACCGGCGTTGCGGATCGAAAGTTCAGCGACGTTCTCGCGGATGCTGCGGAAAAACAGCTCGCGGCCGCGCGCCGGAAACACCTCTTCGTCGGCGCCGATCACCAGCACCGGCTTGTTGACCTTGACCAGCGCTGCGGGCAGCGCCGCGCCGAAAGCCGCGGGGTCGAGCAGCACCGCGCCTGAGGCCTGGGCGCCCTGCGCCAGCGCGTAGACCACTGACGAGGCGCCGAAGGAATGGCCGACCAGCACGATGCGGCTCATGTCGGCATTGGGAAAATCGCTGGGCCGCTTGCGGATGTAATCAACGATGCGCGCCAGCGTGCGGCCGTGGTTGATCCAGGAGCCGCGGTTGGGCAGTTGCAGCACGATGCTGTTCATGCCCCAGGTGGCGAGGTGCATGCCCTGGTAGGCGTGGTCGGCCTTGGTGTTGTTGTAGCCGTGCAGCAGGATCACCAGGGGCGCGTTGCGGGTTTCGCTCGACAGGTAGAAATCGGCGAGGATGCGTTCCTTCGCCGACAGTCTCAGGTACTGGCCCTCGCGTGTGGTCACGGTGAAGGGGCCGCGCAGCTTGAACTGGTCGACGCCGATGCGTTTCTCGACCACCTGGTCCTGCACCGCTTCGCCTTCAAGCACCGCACTGGCCTTGTCGCGTGGCTGGAACACGATCGAGGTGATGCCGGTCGAGGGCATCTGCGCGCAACTGCCGATCAGCAGCGCCATCGAGGCGGCAGTGACGACGGCGAGCGCGCGTTGCCAGCGGGCGGGTCGGGCGGGAGCGGGGGCCTTGCTTGCGTCGGATTCGCTGGTCATCCCGCCATTTTGGCGGTACTTGACCACTGTCGCAATCAGTTGACCATGCCTTCGGTCTCGAAACGCAGGTACAGCTCGCGGCAGACCCAGGCATCGGTGGCGGCATAGGCGATCTGCGCCGGGCTGAGCTGGGGTGCAGCCCAATTGGTGGTCTTCGCGCCCTTGGCGATACGAAACCCGAGCACGATGCCGGCGAGATTGCGCACGCCGGTCTGGGCGTAGCCGTGGCGTTTGGCGACCACCCCGAGGTCGGTGATGCGATGTTCACTGAAGTCGAAGCGCTGCTTCAATGTCCGCAGGTCGTTGGCGAGTGATACGCCAACCTTGACGATTTCGCTGCTGGCCAGCATCTCGGCGAGCAGGCGATGGGTGTCCGGGTAACGCAGCGGGAAGATGTGCACGGTCTTGGCGGTGGCGACCTGGGCGATGCTCGGCAGATAACTTTCGCCCTTGCGGAAGGCGGGCCGGGTCTCGGTGTCGAAGCCGACCACGCGTTCATTGAGCACATCGAGCCGCGCGGCATGCAGCTGCGCCGGGCTGGCGACAAAATTCACCGGCCCCTCGTAACGGCGTACCGGCAGTTCGTTGAGGTTTTCGCGGCTGATCTGGCGCAGCGGGTCTTCGGACATGTGTCCAGAGTAACCGATGGCCGGGCTGCGTGGTATGTTTGTTTCCACGATTGAGGAGTGAGGGTATGGGGCGTGTTGCTGTTCTGTTGCTGTTGATGTTGCTCGCCGCTTGTGGCGCCACGCCGCAGGCGCTGCCGCGTTACGGCAGCCTCGATATGGAGCCACGGCCGTCACCGAACCACGGCGGGCGCCGGCCGCAATACGTGATCCTGCACCACACCACCAACAGTAGCGCCGAGCAGGCGCTGGCGACACTGACCCATCCGGCATCACAGGTCAGCGCGCATTACCTGATTGGCCGCGACGGCCGCATCTATTACCTGGTGGATGAACTGCGCCGTGCCTGGCATGCCGGGGATTCGTACTGGGCCGGCAACCGGGACCTCAACTCGGCTTCGATCGGCATCGAGCTCGACAACACCGGTGAGGAGCCGTTTGCCGATGCGCAGATCGATGCGCTGATCGTGCTGCTGCGCGACATCACCACGCGCTGGCGCATGCCGCCGCAGAATGTTCTCGGCCATGGTGACGTCGCCCCCGGCCGCAAGACCGATCCCAGCGCCCTGTTCCCGTGGCGCCGCCTGGCGCAGGCGGGTTTTGGTTTGTGGTGCGAGCCACCATATCCGCAGGTGCCGCCGGGGGTGGACGACGGATTGTTGCTCGCTGCGCTGGGGTACGACATCAGCCGCCCGGCCGTGGCGATTTCCGCATTCCGGCGTCACTGGGTGGGGCGGGAGGACGACAGTGCGCCGTTGAGCGCGGAGGAGCGGGGGTTGCTGGGATGCCTTATACGGCAGCGGTGAGTCAGGAGTGAGGAGTCAGGGGGCAGGAGTGGGGAATGAGGGGCAAAACCTTGCGGGGTTGCCCGTGCTCATCATTCATCACTCATCGTTCATCGTCAGGCCGGTCGCTCAACGCAGTGACTTGAGGATGTCCAACATTTTTTCCATGCTGAAGGTGTAAGTCGCCTCACTCCACGCCTTGGGGTTGCTGCGCATCATGTAGCCGTGTTCGACACCGGGAAAGATGTGCACGGCGAGCGAGGGCTGGCGCGCTGCGCGGGCGAGGTAACGTTCGCGCAATTCGGGTGGCGCGGCATGGTCGGCATCACCCCAGACCAGGCATACCGGTTTTGTCAGGCCGTCGAATTCATGCTCGAAGTCGCCCATCTGCGTGCTGTGGCAGCCGATGCCGGCGTCGAAGCCGAGGCGTTTCGGGCCGATCACCGCGTAGGGGCCGCCGAAGCAGAAGCCCATCGTCGCCGCCCTGCCGTTGTGCTGCGCCAGCTTGCGCACCATCGCCAGTGTGTCGGCGATATCGGTCTCGCCGCTTTTGATGACCGGCAGCCGTGGCTGCGAGCGCTGTGCCGAACGCTCGTCGCCGCGCGGCAGCGGGCCGGGTACCGTACGCCAGAACAGGTCGGGTGCCGCGGCGATGTAACCGGCAGCCGCAAAAGCGTCGGCGATGCCCTGGATGTCGGCATCGACGCCGTGTACCGCGGAGGCCATGACCACGGCTGGTGCCTTGCCGCCGCCTGCGGGCAGCGCGAGGTAGCAGTCGAATTCACCGCCGCCGCTGCTGGATTTGATCTTGACGTGGCTGCCCATGATCGCGCTCCCCCTTTGTTTTATTTATGCGGTCTTATTCAACGCCCAGCAGTTCGACTTCAAACACCAGCGTCGCGTTCGGCGGAATCACGCCGCCGGCGCCCCGTGCGCCATAACCGAGGCTGGCGGGTATGGTCAGTTTGCGCGAGCCGCCGATTTTCATGCCCTGCACGCCCTCGTCCCAGCCCTTGATCACATGGCCGGCACCCAGCGGAAATTCAAAGGGGTCGCCGCGGTCCTTGCTCGAATCGAATTTGGTGCCGTCGGTGAGCCAGCCGGTGTAGTGCACGCTGACGTATTGCCCGGCGGCGGCTTCCGCGCCGTTGCCGGCGACGAGTTCTTCGATGATCAGTCCGCTTGCGGTGGTGATTGATGCCATGGTGGTTATGCTTTCCTGAAATGATGATCTGGGTTGAAACGAGCGCGCATTATGCCCTGCGCGCGCGGGCCGCGAAACCGGGCCGGCGTCAGTCCGGCAGCGCCTTGAGTTTCTGGTGGCGCGGCGTGGCCAGCGTGATGCGGCCCCAGTCGATGCCGGTGGTGGCGCCGGTGTAGCGCACGGCAAAGTCGCTGCGGTCCCAGGCGGCATGGAGCACGGGGATGCGCGAGCGCACATTCGCCAGTTTTTCGGTACGGCTGCGTGTCGGCGGGCCGTAACGGCCCTGCAGCATGTCCATCGCCGGCTGCTGTGTCTGCAGACCCCAGGTATTGACGTGGATGGCTTCGATCACGCCGTTGATGACTTCGACATTGAGTTCGCCGCGGGCATAGGGCACAACCTTGGGCCGCGGGAAAAACACCGCGTAATCAGTCGTGCCCCAGGCGGTTTTTGTGGTCTGCGCCGCGTTGTGGCACAGCCGTTGCGTCACCGAGTGTTCGTTCGCGGCGCAGGCCGGAATCGCAAAACGGCTGCCGAGTTCGACGTCGAAGAATGTTTTTGCCGGATCGGCGGCGTGGACGTTGCCGGCCAGCAGCAGAATCAGGAGTTGGCTGAATGTCTTCACCGGCGGCATGATACGGGGCTTGAGCCTTTATTGCAGAACTTCATGTCTTCGAATGACTGGTGGGTTTATATCGTGCGCTGCGCCGACGGCAGCCTGTACACCGGCATTGCACGTGATCTCGACAAGCGTATCGCCGCGCACAACGGCGCGGGCGCCACCGGGGCGAGTTACACGCGGGCGCGGCGGCCGGTGCGGCTGGTGTATCGCGAGCCGGCGGAAGGCCGCTCGGCGGCGAGCCGCCGCGAATATGAAATCAAACAGCTCTCCCGCGAGGACAAGCTGGCACTGGTGCTGTCAAGCGCGGCTGCGGGCCAGGGCGGCGATCAGCAGTAGCGCGGCGAGTCCCCAGCACAGCGCCGGGACCATGGCCAGCGATGCAATGAATCCCGGCTGCTGGTTGAGCTGCAGTGCAACCACGCCGATGCGCAGCAGCGCCGCCACCGCGAACATCGCATGCATGCCGCCGCTGCTGAAACCTTCGCGGCCGGTATGGCCCAGGGCCATCGCCGCACCAAAGGCACCGAAGATGATCGCGGCCCAGGCCATACCGGCAATGACCTGCGTGGCAATCAGCGCCTGCAGCCCCGGTGCCTGC
Source organism: Betaproteobacteria bacterium Ga0077527 (assembly GCA_001464815.1). Lineage (GTDB taxonomy): Bacteria > Pseudomonadota > Gammaproteobacteria > Burkholderiales > SG8-41. The sequence continues at coordinate 112,148 of LNDW01000020.1, read as the reverse complement.
GCGCTGGCGATGACGGCAATCACGCCGATCACCGCGCCGGCTGCCATCACCTTGAAATCGCCGTAGCGGCGGATCATCCAGGTCAGCGGCAGCATCGCGAGGTTGAAGCCGACCCAGAACAGCGGCATCAACTGGCCGAGTTCGGCCGGAGTGGCGTGGCGCAGGTACAGCGGCGCGGAGTTCAACGAAAAGTGGACCTGAAAGCCCAACGCCACCAGCACCACCACCAGCAGGAAGGTGGCGATCGGCAGCGGTTTCGCCGGTGGTGGCGTGGCGGAGGGTGTTGCTGTGGCGAGATGGCGTTCGGCCCAGGCCATGCCCCAGGCGGCGACGGCCACCGCAATCGCCGACAGCGCGAAGGGCAGCCGCGGGTCCATGTCACGCAACTGGATGGTCAGGTACGGCGCCAGCGCGCCGGCAATGCCGAGTCCCAAGAGCCAGCTCGCCGACAGCCAGGGCTTGGCGCCGGCCGCGGCGTATTTGCCGATCAGCACCAGCGGCGGCGCGCGCAGCGCCGATGAAGTGATGGTCCACACCAGGGTCAGCGCGAGCAGCAGCAGCGGACTGCCCTGCGGCGCGGCAAAAGGCAGCAACAGGAAGGCGATGGCCGAAACCAGTGTCACCAGTCCGATCAGCGGGCCGAGGCGGCCGACTACCTTCGCCGCGCGGTCGGCCCTGGCACCCATCGCCCAGTCGGCAAACACGAACACCAACTGGTCGAGCAGCAGGATCCAGATCACCGCCGATGTTGGCAGTCCCGCCTGCACCACGAGCTGCGGCAGGAAAATCACGTACACCGTCCAGGTCAGCGTGAAGAACAACTGCAGCAGGGCAAAGACGAGGCCGGTTCGGAGGGTGGGGGTGTGCATGGTGTGCGCGCAGTTTGGCGATGAGTCTGGCTGCGGTCAATCGGCTACCATCGCAGGCAGGAGGAGGTCCCATGAACGAACTCAACAAGGCTGCGCCCGATGTGTTTGCCGCGGCACGCACACGGCGCTCGATCCGCGCTTACACCAACGATCCGGTGCCGCCGGATGTGCTGCGCGAGATTGTCGAAGTCGGCCGCCATGCGCCGAGCGGTTCCAACATACAGCCCTGGCGCGTGCATGTGCTGACCGGCGCGACGCTGTCGCGGCTGGGCGGTGCGATCAAGTCGGCGTTCATGAGCGACGAGCCCGGCCATCACCGCGATTACGATTACTACACCGATCCGGTATTCGAGCCTTATCTCGCGCGGCGGCGCGCCTGCGGCTGGGGACTCTACGGCACGCTGGGCATCGGCAAGGGCGACCACGAAAAATCGAAGGCTTTTCGCGCGCGCAATTACGAATTCTTCGGTGCGCCTGCGGGACTGGTATTTACCATCGAGCGCAAGCTGGAGAAGGGCAGCTGGCTCGACTACGGCATGTTTCTGCAGACGATCATGCTCGCGGCGCGGGCGCGCGGCCTGCATACCTGTCCCGAGGCGTCGATTGCGAGTTATCCCGATGTGGTGCGCCGTGAGCTGGCGATCAGCAGCGACTGGGTGGTGGTCTGCGGCATGGCGCTGGGTTATGCCGACGAGGCTGATGTGGTGAATACCTTTCAGCCCGAACGGATCGCGGTGGAGGATTACGCGACGTTTATGGATTAAAAATAGTTAAATAAAAACAATTACTTATGATTCAAGGCTCGAACACCCTATTACCTGAACGCGGCGGCCTTGTCTGCAGATGGCACCAGCCGCGGGTGGCCTTGGGGTGTTCCAGCCACAGCCCGAGTTCTTCGAGCGCCGGCAGGTTGGCCATGCACCAGGCATCGAGAGCGCCGTCGCGGTCTTCGAGGTCGATGGCGAGGCAACTGATGTGTTTGCTGCCGCTGGCCGCACCGGGCACGGTGGCGTTAAGCGCGGACGGGCGCCAGCCCGAAGTGACCTTGCGCATCAGGCCCGCGCGTTTGAGCAGGCGGTTGACGCGGCGGACGATGTCGCGCGCGTTGGCACGCAGCTCGCGTGTGAGTTCGCCGCGGTATTCGGCATCGCGGCCCATGTAGTAGTCGGCGAGCTTGAGCGTGTTGTTGCGGGTTTTTGCGATCATGGGGCGCAAGATTACCCGATCAAGCCGGGCATGTTTACACTGGCGCCCTTGTCATGGAGACCACAAGCATGAGTCTTGGCCCCAATTTTGACGTTTATTCGCCGCAACAGATCGCCGAGCGGGTGGACAGCCTCGGCGTGGCCAAGACGCGGCTGTCCTTGCTGTCGATGGCGATGCTGGGCGTGCTCGCCGGCGCCTTCATCGGGCTTGGCGCGTTGTACTACACCCTGGTGATCAGCGACGCCTCCTTGTCCTTTGCCGTGAGCCGGGTGCTCGGCGGCGTGTGTTTCTCGCTGGGGCTGCTGCTGGTCGTGGTGGCGGGCGCGGAGCTCTTCACCGGCAACAACCTGCTCGCCATGGCCTGGGCTGACGGCAAGGTCAGCAGCACCGAGGTGCTGCGCAACTGGGTGGTGGTGTGCCTCGCAAATTTCGTGGGTGCCGCGGGACTGGCGCTGCTGGTTTACCTGTCGGGACACGCCGGCCTCAACGGCGGCGCGGTGGGGCAAACCTATCTCAAGATTGCCGCCGCCAAGAGCGTGATGCCGCTGGGCGAGCTGTTTTTCCGTGGCGTGCTGTGCAATGTGCTGGTATGCATGGCGGTATGGATGGTGCTCGCCGGGCGCACCGTGGTCGACAAGTTCGCCGCCATCGTGCTGCCGATCTCGGCCTTTGTCGCCGCGGGGTTCGAGCACTCCATCGCCAACATGTATTTCTTCCCTCTGGCATTGCTGCTGAAAGACAGCGGCATCGCGCTGCCTGCCGGCGCCGATGCGATCACGCTGTGGGCGATGTTCCGCAATCTCGGGCCGGTGATTCTCGGCAACATCGCCGGCGGCAGCGTGCTGGTGGCTTTGGTCTATTACGTGATCTACATCCGGCCGAAGCGCGGTGCGGCATGAGTGGCGACCTGCTGATACACGCCACACTCACCGTCAGCGGCGACCGCGATGCACTGACGGCCGCTGACGCACGCATCCGCGCGCTGCTCGCCGCCGAGGCCAGCGGCGGTTTCGAGACCCATCATGGTGATGACGCGCTGTCCTATGACTTCAAGGTGCAGGGCGGCATTCCCTTCCCGGCATTTGCCGCGGCCTCGCTCGAATTTCCGCAGCTGGTGGTGACGGCGGAGTGGGTCAATGTCGGCGCCGGCCGCAGCGGCCGTGCGCAACTCGCCGGCGGCAAGCTGGTGGAGCACAGCGAGGACAGTGTGGCGACCAGTGCCGCGCGGATGACCAACCGGAGGGTTCAGGTCGCCGCCAATGGCCGGATCGAGCTCGGCCTGTTGCTGACGCGGCTGGGTACGGAGGAGTGGGCGGGTTATGTCATCAACGACCGGCGTGATGCGCTGTTCCATCTGCTGCGCACCGGTGACGGCATCGAGCTGCGCGCGACCGAGGGCGAGCCGGAGTGGTCAGTGGTATGGCGGCTGCGTGATGCGGCGGACACGCCGCCGGCGCGGCCCTGCATGCGTGTCGCGGTGGACGACGCGCTGTTTGCCGAACTGGATCGTGCCGCGCGCGAATTTGTCGATGAATGGATCTGGTTGAGTGATGCGCCTGCGGTCGATACTGCCATCGAGCGCGAGCATTACGCGCGCCTTGGTTATGTGGTGGGTGCGGCCAATCTGCGCAGTGTGGGGTTGAAAGAGCTCGAGGCCGATGCCGATGGCCTGCGTGTGCATGACACGCTGGAGCCGGGGGATCGCTGGATTGCGGAGCTGCTGCTGCGTTGCTGGGGGCGGCAGGACAGTGAGGAGTGAGGACTGAGGAATGAGGATTGAGGAGCGGAAATACGCGCTCACGGTTGATTTGGGTTCTTTTTCCGCCATTGCTGGATCAACAGCCAGCCGCCGAGCATGCCGCCGAGGTGGGCGAAGTGGGCCACGCCGGACTGGGTGCCGGTGACGCCGAGATAGATTTCGAGCAGGCCGTAGAGCGTGACAAACAGCCAGGCCGGCATCGGAATCGGGGGGAAGATCAGCAGCACCCTGCGGTGCGGAAAAAACAGGCCGTAGGCAAGCAGCAGGCCGAACACGCCGCCCGAGGCGCCCACGGTGGGATAGGGGTCTCCGCCCGAAAGGCTGGTCACTGCAAGCTGGGCGATGGCGGCGGCGAAGATGCAGCCGAGGTAATAGATCAGGAAACGCCGCGCGCCGAAGACCTGCTCGATCTGGCCGCCGAACATGTACAGCGCCAGCATGTTGAAGCCGATGTGCATCAGCCCGCCGTGCAGGAAGCCGTAGCTGATGACCTGCCAGGGCATGAAGCTCGCGCCGAAATTTGCGGGCACATGGAAGGGCCACAGCCCGAACCAGATGATCAGGATGTCACCCAGCAACTGCTGCAGGATGTAGACCGCGACGTTGGCGATCAGCAGCAGTTTGGTGACGGGCGGCATGGTGCGAATTTTACAACGCGGTTACACCGCACCCGTCACGTTCAGGCCAGCACCGGCGGCAGTTGCGGCAGCAGCTTCGGACGTTCCGCGGTGGCGGTGCCGTTGAGGGCAAAACCGAGCAGTTTTCCGTCGGGGGCGACGAACAGCGATTTCACACCCTCCGGGTTGGCTTCGATTTGCCAATTGCCCGAGGCTCCGGCGGCGGGCGGTGAAACGATGGTCGGGCAGGCGGGGGTTTTCACCATCACCGGCATCGCCGGGAATGAGACCTGCGCCGGTTTTCCGGCCAGTGTCTGCGCCAGCGCGCGTGCGGCGTGCATGATCGGCATCACGTAAGGCATCACCAGGCCTTCGATTTCGGCGCAGTCGCCCAGCGTGTAGACATCGGGCGCGCTGGTGGCAAGCCCGCGGTCGGCAACGATTCCGCGGTTGACCTGGATGCCGGCGGCCGCCGCAATCGCGGTGCGCGGTTTCAGGCCCACGGCTGACAGCACGAGGTCGGCCTCAATCGTGTTGCCGTTGTCGAGGGTGAGGAGATAGCCGCTGTCAGCGCTATCGCCTGCGCTTTCTACCGCTTTCACGCCGGTGCCGAAGTGCCACTGCACGCCCAGCGCCGAGAGTTTGTCCCTGAGCAGCGCACCGCCTTCGGCCGGCAGCAGGCGGCCCAGCGGCTGTTGTGCGATGTCAATCACGTCAACCGCATAACCGCCGGCCGCCAGATCGTTGGCGAATTCGCAGCCGATCAGGCCGGCGCCGATGATGGCCACGCGCTTTTTGCCTTCCAGCGTGTCGCGGAAGTGGGCGTATTCATCGAGGTCGTTGACGGTCATTACGCTGCCTGCCGCATTTCCCGATAGCGGCAGACGGATCTGGTCGGCGCCCAGCGCCAGCACCAGTTTCGAGTAGGTCAGAGTTTCATTGCCGATCTTCAGCGTGTGCGCGGCGGTGTCGATGGTGTCGATGCGGGTGTTGGCGCGCACCGTGGCATTGAGCTGGGTGGCCATCTGTTCGGGCGTGTTCAGCGCGATCGCGGCCGGCGCTTTTTTCGAGGCGATGGCGTTCGACAGCATCGGCTTGGAATAAAAGCGACTGCTGTCGGCGGCGATGATGACGAGCGGCGTCGCGGTGTCGAGCTTGCGCAGCTCCTTCGCGGTGTTGTAACCCGCGAGGCCGCTGCCGATGATGACGATGGGATTCATGGATGTGGAAATGGGGCGCTGGTTGTTGAGCAGGGCGGCATGGTATCAAACGGCAACATCCACGAGGGTCCGGCAGGGCTGCGGGCCCCGTGGTTATTGACCGCCGCAAAAGAGGCGGGCACCGCATTACGGTGCCCGCATCCCGGGCATCACGCCGCCTTCAACACCATCTCGAAGTCGGCCTTGGCGATGCCGCACTCGGGGCAGGCCCAGTCTTCGGGAATGTCTTCCCAGCGGGTGCCGGCCTGGATGCCGTGTTCGGGGTCACCCACGGCTTCGTCGTAGATATAACCGCAGACGATACATTCCCATTTGCGCAGTTCGGTGTTCATGTTCAGCTCCTGTGTGGTGTGTAGTGTGTGGTTTAAGGTTGGACCGCATCGCGCCCGCTGACCGCTGCGGCGAGCGCGTGCAGCACTTCGATCAGTCGGGCGTCGGCTGCGGGCATGATCAGGCGGCCTGGACCCTGGCGCGAACCGACCGGTAGTGATTGGCATGGCGCTCCTCGACCTTGGCCAGCGCGGCAAAGCGCTTGGCGGCCTTGGCCAGCGTCTGCTGGAAGCGGGCGGCGTGTTCCTTCGATTCCTCGATCTGCTCGTCCATTTCCTTCACCGCGGCCTGATTGCCTTCCTGCTCGGCGAGGTGGCGGAACTGCGGATACATCTCGGTGTATTCGTAGGTCTCGCCAGCAATCGCCATGTCCAGCGCCTTGGCCGGGGTCAGCTCGGTTTTCGGGTAAAGCAGGTCGAGGTGGCCGAAGGCGTGCTGCACTTCCTGTGCGGCGGTTTCCTCGAACACTTTCGCGGTTTCAACATCGCCCTGCTCGCGGCAGATCTTGGCGAAGTACATGTACTTGATGTGCGCCATGGATTCGCCGGCAAAGGCGGCTTCGATGTTCTTGACGGTGATCGATTCGGGTTTCATCTGCGTCTCCTGGGTTGGTTGCGTTCGATGGGTTTAAAAAGTTTTGCGTCTTGCAACGCACGGAACGCATTCTGGTCGGCCGCAGATGATTGATCCAATTGATTGTTATAAATTTATCAATAGGTAATAGCTATGTTTAGGACGAATTTCCATAACCCATTGTTTTTCTTGAAATTTATTTGACCGGACTGGTGCCGTGCAGCTTGCAGGTGGTGATTGATTCAGCAATCACCGCCAGTGCCGCCGCGCGCGGGAAGCTCGAGCGCGAGGCCAGTACCACGCGGCGGTCGGGGGCGGGGCGGGTGAAGGGGATGTAGGCGAGCAGGTCGCGAGCCGCGGGCCGCTCCGGTACCGCCGAGGCCGGCAGCACGGTGAGGCCGAGGCCTGAGGCGACCATCAGCCGTATGGTTTCCAGCGACGAACCTTCAACGGTTTTCTGCAGCGAGCCGGGCGTGGCGCTGGAGCGGTTCAATGACGGACAAGCGTTGAGTATCTGGTCGCGGAAGCAGTGGCCGGTGCCGAGCAGCAGCAGGCTTTCTTTTGCGAGTTCATCTGCGGCGATGCTTTTGCGTTTTGCCCAGGGATGGGTTTTTGCCAGTGCCACGACAAATTCTTCATCGTAGAGCGGCGTCACGGTGATGCCCGGTTCGTCGAAGGGCAACGCGACCATCGCCGCATCGATTTCCCCGCGTTTCAGGCGCTCGGACAATGTGGCGGTGTAGTTTTCCTCAAGCACCAGCGGCATTTTCGGTGCGCGGCGGCGCAGCACCGGAATCAGTTGCGGCAGCAGGTACGGCGCGATGGTGAAGATCACGCCCAGCTTCAGCGGACCTTCCAGCGGATCGGCGGCGGATTTGGCCAGTGCCCTGACCTTGTCGGCTTCTTCCAGCACGCGCTGTGCCTGCTCGATGACGCGGCTGCCCGCCGGCGTGATGCTGACTTCTGAGGGGCCGCGCTCGAACAGCTGCACGCCGAGTTCATCCTCGAGTTTTCTGACGGCGACGGAGAGGGTGGGCTGGCTGACGAAGCAGGCTTCGGCGGCACGGCCGAAGTGCTGCAGCCGGGCGACGGCGACTATGTAGCGCAATTCGGTGAGGGTCATGGCAGCGGAACTTTAGCCGAAAGCGGCAGTCACTTGGATGTGAGCATGGGGTCGATGCCGGACTCGCTGCGGTGAGTGAGAAAAAACCTGCGGTGAATCAAGCGTCTGGCTGCATGAGCGCGAACGCATGATGGCATTTGGGGCGCCGCTGGCGCCCCTTTTTTGTACTGCGGCAGCGTTACCGCAATGTGCAATCCTCAGCCCTCAATCCTCCAGCGTGACTTTGGCTTCTCGGATCACCCGGCCCAGACGCTGCTGCTCCGCAGCGATGAAGGCATCGAAAGCCTGTGCCGTACCACCCACCGGTGTTGCACCGGTGCGCAGGATGCGCTCGCGCACATCGGCGGCCTGGATGGCCTGCACGGTAACTGTCTGAATACGTTCGGCAATGTTGCGCGGTGTTTTGGCCGGCAGCGACAGGCCCCACCACTGGGTGATCTCGTAACCGGGCAGGGTTTCGGCAACGGTCGGCAGGTCGGGCAGCGCCGGATTGCGCGAGGCACCGGTCGTGGCCAGCGCGCGCACCTTGCCGCTGGTGATGTGTGCGCCGGCAGCGATGGGCGAGGTGATGATGAGCTGGATCTGTCCGGCGATGACATCCACCAGCGCCGGTCCCGCGCCCTTGTACGGCACATGGGTCATGTTCACACCCGCCAGCACATTGATCATTTCACCGGCGAGGTGGGCGGGCGTGCCGCGGCCGGCCGAGGCGTAATTCAGCGCGCCCGGTTTTGCCCTTGCGAGTTGCAGCAACTCCGCCACCGACCTCGCGGCGATCGAAGGGTTGATCACCAGGACGTTCGAGGCGCCGGCGATCTGCGTCACCGAGGCAAAGTCGCGCTTGATGTCGTAGGGCAGGTTCTTTTTCAGATTGGGCAGGATGGCGTAGAGCGTGGTGGTGCCGAGAAACAGTGTGTAACCGTCGGGCGCCGATTTGGCGGCCATCTCGGCGCCGATCAGCCCGCTGGCACCGGCGCGGTTGTCGATGACCACCTGCTGGCCGAGGCTCTCGCCCATTTTCTGCGCCACCGCGCGGCCGAGGATGTCGGGCGCGCCGCCCGGTGCCGAGGCCACGATCATGCGGATCGGTTTGGTCGGGTAATTGTTCGGAATATTCTGGGCTGATGCCGAGCAAACTGTGAGCAAAAGGCAATAACCGAGCTGGGTACGCATCATCGTTTACCTGTTATTTCAGAGCTTGTAAAAATGACCTTGGCTGCCCCTCACCCCAACCCTCTCCCCGCAGGCGGGGAGAGGGGGAATGTCATTTGGATGTCTGAGCTTGGTTTTTCTCGGGTTCGGCGTAGTAGGTGGCTTTTGATCCCGGCGGCGGTGAATATCGGAAGGTGCCGCGGCCCATGATCGCTTCTTCGCCGCCGAATTTTGCGATCATCGCCTTCTGGTCGGCCATTGCATTGCGGTGCGCGGCATCGGGATCGACCACCTTGCGCAAGGCCTGTTCACATTCGGCGATGACCTTGGCGTAGGCCGGTTCGCGGCCGAGGTCGCGCCGCTCCTCGGGATCGGCTTCGAGGTCAAACAGCATCGGCGCCACAGTCGCATGGTGCACATACTTCCATTTGCCGTGGCGGATCATGAACGCGCCACACATCGCGCCGGCGGCGTGGTATTCGGAGAGGATGGTGCGTTTCGGCACCAGGCCCTGGGCTACATCAATCAGTGATGCGCCGGGCAGTTGTGCGTCATCGGGATGAGCTTTCGCGCCCAGCGCGTGGATGAAGGTCTGGAAACCGTCGGCCAGCGTCACCGGGGTGTCGCAGACATTGCCGGCCGGCACGCCGGGGCCGGCGATGATCATCGGGATGCCCGCGGATTCTTCATACATCGTCGACTTGCCCCACAGGCCGCGGGTGCCGAGGTTGTCGCCGTGGTCGGTGGAATAGACCACGCGGGTGTTGTCCATCAGTCCGGTTTCCTCGAGCGCGCGCAGGATCTTGCCGACGTTGTCGTCCATGAACGAAGTCAGGCCGAAGTAGGCGGTGATCGCGCGGCGCACCATCGCCGGATCGAAGGCCTCGTCGAAACACTGGCTCTTGCGCATCGCGTCGATGAAGGGATGTTGCGGGCGCTCGGATTTCTCGTACATGTTCGGAAACGGCACGGCATTTTCCGGATACATGTCGTAGAACTGCGGCGGCGCGATCAGCGGAAAATGCGGCGCGACGAAGCCGACATACAGTGCCCAGGGTTTTGCCTTGAGTGATGGCGCCTTGTTCTTCAGCCACTTCACGGTTTCGTCGGCGATGTCGCGGTCGTATTTGGTGTATTCCGATTCGCCGCGGCCGGCTTCGGGTCCCAGCTTCAGCGCACCGACGCGGCGCGGCAGCTCCTCGCGGATCAGTCCCAGCAGATCGCCCACACCATTAACGATGTGCATCGGCAGGATTTCCTCGTCGAAGCCGTTGCGCTTGGGATCTGAATCAAGATAGTGCAGCTTGCCGATCGAGGTGACATGGTGGCCCTGCGCCATCAGGCGGTGGCCCCAGGTCGGCACCTTGCCGTCGTAGGCGATGGCGTTGTCCCAGTAGCGGATCTTGTGCACATACTGGCCGGTGGCGAAGGAAGCGCGTGCCGGCACGCAGATCGGACAGTTGGTATAGGCCGAAGTGAAGCGGGTGCCGCGTGCCGCCAGCCGGTCGAGGTTGGGCGTCTTGATCATCGGATGCCCGGCGCAGCCAAGCACGCGCTTGTTGTGCTCGTCGGAGAGGATGAAGATCAGGTTGGTGGGTTTAGTCATGTGTCGCCTCCTCCAGTGACGGTGGTTTATTTGTATTTGGTTTTAAGAATGTCACCAATGCCAACCCCGGCATCGATGTCCGCTTTGCGTTTGGTGTCGCCGGCATCGATGCGGCGCGCGACTTCGAGCACCTGCACGGCCTTGTCATGGGGAATGAAGGCGACGCCGGCTTCGTCGGCGCAGGCGATGTCGCCGGGTTTGACCTGAATGCCGCAGACCTGCACGGTGCCGTTGACTTCGACGGTCTGGGTGCGCCACTTGCCGGTGATCGGGGTGAAGCCCTTGCACCATACCGGCCAGTCCATGCCGCGGTACTGCTCGGGGTCGCGCACGGTGGCATCGACGATGGCGCCGATGAAGCCCTGGCGTTTGGCGATGGTCGCCGACTGTCCGCCCATATTCGAGCAGCCCATCACACCTTCGATCACCAGCACGTCACCGGGTTCGGCGAGGTTGTGCGCTTCTGTTTCACCCTGGCCGCTGAGTTTGTCGTTGGCGGCCTTGTGGATTTGCGCGCTGTGCGCGATGTTGCGCACCGTCAGCGCCGGGCCGACGATGCGTTTGCCGGTGTTCACCGGCGGCAGGATGTAGCCGGGAATCACCGCGACGATGCCGAGTTCGTCGCAGGCATCCGACAGCGTGCCGGTGAGGTCGATCAGGTTGCGGAAGCCATCGAGGATTTCGGGCGCAAGGCGCGGAATCTCCAGCATGCGGATGGCTTCGCGCGGCAGTTTGCCGAGTGTTGTTTTGGGCATTGCTCATCATCTCCGTGGGGCGGCGCGTGGCGCCGCGGCTTCATGCCGCGGAGGCGGGTGTGCGTTTGGCGAGAAAATGCAGCAACGCCGCGCGCAATCGTGCCGAGCTGACGGGTTTCGCAATGAAGATCAGCGACCGTTCCCGCGCGGCACGGAACAGCTCCTCCGTGGTGTCACCGGAGACTAACAGTGCGGGCAATTTTTCGCCATAACGCGTGCGCAGCGCTTCGATCGCGGTGATGCCGGTCTGGTGGTCGCGCAGTCGGTAGTCGGCGAGTACCACATCCGGAATCAGCGCTTCAGCTTCGAGCAGCGCGCTGAGTTCCGCTGCCGAGCCGGCTGCCACCGGCCGGCAGCGCCATTGTTCGAGCAGGGTGACCAGGCCTTCGCGCACCACGCCGTCATCCTCGATTACCGCGATCACCTTGCCAGTAAGTGCATCAATGTTGCCGAAGTTCACCGGCGCCGGCGCGCTGACCTGTGCCGCGTCACCCAGCGGCACTGCGATGCGGAACACCGAGCCGCGGCCGGGTTCGGAGTTCAGCGTCAGCGGGCACTCCAGCAGTGCGGCGACACGTTTCACCGTGGCGAGTCCGAGGCCGAGGCCATGGCGGCGGTCGCGTTCGGGATTGCCGAGCTGGTAGAACTCGTCAAATATCTGGCGGAACTCGCTGCGCGGAATGCCGATGCCGGTGTCCCAGACTTCGAGCAGCACCTTGTTGCCCCGGTGGCGCCAGCCGACCAGCACGCCGCCTTTCAGCGTGTAGCGCAGCGCATTCGAGATCAGGTTGCCCAGTACACGCTCGAGCAGGATCGGGTCGGAGTGTATGGGTGGCGGATGGCCGCGAAAGCGCAGCTCGAGGCCGTTTTTTGCGGCGACCGGGCCGTAGGCGGATTCGAGGCGCGCAAACAGGCGCGCGGTGTCGAGATGCAGGATGTTCGGCTGCACATAACCGGCATCGAGCCGCGACACATCGAGCAGTTCGTCGAACAGCGATTCGAGAGCGTCAACGCTTGATAGGATCTGCTCGAACTTGCGGCTGTCCTCGGGCCGGCGTTCGGCATCGCGCAGCGACGCGGTGAACAGGCCCAGTGCCTGCAGTGGCTGGCGCAGGTCGTGGCTGGCCGCGGCGAAAAAACGCGACTTGGCGAGGTTGGCGCGTTCGGCGGCCAGTTTCTGCTCCCGCAGTTCGGTGACCAGCGCGGCATTTTCATAACGCACCTGCAGCGCTTCGCGGATGGCGCGGGTTTGTGTGCGCGAAAAGTAGACCAGCAGCGCAGGCAGGGCGAGGAACACCACTGTCAGCACGTCGAACACCACGCCATCTTCAAGCCAGCTGCGTATCGCCGCCTGCAGCAGCGCCGGCACCGCGAAGCAGACCAGCGATGGCGTGTAGCCGACCGTGGTGGCGACCGCGCCCATGGCAGTGACCGCGATGACCGCGAGACAGAACAGCTCGCGCGCGATGTCGTCGGGTGGAAAGAACAGCAGGGTCGGCAGCCCGTAGACGGTGCCGATGACAAACAGCCATGCGGCGTGCCGGCGCGCCCAGTTGCCGGCACGGGCCACGGGATCGGGATCTGCGGCGAAGCCGCGCCAGACCTGGTAGCGGCCGACCTGCAGCAAAGTGAACACGGAGAGCCAGAGCAGGATGCCCGGACCGGCGGTGGCGTGCAGGGCGGCGGTGACCAGCACCCCGGCCAGCAGGTTGGCCGCGATCACCGCCGGCGTGCGTGACAGCAGCATGCGCACCAGATCGTGCAGCACGCGCGGGTCGTTGGTGGCGACGGGGGCGCTCAAGGACGTGCACGCGGTGAATCGATCAGGCCGGCGCGCTGCGCGGCGACCACAGCCTGGGTGCGGTTCTCGGCGTTGAGGGCTTCGAGGATCGCTGACAGGTGGGCCTTGGCGGTGCGCTCGGTGATGTTCAGCGTGCGCGCGATTTCCTTGTTGGTGTAGCCCTCGCTGAGCAGGTGCAGCACTTCGATCTGGCGCAGTGTCAGCGCCCGCGCCGAAGGTGCGGCGTGGCTGCGACCGCCATCGGCCGGCGGCACGAACAGGTTGCCGTCCATCACGCTGCGGATGGCCTCGGCCACGCCATCGACCGCCATCGACTTGGCGATGAAGCCCGAGGCACCGGCATTGAAGGCGCGTTGCACCAGCAGCGGGTCGTCGTCGCCGGAGACGATCACCCGCGCCACCGCCGGGAAACGCGCGCCGTAGAGTTCGAGTGCGGCAAAACCGTCCATGCCCGGCAGCCTGAGGTCGATCAGCACCAGTTCGATGTCCGGATGTGTTTCGAGCAGGGTGAGGCCCTCTTCAGCGGTGCCGGCGCCGCTGACCAGTACACCGTCCAGCCGTACGCGCAGGGCGCTGATCAGGCCCTCGCGGTACAACGGGTGATCATCAACGATCAGAGCATGGGGCATGGTTTTGGCGTGGTTTGCGGAAGTTTCGTGACTTTATCCGCACATCGGCCGGTGCGGGCATTGTTCTTAAGGACAATTGCTCCGATCCGTCAAAAAAACAAGAATCGCGCAATATCAGCGCATGTGGAGCGGGGGTTGCCATGAAGTTAGCCGGAGTTGCAGTGTCGCGGCAAGCACGGCCTCATCTTGCGCCAGCGGATCCGAAGGTATCGCCTCTGATTTTGAAGGTAACGCCGTTGGCCTGGGCGGTGGCGCTGGCCTGGAGCACGCCGGCGCTGGCTAATCCGACCGGTGCGCAGGTTGCGGCCGGTGCCGCCAGTTTCAGCACCGCCGGCAAGACGCTGACCGTCACCAACGCCCCCGGCACGATCATCAACTGGCAATCGTTTTCAATCGGCGCGGGTGAAACCACGCGCTTCCAGCAACAGTCTGCCCTGTCCGCGGTGTTGAACCGCGTCACCGGCGGTGATGCTTCGCAAATACTTGGCGCGCTGTCGTCGAATGGTCGTGTGTTTCTGGTCAACCCGCATGGCATCGTCTTCGGCCAGGGCGCGGTGATCAACACCGCCGGGCTGGTGGCCTCCACGCTGAATATCCGCGACGCCGATTTTATTGCTGGGCGGATGAAGTTCGAGGGCGGCGGTCTTGGCGCACTGAAGAACGAAGGCACGCTGCGCGCCAGTGGTGACATCTTCCTGGTCGGCCCGCAGATCGAGAACGCCGGCCTGATCCAAAGCGAAAACGGCAGTGTGGTGCTGGCTGCCGGACGTTCATTGACCATCAGCAGCCCCGATGCGCAAGGCGTGCAGTTCGCGCTGCAGGCGCCGGCCGATGCCGCGCTCAACATCGGCGCGATCGAGGCGAAGAACGCGGCGGCGATGTTCGCCGGCACGCTGCGTCATTCCGGCGAAATCCGCGTCACCAGTGCCAGCGTCGATGCCAGCGGCCGCGTTACGCTGGCCGCGCAGAAGGATGCCATCGTTGATGGTAATTCATTGATTTTATTGGATAATTTATCAGGCCGCGGCGGGCGTGCCGAAATCACCGGTGAACGTGTCGGCTTGTTCGACAACGCCACCATCAGCGCACGCGGTGCCAGCGGTGGCGGTGAAATCCTGATTGGTGGTGATTACCAGGGTGCGAATCCGGCGGTGCGCAATGCGCAAATGACACATATCGCATCGGGGGTGACTCTGGACGCTGGCGCATCCGCTGGCAGTGGCGGCCGCGTCATTGTCTGGGCCGACGACAGTACCCGTGCCCACGGCAGCATCATCGCGGCCGGTGCACAGGGCGGTGGCTTTATCGAGACTTCGGGTAAACGCCATCTTGATGTCAGCGGTATTCGTATCGATGCCGGCAGCGGCGGCACCTGGCTGCTTGATCCGTACAACATCGAAGTGGTCGCCGGCGCCGGCAGCAGCAACAACTCGGGCGTGGCGGCGTTCACCCCGACGGGTGACAACTCGCAGATCGGCGCCGACCTGATTGTCGGCCAGTTGAATGCCGGCACCAGCGTTACGCTGAACACCGCTGGCGCAGGTGCCCAGGCCGGTGACATCACCGTCAGCAGTGCCATCGTCAAGACCGCCAACAACACGGCGGGCCTGAGCCTGATCGCCAACAACGACATCAACGTCAATGCCAATATCGACCTCGGCTTGGGCAATGCGGATGCGGTTTTCAGCGCGGGCGGCAACTTCAACATCAATAATGCCACCGTCACCGCGCGCAATATTTATGTGACTGCGGACAGCATTCAACGCAGCGGCACGCAAGCCAATGATCTCTTTTATTCCAGTACCACGTCGCAAGGCATCATGCGCCTGACCACCACTACCGGTGCTTTGGGCAGTGCCGCCAACCCGATTCGCTTTTCTTCCTATTTCGGCTTCCACGATTCGATCTTCAACACCTCCGCCGCTGGCGCGGCGGGTGATGTGTATCTGGATTACACCGGCGCATCCACCTCCTTTTTCCGCTGGTTTCCAGGCACGGTGGTAACCGATGCCGCGACCACGCAAACGGTCTCGCTCGCCGCCAGCCTTCCGACCAATGGTGATATCGAGATGTACGGCGCGATCACCAGCAATGACCACTGGATCATCAATACCGGTGGAAATTTAAATGTGAGTTATGGCGCGACACTGACTGGCCACAGCATCACTGGTACTTTCAGCGGTGATATTGGCTACTTCAATACGGGCGGCAATACCACTGCGCCTCTGACCCTGGTTACTTCAGCCGTCAACGGCCCCATTACACTGACCGCCCGCTCGTTTACCGGCACCGGCTGCGGTGGCAATAACTGGGGCGTGGGTGTTGCCCCCGGCAGCGGCACCGTGACTGCAACTTCCACGGGTTCGAATCCTTCCTGCGGCGGCTCGATCCAGTTCGTGCATTTCGGCGGTGATTTGCTGACCAGCAAGTACCTGCTCAACTTTACAGCTGGCCTCGCTGATAATTACGTACGCCTGAAGGCGGCTGACGGCCATCTGATTGTTGACAGCACTGCGGGTTTCAACGCCAGCCTCAACAACAAAGATTTCGAAGTCCGCACGCTGACCGCCGGTAAAGATATTCGTTTCGCCGGCGGCACCATCACCGGTAATCAGACACGGTTCTTTTCCGCTGGCAACATCGACAATCTCGCACCTGGTACGGATGGTTTCCGCGAAGTTTGTGCGACCGGTAGCTGCCAGTGGCGACTGGAGGCTGCAGGCGGCATTGGCCTGACCAATCCGGTGGAAGGCAGGACCGACTGGGTGGGCGCATTGCAGAGCGGCGGCGCTGGCGCGGCCGGCGACATCCGGGTCAAATTTGGCGGCCCCGGTTATGCCTATATTGCCCGGCTCGCGACGGATGTGGCATCTGCGCAGAACATCGTGATGACCGGCGACAACGTGCTTTTTGATGCCGGCCAGCCCGGATTTGCAGGTGGCGACTTCATCACCGCCAACGATGTCTACAACATTAATCTTGCCGGCGGTTTCGTGTTTTCCAATTGGAGCAACACGCCGACTGCCGCCAGTTTCGATCTTACGGCCGCTGGCGATGTCAGGCGCGACACCAGCTCCGGCCAGAGCGGCCATGCGATCACGACCACCGGCGCCCTGAATATCACGTCCACTGGCGGCTCGGTCGGCACCGCAGGCAACTACATCCTGATCCCTTCGGCCGGCACGCTGACGGTTTCTGCGCTGAACAACATTTATATCGACGCTGGCGCCAATCCGCTTTCGCTGGCGGGCCTGACCACTGGCGCGGGCGCGGGCACCATCGGTCTGCGTACTACAGCCGCCAATGACCTCACTTTGGGCGGGACCACCAGCATCAATGACGCGCTGGTGTTGAACATCGGCGGCAACGTCATTTTCCCGGCAGCGGCCAGTTTCACCACCAGTGGCGGGCTGACGCTGAACAGCCCGACGCAGATTGCCGCAACGGCCACGGTCAACGTTACCGGCGGCACGCTGTCGGGCACCGGCGCGCTCAACAACGCCGGAACGCTGATCAAGGGCAATGCGGGAACCAGCAATTTCTCTGGCGGCTTCACCAACTCGGGCACGGTCAACGTCAACGCCGGCACTCTGAACCTGTCCGGTGGTTATGCCGACGGCGGGGGCGCGCTGGTGATGGGCGGCGGTGGCATCACCGCGCCGGCCGCGGGACTCATACTCAACACGGGGACTCTGAGTGGCATCGGCACTGTTACCGGCAACGTCACCCACAATGGCACGCTCAACGTCGGTTCGTCGCCCGGCACGATGACCATCGCCGGCAACCTGACCCTCGGTGCCGGCAGCACGCTGAACGTTGAACTGGGCGGCACCACCCAGGGCGTCAACTACGACCTGCTGCAGGTCACCGGCACCGCCAATCTGAACGGCACGATGAACGTGAGCCTGTTCGGCGGTTTCACCGGCGCCGCAGGCAACGTCTTTGACGTGATCACCTACGGCAGCCGGACCGGGAATTTCGCGACGGTGAACTTCCCGGCCGGTTACACGATGACGGCCACACCCAACGCCGGTTTCTACCAGTTGCTGATGAGCACGGTGCCCGGATCCAGTGGCGGCGGTTCTTCGGCATCGAGCGAACTGCCGCTGAAGATCGCCGTGAACGACCTGCGCATTCTGCAAGACAAGTTTTTCGCCGATGTGCAGCCTTCAAAACAGGAGACCGACGAGGATCGGAAGGGCGCGGTGCTCGAATGCAAATGAATCATCGCGGGGCGGCCATGCAACGCAGGTTAATACATAAGTATTTTTTTTTAAACAATACTTTATTGATTCTTGGGGCGCTGCTTTTATCGATGCTGAGCGTCGCCGCGCAGGCCCAGGTCGCCCGCGTGCTCGACAGCCAGGGCACCGCGCTGGTCGAACGCAGCGGCCAGCCGCCACGCTTGCTCGGTCGTGGCGAAACACTCAGCGAACGCGATGTGATCAGCGTTGCGCGAGATTCCTGGGCAATACTCGAATTCAACGACCAGACGCGCATCACCTTGCGGCCCAACACCGTGTTCCGGCTCGATGCCTATCGTGATGACGCACCGGAATCCATGCTGCTCGGCCTGGCCAAGGGTGGCATGCGTGTGGTCACCGGCCTGCTCGGCAAGCGCCGGCCTGATGCCGTGCGCATCCACACTGCCACCGCGACCATCGGCATCCGCGGCACCGAGTTCGATGCGCGTTTGTGCGCCGATGATTGCGCCACCGAAGAACGCGCCAAACCCGCGCCGCGGCCGGTGGTGCTGCCGGTGGCGAGGGTGGTGGAGATGAGTGGTGTGGTCGGCGCGGGCCGTGCTGGCGAATCCGTGCGCATGCTGGTGCCGGGTGCGATGCTCAACGAGGGTGATGCCGTTGCCGTCGGCCGCGGTGGCAGCGTGCTGCTGGTGTTCCGCGATGGCGCGCGTGTGGCGCTGGTCGAGAGCAGCCGCTTCGCGATCAATCGCTTTCGCTACAACGAAGCGCAGCCGCGCGAAGGTTCGGCTTTTCTGACTTTGTATGACGGCAATGCTTTGGTCAGCACCGGCCAGCTTGCAAAAATAAGCCCCGATGCTTTCCTGTTTCGCACGGCTCTCGGCGTGATCCGGCCGTTTGGCACCACCTTCAGCGGTGGAGGTTGTGTAGGCAATTTCTGCGTGAGCGGCAGCGCGACAGTCACCTCCGACGGTGCCAGCGCTTCAGGCAGTGCCAGCGGTGGTGGTGCGAGTGCCAGTGGTACGGCATCGGCAGGTGCTGGCGGCGCAAGTGCGTCAGGCACTGCCAGCGCGGAAGGCAATACGGCATCGGGATCCACGGGCACTCTGGTATTGCCGACCAGCGGTACGGCGGGCGCACCTAGCGAGCAGCAAGTCGTGAACCAGGTGATCAATGGTGTGAATCAGGTGGTTGCGGAGGTGGTCAATACGGCAACTACCCAGGGACAAAACACGCAGCAGCAGGCCAACAACGTCGCGGTCGCGGTACAGAATCAGGTGCAGAACACCACGCAGGTGGTCACCAACGCCGCGGTGAATCAGGCGGTGAATGCACTGAATACCGCGACGACACCCATCGTCGCTGAAATGACCGCGCTGCTGACGCAGGCGCGCAACAACCCGCCGCAGACCGAAGTGGCGGCGCAGCAGTTGGCAACCCGGATCAGCCAGTTGTCTCAGGTGCTTAACACCGCCGTCACCGGCGCGCGTAATGCCGCAGGTGCTGTTGCGCAATCCGATGCTTTTCGTGCCGCCTATGGTCTGGCAATGGCGGAGTATCTGACTTTTAATGCGGTCTTGGGGGCTTCAATGGCAGGGACTGCAGGCGTTGGCGGAAGCCATCTCGCACAGCAGGCCGCGTACACCTCGGAAATCAACAGAATTCTTGCTGATCCTTATGCGCTGGGCAGTATCGGATTAGTGGGGCTCTCTGCCGGGGATTTGATCGAGGCCCGCAATGGAGGTGTTTTCGGCGGCGCTGGTGTCATACAGAGGGAGATTGCCACGCATCTTGCGGCACAAGGCAGTGCTGCAGCCAAGTCATTTTTTAACGAGGCGCAGTCGACCGCGACAACAATCCAGCAGCGCGCACAGCAGGAAGCTGCGCGCCTGGCCGAGGAGGCGGCGCGCCAGGCCGCGGAAGACGCGAAGGCCGCTGCCGAGGCTAAAGCTGCTGCTGAAGCCAAACTCGCCGCGGTACGCAAGGCGGCCGAGGAGAAAGCGGCTGCCGACAAGCAGCTGACCGCGCAGAAACTCGCTGCTGCACTAGCCTTGGCAGAGGCGCAAGCGCAAGCGGCAGCTGCTGCGGCTCAGCGACTTGCAGAAGAGAAAGCCGCGGCTGATGCCAAACTTGCCGCAGCGCGCAAGGCGGCCGAAGAGAAGGCGGCGGTCGAACGCAAAATTGCAGAGGAAAAACTCGCGCGTTTCAAAGTATTGGCCGCAGCCCAGGCCACCACCGCGCAGGCAGCCGCGGCCGAGAAACTCGCAGAACTGATAAAACAGGGTGACGCCGCAGTGGCGAAGATTCTTGCCGCCACTGTTGCGCCGATTCCCGGTGGCATGGCGGCCCTGGACGGTCTCACGGCTGTTGCCGACAGATTGACGCGGATCAGGTCTGGTGATGTTGATAGCGAGCAGGAGGTGGCGGCACTGCTGGCAGAGCTGCAGCCGCAGTTGGCGGCGGTATTCGGTGATTTTCTCAAGGCGAACCTCGGACGTGTGCTGCCGGTGCGGGAGCCCCCAATCTGGCCGGCAGAGGAAACCACCACGGTATCCGAGGAAACCCGGGACGACGGCACCGTGGTGCGTTACACCCAGACGACCGGTCCCAATGGCAGGAAAACCATAACAGAGACGCGCCGGCCGGATGGCCAGATCGAAGTGCAGACCACGACTACCCGTGACGAGCTGACATTTGATTACGTGGACGAGACTTACCAGCCTGCCAGCGGCTTTAGCAGGGTGCAGACAGTGCGAGTGACGCTGGATGCGCTGACCGGTATTCCTGTGAGCTACAGGGAGCGCGAGGATATATCGGGGCCCGTCAGCGGGAATACAGTGACCAGAGTCCGCGAATATGGACCTGACGGCATCCGGTTGTTCCAGCGTGGTCGCACGGTTAATCAGGAAGGAACAGTTGAGGGCGGCCCGGATATCGATTTGCGGGTCAACGCTGGTGGCGCATCGTTAAGCTTTGTCGAAAAAGAGAGCGTTGATATTGCGGGGGATCGCCGACAGTCCACGGTACTGAACGGTCAGTTCCGCCCGGGCAGTGCATCATTGTCCGCCACTGCGAACCAGACGACCTTTACTGACGGCAGAGTTCTGGAGGATGTAAAAATCGTTGCTTCTGCCGGGAGTTCTGGGATCAGTGTGAATACCGTCGTTGGCCTTGTAACTGCAGGTTATTCTTCCACAGCCGGGGGTACGGTTGGGCTGCGGGAATTGCCGTCGGCCAGTAATCGGCGTGACGGCTCTTCTGGGTCCCCGGCAGGACAGTCAGACGGCAGCGTTTCCGTCTACGACGGCGATGTCGAAGTCGTTGGTCGTGGCTGGCTTGCGAAGGGTGAAACGCTGAGCGGATCCGGAAAGCCGGTACGGCTTGCCACCTTGGCTGCAGCGCCTGTGGCACGGGTTGATCCCGATTTGTTCAAGAGCACCGACAAAGCCATCGAACAAGGCCTCTACGTCTGGGTGCGCGACGGCGCAGTGCGCGTGACCAAGGACGCGGAGTCGGTGGATGTCGCGGCTGGCAACGCCGTTGCGGTGACGGATCGTGTGCGCCTGCTCGACGTGGTGCCCAACTTCATGCGCTTCGACGGCACGCCGCGCCCGCTGCCCAGTGGCGGCGGCAGTGTCATTGATACCTTCCGTACCGGTGATGGTGCCATTCTCAATATGTGCAGCATTCGATAAACCAGTTTAAAAAATAGTTAATAAAAACAAGGTGTTACGTAAATTATCAGGGGCGGGGCTGGTGTTGCTCGCTGCGCTGGTGCATCCGGCCCAGGCGCAGGACACCCGCTTCGCGGTCACCGCCTACAGCGTCGAAGGTGACAACCCGCTGACGGCCGCGGATACCCAGGCGCTGCTCGCGCCATACACCGGCGATGCGATGACCATCGACCGTCTGCAGGCCGCCGCCGGCGCGCTCGAAACAGAGCTGAAGGATCGCGGTTACAGTTTTCTGCGGGTGATCATCCCGCCGCAGGATGCGCGCGGTACGATCACGCTGCGGGTGCTGGCCTTCAAGCTGAACAACATCAACGTCAGCGGCAACAAGGCGTTCAGCACCGACAACATCCGCCGCAGCCTGCCGGCGCTGGCCAGCGGTGCCACGCCCAATCTGCGCGAGATCGCGCGCGCGCAGGCGCTGGCCAATGACCATCCCTCAAAACAGTTGTCGGTGACCATTCAGCAGGGTCGCACGCCGGATACCGTGGATGCCGCGGTGAAGGTGGATGACGCGAAGCCACTGCAGTTTTTTGCGAGCCTCGACAATAGCGGCAACAAGCAGAGCGGGCATACGCGGCTCGGCGTCGGCGTTTCGCACAGCAACCTGTTCGGCCGCGATCATTCGGCGACCGCGACCTACACCACCTCGCCCGACGGCCACCGCGACGACGTGCAGCAGTACGGCATCTATTATCGCGCCCCGGTTTATGCCTGGAACGGCGCGCTGTCGGCGTATTACACCAAGTCCGACAGCAACTCGGGCGTGGTCGCCAATTTTTTCAATGTCAGCGGCAGCGGTGAATTCTACGGTCTGCGCTGGACGCATCGCCTGCTGCCTCTGGGCCGCTACAGCCATGCCGCAGAGCTGGGCGTCGAGAATCGTTTTTTCGGCAGCAATGTGCTGTTCAACAATTCGCGCATCAGCACTGATGTGCGCAGCCAGCCGCTGCTGCTGCGCTACACCGGCCGCCTCGACGGCGCCGATTACGGCCTGCGCGGCAATCTTGAGTTTGCCCACAACCTTGGTGACGGCAGCGGCAACACCGATGCCGCCTACACCGCCAACCGTGCCGGTGCCGGCAAGGACTGGCAGGCCTTGCGTTATGGTGCTGAAGGCTCGCAGGCGCTCGGCGGCTGGATCGCCACCGCCAAGCTGCGCGGACAGAGTTCGGGCGACGCGCTGATTCCCGGCGAGCAGTTCGGCCTCGGCGGCTCGGCCGGCGTACGTGGCCTGGAAGAACGCGAAGGCACCGGCGACCAGGGCCTGCTCGGCACGCTGGAGCTGACCACACCGCTGCTCGCGGAGGGCCTGCGTGCGGTGCTGTTCACCGACTCCGGCATCGTGCGCAACCACCAGGCCGCAACGGGCACCCCGGCGCGCGAAGGCGCCTCCGGCATCGGCGCCGGCCTGCGCTGGCAGTGGCGGCGCAATTTCAGCGCCACCATCGACTGGGCGCATGTCACCAACGGCGCCGGCACCACCAACAAGGGCGACAACCGCGTGCATCTGGCGCTCAGTTTGCGGTACTGAGGCAGCGCTGCAAGAAGTCATGCGCCATCGATGCGAGGCTGTGGTTGCCTTGCTGGCAAAGCTGTACGGGAAAATGACAACGAAAGCCGACAAACTCGAATTGCCGGCGCAGATGGAGGTCATCCGGCAGGGTGGTCAGATCGTAATTCTGCGCAGATGGCCCAGGTTTGAAGCCATTCCCCTAGGTGTATTCGGCGCTTTTATAGGCTGGGAAATTCTTGGACGGAACACTTTCAGGCAGTTGGTCCAGGATGGCGCTATCATTAACTTTGCAACACAGCCTTTTGGTGATTACTTCCCGCTGATCTTTGCTCTCCCGGCGATCTGGATGATGTATTTCTGTGTGGCAGGCCTGGTCAACCGCACCCGCATCACGCTCAGCCTTGACGGTATCTCGGTGCACCATGGTCCGCTGCCGTGGCCGGGAAACGTGAGCCTGGAGCGCACAAACCTGAAGCAGTTCCACATCAAAACGACGTTTGCAAGAGGTGCGCTCAGCAACCACAAGGTTCAGGCGCTTTTGCGCAACGACAAAATCGTCACCGTGGTGAATGGCCCGGGGCTGAGCAGGCAGCAGGCTACGTATATCAACCGTGCGCTTCAGCAGGCCTTTCGCACCGCAGATGCCAAGCCCCAGGACGCGGTCATTGCCGAAGCGGGCCTGACGATACGTCGGGAAGGGGCGAATCTGGAAATCGTGAAACGCTGGTTTGACCAGTACACGATACGCAAAGCCGTGTTCGCGGTGCTCTGGCTGGCCTTCACGGGCTGGATGACGTGGGCCTGGCATACGAGTTTTGGGGCGATCCCGTTTTGGCCCTTTGATCCGGTTCATACAGGGCTGCCCATACTGATTCAGTCGATGCTGCTCGGAACTGGTGTTGTGCTGGCCTATCGCGCCGCTGCCGGTTTGCTTAACCGGACCATTGTGATGGTCAGTCGCGAAAGGCTCTCGATCCGGCACGGTCCGCTGCCCTGGCGGGGCAATGAGGTCATCGCGGTCTCGAATCTCAGCCATCTGCAGCTGAAAAAATCCGCGTGGACCCGACGCGCCGGGCCTGGCCGTCCACCCATTCATACCTATGAAATCCATGCGGTGTTGACCGATGGTTTCAGCAGAAAGCTCGCTGGCGGCTTTGACAAGTCCGTTCAGGCGCAGCAGCTCAAGCAGGCAATCGAGGGTTTGCTTGCTCTGAAGCCGGTGCAAACCGGCGTTCAAACCGGCCTTGCAGTTTCGGGCAATGTCGGGATTAAAAATGCACCGGGTGGTGAAATGCCGCATGGCCGGAAGGCCGGCCCCTCGATCGGGGTGGTGCCCGCGCGCGCGAGGAACAATCGGGTCCGTGTTGCGGCGTCGTTTCTCGGGCTTCTTGCCATGGCCGGAGGGCTGTTTCTGATGGCATCTGTCGGCGAACTCCACCGGGACGGCGCCACCGTGATGAGCATGGTGATTCGGGGCCTGGCTGCTTTCCTGCCTTTGCTCATTGGTCTCATGCTATTGGGCGCGGCAAACAATCTGCAGGGAGACCGTGTTTGGTTGTTCCTGTATTGCGCAACGGTTGCAGGCTTCGCAACTTTATTGCTGCTGTTGTTAATTTATGGCGGCAGACCGGAGTACGTGGTCAAACCCGCGGTCGTGAACACCTTGCCGGCAGGGGTGGGGAAAAACGGCGCAGTCGCAGCACCTTTTGCCATCGGCAAAGCCCGGGTGGCTTGAGTCAGTACTCAACGAGTGCAGGCGCTAGCAGCATTCAAATCGGGTAACACGAAAAACGGCCGGGATATCCCGGCCGTTTTGGTTGAAGCGAACTGAAACTTCAGCCGCAGGTGCCGGTGTAACCGCAAGCCGTGCAGTAATCACAGCCGTCCTTGCGGATCAGCGTGGCGTTGCCGCACTCCGGGCAGCGCGAACCCTTCATCACCTTGGGTTCGGTGCTGCGCTCCGGCGCGGCGAGGATGCCCATCTGAGTCAACGGGGCGCCGTTCACATCAAGGATGCCGAGCATGGTGTAGCGGTGCAGGATCAGGCTCGCGACGTAAGCGACCGTGGACGGGAAAGTCGCCTGGCGGCGCTCGCCGGGGACAAAGGCCATGAAGTCGCCCAGCGGTTCCGGGAATTCGAGCAGTTTTTTCAGTTTCATCCCGATCCACGCCGGGTCCATCACCCGCATGTCCAGCGACAGCAGCTTGCACAGGCCGTCGAGGGCGCGCGGGTATTCGCCGGAGAGCCACATCGAGTACGGGCGGGTGACGCCGGCATTGCTGCCGTCGCCGGGCAGGGTGATTTCCTTGATGCCGAGCACGAAGTCGTCGCCGGTGCGCGGGTTGAGCACGTCGACGGTCCACGACATCGTACCGTCGGTGCCGGTCTTCGGTTCCTTGGGTGCGAACATCGCATCGAGCACGGGGGTCGGCGACTGGTCGAACAGGCGGTCACCCGGTGCGGTAAGGCCGCCGAGTTCGTCAACACGCCAGCGCAGCACCTGGGCGAAGGCGGCGACCACCGAGGGCATGCGCTTGATTTCGCCGTGCGGCGGGAAGGCCATGTCGAAGGGTTCGTCGCCGGCGGCCTTGGCCAGCGTATCGAGTTTGAGCTTGAGCCAGCCCGGATCATCGGCGCGCATGTCCATCGACAGCGTCTTGGCGACGGCACCGAGGCCGCGCGGCTGCTCGCTGCCGTTGACCCACACTTCAAAGGCGTGGTTGTGCTCGTTCTCGACGTGGCCGACGAACACCGCGAAGGTGCCATGCGGGTGGTCGATCATGTAGGTCCAGGCCGGGTTGCCGGCGGTCATCGACGGCCGGCCGGGCCAGCGCAGGCTGGCCAGCACCGGTGCCGGCAGCGACTGGATCTGGATGCGGCGGTTGACGTCGTCGGCGCGGAAATCCTGCGGCGCCTTTTTTTCCTTTTCCTTGGCCGTGGGTTCCACCGACAGCACCGAGCCGAGCACGCTGTTCGGGCGGTAGGTGGCAAGGCCTTTCAGCCCTGATTTCCAGGCCTTGAAGTAAAGATCCTGGAAGTCGGCGTAGGGATAGTCCTCGGGCACGTTGACGGTTTTTGAAATGCTGGTGTCGACAAAGGGCGCAACCGCGGCGACCATTTCCTCGTGGGCACCGGCGGAGATTTCGAGCGCGGTGACAAACCACGGCGGCAGTTTCTCGGTGTTGCCGCCTTCGGCTTTCCAGCGCCGCCAGGCGTGATCCTCGACCGCGAATTCGCGCATGGTGTTGTCGGGCATGCGCTTCTTGCGGGTATAGGTCCAGGAGAACGGCGGCTCAATGCCGTTGGAGGCGTTGTCGGCAAACGACAGGCTGATCGTGCCGGTCGGCGCGATCGACAGCAGGTGGCTGTTGCGCAGGCCCTGCTTGCGGATCAGCTGCTTGAGGTCCTCGGGCAGGCGGGTGGCGAAGCTCGAGCCCGACAGATAGAGGTCGGCGTTGAACAGCGGGAAGGCGCCTTTTTCGCGGGCGAGGTCACTCGAGGCGCGGTAAGACGAATCACGCATCGCTTCCGAAATCTTCGCCGCCATCTGCCGCGCTTCCGGTGTGTCGTAGCGCAGGCGCAGCATCACCAGTGCATCACCAAGGCCGGTGAAGCCGAGGCCGACGCGGCGCTTGTTGGCGGCTTCCTGTTTTTGCTGCGGCAGCGGCCAGGCGGTGACGTCGAGCACGTTGTCGAGCATGCGTATCGCCACCGCGACCACCTTGCCGAAACGCTCGAAGTCGAAGGCGGCGTTTTCGGCGAAGGGGTTGCGCACGAAGCGGGTCAGGTCAATTGAGCCCAGGCAGCAGCAGCCGTAGGGCGGCAGCGGCTGTTCGGCGCAGGGGTTGGTGGCCTCGATTTTTTCGCAGTAATTCAGGTTGTTGTCGGTGTTCATCCGGTCGATGAACAGGATGCCCGGCTCGGCGTGGTCATAGGTCGAGCGCATGATCTGGTCCCACAGCTCGCGGGCACGCACCTTGGTGTAGACCCACAGCCCGTCTTCGCGCTGGTAGGAGCCCTTGGCCATCTGCCGCGCATTGGGGCGCGATTTGTGCACCAGCTCGACTTCCCAGTTCTTTTCAACGGCTTCCATGAAGGCATCGGTGACACCGACCGAGATGTTGAAGTTGGTGAGGTCGCCCTTGTCCTTGGCGTGGATGAATTCCTCGACGTCCGGGTGGTCGCAGCGCAGCACGCCCATCTGCGCGCCGCGGCGCGAGCCGGCCGATTCCACGGTTTCGCAGGAGCGGTCGAATACCCGCATGTAGGACACCGGGCCGCTGGCGTTGGACTGGGTGCCCTTGACCTCGGCGCCCTTGGGCCGGATCGCGGAAAAGTCGTAGCCGACGCCGCCACCGCGGCGCATGGTTTCGGCGGCTTCCTGCAGCGCAATGTAGATGCCGGGCTTGCCGTCAACCACTTCGGAAATCGAATCACCCACCGGCTGCACAAAGCAGTTGATCAGCGTAGCAGCGAGTTCGACGCCGGCGGCGGAATTGATGCGGCCGGCGGGGATGAAACCTTCCTCCTGGGCCTGCAGGAAGCGTTTTTCCCACAGCGCGCGCTGGTCTTCGGCCTCGATCTTGGCCAGTGCACGGGCGACGCGGCGGCGCACATCGCCGATGGTGCTTTCGTTGCCCTTGGCGTATTTCTCGAGGAGGGTGTCGCGGCTGATTTCCTGCTCGTTGAGGGTGATGTCTTTGCCGAGGACCGATTCGTTCATGTGTCTGTGCCTTTGGTGGGTGGCGGCGCGGCCTTGGCCACGCTGCAAAACTGGTATTGGGTGCGCAGTATGCGCCGCCGTTAAAACCATGCAAGAAGATTTTTGCAGGTCATGCAAGCTGCTGATTTTTTGTTCGTTCTGCGATCGCCCGGTGGCGCAATGTGGCGTCGTGCTGGCCTTGACAGTTGGCGTGATTTATTCTCCGGGTGTTGCTTTGCGTGCGGTTCCACATTGCGCCAGTGCATGCGCGAGATTCCGCCGTTTTCATTCCATTCGGCCTGTTGCCTGTTTTCAGTCGACTGCTTCAGTCGAGAAAGGTTTTGCGATGTACCAAGCCATCCAGTGGGAAGTGCGCGACCATGTCGGCGTGCTGCGTCTGAACCGCCCCGAGCGCCTCAATGCCATCGACAATGTGATGCGCAACGAAATGGAGCACGTGCTGCGCGCTGCGGAAGCCGATGTCGATGTGTGGACCCTGGTGGTCACCGGCAACGGCCGGGGTTTTTGTTCCGGCGCCGACCTCAAGGCGCGCGCCGAGGCGGAGAAATCCGGAGCCGGCAGTGCTTCGCCGCAGCCGCTGTTCGACATGAAGTACTACTACGCCATCGGTTTCAGCCAGATCACCAAGCCGGTGATCGCGGCGGTGAACGGCGTCACCCGCGGCGCGGGCTGCAACATGGCCTTTGCCGCGGATTTCCGCATCCTCGCGGACAGCGCCAACTTCGGCGTCAACTTCGTCGAGCGCGGCCTGATGGGCGAGACTGCGACCTGGTATCTGCCGCGGCTGGTCGGCCACGCCAAAGCCGCCGAAATCTGCCTGCTCGGTGAGCCTTTTGATGCGCAGCAGGCGCTGGCCTGGGGGCTGGCGACCCAGGTGGTGCCGCAGGACAAGCTGATGGAGGCGGCGATGGCGTTGGCCGCGAAACTGAACAGCAAGGCGCCAATCGCGGTGCAGATGACCAAGGTCGCGCTGCGCCGCGCCTGGATGCAGGATGTCGAGCAGCAGCTCGAGCTGCAGAACACCATGAACAACAAGCTCAAAGGCACCGAGGATACGAAGGAGGCGCTGCGTGCCTTCATCGAGAAGCGAGCGCCGAATTTCAAGGGCAGTTGAGTCCGGGGAGGAGCCCCCTCGCTGGTTGCCCCTTTTTGCCCCTGCCGCTATCCTCCGGCTCCGCGGCACTTGCTGACGATCACTGAAAGCTGACCCATCATGGCCACCAAAAAAACTGAAGGTAAGACTGCGGGCAAAACGGCGGGCAAGACTGCGGGAAAAAGCCCGGTTCGCAAGACCGGCATGCGCAAGGGCCTCACCGCCTACGGCGACGAGGGCTTCTCGCTGTTCCTGCGCAAGGCATTCATCAAGGCGATGGGTTACACCGACGATGCGCTGGACCGGCCGATTGTCGGCATCACCAATACCTTCAGCGGTTTCAATGCCTGCCACCGCAATGTGCCGGAGCTGATCGAGGCAGTGAAGCGCGGCGTGATGCTTGCCGGCGGCCTGCCGGTGGAGTTTCCGGTGATCACGCTGCACGAATCCTTCGCCCACCCGACCAGCATGTACCTGCGCAACCTGATGGCGGTGGACACCGAGGAGATGATGCGCGGCCAGCCGGTGGATTCGGTGGTGCTGATCGGCGGCTGCGACAAGACCGTGCCGGCGCTGCTGATGGGTGCGGCGAGTGCCAACATTCCTTCGATCATGCTGGTCACCGGGCCGATGATCACCGGCGACCACAAAGGTGAACGGCTGGGTGCCTGCACCGATTGCCGCCGGTTCTGGGGCAAGTACCGCGCCACCGAGATTTCCGAGCAGGAGATCGGCGAGATCAACAACAAGCTGGCACCTTCGGCCGGCACCTGCATGGTGATGGGCACCGCGAGCACGATGGCGCTGTGCAGCGAGGCACTGGGGATGATGCTGCCGGGGGGTTCCTGCGTGCCGGCGGTGATGGCCGACCGCCTGCGCCAGGCCGAAGCCAGCGGCGCGCGCGCGGTGGCGATGGCGAAGGAGCGCCTGACACCGGACAAAATCATGACCGTAGAAGCTTTCGAGAATGCGCTGCGGGTGCTGTTCGCGGTCGGCGGCTCGACCAATGCCATCGTTCACCTCACCGCGATGGCCGGGCGCCTTGGCATCAAGCTCGACCTTGATGCCTTCGACAAAATGGGCCGCGAGACGCCGGTGCTGGTGGACCTGAAGCCGACCGGCCAGGGGTATATGGAAGACCTCTACAAGGCGGGTGGCCTCGCCACCATCCTGCGCGAGATCAGGCACCAGATGAACCTGAAGGCGCTGACCGTGACCGGCAGGACGCTGGGTGAGGAACTCGCCGCGGCGACACCGGCCTGGGATCAGCAGGTGGTGCGCAAATTCAAGAACCCGGTGTTCGCCGGCGGCAGTATCGCCGTGCTGCGTGGCAACCTCGCGCCGGGCGGTGCGATCATCAAGCAGGCGGCGATGGATCCGAAGCTGACCCAACATGAGGGCCGCGCGGTGGTGTTCGAGTCACTGCCCGACATGGCCGCGCGTGTCGATGATCCGAATCTTGATGTGAAGGCCGATGACATCCTGGTGCTGAAAAATGCCGGACCGATCGGAGCACCGGGCATGCCCGAGGCCGGTTATCTGCCGATTCCAAAAAAACTCGCGGCCAAGGGTGTGAAGGACATGATTCGTATTTCCGATGCGCGGATGAGCGGCACTGCCTTCGGCGCCATTGTGCTGCACGTGACACCGGAGTCGGCGGTGGGCGGCAATCTCGCGCTGGTGCGCAGCGGCGACCGCATCCGCCTCGACGTGCCTGCGCGCAAGCTCGAGTTGTTGGTCAGCGATGCCGAACTCGGGAGGCGGCGCAAGGCGTGGCAGGCGCCGAAGCCGCGCCCCGGCGACGAGCGCGGTTACCGCAAGCTGTTCATGGAGCAGATCACGCAGGCCGATGAGGGCTGCGACTTTGCTTTTCTTAAAACCAAAATCACCACACAGGTACCCCGCAAGCGATGACCCGAAAAAAAACCGGCACCACCACGCGCAGCAAGAAATCAAAAAAAACCATTAAAAACAATGACTTATCAAAAAAGTCCGCAGGCAAGGCAGTAAAAACGGCGAAGGCGGCAAAACCCCGCATCGCGGTGCGTCGTTCGCCGATCCACGGCCGTGGCGTGTTTGCCGCGAATGACATCGCCAAGGGTGCTCGCATCATCGAGTACACCGGTGACCGCATCTCGCACGCCAAAGCCGATCGTTTGTATGCCGATCTGCATGATGGCAATTCACACACCATGCTGTTTGCCGCCACTGACAAGGTGGTGATCGACGCCACCAAACGCGGCGGGCCGGCGCGCTGGATCAATCACTCCTGCGCACCGAACTGCGAGGCGAATGAGGAGGGCGGCCGCGTGTTTATCGATGCGATCCGTCCGATCAAGGCGGGGATGGAGTTGTCCTACGACTACTGCCTGGTGCTAGAGGAGCGGCACACGCCGAAGTTGAAGCGCGAACATCCCTGTCATTGCGGCGCACGCGGCTGCCGCGGCACGCTGCTCGGCAAGAAGCGCTGAGCAGGCCGATTTCCTCAGTCGTTGGCGTGTTTCAGCCGCATCGCACGGACCCGCGGCGATGCAAAGATGGTGCCGTGTTTGACGTGGGCTTCATGGTTGGCCTCGACATTGTCGAGGTCGTAGAGGTAGTTGACCATGAAGCCGCCTGCATTCTGCAGGCCCTTGGGCGAGGGGTCGCCCAGCCAGCGGATCATCTCGATGCTGGCGCCGTTGCCGAGGTGGAAGCGCGCCACCGGATCGACCGGGCGCGATGATTCGGTCTTGGCTTCGAGCAGGTATTCGGCGACGCGGTCCTGCAGCGCCGGTTTCATCTGTTGCGCCAGCACCGGATCGAGGTGCCAGTCGGGGCGGCTGATTTCCGGCAGCAGCGGATCATCCTTGCGTGTGCGCTTCAGCCAGCCGGTGAAGCCGGGGATTGGCGACAGCGTGACGAAGGTGCGCAGTTGCGGTAAATCGCGTTTCAGTTCCGCCGCCACCTGCTTGATCAGGAAATTGCCGAAGGACACGCCGCGCAGGCCGCGCTGGCAGTTCGAGATCGAATAAAACACCGCGGTGCGCGCGGCGCGCGGATTGATCGGCACCCGGCCATCGGCAAGCAGCGGTGCGATGGCTTCGGGAATGTCGTGGGTCAGCGCGACCTCGACGAAGATCAGCGGATCATCGGCGAGAGTCGGATGGAAAAACGCGAAACACTTGCGGTCCGGCGGATCGAGGCGGCGGCGCAGGTCGCCCCAGCCCGAAATCTCGTGTACCGCCTCGTAGCGGATGATTTTTTCCAGCACCACCGCCGGTGTATGCCAGTCGATCGGTTTAAGTTGCAGGAACCCGCGGTTGAACCAGGAGCGGAACAGGTGCTCGAAATCGGCATCGACCTCGGCAAGGTGCGGATTTTCGCGCAGGAGGTCGATCAGGTCCTCGCGCATGTGCAGCAGGCTTTCGGTGCCGCTGGGTGCGTAGTTGAGCTGGCGCAGCAATTCGAGGCGCCTTGCCTCCGAGGCTTCGTGTATCTGGCGGATGTTCGCGGGGTGGGGGTCGGCGAAGTAGGCGCGGATCGCGCCATCGAGCCGCTGCGGATCGGCTGCGAAGCGTGTGGCCAGCAGTTGCAGGAATTCGAGCTTGCCTTCCGGCGGCAACGCCGCGTAGCGGTCGAGGATGCGCCGCGCCAGTGCGACACCCGCGGCCTCACCGGCCTCCGAATGCAGTGTCTCGATGGCCTCGGCGAGCCAGTTCTGCCGGCGACGGTCGCGCAGCGTGCGGCTGCGCGAGGTGAGTCCTTGCCACAGCCGCGTCAGCAGCCCGGTTTTTTCTCCGGTTGCTTCCTGAGTGTCAGTTTTCGACTTTGACACCTGAAGCTTTCACCACCTTGGCCCAGGTGGCAATTTCCTGCTTGATGAATTTCTCGAATTCGGCGGGGCTTTGTCCGCCTGGAGCGGCGCCGAGAGAATCCCAGACTTTTTTGACTTCCGGCAATGCCATAGTCTTGATCGTGGCCTGATACATGCGGTCGATGATCGGGCGCGGTGTGCCCTTGATCGCCCAGAGTCCGTACCAGGTGGTGACATCCATCGCGATGCCGGATTCCATCAGAGTCGGTACTTCAGGCATCAGTTCCGCGCGTTTGGCGGTGGTTACTGCCAGCGCGCGCAGGCGGCCGGAGCGTACGTTGGGAACCGCGGTGCCCATGCCGTCGAAAGCCATGTCGACTTCGCCCGAGATCAGCGCCGGGGTCAGCGGACCTGCGCCCTTGAACGGGATGTGGTTGAGTTTGGTGCCAGTGAGCACGTTGAACAGTTCGCCGTTCATGTGGTGTGTGGTGCCGACACCCGCGGAGCCGAAATTGATCTTGCCCGGCGAACGTTTTTCGAGGGCGATCAATTCTTTCACCGTTTTGGCCGGGATCGAAGGATGCACCCCAGGCTTGGCACATAAGCAGCGACGGTCACCGGATGAAAGTCGCGTTCGAGGCTGTAGGCAAGTTTGCGATACAGGGTCTCGGCAATGGTGTGGTGCACCGCGCCCATGAACCAGGTGTAACCGTCGCCGGGTGCGCGTGATGCTGTGCCGGCGCCGAGCGTGCCACCAGCGCCGCCGATATTCTCGATCAGTATCTGCTGGCCGAGTTCGGTGTTGAGCCGGGCTGCCAACGGACGCGCGAAGGCATCTGTGCCGCCACCAGCGGCGAAGGGGTTGATGATGCGGATGGCGCGGTTCGGCCAGTTTTGCGCCTGAGCGGTGGCGACCCCGGAGCAGACTGCCGCGGCAAGACCGATCAATCCGAGTGCCAGACGCTTGTTTTGCTTGTTCATGGTTGTTCTCCTCCGTTGGGCCTGTTTTAGGTTGATTTTGCTGTGTTTTCCCGTATTTGATTCTAGGGAATTGGCTGGTTCTTGTATATCAATTGAAGCGATTAATTGCAGGGCTCAGTCAAATCGCCAGTTGAACAGGATGTCCCCGGCATTTTCGGCGCCGGCGGTGCCGCGCAATCTCCAGCGCTCGGACAGGTAATAGTCCATGCGCAGCAGGCTGCCGGCGGTGCCGCCGAGGGTCTGCTCGAGACGCACGCTCAGGCGGTCGGTCAGGCGTTTGCCCAGCGCCACCACTCCCAACGCGCCTTCGGTGCCGCCGCCGCCAAAACCGATTTCGTCCAGCCCCAAACCCTCGGCGAAGCGGCCGGTCAGCGGTTTGCCCCCGCCGCCGGCGAGGCTCAGTGCCGCGGCCTGCAGCACCGCGAGCTGGGCGCGGTCGGAGCCCTGCGGATCGCGGCCCAGCGCGAGCCAGGCAAGGCGGTCGGAATCCGACATGTCCGGGTTCGACACCAGTTTCAACGCCGGCCGGAGCAGCGAGCCGCCGACTTCGACGCCGACCTCTGCGGTGGCGAATTTGCGCGTGGCCCGCAGATCGAGGCCGGGGTTGGTCAGCGCGCCGTTGAAGCTGATCGTGCCTCGCTCGATTTCCAGCGGCTGGCCGAAGACCTGGTAGTTGCCGCGCACGGTGCGTACCGAGCCGGTGGCGGACAGGCCGCTGGCCGCGCTGGTGATGCGGATCGCGCCGCCGAGCAGCGCGTCGAGCCCGTTGCCGCGCAGTGTCAGCCGGTTGTTGAGGTCAAGACCGAGGTCGAGCTGCAGCGGCAGCGCCTTTGCCTGCGTCGTGGCGGGAGCCTGTTTCGAGCGGACCACGACATCGTCGCCGAGTGTCGGCCGGATGCGGTTGCCGAGGTCGTAGCGGCCTTCCTCCAGGGTGAAGCGGCCGTCGATTGCGAGCTTGCGGTCGCGCAGACCAAGGCGGCCGTTGCCGTCGATGGTCGCCGACCACTGCGGTGCATTGAGTATCTGCGCGCGTTCGGCCCTGGCCTGCAACTCGAGCTGGCGCAGGCCGCCGCCGAGTTCGGCGTTGCCGCCGGCGGTGATGCGACCCTGTCCGGCGCGGATCTCGAATTCGGCCAGACGCAACTGCGTGCCCTCCAGCGTCGCGCGCAGGCGGCCGTCGCGCAGGTCGAGGCCGGGGCTGACCGCGCGCAGCAGCAGCCGGTCACCATTGATGGTGCCGGAGAAGCGGGGTGACGCGGCACTGCCTTCCGCGCGCAGTTGCGCCGACAGCGTGCCGTCGATGCGGTCCAGCGCCGGTACCAGCGCGCGCAGCCAGGCGAGTGACTTCAGGTCGAGGGCGGCGTTGCCGGCCATCGCCGAGTCGCCGGGGATCAGCCAGCGGCCGTCGCGCTGCACGACACGGACCTGGCCGCGCAGCGCGGCGTTGCCCATCGTCGTGCTGTCGATGTCAATGGTGGTTTCGACACGGCCGTCACTGGCGCTGAGTTCGGCGCGCGCCGTGCGTAATGCCAGGGCCAGCGCCGTGCTGCCGCTGCCGCCTTTGATCCGCAGGTCGCCGCTTTCGCGGCGGATGCCGGCACGACCGTTCAGGCTGCTGCCCGTGCTGAAAGACCATTGCCCGCCGAGCTGCAGTGCCGCGGATTCGATCACGCCATCCCCGGGCAGCAGCGGCGCCGGGTTGATGCCGGTGAATGTGCCTTCGCTTTCAATGCCGGTGGCGGAGCGGCGCAGCTTCAGCGGTCCGAGCGTGCCGCCCAGCATCGTCGCGCGGAACTGCTCGATGCTGATCAGGTCGCGGCCCGCGCTGATTGCGGCGGGTGCGGTCAGGCGCAGCGACCACGGTGCGCCGGCTTCAAGTTGGTCGAGTGTGCCGCGCCACACCGTGCCGGCATCGAGGCCACCGCTGGCGCGTATCCGCGCGTTGAGGTCGGCGCCGCTGCTTTGCGCCTCGATGACATGGCGTGCGCGGTTGCCGCCGGCGTGCAGCACAACACTGTCGATGCGCCTTCCGGAAAACTGCAGCTTGCGCGCATCGGCCTGGATTTGCAGCGCACCGCTGCTGCCGGGTGCCAGCGTGCCGTTCGCGCGCAGCTCGGCCAGTTGCAGGGCGCCCAGAGCGAGTTCCGCGCCACTCAGCCGGAATTCGATTGCGGCGCCGTCCTGGTGGCTGGTCAGCGCACCTTCTCCGTTGAGGCGGCCGTTCCAGGCCGGATCGAGTGCGCGCAGGTCCGCAGCCTCGAGTGTCGCGGCCAGACGGTCGCCGGGGCTGCCGTAGCGGCCCTGGATGTCGAGCCGGTTGCGGCCGATCATCGCGTGTGCCCTGCCGTCGAACCACTGGCGTGCGCTGCTACTGAAATCGGCACTGGCATTCAGCGGCAGTCCGCGCAGGCGGCTGTCGGCGAGATCCAGTTTGACCTGCGCCTGCCATGCACCGGCGAGGCTGCCGCTGGCGCTGTAACGGCCGTTGAGGCTGGCCGCAGGCAGGGCAGCAAGCAGCGAGGGATCAAAGCGCCGCAACTCACCGGCGAATTTGAAATCCTGACGGCCGCCAAGCGCCAGTTCGCCGCTGAGCCGTGCCAGACCCTGACGCAGCCGCAGCTCGGCCTGCTCAATGCGCAACTGCCTGCCATCATGCAGCAGCCGGGTGTCGAGCGCGGCGCCGGCGGCGGTCAATGCCGCGTCAAACTGCTGCGAAGCTGCATCACCTTCGATGCGAACACGGCCGTCGATGCGCAGCGGACGCAGGCGGCTGTCGAGGCCTTCGCTGGCGACCGCGCGCAGCCGCAGGTCGGCGCTGCCGCGATGTTCCCGCCACAGGGCGCTGCCATTGATCTGGCCGCCGCCCGGAACATCGATGCTGATGGTGTTGAGGGTGAGCTGCAGTGCATGCGCCGACCATTGCACGGCCATGCGCTGCAGCGGCAGGTTGCCGGAATTCCAGGGAGCGGGGCGGCTGTTGACCAGGGTCAGTTCACCCACCAGCTGATCATTGTTGGCGGTGGCCCGCGCGTTCAGCTTCAGCGCACCGTCTGGCAGATCCTTGCGCCAGGATCGCGGATTTACCTGGTCGGCCTGGAGTTGCAGGGCAAGCAGCGGCAGCGCGGCGAAGGGCGCCAGGCTGGCGCTGCCGCTGGCAGTGGCGCCGCGTCCCTTGCCGTCGAGCACGAGTTCAAGGCGTTCCAGGCTGCCATCGACCTTGATGTGTGCCTCGGCGCTTTGATCCTGTTCGCCACAGCGCGCCTGCCATTGGCCACCGGCGGCGAATGGCCGTGAAGATCCGATGTGGATGTCGCCTTCGAGCGCGCAGCCGGCGACCAGAGTCTGCTGCAGGCCGATGCGATGTTGCTGATTGTTGCCGTGATAACGCAGGCGCAGCTTGCGGATTTCGGGGGCGCTGCCGAACTGCAGGCTTTCGATGTCGAGGCGCCTGATCTGCACCGTCAGCGGCAGTTCTAGGCTGTCAGGCAGTGCCGGTGGCGCGGAGTCGTGGCTGCTGTAGCGCAGCGCGGCTGCGGCGACCTCGTCGAAACCGAGCCGGCCGGCGAGCAGTTGCAGCGGCTGCCAGCGCAGACGCAGGGCCTCGACCTCGGCAAAAAATTCCGCATCGTCGTAGCGCAGCCGCGCGATGCGCAGTTCACCGAGCAGCGAGCCGCTGAGCGCTTCGAGTTTGAGTTTCTGCTGGCTGCGCTGAGCTGCCTGCTCACCCACCCATTGCAGCGCCTGTGGTGATGACAGCCAGAGCAGTGCCGCCGCGATGAGCACGGCGGCGGCGATGGCGGTGCCCAACAGCAGGCGTGCAAGCAGGCCGCGCATTAGAACCGCGCTCCGAGCGTGAAATGTATGCGCAGCTGGCCGGTTTCGCGGCCGCGTGCAAGGTCGAGGTTCAGCGCGCCGGCCGGTGTCATCCAGCGCACACCCACGCCATAACCTTGCACCAGCTTCAGGCTGGACGGCGTGTCGGCGGCATTGCCGGCGTCGGCAAACACTGCAGCCCCCCATTCGCGGGTCAGGTCGCGCTGGTATTCGATGGTGGCAACGCCGAGGAAGCGGCCGCCGACCACCGCAGTGCCCTGGCGCACGCCCAGTGACTGGTAGTCATAGCCGCGCACCGACTGGTCTCCGCCGGCGCGGAACAGGAATTCAGTGGGGATGCCTTCTCGCGCATCCGACCACACCGCGCCGGCCTCGCCGCGCAGGTGAATACGGTCGCGCCGCGTCAGCGGCGCGATGTAGAGGCCGCGGCCATAGGCGCGGGTGAAGGAGCGTGTTGACAGCACGGCGGCACTGGCGCCGCCCAACTGCAGATTGATCATGTGACCGCGGCGCGGCCGCAGCAGATCATCGACGTTGCGCCGGGTCCAGGAATAGTTGAGCGTCAGCGCATTCAGGTTGTCGACCGGCCCTGCGCTCAGCGACTGCTCCTCGGCCTGAAACTTCAGCGACCAGTCATGTTCACGTTCGGGGCTGCGCCAGGAACGCTGCGCGATCAGGCCGAAGCGCCGCGTCACCAGGTCCTCGATGTCGCTGCGCGAGGCTTCGACGCCGAGGCGGTTGCGCCAGTCGCCGGGTTCGGGCAGCAGCGCCAGTTCGCTGCTGAAGGTCTGTTCCTTGCTGTCGGCACGCAGGCGGGTGGTGCTTTGCCAGCCGGGCTGGAAGCTGTTGTAGCGGATGAAGCTGAGTTCGCCGCGCGGCCCGGAGTCGGTGCTGAAGCCGCCGCCGAGGTCGATTTTCATCGCAGGGTTTTCGATGACGATTACGCGTACCGTGGCCGCCGCGGCCCGTGCCGGGTCGGGATCGACCGCAACCGAGACGCTGCGGAAAAAGCCGCTGGCCTGCAGCGCCGATTGGTAACGCTGCAGGTCTTCGTGGTTGTAGCGCTGGCCGGGATGGTGGCGGCGCAGGTTGTCGAGCAGGCTGCGCGGGTAACGCTGCAGTCCCTCGATGCGTGTTTCGCCGTAAAGAAACAGCGGGCCGCTGTCGATGTTGACCGTCAGCCTGACCTGCGCGGTGTCTGCATCAACCTCAGCGCGGCTGTCGCTGATCCGCGCCGCCGGGTAGCCGTCGAGCAGCAGCTCGCGCAGCAGCGTGTCCTTGGCCTCGTCCCATGATGACTGGCGGAACGGCGCGCCGGGGCCGAGCCGCCAGCGTTCACGCAGGGCGGTTACACGCACGGCATCCGCGGTTTCGTTTTCGATGGCGCCGCCGATACGGATATTGGCGGCGGTCACCACCGCCTGCGCTCCGGGTTCGATACGCAGGTGCACACCGGGGACGCCATCCTCGTGGCGGATATCGATGTTGATACGGGGGCTGAAGTATCCGGCGGTTGCGAGCAGATTGCGCATCTCGGCGCCGCTGCGTGCCGCCAGATGCTCGATCAGCTCGTTGTCGAGTCCGGGGCGGTCGGCCAGGCGGAACAGGTCAAGGTGCTGTTCGAGCAGCGGACGCAGTTCATCGGCAACCTCCAGGGTGACATTCCAGAGCCGGTCGGATTCCGCGGCCCTTGCCGTCCATGGCGGCAGCGTAAGCAGCGTGAGCAGAAGCAGCGCGCAAAGCGACGCGCGGCAGGCAGCCGGGGACATGGTGTCAGTCAGGTTTGTTGCGCATCCAGTCGGCGGTGCCGTGGAAGGCCTTGAGCAGGGCTTCACGCAGCGCCTCTTCGACACCTTCGTCTTCCATCGCCTGCAGCATGCAGGCGAGCCAGGCATCACGCTCCGCCACGCCGATGGCGAAAGGCAGATGGCGTGCACGCAGCATCGGGTGGCCGTATTTTTCAATGTACAGCGGCGGGCCGCCGAGCCAGCCGGAGAGGAACATATGGAGCTTGTCGCGCGAACCGGCGAGTTCCGCGGGATGCAGTTTGCGGATGCCGTAATACTCCGGCACCGTGTCCATCAGGTCATAGAAGCGGTCAACCAGACGGCGCACTGCGGTGTCGCCGCCAAGCGCTGCATACGGGGTTGCGTCGTTTTGCTCGCTCATCATGTCCTGCTTCAGGGGTTGCCGCGATTGACCAGCGCTACGCCGGCCAGCGCCACCACCATGCCGGTGATGGCCATGCCGCTCAATATATCGCCGAACATCAGCCAGGCCATCACCGCGGTGACTGCCGGCGTCAGATAGAACAGGCTGGTGACGCGCGTGGCTTCGCCGCGCTCGATCAGGCGGAACAGCAGGCTGGTGGCGCCTGCTGACAGTACCAGCACCAGCCAGCCCAGTGCAATCAGGAATTCCGCTGTCCATGACACGGCCATGGTCTCGGTGGCTGCAGCCAGCGGCAGCGTCAGCGCCAGTGCCGCGCCGAACTGGATCACCGCGCCGGTGCGGGCATCGAAGGCGGGGCAGCAGCGCTTCTGGTAGAGCATGCCGAGGGTGATGCTCGCCAGCGCAAACACAGCGAGCGTGAGGCTGGTGGTGCTCATGCCCTGCAGCGACATCTTCTGCCACACCACCAGTGCGACGCCGGCAAAACCGAGGGCGAGGCCCAGCCACTGCACACGGCGCACACGTTCACCGAGCAGCGGTCCGGCTGCGGCGGCGGTAAGCAGCGGTTGCATGCCGACGATCAGCGCGGCGACACCCGCGGACATGCCCAGATGGATCGC
Organism: Betaproteobacteria bacterium Ga0077527; assembly: GCA_001464815.1. Classification (GTDB taxonomy): domain Bacteria; phylum Pseudomonadota; class Gammaproteobacteria; order Burkholderiales; family SG8-41. Next base: position 71,839 of record LNDW01000020.1, on the reverse strand, counting down.
GCAGAACACGCCGCCAAGATAGCCACCCTGGATCAGCGCGCCGGCGATGGCGATGTGGCGCGCTTCGCGCCAGCTGGCCGGCCAGCGCGAGCGGGCGGCCAACGCCAGCGGCAGCATCACCGCGATCACTGCGATGTAGCGCAGGGTCAGGAAGGTCAGGGGTTCGGCGTGGGGCAGGCCGAGACGGGCACCGATGAAGCCGGTGCTCCACAGCAGCACGAACAGCGCCGGCACCGCGGCCGCGGGCAGGCTGCCGTGCATGCGGATCAGGCGGCCTGGTCGACGCGGCTTGCCTTCTTGCGCTCGTGTTCCTTGAGGTGGCGCTTGCGGATGCGGATCGATTTCGGGGTGATCTCGACCAGTTCGTCGTCGGCGATGAATTCGATCGCGGACTCCAGCGTGACCTGGATTGGTGGCACCAGGCGCACGGCTTCGTCGGTGCCGGAAGCGCGCACGTTGGTGAGCTGCTTGCCCTTGATCGGGTTGACGACGAGATCGTTGTCGCGGCTGTGGATGCCGATGACGATGCCTTCATACAGCGGATCGCCGGGGCTGACGAACATGCGGCCGCGCTCCTGCAGCTTCCACAGCGCGTAGGCGACCGCGGCGCCGTCCTCGGCGGAGATCAGCACGCCGTTGCGGCGCTCTTCCATGTCGGGTTTCATCGGGCCGTAGTCATCGAAGACGTGGCTCATGATGCCGGTGCCGCGGGTCATGGTCAGGAATTCGGACTGGAATCCGATCAGGCCGCGCGCCGGGATGCGGTAATCGAGGCGCACGCGACCCTTGCCGTCGGGCTGCATGTCCTGCAGGTCACCGCGGCGGGTGCCCAGGGCTTCCATCACCGCGCCCTGGTTGGTTTCATCGACGTCCACCGTCAGCATTTCGTACGGCTCCTGCTTCTCTCCATTCACTTCACGCAGCACCACGCGCGGACGCGACACCGCGAGCTCGTAACCTTCGCGGCGCATGTTCTCAAGCAGGATGGTCAGGTGCAGTTCACCGCGCCCGGAGACTTCGAACACATCGGCGTCGGCGGTGTCTTTCACGCGCAGCGCGACGTTGCTCATCAGTTCGCGCTGCAGGCGCTCACGGATCTGGCGGCTGGTGACGAACTTGCCTTCACGGCCGGCGAGCGGCGAGGTGTTGACCTGGAAGTTCATGGTCAGCGTCGGCTCGTCGACCTGCAGCATCGGCAGTGCCTCGGGTGTTGCCGGATCAGTGATGGTGACGCCGATGCCGACTTCCTCGACGCCGTTGATCAGCACGATGTCGCCGGCCTGGGCTTCCTGCACCTGGGTGCGTTCGAGGCCCCTGAAGCCGAGTACCTGGTTGATTTTAGCCATCACCGGTGCGGCATCCGGTCCCTTCATCACCGCGACGGACTGGCCGGGGCGGATGCGGCCGCGGTTGATGCGGCCGATGCCGATGCGGCCGACATAGCTGGAATAGTCGAGCGAACAGATCTGCAGTTGCAGGGGGGCGTCCGGATTGTCCTCACGTTTGGGCACGTGCTGGACGATGGCCTCGAACAGCGGCTGCATGCTGCCTTCGCGAACCGCAGCATCGGTGCTGGCAAAACCGTTCAGCGCAGACGCGTAGATCACCGGGAAGTCGAGCTGCTCTTCAGTGGCGCCGAGCTTGTCAAAGAGGTCAAAGGTCTGATTGACCACCCAGTCGGGGCGGGCGCCGGGACGGTCGATCTTGTTGACGACAACGATCGGTTTCAGGCCCTGGGCCAGCGCCTTGCGCGTGACGAAGCGCGTCTGCGGCATCGGGCCCTCGACCGCATCAACCAGCAGCAGCACGCCGTCCACCATCGACAGCACGCGTTCGACCTCGCCGCCGAAGTCGGCGTGGCCGGGGGTGTCGACGATGTTGATGTGGGTGCCCTGCCACTGCACCGCGCAGTTCTTGGCGAGGATGGTGATGCCGCGCTCGCGCTCGATGTCATTGGAATCCATCACCCGCTCGGCAACCTGCTCGTGCGCAGCAAAGGTGCCTGACTGGCGCAGCAACTGGTCGACCAGAGTGGTTTTGCCGTGGTCGACGTGGGCGATGATGGCGATGTTGCGGAGGGGACGTTGCGCTGCAGTGGACACGGCCGGTACGCCTTGGAAAAAAGGGGCGGATTGTAGCATGGGGTGCAAAGCTATTACCTTGAATATTCTGGAGTTTCCGGCAATTCTCCGATTGCGGCAGCGGGATCGGGTCAGGTAAACCGGGAAAAACCTCGCAATTTCCGATACTTGCGGGTATAGTGCGCGCACCTTGCAGGTCGTTCCGGCAGTTTGGTGCGCTGCAAGATGCATCGATTTCTGACCCCTTCGTTTCAGCTCCCTTCTCTGAATAGCTGCACTCGCCACGGTTAGCGTCGATACCCGTGCGCAGGCAGTCGCCATTCGCCATTACGGCACTGGCCACCCCCTCGCGTTTATTTGTTGCGAACCCGAACGTCGCTGACGTTGCGGGGCCATGGAGCTTGCCGGCCAAGCCTGCTGCTGCAGTACTCCGTGCGTCCTGCGCCGTCTGTGGCTTGGGTATTTTGAAAGTCATGACATGTCTTTTGCTGAACTCAATCTGAATCCCGAACTGTGCAAGGCGCTGGCCGATGCCGGTTACGACCAACCTACGCCGGTCCAGGCGCAATCCATTCCGGTGGCGCTGACCGGCTTCGATTTGATGGTGTCGGCGCCGACCGGCACCGGCAAGACCGCGGCCTTCGTGCTGCCGGCGCTGCAGCGTCTGGCGCTGGCGCCGGCGCGCCACGGCCGCGGCCCGCGCGTATTGGTGCTGACCCCAACCCGCGAACTGGCGATGCAGGTCACCGCTGCAGTCGACAAATACTGCAAGTTCACGCGCCGCATGCGCACCGGCACCGTGCTTGGCGGCATGCCGTACCCGAAACAGCGCCGCCTGCTTGAGCAGCCGCTGGATGTGCTGGTGGCGACCCCCGGCCGCCTGATTGATTTCATCGAGCAGGGCAAGGTTGATTTTTCGCGCCTGGAAATCCTCGTCCTTGACGAAGCAGACCGCATGCTCGACATGGGCTTCATCGAGCCGGTGCGGCGCATCGCCTCAAAAACCCCGGCCACCCGCCAGACGCTGCTGTTTTCGGCGACGCTGGACGGCAACATCGCCAAGCTGGCGCGCGAGCTGCTGCGCGAACCGAAGCGCATCGAAGTGGCTGCGCCGCAGGCGAAGCACGAAAACATCGAGCAAAAGCTGCATGTCGTTGATGACGGCAGCCACAAGCACCGCCTGCTTGAACACCTGCTGCGCGAGGAGTGCGCGGATCAGACCATCGTCTTCACGGCGACCAAGCACGGCGCCGACCGTCTGGCCGACAAGCTGTTCCACGGCGGTCATGAAGCCGCCGCGCTCCACGGCAACATGAGCCAGTCGCAGCGCAACCGCACACTGACCCGGCTGCGCAGCGGCGCGGTGCGTGTGCTGGTCGCCACCGATGTCGCCGCGCGCGGCATCGACGTCGCCAGCATCGGCCATGTCATCAACTACGACCTGCCGAAGGTGGCCGAGGATTATGTGCACCGCATCGGCCGCACCGGCCGTGCCGGCGCCAGCGGCATCGCGATTTCCTTTGCCTCCTCCGACGATCTGCGCCAGTTGAAACAGATTGAGCGCTACATCGGCCAGGCGATTGAACGCTGGAGCGTGCCCGGTTTCGAGGCGAAGAACCCGTTGCGCAGCGAGGCGCCGCGCACCGGCGCGCGCCGGGCGCCGCCGGGTGCCTGGCGCGGCAACGGCAAGCCGCGGCAGGGGGCTCCGGGCGGCCGTACGGGTCAGGGTCAACGCAGTCATCGCGGTGGCTCCAACCCGCGTTAAAATCCCGCCGCCTTCATATTTCCAAGGAGCGGGGCTGGCGATTCCCGAACAGGGTTTCGCCCCTGACTCAAACTTCAACAGGTTCTTTTTATCAAAGGAATCAACATGTTACGAGTAATCACCGGTGTCGTTTCGGTTTTTGCGACGCTGCTTTCCGGCACCGCGCTCGCCCAGGACTACCCAACGCGGCCGATTTCCATCGTGGTGCCCTTCGCCGCGGGTGGTCCGACCGACACGCTGGGCCGCAATCTGGCTGCGCACATGACCAAGACGCTGAAGCAGCAGGTCATCATCGAAAACCGCGCCGGTGCCGGCGGTACACTGGGTGTGGGCGTGGTCGCCAAGGCAAAGCCCGACGGCTATCAAATCCTGCTCCATCACATCGGCATGTCCACCGCGCCGACGCTGTACCGCAAGCTGCCCTTCAATCCGCTGACCGATTTTGAATACATCGGCCAGGTTGCCGATGTGCCGATGACGCTGATCGCGCGTACCGGTCTGCCGCCGGACAACTACAAGGATTTCATCACCTACATCAAGGCCAACCGCGACAAGCTCAACCTTGGCAACGCCGGCCTCGGCGCGGCCTCGCATCTGTGCGGACTGATGTTCCTGTCGCGCATCCAGGCCGATATCCAGACCGTGCCCTACAATGGCACCGGCCCGGCGATGACCGCGCTGATGGGCAACCAGATTGACCTGATGTGCGACCAGACCACCAACACCACCGGTCCCATCCAGTCGGGCCGGGTCAAGGTGTTTGGCGTGACCACCAAGAAGCGCATCCCGGCACTGCCCTTTGTGCCGACGCTGCACGAGCAGGGCCTGAAGGATTTCGAGGTGGCGGTGTGGCACGGCCTCTACGCACCCAAGGGCACGCCGAAGGCTGTGCTCGACAAGCTCAACGCCGCGCTGAACGCCGCGATCAAGGACCAGCAATTCAAGGATTCGCTGGTCAAGCTCGGTGCCGAGGCGGTGACCCCGGACCGCGCCACGCCCGAATCGCTGGCCAGGCACCTGAGGGCTGAAATCGACAAGTGGGCGCCGATCATCAAGGCCGCTGGTCAATACGCCGACTGAACGATCGCAGGGCCGGTTCGTCCCGCAGCAAAATCCCCGGCCGCGCGCCGGGGATTTTTTTGCCCTTTTTTCCCGCGCTGTGCATTGATTTTGAGTGGGCCTGCAATTACAGTAGCGCGCTCCCTAAAACACGGCGTTGCCATGAAATTCAGCGGTGAAATTGCGGTTGATGCCGCGCGAGACGCGGTATTCGCAAAATTGCAGGACATTCATTTCTTTGCATCCTGCATTGACGGCGTGAAAGACCTGGTGCCGCGTGACGAACGCACATTCGATGCGGTACTCGAAACCAAGGTCGCCTACATGACCTTCAAGTTCAAGGTCACGGCAGAGTTGACCGAGGTCACCGCACCTGCAGTCATCGCGGCGAAAATCGAAGGCGCGCCGCTGGGATTGGCGGGGCGGCTCACCGCGACTTCGGCGACACGTCTGGTCGAGACCGCGCAGGGCACCACCATCCAGTATGAAATCGACACCGCACTCACCGGCAAGCTGGGCAGCATCGGCCAGCCGGTGCTGAAAGCCAAGGCCAAGGACATGGAAAAACAGTTTGCCAAAAACCTCCGCGCGGCGTTTGCCGGCACTGAGGCCAGCGCTGAAAAGGGCGCTGCATGATTCCCTTCGAACTCGCTGAGCCGCGCTCGCTGAAGGGCGCGCTGAAGCTGCTGGATACCGAAGATCCCGCGGTACGCGCCTTTGGCGGCTGCACTGCGCTGATGCTGATGATGAAAACCGGTGTGTTTCAGCCGGCCTGTCTGGTCAGCCTGCGCGGGGTCGAGAAAAAACACGCGCGGGTCGCGCGGACCCGCGGGGGGCTCACCATCGGTGCGCTGGCCACGCTGTCCGCGCTCGAGCAGTCGGCTGCCGTGCGCAAGGCGGCGCCGGTGATCACGCGTACGCTGCGCACACTGTCGAATGTGCGGGTGCGCAATGTCGCGACGCTGGGGGGACATCTCGCCCATGCCGATCCGCACATGGACCTGCCGCCGGTGCTGATCGCGCTGGGCGCCGAGCTGACCGCGGTATCACTGGCTGGCGAGCGCCGGCTGGCGGTGCAGGACCTGTTCACCGGTTATTACGAAACCGCGCTGGCGAAAAACGAACTGATCAGCGAAGTGCACGTGCCGGCGCAGGATGGCCGCCGTTCGGCCTATGTCAAATGCACCACGCGCACCGCCGATGACTGGCCGACGCTGGGTATTGCGGTGGCGCTGAAAACCGATGGTGCGCTGATCGAGGATGCGCGCGTGGTGGTCAGCGCCGCGACCGAGAAACCCCTGCGTATGGCGCAGGCCGAGGCTGTATTGCGCGGCGCGACGGTGACGGATGCCGTGCTGGCAAGGGCCGGCGAGGCCGCCGCCGCTGAAGCGGAACTCATCGGTGATGCGCGCGGTTCTGCGGCCTACAAGCGCGAGCTGCTGCGGGTTTATGCCGCGCGTGCCGTGAAGCAGGCACTCGCTGGCGGAGGACATTGATCGTGGCCAACATTCAGGGAAAAACCAACGCCGGCCAGGCCTCATTTTCGTCCATAGGGCGGTCGATCCCGCGCGTCGAGGCCCGCGCCAAAGTGACCGGCAGGGCCGAGTATGTGCACAACCTGCGTCTGCCGGGCATGCTTTACGGCAAGGTGCATCGCAGCACCCTGGCGCATGGCCGCATCCGCAGCATTGACACTTCGGCTGCACGGGCGATGCCGGGAGTTTATGCGGTGTACACCGCTGCCGACATCATGAAACTGGTGCCGGACCCGCACTACGGCCCGGCCTTCCATGACCAGCCGGTGCTGGCGATCGACAAGGTGCGCCATGTCGGTGAACCGGTGGCGCTGGTGCTGGCGGCTGATATCCATGTTGCCGAAGCGGCAGCGCAGAGCATCATCGTCGATTACGAGGAACTGCCCGCGGTGTTCGACGAAATCGAGGCGATGACCTCGAAGGCTGTTGTTCATGAAGTGCTTAAGCCTGCGGGCACCTTTCCCGACCTGAAGCATCTGAAGGACAAACGAGACACCAATATCGCGCTCGATTTCCGCCTGCGCCGTGGTGATGCGCAGAAGGCCTTTGCCGAAGCCGATCATGTGTTCGAGCACACTTTCCGCACCCAGCAGGTGCTGCATGTGCCGCTGGAGCCCTTTGTCACCGTTGCGGATCCGCAGCCCAACCGGCTCGACATCCACACCGCTTCGCAGAGCCCGTCCTTCGTGCGCATCGAGATTGCGCGTCTGCTCGGCTGGCCGGAGAGCAGGGTGCGGGTCAGGGTGCCGTACCTGGGCGGCGGCTTCGGGGCCAAGCTCTACATCAAGATCGAGGCACTGACCGCGATCGCGGCGCTGCTCGCCGGGCGTCCGGTGAAAATCGCGCTGACCATGGAGGAGCAGTTCTACCAGATCACCAAACACGCGGCGACGCTGCGCATCAAGAGCGCGGTGACCCGCGACGGCAAGATCACCGCGCGCGAATGCGAGGTGTGGTGGAACGGCGGCGCCTATGCCGACATCGGGCCGCGGGTGACGCAGAAATCCGGCTTCACAGCACCCGGGCCCTACGACATCGACCATGTGGCGATTGATTCCTACGCGCTGTACACCAATCTGCCGGCGGCTGGTGCCCTGCGCGGTTTCGGCATCCCGCAGCTGGTGTGGGGTTACGAAAGCCACACCGACATGATCGCCAGGGCGCTGAACATCGATCCGCTGGCCTTCCGCCGCAAAAACATCCTGAAAAACGGCCGGCCGCAGGCCACTGGCACCATCATGCAGGACGCCGGCATCGAGAAGGTGCTGGAGCGCCTGGCCGAGCGCATGCAATGGGAGAAACCGTTTGACCATGGCCAGGGCAGCATCCGCCGCGGCCGCGGCATGGCCATCGGTTTCAAGGCGAGTATTTCACCGACAACTTCGGTGGCCATCGTCAACATCAGCGCCGACGGCAGCGTGATGGTCTACTGCGGCACCGTGGACATGGGGCAGGGCTCCGACACCGCGATGGCGCAGTTTGCCGCCGAGGCACTGGGCGTACCGGTGGAAACGGTGACCGTGGTGCATCCCGATACCGATGTCACGCCGTACGACATGGCCACCCTCGGTTCGCGTTCGACCTACCACATGGGCCATGCGGTGAAGCTGGCGGCTGAAGATGCACGCGACAAGCTGATGCAACTGGCGCAGGAGGTCGGCCTGTCGGCGGAGACCGCACCCATCCCCGATATCTTCCGCAAGAAGTACGGCATGCAGGCGGGCAACGTTGTTGGCGTCGGCAGCTATATCCCGACCTATGCCTCGCCCGATGCGCAGGGGCAGACCACCAATGCGACGCCGTTCTGGATGATCGGTGCCACCGGTGCGGAGGTTGAGGTCGATACCGAAACCGGCGAGTTCAAAATCACGCGCCTGGTCAACCTGGTTGACGTCGGCCGGCCGGTGAATCCGGCGATTGTCGAAACCCAGATTTCGGGTGCGACACTGATGCAGCTCGGTTTTACGCTCTATGAGCGCATGGACTTCGATGCCGGCCAGTGCACCAATGCCTCACTCGCTGATTACAAAATTCCGGGCATCCGCGACGTGCCGGCGGTGATGGAGAACGAGGCGGTGGACATGGTGCAGCAGTCGGGACCCTTCGGCGCCAAGGGTGTCGGCGAAAGCGGCACCTTTGGTGTGTCGCCGGCGATTGCCAGTGCCATCGACGATGCCGTGGGTGTGCGCCTGACCGGCCTGCCGCTGACTGCAGAAGCGGTGTATCGCGGACTGCGCGCCAATGCCGGCAAGCCGTTGGAAGATTGAGATCAAAAAAGAAGATCAAAAACCAAGATCAAAAACCAAGTTCAAAAACCAAGTTCAAAAACCAAGTTCAAAAACCAAGTTCAAAAACTAGCCACAGAGGTCACAGAGAGCACAGAGAAAAACCCCAATCGAACTGCCTTGGTTAATTGTTGTTTTTGCAGTTCTCTGTAATCTCTGTGTCCTCTGTGGCTAAAAAGGTTTTGACGTTATGACTACTCATCGCACCATCGAATTCACCCTCAACGGCCGCCCGGTTTCGGCGCAAGTCGGTAATCACCACAACCTGGTCGAGGTGCTGCAGGACCAGGGCCTGTTCGGTGCGCGCGAGAGCTGCGCGCAGGGCCTCTGCGGTTGCTGCACGGTGATTGTTGACGGCAAGGCGGTATCGGGTTGCCTGACGCTGGCGCCGCTGATTGACGGCGCTGATGTACGCACTGTCGAAGAGCCTCGGGGTGAGCATGGACTCGATGCCGTGCAGCAGGCTTTCATCGAAACCGGGGCATTCCAGTGCGGTTTCTGCACGCCGGGTTTTGTGCTGATGACGCGCCAGCTGCTCGACGCGCATCCGAATCCCTCCGATGACGAGATCCGGCATTACCTGTCGGGCAACCTCTGCCGCTGCGCGACCTATCCCGAGGTGATCAAGGCGGTGCATCTGGCGGCAAACAAGCGGAAAACAGCAGGGAAGGACTGATCATGACGCATCCGGCCGGCAATCCCCTCGATCTGCGTGCCTGGCTGGATACCGCGCGCCAGCTCGGCGAGCTGAAGGATGTGCCGGGTGCGGATGCAAAGCTCGAGCTCGGCGCAATCAGCGAGATGAACGTCAAGATCGACGGCGCGCCGGCGCTGCTGTTTGACGAAATCAAGGGCTATCCCAAAGGCTTTCGTGTGCTGACCTGCAGCACCGCGAGTCCGGCGCGGTTGTCCTCGATCCTGCGCCTGCCGGTGGAGCATGCCCACCATGCGCTGGTGCAAAAACTGCGCGGCCTGCCCAGGCAATGGCAGGCGGCTGCCGCGAAATACGAGCCGGTGGCCGTCGAGAAAGGGCCGGTATTCGAGAACATCCAGTCCGGCAAGGCTGTCGACATCAACATCTTTCCTTCGCCGCTGTGGCATGAGAAGGATGGCGGGCCGTACATCGGCACCGGCTGCTGCGTGGTGACCAGGGATTTCGACAGCGACTGGGTCAATGTCGGCACCTACCGTGTGCAGGCCTTTGACAGCAACCATGTCGGCCTCGATATGATTCCCGGCAAACACGGCGCAATCCAGTATGAGAAACACATGCAGGCGGGCAAGCCCTTCCCGGTGGCCATCGTCATCGGCTGCGATCCGCTGGGCTATCTGATTTCGGGCATCGAAGTGCCGTTCGGCATGTGCGAGTACAACTACATCGGTTCCATACTCGGCGAGCCGGTGCAGGTGGTGCGCGGTGAGCTGACCGGCCTGCCGATTCCCGCTGCGGCCGAGATCGTGCTCGAGGGCTGGTGCCATCCCGGCGACCGCCGCAAGGAAGGGCCCTTCGGCGAATTCCACGGCTACTACCCGGGCAAGGAAGGTGATGCGCCGGTGGTGACCATCGAGCGCGTGTATTACCGCAACAATCCCATCATCGTCGGCAGCCCGCCGGCGAAGCCGCCGAATGATTACTCGTATTCGAAGGCGGTGATGCGTTCGGCACTGCTGTTTGACGCGCTGCTCGCCGCCGGTGTGCCTGATGTGGCCAGCGTGTGGGCGCATGAGATCGGCGGTGCGCGCATGTTCAACGTGGTGGCGATCAGGCAGCGTTACGCCGGCCACGCGCGCCAGGCCGCGCTGATCCTGAATCAGTGCGGGGTCGGCGCCTATATGTCGCGTTACACCATCGTTGTTGACGAGGACATCGATCCGTCGAATCTGCAGGAAGTGATGTGGGCGGTGGCCACGCGCAGTGATCCCGAGGTCGACATCGACATCATCAAGCGCGGCATGGGTTCGAAAAACGATCCGATGTTCGTCACCTACCGTTCGGATGCGCCCTACAATTCGAAGGCGATCATCGATGCCTGCCGTCCCTATGACCATCTGCACGACTTTCCGGCGGTGGCCGAGGCGAGCAAGCAATTGCAGGCCGCAGTGCGCGAGAAATGGCGCGATCTGCTCAAGCTCTGATGTGGATATTGCCTGTTTTGTTTATAAGTAATTGTTTTTAAAGGAAAAATATGAAAATGACACTGCGAGGATTATTGCTGCCGTTGGTGCTGGCCGCAGCGCTGCCGCTGCAGGCTGCCGACAAATACCCGAGCAAGCCGATCCGCCTGCTGGTGCCGTTCGCGCCGGGCGGCGTGGTCGATACCTCGACGCGCATACTCAGCAACAAGATTGCAGAGACCCGCGGCTGGCAGTTCGTCGTCGATAACCGGCCCGGCGCCAACGGTTTCATCGCCACCGGCACCACCGCGCGCGCGACTGCCGACGGTTATACGCTGCTCGCCGCGCATACCGGCGAAATGTCGGTGAACCCGGTGCTGTTCAAGACCATGCCCTATGACGTCGAGCGTGACTTCACGCCGATCATCATGGTCAGCGATGCGCCGATGCTGGTGGTGGTCAATGCCGCTTCGCCGTTCAATACGCTGAAGGACCTGGTGGCCGCGATGAAAGCCAAGCCGGGCACGGTGACCTTCGGTTCGCCCGGCACCGGTTCGGTGAACCACATGGCGCAGGAGTGGCTGGTGGCCGCGGCCGGCGCCAAAGCCATCCACGTGCCGTACAAGGGCGGCGCGCCCGCGGTGTCCGCGGTGGCCGGAAATGAAGTCGTGTTCACCGCGGCCGGCCTGCCCGGTGTGCTGCCGCATCTGCAGGCGAAACGTGTCAAGGTGCTCGGCCTGACCACGGCCAAGCGCTCGCCGCAGATTCCGGAGTACATGTCGACCCAGGAAGCCGGGGTGCCGGGCGTGGATGCATCGATCTGGGTCGGTTTGTTCGCGCCCAGGGGCACACCGAAAGAGGTGATCGCGACGCTGTATGCCGCCTCGGTCGAGGCGCTGTCCAACCCCGAGGTCAAGAAACGTTATGCCGCCGTCGGCGGCGCGGAAACCACCACGCTCGGCTCCGAAGCCTTCGCCAAGCACATCCGTGCCGAACTGGAGCGTTACCGCAAGGTCGCCGCGCAGATCGGCATCCAGCCGCAGTAAGGGGCTGCAGTGTCAATAAAAAGGGCCGGCATATGCCGGCCTTTTTGTTTCGGCTTGCAGGGCAGGGTCAGCGGCCGACTTCGAAGGCGCTGCCACTGTACTGGTGCTGCGCCGAGACCGGTTTGACGCCGGTGACCCGCTGCGCACCGTTGAACGGATCGCTGTGTTCACCGCGGTACTGCGTGTTCACCACCGGCACTCCGGCGGCACCCTGCACCGTGACACGCTGGGTATGGTAGCCGCTGGTGATGACGCGGGTCAGGATGGCACCGGGGCGCACTTGCACCTGCCAGTGCACCGGCTCGTAGGCGACCAGGTAGAGCATCGCCGGATCCCGCCCCGGGTGCAGGGTTACGTTGACCGTGCCTTCGGGATGGCTGCCGGCCTCGCGGCGCAGGCCGCCGGACAACCGGCCTTCATATACACCGATGGCGTGCACCGCCGTATTCGCCAGGCTGCCCGATTGCGCATTGGGTACATTGATGAAGCCGCGTGTTCCACCGGTCACAGCGCCTGTTGGCCGCGACAGGCCGGTCTGGATCACCGGCAGGCGCAGGCCGGAGACATCGGGATGGAAGGCGGGCAGCCGCAGCTGGGCGTGGCCGACCTGCAGTTCGCCATCCTTGTAGTTCAGTGTGCCGGTGAGCACCGCGCCGACTTCGGCGACGCGGCTGTAATGACCGAAGGCGGCGATGATGCGTTTGGCATCCTCATCAACCGGCGTCAATGTCAGCCTGGCTGTGAACGGCGGGTTGGGCTGGCCGACGGAAAAGGGTGCGAAGCGGATTACCTCCTCGACCTGCAGCGTGCCCAGCACGTAACAGCCGCGCGGACCGCCGGCGAAACGTTCGGTGAAGGAGCGTGGCAGCACGAAACGCACGCCGCCCTGGGCCGGCGCACCTTTGAATTCCGGAAAATTGAGCAGTTCGGAGCGCGCAATCCCCAGGCTTTCGAGGCGGCGCAGGAAGGCATGGCTGCGCTGCCGCGGATCACCTTCGCGCAGCTCGCGGTTGACCAGGTTGTAGATGTCGAAGCTGAGGTCGGTGGCGGCGGCCGTGGGCGGGGTGACGCGTGGATCGGGGGTGATCTGGTCCACTTCGTGAGCGCCGGGCAGCTGCAGGCACAGCCGGTTGTTCGCGACATGCTCCGAGTTGCGGGCGATCCAGGACTGCGCAGCGGCCTTGACCCTGTCCGCAGTCAGCTTGCCGACCAGCTTGGCGGTGATCGCCGCCTGTTCGCTGGCGGGTGAGCGTGTCGGCTGGCCGCGTTCGCTGATCACGGTGAAGCCGGTTTCGCCGCGCGCCAGCTCGTAGATCAACGGGTCGGGATTGAGCTGGCGCAGGAGGCCGGACTGCTGTGGAAAGAGATCCTTGAATTCCGGCGTCTGTGCCCAGGCCTCGATGGATTTCGGTGGCGAGCTTGCGGTGACTTCATAGATGTCGATGCCGTTTTCAGTGCGTTTTTTCTCGAAGCCGATGACCTTGGCTTCACGCTCGGCGCTGGCAACATGGAAGCAGCCGTTGTCATTGGAGGCGGCAAATCCGCGCCAGGTCATCGTGAATTCGGTGCCGCCGCCGGTGTTCATGGCTGATTGCAGCAGGCCCTGTTTTTCAAGGAAGGCGAGGCGGTTTTTGATGGAGCCGCCGGGATCGTTGCGCAGGTCGGGGCTGACAAAAAAGCCGACCGGCGTGTGATCGAAGCGGGTGTCCTTGAAACCGCCCCCCTGCGCGCCGGGATTGACCGGCACGCTTACACAGGGCTGGCTGTGGAAATTGCGTGCACCCTGTGCGAGATGGTTATCGACCGCCGTCTTGAAATTTTCAGCACGAGGCGAGTTCGGTTTGCCGGGGATCAGGCCCCGGTCAGCGGCGGTCCACCAGCCGGCGAAACCGCCACCGCCGAGGATGGCCGGCACCAGCAGTGTGAGCAGGGATTTTTTCAAGGCGATTCCGCGATGCTTGTCAGCCCTGTGAGGCGGAGGTTTGTGAAGCTGCCTTACAGTTTACCGGGCTTTGTTTCAGCGCGAACGCGGGTCGAATACGTCGCGCAGGCGGTCGCCAACCAGATTCAGCGTGACGATCAGCGCCAGCAGCGCCAGCCCCGGAAAAAAACTGATCCAGTACTTGCCCGACAGCAGGTGGGTGTAGCCGTTGGCGATCAGCAGCCCCAGCGACGGTTCGGTGATCGGCAGGCCGAGGCCGAGGAAGGACAGCGTCGCTTCGAGTGCGACCGCCTGTGCCATCTGCACCGTCCCCACCACCATCAGCGGCGGCATGATGTTTGGCAGCAAGTGGCGCCACAGCAGGCGCAGCGGGCGTACCCCGGCGCAGACCGCTGCTTCGATGTATTCACGTTTGAGTTCAGTGATTGCCGCGGCGCGCACCGTTCGTGCGTAGTAGGCCCACTGCACCACCACCAGCGCAACGATGATGCGGTCAAGACCCTGGCCGGTCAGTGCGAGCAGGATCAGCGCCACCAGGATCGACGGGAAGGACAGTTGCAGGTCGGCGAGGCGCATCAGCGCGAGGTCGATCCAGCCGCCGGCGCGGGCGGCAGTCAGTCCGGCAACGAGGCCGATGCCCATGGCGATCACGGTGGCGATGCCTGCAACTGCGAGACTGATGCGCAGCCCGTGCAGTATCGCCGACAGCATGTCGCGGCCCTGATCGTCGCTGCCCAGCCAGAGTTTGTAACCGGCGCCCGCGACCGTGCCCGGCGCCTGTCGCGCATCCATGATGTCGAGTTGTGCGAGGTCGTAGGGATTCTGCGGCGAGAGCAGGGGTGCGGCGAGTGCGGCGGCGACCAGCAGCACCAACAGCCAAAGTGCGACACGCGCGATGTTGTCGCGGTTGAATGCCGCCCATTGCAGTTGCAGCGGTGCCGCGCCGGTCATATCGTGCCTCCCGGCCGCAGCCGAGGATCAAGCAGCGCATGCAGCAGGTCGGCGAGCAGGTTGATGGCGATGAACAGCGTTATCGTCACCAGCAGGTAGGCGACGATCACCGGCCGGTCGAGCAGGTTGATCGATTCGATCAGCAGCTTGCCCATGCCCGGCCATGCGAACACGGTTTCGGTGACGATGGCAAAGGCGATCAGCGAGCCGAACTCCAGCGCGGCGACGGTGACCACCGGAATCAGGATGTTCGGCAGCACGTGCCGGCGCAACACGGCAGTTTCAGCGAGGCCCTTGGCACGGGCGAAGCGCGTGTAGTCGAGCCCCAGCGCTTCGCGGGTGCCGGCGCGGGTGAGGCGGATCAGCAGCCCAAGCTTGAACAGCGCCAGAGTCAGCGCCGGCAGCAGCAGGTGGCGCAGGCCGTCCACGGTGAACAGGCTCCAGCCGATACCGCCAATCTCGACGGTGGCGCCGCGGCCGGTGGAGGGCAGCAGGCCCAGCTGCACCGCGAACACCAGGATCAGCATCAGGCCGACCCAGAAGGTCGGCAGCGCGAAGCCCAGCGTCGACAGCGCCATCACCGCTCGTGCCGGCCATGAGCGTGGCCGCAGCCCGGCGTAAAGGCCCAGCGGAATGCCGAGGCCGACGGCGATCAGCATCGCAACCAGTGCCAGTTCCAGCGTGGCCGGCAGGCGCTCAAGAATCAGGTGGATTGCCGGCACGCTGGCAACAAAGGACAGGCCCAGGTCACCACTGAGTGCGCCGCTGAAGAACAGCAGGTATTGCCGCCACAGCGGCTGGTCGAGTCCGAGCAGCGCGGTGGCGCGCGCGATTTCCGCCTGGTCGGCCTGTGGACTGATCAGCAGCGCCACAGGATCGCCGATGGCATGCACGCCGGCGAACACCAGCAATGACATCAGCCACAGCGTGGCTGCGCTCCACAGCAGGCGGCGCAGGGCGTAGGTGAGCAAGATCTCAGCGCGGCGTGAAGTGGTGGGCGAAGGTGAATTCGTCGGTGCGCGCGGCGTAGGCCAGATTGGCACGCATCGCCCAGCTCACCACCTGGTGGTGGACCGGGATGAAGGCGAGGTCCTGCATCGCCAGCGTATTGCCCTCGCGCGCCAGGGCCTCGCGTTTGGTGCGGTCTACGCTGGCCAGCGCCTGCTCCATCAGGCTGTCGATTTTTGGGTTGCTGTAGCGTCCCCAGTTCCAGGCGCCATAACCTTTTTCGGCGTTGGGTGCGGCGACCAGCGAACGCAGCGCGAGGTCGGCAGCGAAGGAGCCCCAGCCGAGCAGCGACACCGCGGTCTCCTCCTTGCGTACGCGGCCGAGGAAGGCCGACATCGGCATCGCCTCGACCCGGGTCTGGATGCCGGCGCGGGTGAGCATCTGCGCCACGGCCTGCAACACCTGCTCGTCGTTGATGTAGCGGTTGTTGGGTCCGGTGAGGGTGATGCGGAAGCCGTTCGGGTAACCGGCCTCGGCGAGCAGCTTGCGCGCGCCTTCAAGGTCGTAGGCCTCGGCCTTGAGCGTGCCGTTGTGGCCGAAAACTCCGGGCGACACGATGTTGGCTGCAGGTATCGCGAGACCTTCCATCACTTTGGCGGCGATCGCTTCACGATGAATGGCCTTGGAGATCGCGCGACGCACGCGAATATCCATCAGTGGATTCGCGGCGAGTGGTTTGCCGGCTGTATCGGTGATGCCGGGCGGCTGTGCCCGATACTGATCGAGATGCAGCAGGATGGTCCGCCAGGAGGTGGTTTGGATAACTCGTAACTTGTTGTTTTTATTGATATTATTGATATCCGCCGAGGGTACGTGCTCAATCACGTCGAGTTCGCCGGCAAGCAATGCCGCGGTGCGCGAAGGATCGGCGGGGATCACCCGCAGCGTGACGCGATCCCAGGGCGCGGCCTTGCCCCACCAATGCTCGCTGCGCGCCAGTTCAAGGCGGTCGCCGCGCTGGTAACGCACAAAACGATAGGGGCCGGTGCCGACCATCGCGCGGCCCGAATCAAAATCCTCGGGGCCGGCATTCTCCGCGTGTTTTTTTGACACGATCAGGATCGAGTTGAGGTCTTCGGGCAGCGCGCCATAGGGGTATTTGGTGCGCACGCGGATGGTGTGTGCATCGACCACTGTGGTGGATGCCACTGCGCGCACGAAGGCGGCAAAACCGCCGGGGCTGCCCTTGATCGACAGCGGCCGCGCCAGGGAGAACGCGACATCATCGGCGGTGAGCGGCGACCCGTCATGGAATCTGGCATCGCGGCGCAGGTTGAATTCCCAGGTCAGCGTGTCGATCGCGCGCCAGCGCTCGGCCAGTCCGGGAATCAGCCGCGTCTGCGGATCGACGTCGGTCAGTGACTCGAAGACATGGCGCGCCACCGTCAGGTTCGGCTGCGCGGCCAGAAAGTGCGGGTCGAGCGAAGTCACCTCGCCGGAGAGGCCGATGCGCAGTTCGGCGGCGGAGGCAGTGATGGCATGCAGGCCGGCAAGCAGGAGCAGGCTTGTAATGAGATTACGGGATCGGAAGGTCATGGTTGAGGGGTCATGGTTATGTCGGAGTCAAGCATACCGTATGGCTGCATCATCCCGTGGCTTCGTTGACAGCCCAGGCTTGCCTGCCTATGCTGACTCTTTAACAACGGACGTAATCGGTCGTGCAAATTCAACCCGATGCCGCGCCCGCCGCGGAGACGCTGGACCTGATCCGCACGCTGATCGCCTTTCCCACGGTCAGCCGTGATTCCAATCTTGAGCTGATCGATTTTGTGCGCGAGTATCTGCGCCCGCTCGATGCCGACATTCGCCTGACCTTTGACGCCGAGCGCGGCAAGGCCAACCTGTTTGCCACGCTGGGGCCGCGCGGCGAGCCGGGCATCGTATTGTCCGGCCATACCGATGTGGTGCCGGTGGATGGGCAGGACTGGGCCAGTGATCCCTTCACCGTCATCGAGCGAGGCGGCCGGCTTTATGGTCGCGGCACTTCGGACATGAAGGGTTTCATCGCCTGTGTGCTGGCGGTGGTGCCGCAGTATGTGCAGCGCGGCCTGCGTACCCCCCTGCACCTGGCGTTTTCCTATGACGAAGAGGTTGGCTGCCTCGGTGTGCGCGGCCTGCTCGCCGACATGGTGGCGGCCGGCATCCGGCCGAAATCGTGCATCGTCGGCGAGCCGACCGAGATGCGGCCGGTGATTGCGCACAAGGGCAAGCAGAGTTATCGCTGCACGGTGCGCGGGCTGGCTTCGCATTCGGCCTATGCGCCGTACGGCGTGAACGCGGTGGAGGCTGCGGCCGAGGCGGTGGCCTTTCTGAAGGGGCTGGCGCGGCGCCATCGCGACCGCGGGCCTTACGACCGCGGTTTCGATGTGGCCTACACCACGGTGCATACCGGCGTGATCCGCGGCGGCACGGCGCTGAACATCGTGCCCCACGATTGCGTCTTCGATTTCGAATTCCGCAACCTGCCGGGGGACGATCCCGACCGGCTGCGCGCGGAGTTCGAGACGTACCTGCGTGAAGTGCTCGAACCGGAAATGCAGGCGGTCGATCCGCGCAGCGGCTTCACGCTGCGCAAGATGTCGGAGATACCTGCGCTGGATACCGCCGCCGAAGCCGGGATCACCGCGCTGGTGCAGGAGTTTTCCGGCAGCAGTGAAATCGCCAAGGTGTCATTCGGCACCGAGGCCTCGCAGTTCCAGGTGGCCGGGGTGCCGACGGTGGTCTGCGGACCCGGCTCGATCCGCGAGGCGCACAAGCCCGACGAATTTGTCAGCCTGGAGCAGATCGAGCGCTGCGAGAATTTCCTGCGCGGGCTGTGTGCGACGCTGGTTTAGGCGCGTGACGCCGGATCAGTTGTTGTTGGTGGTGGCGATGAACTTGTCATCACCCTGCTGCTCGCGCTCGAAGGTCAGGAAGTCGTAGTAGCCGCAGCGCTTGCCGTCCGGGTAGGCGCGGCAGACGCCGGGACGGGCTTCGTATACCGTGCAGCAGCGTTTTTTGGTGTCGAACAGCTTGCAGATCGAGCCGAAGTGCTTGTCATCCTGCTGCTTCAGCGAGCGCACCTTTTCCGAGCGGTCGTAACGCGTGTAGCGTGATTCGGCCTGGGTGTAGGTGATGTCGAAGTGCTTGGCAAGGCGCGCGATATCGCGTTTGCCGACCTCGATCAGCGGATAGCTGCAGCAGTAGCCGGGGCATTTGCTGCAGTCGTACTGGACCGCGGATTTTTTCTTTGCCGTGCTCGTAGCCATGTCGTGACGCGCCGGAGGCGCTTTCCGTGAAAAGCGCGAATTCTACCCGCGGCGCAATTTCAGTGCTGCAGAATCTTCGACAGGAAGAGCTGCGCGCGCTCGGAGCGCGGGGTGCCAAAGAACTCGTCCTTGGTCGCGTCCTCGACGATTTCGCCGCGGTCCATGAAGATCACCCGGTGCGCGACCTTGCGCGCGAAACCCATCTCATGGGTCACGCACATCATGGTCATGCCCTCATGGGCGAGTTCGACCATCACGTCGAGCACCTCGTTGATCATCTCCGGATCCAGCGCCGAAGTCGGCTCGTCGAACAGCATCGCGATCGGGTCCATCGCCAGGCCGCGGGCGATCGCCACTCGCTGCTGCTGGCCGCCGGAGAGCTGGCCGGGGAATTTGGGGGCGTGATCGATCATGCCGACGCGTTTGAGCAGCATCCGTGATTTCTCGGTGGCCTCCTCGGTGCCGCGGCCAAGCACCTTGACCTGGGCCAGGTTCAGGTTTTCGATCACCGTCATGTGCGGGAACAGCTCGAAATGCTGGAACACCATGCCGATTTTCGAGCGCAGTTGCGGCAGGTTGGTGGCCTTGTCGCCGACCGACTGGCCGTTGACGACGATTTCACCCTGCTGGAAGGGTTCCAGCGCATTGACGCATTTGATCAGTGTCGATTTTCCCGAGCCGGAGGGGCCGCAGACCACCACGACCTCGCCTTTTTCAACCTTGGTCGTGCAGTCCTTCAGCACCTGGAAACTGCCGTACCATTTGCTGACACTCTTGAATTCGATCATGGGCATGACTGGGTTTTCCTCAGCGGATGACGGCAATTTTCTGCTGCAACTGCTTCACCGCAAGGGACAGCGAGAAGCAGAGTATGAAGTAGACCAGCGCAACGAACAGGTACATCTCGACCAGCTTCGAGTCGCGCTGCGCGATCTTGGCCGCGGCACCGACAAAGTCGGTCGCGGAGATCACATACACCAGCGAGGTGTCCTGGAACAGGATGATGGTCTGGGTCAGCAGCACCGGCAGCATGTTGCGAAAGGCCTGCGGCAGGATCACCAGGCGCATGGTCTGGCTGTAGTTCAGGCCCAGCGCGTAGGACGAATGAATCTGTCCGCGCGGAATCGACTGGATGCCGGCGCGCATGATTTCGCAGAAATACGCCGCCTCGAACATGATGAAGGTGATGATCGCGGTGCGTTCCGCGCCGACCTGTGGCGGACGTTCCGCGCCGGTGATCGCCTGCAGGATCAGTGGCACCAGGAAGAAGAACCAGAAGATCACCAGCACCAGCGGGATCGAGCGCATCAGGTTGACGTAGCCCGCGGCGGTCATCTGCAGCCCCTTGATTGACGACAGCCTGGCCAGCGCCAGAAGGGTGCCAAAAAACAGGCCGCCTGCCGCCGAGATGACCGTCAGTTCAAGGGTGTACTGAAAGCCCTTCCACAGATAGGGCAGGGAGTTGGTGATGATTGAAATATCGAAGTTCATCAATGACCCCCGCCGCCTGCGGCAATCAGCCCCGGCACCGCGACGCGGCGCTCGACATGGGCCATCACCCGGTTCGCCGACATCGCGATGACCACGTAGACCAGGGTCGCTGCAGTGAAGGCTTCAAAAAAGCTGAAGGTGTATTCACCGAGTTCACGCGCGCGGAAGGTCAGCTCGGCAAGGCCTATGGTCAGCGCAATCGACGAGTTCTTGATCAGGTTCATCGTTTCGCTGGTCAGCGGCGGGATGATGATGCGGAAGGCCATCGGCAGCAGCACATGGCGGTAGGACTGCCAGGTGGTGAGCCCCAGCGCGCTGCCGGCCAGGCGCTGCCCCCGCGGCAGCGACTGGATGCCGGCGCGAACCTGCTCGGCGATACGCGCCGAGGTAAACAGTCCGAGGCAGAGTACCGCGGAAAGGAACTGGGCAAAGACCGGCTCGGTGTTGACCATCCAGTGTTTCAGCGGCGGCACGAACTCCGGTATCACGAAGTACCACAGGAACATTTGCACCAGCAGCGGGATGTTGCGGAACAGTTCCACCCAGGCATGGCCGAACAGCACGGGTGCCTTGCCGTCCAGCGTACGCATCGTGCCGACCACCGCGCCGACGGTCATCGCGATCAGCCATGCGACCACCGATACCGCAAGTGTCCAGCCCAGGCCGGAGACCAGCATCTCCCAGTAGAAAGTGCCACCGTCGGGCGTTTCCTGGAAAAAAACGCCCCAGTTCCAGTTGTAGTTCAAGCCGCTCTCCCTTTTGGGGCCTCTCTCCGGCGGCTCCGGGAAGGCCTTTGTGCGTTAGCTTGCCCTGAAAAAGAAAAAGCCGGAAGCTTTTTCGCGTTCCGGCTTTTTGTGCCCTTCAGCAGTGCTCCAGTTACTGCACGCCGCGGTCGTTCGGGTTCTTGAACGCCTCCATGATCGCCGGTGTCATCTGGAAATTAAGGTTGACGTTGCGCGGCGGGATCGGGCTGGTGAACCATTTTGCATAAATCTTGTTGATTTCGCCGGATTTATAGACTGCGGCCATGGTGCGATCAACCAGCGACTTGAACTGGGGATCCTCGCGACGCAGCATCATGCTGTACGGCTCGGTGCGCAGCGACTCGGGGAAGATCACGTAATCGCCGGGATTGGGCTGGTTGGCGATCTGGCCGGCGAGCAGGATGTCGTCCATCACGAAGGCGGCAACGCGGTCGGTGGCGAGCAGTTGCATCGATTCGGCGTGGTCTTTGCCGTAGATTTCCTTGACGTCGATGTTGGCGGTGCGCTCGTATTTTTTCAGCAATGGCACGGCGGTGGTGCCCGATGTGGTGGAGATGGTCTTGCCGCCGAGATCGGTAAGCGACTTCATGCCGGAGGACTTTTTGGCGGCGGCGGTGACGTTGATGACAAAGTAGGTCGGGCCGAAGGCCACGGTCTTCTGGCGCTCGACCGAGTTGGTGGTCGAGCCGCACTCGAGGTCGATGGTGCCGTTCTGCAGCAGCGGGATGCGGTTGGCCGAAGTCACCGCCTGCAGCGCCACTTTCAGGTTGGGCATCTTCAGTTCGGCCTTCACCGCATCGACCACTTTCATGCACAGATCCATCGCGTAACCGATGGGCTGCTGCTTGTCGTCGAGGTAGGAGAAGGGGATCGAGGCTTCACGATGGCCGATGGTGATGCTGCCGGTGTCGCGGATCTTGCGCAGCGTGCCGGTGAGTTCCTGGGCCAGCGCCGGAGCGGCCATGACGCCGGATATGATCACGGCGGCGGCAAGACGGGTGTAGCGATGCATGGTGGGTCTCCTGTAACTGAAACGGGATGGTGAAACCGGTTGTGTATCCCGGGCTGGCAGGCTGGGGTAATCCAGCCGCTGCGAGTGATGTTCCCCCGGACTTGGCTGCAATCTAAGACAAGGCCATCGCTTTGTCCAGCAAGCGGACCCCGGTTCAGCGCGATGCGCCGGTTTTGTCCAGGCTGGCACGACGGTGCCAGGCCACGCAGGCCCGCGCCAGTGCGCGTGTTGCATCAATACAGTGCGCCGCGGCCGGGTGCGGTGCATGATCAATGGCTACCGGGGTCTCTGTGCAGGCCAGCACCACGGCCTGTGCGCCGTCATCCCGCAAACGGGATACCGCGGTGATCGCCAGACGGTGTGCCAGCGGCAGATCGTTGGCCTTGACCGCGGCGATGGCCGGCAGCACCAGCCGGTCCTGATCCTCGCGTCGGCTCGGCAGGCATTCCAGGCCGCATGCCGAGAATCGTTGCTGGTAGAAGCCCGCCCGCACCGTGCCTTCGGTGGAGATCAGTCCCACCCTGCCGCCGCGGATGCCGCGGGCCTCGAGTTCGCCGCACACGGCGTCTGCGATGTGCAGGACCGGCAGTTCGCCTTCGCGCTCGAGTTCGGCATGCCAGTGGTGGGCGGTGTTGCAGGCGATGGCTATTGCTGTTGCGCCGGCGCGGCGCAACTGAAGCACACCTTCCAGCATCCGCGGCAGCGGTGATTCACCGTTGCCGGTGATCGCCGGCGGCCGGTCCGGAATCTGCGGCACCCCCCAGGCGATGTAGGGGATGTGTTCCTGGTCGCGCTGAGCCGGCGTTTCCTCGACCAGTTTTTTCAGGAAATCGGCCGTGGCGAGCGGGCCCATGCCGCCGAGTATGCCGAGCAGGGGATGCGTCGTGTTCATCCGACAAAACCCTCGATCAGCTTTGCCACCGCGGCCGGCTGGTCGTGGTGCATCATGTGGCCGGCGTCCTCGACCCAGGCTTCGTGATAATCGCGGAATGCCGCCTTGCGCTCGGCCAGTTGTTCCGGCGTGTCGTTCAGATAGCCGCTGCCTTTTGAATCGCGGGCGAAGACCCACAGCGCCGGCGCGGTGCACTCGCGCCAGCAGGCCAGCAGTTCCTCGAGCCGGAACAGCACCGGGTTGATGCGTTTGTGCCGCGGGTCGTGCAGCAGTTCGACGTGGTCTTCGCCGTCCTGCTTCGCCCAGGCCAGGGCCACCGCCAGCGCGCGGATTTCGTCGAGCCGCGGATTTTCACTGCGCAGGCGCGCGGCAAACGACTCGATCGAGGTGTAGCTGCGAAAACGCTGGGTCTGCTTCAGTTCGTCGAGCCAGCTGCGCAGACGGGGCACCGCATCGGCTGGCTGGGTGCGAGTCAGGCCGAAACCCTCCAGCGACACCAGCTTCGCCACGCGCTGCGGGCGCAGGCCCGAGTAGGTGCAGGCGATCACGCCGCCCATGCTGTGCCCGACCAGCCGTGCCGGCTCGTCAGGCGAGTACAAATCAAGCAGCGCGTCGAGATCGGCGTAGTAGTCGGGGAACCAGTAGCCGCCGACGGGACGTCCGGACAGGCCGCAACCGCGCCAGTCGGGCGCGATCACCCGCCAGTCGCGCTGCAGTTGATCGACCACAAACTGGAAGGAGGCCGAGGCATCCATCCAGCCGTGGAGCAGGAACAGCGTCGGTGCCTTGGCATCGCCCCAGCAGCGTACGTGGTAACGCAGACCGTTGAGGTCGTGGAAATACGATTGGCTTTTATGCATCGGAAGGCGGTTTCGGGATGAAAATCGGACGGTGAGCGCCCGCGATTATGCGGCATGCCCAAACCGTACGCAGCCGCGCGGGCTATGTCGCGGATTTTATTGGTCTTGTTTTTACAGACTCTTGCGAAGTCTTCGGAGGTCGAGGCAGGCTTTAAAATACCCGGCCATGCCCGCGCCATTCGTACACCTCCGGCTGCACAGCGAATACTCGATCGTCGATGGCATCGTGCGCATCGACGACGCCGTGGCCGCGGCCAAGGCTGACGGCATGCCGGCGCTGGCGCTGACCGACCTGTCGAATGTCTTCGGCATGGTCAAGTTCTACAAGGAGGCGCGCAGCAAGGGCATCAAGCCGGTCATCGGCTGCGATCTCTGGCTGTCCAACGAAGCCGACCGTGACAATCCCTTCCGCGCGCTGCTGCTGGCGCAGAACCATGAAGGCTACCTGCGCCTGTGCGAGTTGTTGACCCGGGCCTACCGCGGCAACCAGTATCGCGGCCGTTCCGAGGTGATGCGTGAATGGTTTGACGAGATCGGCAGTGGCGGCCTGATCGCCTTGTCCGGCGCCCATCACGGTGATGTCGGTCAGGCGCTGGTGGCCGGCCACGAAGAGGCCGCGGGCAGGCTCGCCGAATCCTGGGCGCGGCGTTTCCCCGGCCGTTTTTATCTGGAGGTGCAGCGCCTCGGGCCGCAGGCGATGACTTCCGGTGCAGCCTCGGTGCCGGTCGAAGCCCATGTCGCGCAGGCGCTGCAACTCGCGGCGAAGCTGGGCCTGCCGGCGGTGGCGACCCATCCGGTGCAGTTCCTGAAGCCCGACGAATTCCGCGCCCACGAGGCGCGGGTGTGCATCTCCGAGGGTTATGTGCTGGCGGACCAGCGGCGGCCGCGCAAATTTGTGCCTGAGCAGTACTTCAAGACCCAGGCGGAAATGCAGGCGCTGTTTGCCGATGTTCCGGAAGTGCTTGAAAACACTATCGAAATCGCCAAACGCTGCTCGCTGCAACTGACCCTTGGCAAGAGCCGGCTGCCGCATTTTCCGACTCCGGACAACGTCAGCCTGGAGGAGCACCTGCGCGACCGCGCGGGTGAGGGACTTTCGGCGCGGCTCGCCGCGCTGTATCCGGACGAGGCGGAATGCCGCAAACAGGAGCCCACGTACCGCGAGCGGCTCGAATTCGAGATCAAGACCATCCTGCAGATGGGTTTTCCCGGCTACTTCCTGATCGTCGCCGACTTCATCAACTGGGCAAAGAACAACGGGGTGCCGGTGGGGCCGGGGCGTGGTTCCGGCGCCGGCTCGCTGGTGGCCTACAGCCTCGGCATCACCGACCTCGATCCGCTGCGCTACAACCTGCTGTTCGAGCGCTTCCTGAATCCGGAACGGGTGTCGATGCCCGACTTCGACATCGACTTCTGCCAGGACGGGCGCGACCGCGTCATCGATTACGTGAAGCAGCGTTACGGCGCCGACTCGGTGTCGCAGATCGCCACCTTCGGCACCATGGCGGCCAAGGCGGTGGTGCGCGACGTCGGCCGCGTGCTCGACCTCGGCTACAACTTCTGCGACCAGCTGGCCAAACTGATTCCCTTCCAGCCCGGCAAGCTGATCACGCTGGAAGAGGCGCGCAAGATGGAGCCGCAGCTCGCCGAACGCGAGAAGAACGAGGAAGAGGTCGCCGAACTGCTCGAGCTTGCCGGCACTCTCGAGGGGCTCACCCGCAACGTCGGCATGCATGCCGGCGGCGTGCTGATCGCACCGGGGAAACTCACCGACTTCTGTCCGCTGTATGTCGCCGACGGTTCGGACTCGGCAGTCAGCCAGTTCGACAAGGACGACGTCGAGTCGATTGGCCTGGTGAAGTTCGACTTTCTCGGCCTGACCACGCTGACCATCCTCGACTGGACGCTGAAGTACATCCGCCAGCTTGATCCGTCTTCCGATATCCGCCTCGAGAACCTGCCACTCGACGACAAGGCGGCCTACGACATTTTTGCGCGGGCCAACACCTCGGCGGTGTTCCAGTTTGAATCACGCGGCATGCGCGACATGCTGAAAAGCGCCAAACCAGACCGTTTCGGCGACATCATCGCGCTGGTTGCGCTGTACCGGCCCGGCCCGATGGAGCTGATCCCGGAATTCTGCGCGCGCAAGCACGGCAAGCGCTTCAGCTACCCCGATCCGCGCGTCGAGGGCATCCTCTCCGAGACCTACGCCATCATGGTCTACCAGGAGCAGGTGATGCAGATGGCGCAGATCATCGGCGGCTACAGCCTCGGCGGTGCTGACCTGCTGCGCCGCGCGATGGGCAAGAAAAAACCCGAGGAAATGGCCGAGCACCGCGGCCTGTTCCGCGAGGGTGCGGCAAAAAACGGTCTCGACCAGCGCAAGGCCGACGAACTGTTCGACCTGATGGAAAAGTTCGCCGGCTACGGCTTCAACAAGTCGCATGCCGCAGCCTATGCGCTGGTTGCCTACCACACGGCTTACATGAAGGCGCACCACGCTGCGGCCTTCATGGCAGCCAACATGTCGGCGGTGATGAACGACACCGACAAGGTGCAGCAGCTGGTCGAGGATTCGCGCGAGAACGGGCTCGAGATACTGGCGCCGGACGTCAATGCCGGCGGCTACCGCTTCGCCCCGGTGGACCGCAGGCGCATCCGTTACGGACTGGGTGGCATCAAGGGCACCGGCGAGGGCGCGATCAATCATATCGTCGAGGTGCGCGAGACTGGCGGCCCGTTCAGGGACCTGTTCGATTTTTGCCATCGCGTCGACAAGCGGCTGGTTAACCGCCGTGTCGTCGAATCGCTGGTGCGTGCCGGCGCCTTCGACAGCGTCAACGACAACCGTGCCGAACTGATGGCCTGTGTCGGCCTCGCGCTGGAATCCGCGGAGCAGGCGAACCGCGCCGCATCCCAGGTCAGCCTGTTCGGTGATGCGGTGGATGCGCCGCGAGTGGTGGCCCCGGCCAATGTGCCGCGCTGGAGCAAGAAGGAATTGCTGCAGAACGAAAAGACCGCGCTGGGCTACTACCGCAGCGACCACCTGTTCAATGTCTATCGTGACGAAGTGCGACGCATGGTCAGCCGCAAGCTCGGCGAGCTGCAGACTGCCAGCGACATCGCCGGGCGTTCGGTCAGTATTGCCGGCGTGGTGCTCTCGGTGCGCGTGCAGAACACCGCCAGTGGCCGCATGGGCATCGTGCTGCTGTCCGACGACACCGGCAAACACGAGATCGTGGTCTATCGCGAAGCCTTTGACCGTTTCCGTCACAAGCTGCGCGAGGACGAGTTGCTGGTGATCGAGGTGCGCGGGCGTATGCGTTACCGCGGTCCCGAAGGGGAGGGTGAAAACGGCGGCGGCAGCGGCGCTGCCGACAATTCGCTGCGCCTGGAGGCGTTGAACGTGCTCGACCTCAACGAGGCGCGCAACCGTTACGCGCGCGGCCTGCGCCTGACCTGCAACGGCCAGTCCTCCGGCGCGAAGCTGAAGGAGTTGCTGGCACCCCACCGTCAGGGTCATTGCCCGGTGGCGATTGAATATTCCAGCAATGGTGCGCGCTGCGAGGTCAAGCTCGGGCCGGCATGGCAGGTCAACATCAACGAAGACCTGATTCGCGCGCTGTCCGAATGGTTGCGCCCTGAAAACGTCAACGTCCTTTATGGCAGCCAGGCCGATGAGGCGGCAGGACATTTTGGCTAGCCTGCGCCGGCTGCTGGTGCTGATCGCGCTGCTGATTCCGGTCTCGGTGGCCGCGGGTGAACTCGAATGGCGGATGCTGAGCGAGCAGGCGAACATGCACCTGCAGCGCGGCAATATCGAGCAGGCCGAGTTGTTCGCGCGCGAAGCCATCGCCGAGGCCGAGCGCAGTTTCGGCCGCAACCACCGCGCCACCGATCAGAGTATCGCCACCCTCGGCCTGGTGCTGCGTTTCGCGCAACGTTATCCGGAGGCCGAGAAGGAACTGCGCCGCGCGCTGGCGCTGCGCGAGAAGTCGCTGGGCCAGCGTGACCCCGCGGTGGGGGTGCTGCTCAACAACCTCGCCGATGTGGTGCAGGCGCAGAAGAATTTCGCCGAAGCCGAGAAGCTGCACCGCCGCGTGCTGGCGATCTTCGAGAAGGCCTACGGCGATGACCCCAAGACCGCGGCGAGCCTGAACAACCTCGGCACCGTGCTGCAGGCGCAGCGCCGTTTCGCCGAGGCCGAGCCGGTGCTGCGGCGCTCGCTGGCGATGAAGGAAAAAACGCTGGGGCCCGACAGCCCGAGCACCGCGCATACGCTGAACAACCTGGCGCAGGTGCTGGCTGAACTCGGCCGCAAGGCGGAGGCGGAGCGCATGGCCGCGCGCGCGGCGGCCATCCACCAGGGCAAGGGCGGGCGCAAATAGCCGGCGGACGCGGGCGCTTCAGGTCGTGGGCCGGCGGCTGAAGGTTTGGTGCTGCTCGCCGCTCTCGCCGATGTCGACGCGTTCA
The DNA here is from genome assembly GCA_001464815.1 of Betaproteobacteria bacterium Ga0077527. Taxonomy (GTDB): domain Bacteria; phylum Pseudomonadota; class Gammaproteobacteria; order Burkholderiales; family SG8-41. Next base: position 43,309 of record LNDW01000020.1, on the reverse strand, counting down.
ACCGCCGAGGCGCGCGGGCCGCGCCTGGCGCATTCGATCAATTCCGCCACGGCTTCCGGGGCGCCGCAGACCACGGCCTCGACGCTGCCATCGGCGCGGTTGCGCACCCAGCCGCCGACGCCGTGCTGTGCCGCCTTGAATTCGATGTAATTGCGATAGCCGACGCCCTGCACGCGGCCGTGGATGCGCAGATGGCGCGAGATGATGCGGTCCATGGGTTCTCCGTCACAGCTTGCGATCACCGGGCCTGCGGAGTAGGCTCCATTGGTGTTGTCGCTAAGTCATTGATAATTTTATTTTATTTTCTGATTGGCTGCGCTTATTCCCGGCACGGGATTGAAGCCACCCGATCGCTTCAGCGGGAATCCAGCAGCCATGACCGAGTTCTTGCGCAGCCACCGGGGTGATTTTTTCGGCGGCCTCACCGCTGCCATCGTTGCGCTGCCGCTGGCGCTGGCCTTCGGGGTGGCGTCCGGCGCCGGTGCGCTCGCCGGGCTTTGGGGCGCGATCCTGGTCGGCTTCCTCGCCGCGGTGTTCGGCGGCACCCGTCACCAGGTCTCCGGCCCGACCGGGCCGATGACGGTGGTGATGGCGCTGATCATCAGTCAGCTCGGCGGTAATCTCACGCTGGCTTTCGCCGTGGTGGTTCTTGCCGGCGCGCTGCAGATCGTGTTTGGTCTCGCCCGACTCGGCCAGTATGTAAAGCTGGTGCCGCATCCGGTGGTTTCCGGCTTCATGAGCGGCATCGGCGTGATCATCATCGTGCTCCAGCTCGCGCACGGCCTCGGCCATGAGCCGCCGCCAGGAGAGGTGATCGAGAAACTGGCTGCGCTGCCGGCGATGATCGCCGCGCCCGGATACGAGGCCCTGCTGCTGTGCCTGTTCTGCCTCGCGGTCATGATCTTCACGCCGCGTCGTGTCGCCACGCTGGTGCCGCCGCCGCTGATTGCGATCGTGGCTGGCACGCTGGCCGGGGTGTTCCTGTTTCCCGGAGCGGCGGTGATCGGCGAGATTCCAACCGGCCTGCCGCAGTTCACCTGGCCGGTGCTCAGCCTGGCCGACCTGCCGACGGTGCTGCGCTACGCGCTGATTCTCGCCTTCCTCGGCTCGATTGATTCGCTGCTGACCTCGCTGGTTGCCGACAGCGTGACCCGCACCTACCACGATTCCAACCGTGAACTGGTCGGGCAGGGCATCGGCAACATGGCAGCGGGGCTGCTCGGCGGCATCGCCGGCGCGGGGGCCACCATGCGTACCCTGGTCAACATCCGCGCCGGTGCCACTTCGCGCCTGTCCGGCGCCTTCCATGCGCTGGTCCTGCTCGTCGTGGTGCTCGGTTTCGGCGGCGCAGCGAGCCATGTGCCGCTGGCGGTGCTTGCGGGCATCCTGCTCAAGGTCGGCTACGACATCATCGACTGGCCGTACCTGAAGCGCTGCCGCGTCGCGCCGCGCGGCGACGTGGTGGTGATGTTCGTGACGCTGGCGATCACCGTGTTCATCGACCTGATGACCGCGGTCGCGGTGGGCGTGGTGATGGCTTCACTGCTGTTCGTCGCGCGCATGGCCGACGTGCAGATGCAGGGCGCGCGGGTGACGCGCGGCAACGAGCAGGACGCGGGCCTGGCCCCCGACGAGGCGGCGATCCTCGACGCCGCGGGCGGCCGCATCGTGCTGTTCCAGATCGAGGGGCCCCTCAGTTTCGGCTGCGCCCGCGACGTGTCGCGGATGATGCAGTCCACCGCCGGGCGCGACGCGCTGGTGGTGGATCTGTCGGCGGTGCCGTTCATGGACACCAGCGCGGCGATGGCGCTGGAGGAAGTGATCCTCGCCATGCGCGAGAAGAACGACCGGGTGATCTTGTGCGGGCTGCGCCAGCCGGTGCGCGACACGCTGGAAAAAACCGGCGTGCTGGCGCAGTTGCCTGCGGGGCAGGTGGCCGCGAGCCGGCTGCAGGCGCTGGAGTCGGCGCGAGGCTTTCTCGCCGGCGCGGTCTGAGGCCCCGGCCGCAGCCCGCTGCCGCGTCCTCAGTTGCTGCGGTATTTTTTGACCATGGCCTCGTCGAGCACGATGCCGAAGCCGGCGCCGTCCGCAACCTGCATGATGCCGTCCCTGATCGGCGGCCGGTTCACCCACATCTGCTGCCACACCGGATCGCGCTGCGGGTCGGCAAAACATTCGGCATAGGTGCCGTGGGGAACGGCGGCGAGCAGGTGGCTGGCGATCTGTGCTTCTTCATGGTGGGCCATGTCGATGCCCGCCGCGGCGCAGAGGCCGGCGGCACGCAGCCAGTCGGTGACACCGCCGCCTTCCGAGGCGTCGTAATTGACCAGGTCCACCGCGCCGGCATCGACCAGCCTGCGGATGGCGTGGCTGGTGATTTCGCACTGGCCGGCGGTGACCGGCATCGCGATCGCCTGGCGCACCCGTGCCATCTGCGCCGCGTCGTCATACCAGTGGCAGGGTTCCTCGAACCAGCGGATGTTGTATTGCTCCACCAGCCTTGAGAAACGGATCGCGTCTTCGGCCTTCCAGCCGCGGTTGGCATCGACACAGAGGATGAAGTCATCACCCGCGGCCTTGCGCGCGGCGGCGACACGCTGCGCATCTTCTTCAGGGGAAAGGCCGCCGACCTTGAACTTGGCACCGGCCATGCCGGCCTTGCGATACGACTCCATCTCGCGGCCGATGTCGGCGAGTGTCTTGCCCGGCATGTAGTAGCCGCCGATGGAAATGATCGGCAGCCGGTCGCGGTAACCGCCGAGCAGTTCGCGCACCGGCTTGCCCAGCGCCTTGCCGGTGAGATCCCAGATCGCGCAATCGACGCAGGCGATGGCTTCGAGCAGCAGCTTGCGGTCGCCATAGGTGTGGCTCAGCGCGAACATGCGCTCCCACGCCAACTCCCGCTCGAATATTGATAAGCCATTGATTTTATTAAATAAATCTTCATTAATCAGACGTGCGATCTCGAGTCCGTGGGCACGGTTGTCGCCGTTGTAGACCTCGCTGACGAGGCCGGCGTCGGTGCGCAGCCGGGTGATCACGGTCGAGCGCTTGAGCACACTGTAGGTGGAGCCGCCGAAATTTTTCTCGAGCGGAATGTCGATGGCGATGGCTTCGATGCCGGTGATTTTCATGATTCCCTCCGTGGCTGGAAGGGTAACTGCTGCCGTCGCGTTGCGACAGCGGACTGCCGCATGCTGGACGGGTGCTGCGGGTTCAGCGGCTGCAGCTCAGCGGCCGCGGACGCTGCGGTAGACGGGGCCCCAGGCCGGATCGGCCTCTTCCGCGGCACTGAGCTGGAAGCGCGGATCCGCGGTCAGCGCATTGCCGAATTCCTGGCGGCACTCGGGGATGCGCTTGGTCGAGCAATAAATGAAGGCGAGGTATTTGTGCGCTGTGGCCTGGTCATTGCGCGAGGCGAGGTTGTTGATCAGGCTCGACTGCAGCGCGCGCTGCGCTTGCACAAAGTCCTTGCGCTCATAAAAGGCAATCCCGGCCTTCAGGCGTTCCTCCGCCGTGGCCAGCGGTGTCTCCAGGGAGCGGTTGCGCTGTTTGTCGAAATCCAGTGCATCGGTCAGCGAATAACCGCTGGCGCCGCAGCCCAGCAGGACGAATGGCAACAGTACGGCAAGCCAGCGCACGCCAGACATTGTTATTTGACCTTCATCCCAGGTTGCGCGCCCGAGTCCGGCGACAGGATGAACAGGCCGGGTTCATCACCGCTGGCGGCGAGCACCATGCCCTCGGACATGCCGAACTTCATCTTGCGCGGCGCGAGGTTGGCGACCATCACTGTGAGGCGGCCGACCAGCGTCGCCGGGTCATAGGCGGACTTGATTCCGGCGAAGACCTGCTTGGTGCCCAGCGGGCCGACGTCCAGCGTCAGTTTCAGCAGCTTGTCGGCACCCTCCACGTGTTCGGCATTGGCGATACGCGCGATGCGCAGGTCGATCTTGGAAAAGTCATCAATTGAAATGTGTGCGGGTTCGGTGCTGGCGGTTGCTGCGGCGTTTTCCACTGTGTTCTCCGGTGCTTTGGCGGCCGCGGGCTTCGCGGCGGGGGCTGCGGGTTTCAGGCTTTCCCTGTTGGCGGTGACCAGGGCTTCGATTTGTTTGGGGTCGACGCGGGTCATTAGGTGCTGATATTGCGAGATGACCTTTAAGGCTCTTTGGTCTGGCAGTTTTTCAGGACGCGTTCCGAGATCGCTCCAGGTAAGTGGCGGAGTAACACCAAGAAGATTGGCAACGGACTCAGCGGTTTTGGGGATGATGGGCGCAAGGTAGATTGTGAGCTTGTAGAACGCGTTGACGCAGTCAGTGCAAATTTCATGCAGAGCCAAGGATGCATCAGGGTTTTTTGCCAGTTCCCAGGGTTTTTTTGCGTCCCAATACTGGTTTATTTCATCGGCTACTCGCATCACGGCGCGAATGACACGACCAAATTCCCTGTTTTCATAGGCCTTGGAGACTTCTTCATCGATTGCCAGAGCTTTGAAGTTGAGAGGGCTATTGGTTTTTGAACCGGAGATGACTTCCGGGGCAAGGAGCCCTTTGAAGTTCTTGGTGAGGAATCCCGCCGCGCGACTGACGATATTGATGTACTTGCCCACTAGGTCACTGTTCACCCGTGCCACAAAGTCCTCAAGATTGAGGTCGATGTCTTCCATCGTCGAGTTCAGCTTGGCGGCGTAGTAATAACGCAGCCATTCCGGATTCAAGCCTTGCTGGATGTAACTTTCGGCGGTGATGAAGGTGCCGCGCGACTTGGACATCTTTTCGCCGTTGACGGTGAGAAAGCCGTGGGCGTAGATCTTGGTCGGTGTGCGGTAGCCGGCGTGCTGCAGCATGGCCGGCCAGAACAGGGCGTGGAAGTAGAGGATGTCCTTGCCGATGAAATGCACCAGCTCGGTGTCGCCGCCGGGTTTCAGGAAGGCATCGGCGTCAATGGTGTTGCCGGCGTCCTGCTGCTTCTTGACGTAATTCAGGAAGCTGCCGAAGTAACCCACCGGCGCGTCGAGCCAGACGTAGAAGAATTTCTTGCCGTCGGTACCGGGAATCGCAAAGCCGAAGTAGGGTGCGTCGCGCGAGATGTCCCAGTCGGAGAGTTTGCCTTCGCCTTCCGCGCCCAGCCACTCCTTCATCTTGTTGGCGGCTTCGGACTGCAGCGCGCCGGAGGTCTGGGTGAATGTGCGCAGGAAGGCTTCGCAGCGCGGATCAGAGAGTTTGAAGAAGTAGTGTTCGGACTGCCGGCGCTCGGGCTTGGCGCCGGATACCGTGGAGTAGGGATTCTTCAGCTCGATCGGCGAGTAGGTGGCGCCGCAGACTTCGCAGGAATCACCGTACTGATCCTTCGCGCCGCATTTCGGGCATTCGCCCTTGATGTAGCGGTCGGGCAGGAACATCTGCTTGACCGGGTCGTAGAACTGTTCGACCGAACGGGTGGCGATCAGGCCGGCAGCCTTGAGCTTGCCGTAGATCTCTGCGCACAGTGCTTCGTTTTCCGGCGAGTTGGTGGTGTGGAAATTGTCGAACCCGACGCTGAAACTCCTGAAGTCGCGGTCGTGTTCCTGCCACACTCGATCAATCAGTTGCTGGGGCGTGATGCCTTCGGAATCCGCGCGCAGCATGATCGGCGTGCCGTGGGTGTCATCGGCGCCGACGTAATGGACGGTATGTCCCTGCATGCGCTGGAAACGCACCCAGATGTCGGTCTGGATGTACTCCACCAGGTGTCCGAGATGGATGGCGCCGTTGGCGTACGGCAACGCAGAGGTGACGAGGATGCGGCGGGTCATTGCGAGGGGAGGCGGGAGGGTGTTGCTAAAGGGTTGAATTATAACCATGATTTCCCGCAGCCCCGGCTGTGCTGACTGTCCACGACGGGCATCAAAAAGCCTTTATCCGACATGGACTTGTGGTTGGTCAGCCCTGCTGTTGTCGCTACAATCGCGGCCTCACCGAGTCTTCCATACGGACCCCGCACCATGGCCACCACCCCGATTACCGAGCAGGACGTTCAGGGCGCACTGAAGGCGCTGATCGACCCCAACACCAAAACCGACTTCGTCAGCGGCAAGGCTGCGAAAAACATCAAGGTCGACGGCAACAATGTCTCGCTCGACATCCTGCTCGGCTACCCGGCGAAAAGCCAGCTCGAGCCGATCCGCAAACAGATTGGCGATGCGCTGAAGGCGCTGCCCGGTGTGGGCAGTGTCAGTGTCAACGTGACGATGAAGATCGTTTCCCATGCCGTGCAGCGCGGCGTGAAGCTGATTCCCGGCGTGAAAAACATCATCGCAGTGGCCTCCGGCAAGGGCGGTGTCGGCAAAAGCACCACCGCGGTGAACCTGGCGCTGGCGCTGGCCGCCGAAGGGGCCACGGTCGGCGTGCTGGATGCCGACATCTACGGCCCCTCGCAGCCGATGATGTTGGGTATCAGCGGCCGGCCGACTTCGGATGACGGCAAATCGCTGCAGCCGATGGAAGGCCACGGCCTGCAGGCGATGTCGATCGGTTTCCTGATCGACACCGAGACGCCGATGGTGTGGCGCGGCCCGATGGTCACCCAGGCGCTGGAGCAGCTGCTCAACGAGACCAAGTGGCGCGAAGTCGATTACCTGGTGGTGGACCTGCCGCCAGGCACCGGTGACATCCAGCTGACACTGGCCCAGCGTGTGCCGGTCACCGGTGCGGTGATCGTCACCACGCCGCAGGACATCGCGCTGATCGATGCGCGCAAGGGCCTGAAGATGTTCGAGAAGGTGGGCATTCCGATCCTCGGCATCGTCGAGAACATGTCCACCCACATCTGCTCGAACTGCGGCCACGAAGAGCACATCTTCGGCGAGGGCGGCGGCGCGAAAATGGGCGAAGACTACAAGGTCGAGATGCTCGGTTCGCTGCCGCTGGACATCGGCATCCGGCGCCAGGCCGACTCCGGCAAGCCGACCGTGGTTGCCGATCCGGACGGCCGGATATCGGAGATCTACCGCCAGATCGCCCGCCGCGTGGCGGTGAAGATTGCCGAGAAGCAGCAGGACCATTCGGCGGCCTTCCCCAAGATCGTTGTAAAAAACACGTAATACGCCGCTGAATTCCCGGGCAAACCCTTTCGAAGCGGCGGACATCGGCGCTAAGATACGGCCCGTGTCCAAGCCTGCCAGCCCGGTATTGAGTCCTGCCCCTTGCGCCGAAGCGGCGCAGCCCCGCCCTTGAGCGGGCGGCACGGCGGCGCGTGTGTCCAGCGTCAGACCCGACCCTGACCCGCCCCGAGCCTGATTCCCTTCCCATTTCTTATTCTGCGACTTCGCCGAGGTCTCTTATGCGCTTCCGCTTTCCGGTCATCATCATCGACGAGGACTTCCGCTCGGAAAATACCAGCGGTCTCGGCATTCGTGCCCTGGCCAAGGCGCTGGAAGACGAGAGCATGGAAGTGCTTGGCGTTACCAGTTACGGCGACCTCTCGTCCTTCGCGCAGCAGCAGTCGCGCGCCTCAGCCTTCATCCTGTCGGTGGACGACGATGATTTCGCCGTGCAGGAGCTGGAGTCGACCATCGACGAGCTGCGTACCTTCGTCAAGGCGATCCGTTTCCGCAACGCCGACATCCCGATCTTTCTTTACGGCGAGACCCAGACCTCGCGGCACATTCCGAATGACGTGCTGCGCGAACTGCACGGTTTCATCCACATGTTCGAGGACACCCCGGAATTTGTCGCGCGCTACATCGTCCGCGAATCGAAGTCCTATCTCGACAGCCTGGCACCGCCGTTTTTCCGGGCGCTGACGCATTACGCGCAGGATGGTTCGTACTCCTGGCACTGCCCCGGCCATTCCGGTGGTGTCGCCTTCCTGAAAAGCCCGGTGGGGCAGATGTTCCACCAGTTCTTCGGCGAGAACCTGCTGCGTGCCGACGTCTGCAACGCGGTCGATGAGCTGGGCCAGCTGCTCGACCACTCCGGCCCGGTGGCGGCTTCGGAGCGCAATGCGGCGCGCATTTTCAATTGCGACCACCTGTTCTTTGTCACCAACGGCACCTCGACCTCGAACAAGATGGTGTGGCACTCGACGGTGGCGCCGGGCGACGTGGTGATCGTCGACCGCAACTGCCATGTGTCGATCCTGCACGCCATCACCATGACCGGCGCGGTACCGGTGTTCCTGACGCCGACGCGCAACCACTTCGGCATCATCGGCCCGATTCCCCTCGAGGAATTTCGCTGGGAGAACATCGAGAAAAAGATCAAGGCCAACCCGTTCGCGGCGCAGTCGCTGTCGAAGTCCAAGCCGCGCATCCTGACCATCACCCAGAGCACCTACGACGGCATTCTCTACAACGTCGACACCATCAAGGAGATACTCGACGGCAGGATCGACACGCTGCATTTCGATGAAGCCTGGCTGCCGCACGCGACCTTCCACAATTTCTATCACGGCATGCACGCCATCGGTCAGGGCCGGCCGCGGACCAGGGAGTCCGTGGTGTTCTCGACGCAGTCGACGCACAAGCTGCTCGCCGGCCTGTCGCAGGCCTCGCAGATCCTGGTGCAGGACAGCGAGACGCGAAAGCTCAACCACGACACCTTCAATGAAGCCTATCTGATGCACACCTCGACCTCGCCGCAGTACGCGATCATCGCTTCCTGCGACGTCGCCGCGGCGATGATGGAGGCGCCGGGCGGCACCGCGCTGGTTGAGGAGTCGATCATGGAGGCGCTGGATTTCCGCCGCGCGATGCGCAAGGTCGATGCCGAGTTCGGCAAGGATTGGTGGTTCAAGGTCTGGGGGCCGGAACGGCTGTCGGACGAGGGCGTCGGCAATCGTGACGACTGGATGCTGCGACCGTCGGAGCGCTGGCACGGCTTCGGCAACCTCGCGCCTGGCTTCAACATGCTCGACCCGATCAAGGCCACGGTGATCACCCCGGGGCTGGATGTCACCGGCAAGTTCGCAAAAAGCGGCATTCCGGCGGCGGTGGTGACCAAGTACCTCGCCGAACACGGCATCATCGTCGAGAAGACCGGCCTGTATTCCTTCTTCATCATGTTCACCATCGGCATCACCAAGGGCCGCTGGAACACGATGGTCACAGAGCTGCAGCAGTTCAAGGACGACTACGACAACAACCGCCCGCTGTGGCGCGTGCTGCCGGAGTTCCTGACCCAGCATCCGCGTTACGAGAAGATCGGCCTGAAGGATCTGTGCGAGCAGATCCACGGTGTCTACAAGGCCAACGATGTGGCGCGTCTGACCACCGAGATGTACCTGTCGGACATGCAGCCGGCAATGCCGCCGGGTGAAGCCTGGGCACGCATGGCCCACCGCCGGATCGAACGCGTCAACATTGATGACAATCTGGAGGGCCGCGTCACCAGCGTGCTGCTGACGCCTTATCCGCCGGGTATTCCGCTGCTGATTCCGGGTGAACGCTTTAATCCCACCATCGTGCGCTACCTGCAGTTCGCACGCGAGTTCAACCGGCAGTTCCCGGGCTTTGATACCGACATCCACGGACTGGTGTCGGACAGCAGCAATGGCGATCTGCGTTATTTCGTGGATTGTGTCCGCAACGATTGAGTGGATTTATTGCAACCCATTGTTTTTATTGACTATTTTTTTAAGAGACCCAATTCAGCCAGCAGCAGTTGCAGCTCCTGGTTGAGCGCCTTCCAGACGCGTGCTGCGCCCGCGGCATCGAGATAGGCCGCGCTGCGGCTGCCGGACTGCAGGCTGCCCTGCCAGGGCTCGCTGGCCGCGAGTCTGGCGAAGGTTTGTTCCCAGTAGCGAACCTGCGCTTCGCTCAATCCGCGCGGGCCGATCACGCCGCGCACATTGCTGAACACCGCATCGACGCCCGATTCACGCCAGGTCGGCGCGCCGGCCAGCGCCGGCAATCGGGTGGCGGCGCTGACCGCGACGATGCGCAGGCTGCCACCCTGCACATGCTGCAGCACCGGTGCCAGCGGCGAGGCAATCATTTCGACGTGGCGCCCGAGCAGCGCGGTGGTCGCCTGCTGCGAGGATTGATACTGCACCACGCGCAGGCGCTTGAGGTCGCCGCCCGCGGCGCGCACGGCCTGCGCCAGCGCGAGGTGGTTGGCGCCGCCGGCGCCGTCGCCGCCGGTGGCGAAGGTGATCGCGCCGGTGTCGGCGCGCAGGCGCTGCGTCAGTTCGCGCGCACTGCCGATGGCGGACCCGGCGTGGGTGACAAACACGATCGGCTCGCTGAACAGTTGCGCGATCATCGTGCCTTCGCTGTAGTCGATGCTGTTGCCGCCGGTGAGGCTGCTCGCGAGCAGGCCCAGCGAGGCCATCATCAGCACATGACCGTCACCCGGTGACTGCTGCAGCTGGTTCCAGGCGAGGGTATGGTTGCCGCCGGGCTTGTTGTTGACGATGATGGAAGCGGTGATCAGTTTTTCTTCGCTGGCGATGCGCTGGATCAGCCGCGCCAGCGTGTCCGGCCCGCCACCGGCGGCGGCCGGCACCACGAATTCGATGGCGCGGCTGGGCCGCCATTCCGGAGCCTGGGCCGCGGCCGTGCCGCAGAGCAGCGCCAGTGCGCCTATCCCCAGCGGAATCAGCAGGGCGGCGGGGGTGAGTGCTCGAGCTGCTCGAGCGGAAGGCATCCGGATCATCACGGTTCATTATAATCAGTCACTTACACTGATCCCTCCGGCATCTTGCAACCACCCGACATGAACAGCCTGCGGCAGCGGCTTGCCCATCACGCGCTGCCGCTGAGTGGCCTGCCCGGCGCGCTGTGGCCGGGCCTGCCCGCGGTGACAGGTCAGCGCATGCTGGCGATGCAGTTTCAGTTCACGCAGAGCGAGCGCTGGAGCCCGGCGCAGATTGCCGCCGCGCAGTTCAGCCAGATCGAACTGCTGCTGCGCCATGCGCGTGACACCGTGCCGTTTTACCGCGAGCGCTATGCCGCCATCGATGTCGGCGGCACGATGGATGCCGCGCGGTTCATGCAGCTGCCGCTGCTGCATCGCGGAGACCTGCAGCAGCATTTCGCGGCGCTGCGTTCCACCGCCACACCGCCCGGGCACGGACGCATCAGCGAGGGCGGCACCTCGGGTTCGACCGGCAAACCGATCCGTTTTCTGGCCACCGCTGCCTGCGATGCCTTCTGGCACGCCTTCACCGTGCGCGACCATCTCTGGCACCGCCGCGAGTTCGGCGGCAAGCTCGCGGCGATCCGCTCGCGGGTTGCGCCCGGCGGTTCCGCGGGCTGGGGTGAATCGACCGATGGCGTGTTCCGTACCGGTCCGGCAGTGATGTGCAACACCGAGATGCCGGTCGCCGAGCAGGCGCAGTGGCTGATGCGCGAGGATCCCGATTACCTGATCAGCGTTGCCTCCAATGTGCAGGCACTGGCCCGGCATTGCTTCCGTGCCGGCCTGAGGCCGCCGCGGCTGCAGGAGGTGCGCACTTATGGCGAGGCCCTGCACCCGGAAGCGCGTGACGAGATTGCCGCTGCCTGGGGTGTGCCGCTGACCGACCTCTACTCCTGTCGCGAGGCGGGCTACCTCGCGTTGCAATGCCCCGGGCACGACCACTATCACGTGCAGGCTGAGGGTGTGTATCTCGAAATCCTGCGTGCCGACGGCAGTGCCTGTGCGCCGGGGGAGACCGGGCAGGTGGTGATCACGGTGCTGCACAATTTTGCGATGCCGCTGATCCGTTACGCGATTGGCGACCACGCCGAGGCCGGCGCGCCCTGCGACTGCGGCCGCGGTCTGCCGGTTATCCGGCGCATCCGTGGCCGGGTGCGCAACATGCTGCGTCTGCCCGGTGGCGGCGCACGTTACCCGCGTTTCGGCGAGGCGCAGTTCGGCGGCATCGCGCCGGTGCGCCAGTTCCAGGTCATCCAGCGCAGTCTTCACGGGATCGAGGTCGCGCTGGTGGTTGAGCGGCCGTTGAGTGCGGTCGAGGAGGACGCGCTGCGCGCACTGGTCGCAAAAAATCTCGGCGGCGGTTTTGACATCGGCTTCAGTTACCACGAGGAGATTCCGCGGCTGGCCAGCGGCAAATACGAGGATTTCCGCTCCGAGGTCGCATTTTGATCGCCTGGATTCCGCGCTCCAGCTGCGCTGGCATCCGCTGGCCGGCCTTTGCCGACGACACTGCGGTGCGCCTGCTTGCGCTGCAATACCAGCTCGAGCAGTCGCAGTGGTGGCCGGCGGAAAAAATCGGGGCGATGCAGCTTGCGCAGTTCCAGGCGGTTTATGAACACGCCCGCCGCACCGTGCCGTTCTGGCGTGAGCGGTTCGCGGGTGGCCCGGGGCATATCGATTCGATGGCCGCGCTGCACGTATTGCCGGTGAGTTCGCGCCGCGACATCCAGCAGGCGGGTGATGCCATGCACAGCTCGGCGCCGCCGCCGGAGCACGGGCCGGTGGTGACCACGGAATCATCGGGTTCGACCGGCGCGCCGCTGGTGACGCTGGGCACCGTGTGGACACAACTGCTGTGGCAGGCGCTGCTGTTGCGCGATCACCTGTGGCACCGCCGCGACCCCCTCGGCAAGCTGGCGGCGATCCGCAACCGTGGTGAGGCCGGGCATCTGGGGGAGTGGGGCCCCGCGACATCTCCGTTTGTCACCGGCCCGTCGGCGGTGCGTGCAGTGTCGGGCGATCTCGATGAGCAGCTCGACTGGCTGATCGCGGAAAATCCGGAGTATCTGCTGTCCCTGGCGACCAATGTGCAGGCGCTGGCGGAACTCAGCCTCGAACGCGGCATCCGCCTGCCGCGGCTGCGGCAGGTGCGCACCTTTGCCGAGATGCTGCGCCCCGATGCGCGGCGCATCGTGCACGAGGCCTGGGGTGTGGCGATTGCCGACAGCTACAGCGCCGAGGAGCTTGGCGCCATCGCGCTGCAGTGTCCGGAGCACGAGCACTATCACCTGCAGTCGGAAAGCCTGCTGGTGGAGGTGCTGGATGACGATGGCCGGCCCTGTGTGGCCGGCGAAACCGGGCAGCTGGTGGTCTCGACGCTGCACAATTTCGCGATGCCGCTGCTGCGTTACGCCAATGGCGACTATGCCGAGGTTGGCGGGCCCTGTGCCTGCGGCCGCGGTTTGCCGGTGTTGAAACGCATTGTCGGCCGCCAGCGCAACATGCTGCTGCGCCCGGATGGCGGCGGCCGTTACTGGCCGAGTTTTGCTTCAACCGCATGGCGCGAGCTTGCGCCGGTGGAGCAATTCCAGGTGGTGCAGACCGCGATCAATGCGCTGGAATTGCGCGTGGTCTGTGCGCGTGAACTGACTGCAGCCGAGCGCGGCGCGCTGGCCGCGGCGCTGCAGGATGCGCTAGGCTTCCGTTACGCGGTGACGGTGACGCGGCTTGCCGGAATCGAGCGTCCGCGTGGCGGCAAGTTCGAGGATTTCATCTGCGCTGTTGCGCGGTAGGCCCAAGCCTGCGCAGCAGGTATTCCAGGGTCAGGTTGTCAAACAGTGCCGAGCCGGTGGAAATGAACAGGCGCTGCCTGTTGCCTGTGGGTGCCGCAGGGGATGACAGCAAGCAATTGATATTATTGATATTTTTATCTTCAATCAGACCCGCCGCAAGCCAGGCACGGAGGTCGCCGAAGCGCGCCGTGTCGGGCGTATCCACGTAAAGATCAGCGGCAGTGGCCCAGGCGGCATCGAGTTCGGATTGGCAATCGATGTCGGCGCCGAGGCTGACGATCAGGTCCGCATGCCAGCCCGGCGGCGCGCACAGCGCGCGGCGGCTGGTGGTGGCGAGTATGACGATATCGCAGCGCGACAGCGTGTTGATCGTGGCTGACCCGCACATCACTTGCGGGAGGCGTGCGGCGAGTGCCGCAGCAGCCGCTTCGGCGCGCGACACATCGGCATCGACAAAAATGATCTCGCTGACATCGCAGCAGGCCGCGGCAAACAGCGCGCTGTAATAACCGACGCGGCCGCTGCCGATCACCACCAGCTTCTGCCGGCGCCGGGCAAGCAGGTGGACGGCGATTGCCGCGCACAGGCCGGTGCGTGCCGACGACAGCAGGCAGGCATCTACGACATGGGTGATGTAATTCTCGATGGCGTCGATGACCAGCGCCTTGCCGACGGTGATCTGGTCGGCCACCTGTTGCTGCGCGATGTTGGTGCCGACCAGCTTCACGGTCTTGATCACGCCACCGGCCGAGCGCGTGACGCAGGGCATCACGCGGAAATCGGCCCCATTGCCGCCATCGGCGAAAACCTGCTTCGGCGGCAGCTCAACCTTGATGTGTCCCGCTGCGATGTCGCGCAGCCGCGAGAGCAGGTGGCTGAAATAATCCCGGGGCGATTCGCAGAGCAGTTGATGCACCGTGGCGTCATCGATCACCCGATACGGTTCCGGTGCGGTGCGCAGCACGCGCAGCTCCGCAGCGTTCATCGGCTGCGCGGAATTCACTGTACCAGTTTCCGCTGCTGCTTCATCCAGTCCTCAGCCTGGGCATCTGCATCGCGCAGTTGCCGCGCGTTCAGCGCCTTGCGCAGTTCCGGCAGCGCCTCTTCCGCCATCGCATCACCCTGCAGCGCGGCGACACGCACCCAGTAGTAGCCGAGTTGCGGGTCACGCGCCGCACCCTTGCCCTCAAACAGCAGCAGGCCGAGGTTGTGCTGCGCCTGGACATGGCCGCGCCGCGCCGCCTCGCGGAACCAGCGCACCGCGCGCTCCGCATCGGCCGGCACGCCTTCGCCGCGGCTGTAGCCGAGGCCGAGGTTGTATTGCGCGCCGGGATCGTTCTGGATCGCAGCGAAATTCCACCAGCGAAAGGCTTCAGCGAGATTTTTTGGCACGCCATAACCCCGGGCGTACATCAGGCCGAGGCTGGTCTGCGCGCGAGCATCGCCGTTTTTTGCGAGACGCTGATACCACTGCGCGGCGCGCTGGAAATCCTGCTCTGCGCCATTGCTGCCGGCGTAGTAGCTCTCGGCCAGCGCGTGCATCGCGCCGCGTTCTCCGGCTTCGGCGCGCCGGGTCAACTCCTGCAGCGTGACCGGAGCTTCGGCGGCGAAGGTGCTGCCGGCGGCGAGCAGCAGCGCAAGTGCGCTAGCGCGCCACACGGTCATGCACCTCGAAGCGGTAGTCGTGGACATGGCGTTCGTCCCTGCCGAATTGCTCCGTGCTGACCAGGCGCCATTGGGCGGCTTCGAGTTCCGGCATGCGGGTATCACCGGCCGGTTCGGCATCGACCACGGTGAGATACACGCGGTCGGCCAGCGGCAGCGCGGCACGGTAGAGCTCGCCGCCGCCGATGACAAAGATTTCATCATCACCGGTGCACAGCGCCACCGCTTCATCGAGGCTGTGTGCAACCTTGGCGCCGGGTGCCGCGTAATCCTTCTGCCGGGTGACGATCACCGTGGTGCGTCCCGGCAGCAGGCGGCCGATCGAATCAAAGGTCTTGCGGCCCATGATGATGTGGTGGCCCATGGTCACGCGCTTGAACAGTTGCAACTCGTTGGGCAGGTGCCAGGGAATCCTGCCGTCTGCACCGATGACGCGGTTGCGCGCCATCGCCACGATCATCGACAGCCGCGGTTTTTGCGGGGTGTTCATGCGTCAGACTGCAACGGGCGCTTTGATCGCCGGGTGCGGATCGTAGCCTTCAAGCGTGAAATCTTCGTATTTGAAGGCGAAGAGATCCTTCACCGCGGGATTGAGCTTCATCACCGGCAGGGCGCGCGGCGTGCGGGAGAGCTGTTCCTTTACCTGATCCATGTGATTCATGTAGATGTGGGTGTCACCGAAGGTGTGCACAAAATCGCCGGGCTTCAGATTGCAGACCTGCGCGATCATCATCGTCAGCAGCGCATAGGAGGCGATGTTGAAGGGTACGCCGAGGAACATGTCGGCGCTGCGCTGGTAGAGCTGGCAGGACAGTTTGCCGTCAGCAACATAGAACTGGAAGAAAGCGTGGCAGGGCATCAGCGCCATCTGCCCGAGGTCGGCGACATTCCATGCGGAGACGATCATCCGCCGCGAATCCGGATTTTTTTTCAGCTGCTCCAGTACCTGGGCGATCTGATCGATATGGCGGCCGTCGGCTGCCGGCCACGAGCGCCACTGATAGCCGTAAACCGGGCCGAGGTCGCCGTCGGCGCGCGCCCATTCGTTCCAGATGCTGACGCCGTTGTCCCGCAGGTATTTGACGTTGGTGTCGCCTTTCAGGAACCACAGCAGTTCATGGATGATCGACTTCAGGTGCACCTTCTTGGTGGTGACCAGCGGAAAACCGGCATTGAGGTCGAAGCGCAGTTGCGCGCCGAACACCGAGACCGTGCCGGTACCGGTGCGGTCGGTTTTTTTGGTGCCGTGGTCAAGCACGTGCTGCAGCAGGTCAAGGTAGGAACGCATGCGCGAATTTTAGCAGGACGCTGCGCAGGTCCGGGACGAAGCCGCCGCTATAATCTGCAGCATTGTCGCCATCAAAGACCCTCAGGAAAGATCAACCGTGCTGGCCAAGCTGCTCACTCACGACGGAATTCCCGCTGCGCGCGACCTCGCGCGCCTGCGCCATCTGCTGATCGTTGCGCCTGCCGGCACGCCGCTGGAGCAACTGCCGC
Organism: Betaproteobacteria bacterium Ga0077527; assembly: GCA_001464815.1. Classification (GTDB taxonomy): domain Bacteria; phylum Pseudomonadota; class Gammaproteobacteria; order Burkholderiales; family SG8-41. The sequence continues at coordinate 26,736 of LNDW01000020.1, read as the reverse complement.
TGCACCAGACTCTGGGCCAGGCCCTGCGCCGGCGCCGCAAAAAGGCCGCCGATCTGGCGAAAGCGCCGCTGGCCGCCGAAACCGCCGATGGGGCGCTGGTGGTCTGGCTGCTGCCTGATACGCAGCAGGGTGCATTCGCGCAACACACGCTGCTGCGCAAGGCATTGATGCCGCTGCTCGCCGAAGCGCCGGAGTCGATCGCGGTGATCGTGCTCGGGCCGGCCACGGCGCGGCGCGTGCTCAGCGAACGGGTGGCCTATGTCGCCTCCGTCAACAGTATCCGGCTGCCCCAGCGCAAGAAGGCGCCAGCCGCAAAGCCGCTGCAACGCATCGAACTGTGGGGCGCTGCGGCGCCACAGGCAGTGGCCCGGCTGCGCGCGGTGGCCGAGGGCAACGCGCTGTGCCGCACGCTGACGGTGACTGCGCCGAACGAGCTGACGCCCGCCGAATACCGCCGCCGCCTGCGTGTGCTGGCGCGCGAGCAGGGCTGGGCCATCGAGGAGTTCGATTTTGCGCGCCTCAGGCGCATGGGTGCCGGCGCTTTCTGCGCCGTGGCCCAGGGCAGTGACGAGAAGGATGCGGCCATCGTGCGCCTGCGTTACCGCGCGCGCGGCGCGAAGACCACGGTGGCGCTGGTCGGCAAGGGCATCTGTTTCGACACCGGCGGCCATAACCTGAAGCCGGCGCGCTACATGCAGGGCATGCACGAGGACATGAATGGTTCGGCGGTGGCGCTGGGCATTCTTCATGCGGCGGCACGGGCGAAGCTGCCGGTGAACATCGACTGCTGGCTGGCGCTGGCGCAGAACCACCTCAGCCCGCGCGCCTACAAGCAGAATGACATCGTCACCGCGCTTGACGGCACCACCATCGAGGTGGTGCATACCGATGCCGAGGGGCGCATGGTGCTGGCCGACACGCTGACGCTGGCCGCGCGCGCGAAGCCGTCATTGATCGTCGATTTTGCAACACTGACCGGCTCCATGCATGTCGCCGTCGGCACGCGTTACAGCGGCATTTTTGCGACGGATGACGCGCTGGCGCAGCGCGCGCTGAAGGCTGGCGTCACTGCCGGCGAGCGGCTGTGCCTGTTTCCGATGGATGAGGATTACGACAGCGCGCTCGACAGTGAAGTCGCCGACGTCAAACAGTGCACGCTGGATGGTGATGCCGACCACATCCTTGCCGCGCGCCTGCTGCAGCGGTTTACCGCGAAGACGCCGTGGATCCACATGGATCTGTCCGCGCACGGCTGCAAGGGCGGCCTTGGTGCGGTGGCCACGGACTGCACCGGTTTTGGTGTGAGCTGGGGCTTTGAATTCCTGCGCAGCAACTAAGCGCCGGCTTTATCCCCCGCTTTTATCCCCGTTTCTTGTCCCATACATAACGCGCCAGCCGCTGCCAGCGGTTCTGCGGCTGCTTCAGCGAGTTCGGGGTGCGTCCGGCCTGGTCGCGGGCATGGCTTTGTTTCACCAGCTCATGCAGCTCGCGCATGTTCAATCCGCCGGGACCCTTGATCTGCTCCGGAGTCTTCTGGTCGGGGTCGGGTTTGTCGCTCATGGCGGGAGGGCTCTGTGACGGCTGTGTTAAACTTGATGCTTGATTTTAATGGAGTTTTTCGGGGGTTTATCAATTATGTCGGGCAGCACGCTGGGTACCCTGTTCTGTGTCACTTCCTTCGGAGAATCACACGGGCCGGCAATCGGCTGCGTGGTCGACGGCTGCCCGCCGGGACTGGCGCTGACTGAAGCCGACATCCAGCTGGAGCTGGATCGCCGCAAGCCGGGCACCTCGCGCCACGTCACGCAGCGCCGCGAGGAAGACAAGGTTGAAATTCTCTCGGGCGTGTTTGAGGGCAAAACCACCGGTACGCCGATCGGCCTGCTGATCCGCAACACTGATCAGCGGAGCAAGGACTACTCCAAGATCAAGGAGCTGTTCCGTCCCGGCCACGCCGACTACAGCTACTGGCAGAAATACGGCATCCGCGACTATCGTGGTGGTGGCCGCCAGTCGGCGCGAGAGACCGCGGTGCGGGTTGCCGCGGGTGCGATTGCCAAGAAATGGCTGAAAGAAAAATACGGTACCGTGATCCGCGGCTACATGTCGCAGCTCGGTCCGGTGGAGATTCCCTTCGTTTCCTGGGACGAGGTCGGCAACAATCCGTTCTTCGCACCGAACGCCGGCATCGTTGCCGAGCTGGAAACCTTCATGGACAAGCTGCGCAAGTCCGGCGATTCGGTCGGCGCGAAGATCACCACCATCGCCAGCGGCGTACCGGTCGGCCTCGGTGAGCCGGTGTACGGCAAGCTCGACGCCGACATTGCCTGGAACATGATGAGCATCAACGCGGTGAAGGGTGTCGAAATCGGCGCGGGTTTTGCGGCGATTTCGCAGAAGGGCACCGAACATTCCGATGAAATGACGCCGCAGGGTTTTGTCACCAACAATGCCGGCGGCGTGCTCGGCGGCATTTCCACCGGGCAGGACATCATCGTCAACGTCGCGGTGAAGCCGACTTCCAGCATCCGTCTCGCGCGCCACACCATCGATACCGCCGGCAACGCCGCGATGATCGAAACCCACGGCCGCCACGATCCCTGCGTCGGCATTCGCGCCACGCCGATCTGCGAAGCCATGCTCGCGCTGACGCTGATCGACCACGCGCTGCGCCACCGCGCGCAGAACGCCGATGTGAACACCGGCACGCCGGTGATTGCGGCGCAGGCGCCGCAGTCGGTGATCGAGAGGTTGCGTGTAGCGGCGGCTTCGGAAAATCCCGATCCCGACGAAGCATAAATTTATTAAATCAAAACAATCACTTATAGATCCCGTGCGCGGTGCGTGCGGCGCCACCCGTGGTCCAGCCGACTTACCGCAAGCTCTCCTCGTTCTACTTTTTCTATTTCGCCTATCTCGGCGCCTTCGCGCCGTTTTTTGCGCTGTACCTCGACAGCGTCGGCATGAACGCCGTGGAAATCGGCGTGCTGATGGCCTTGCCGCAGGTCACGCGCATCGTTGCGCCGCATCTGTGGGGCTGGCTCGCCGACCGCGGCGGCCGCCGCATTGCCATCGTGCGCGCCTCGGGGGCGGCGGGCACGCTGGCCTTTCTCGGCGTGTTTGCCGGCGACAGCTTCACGCTGCTGTTCGTAGTGCTGTTCACGATGATGTTTTTCTGGAGCGCCGCGCTGCCACTGGTCGAGGCGACCACGCTGTCGCATCTCGGCGACGAACTGGCCCGTTACGGCAGCATCCGTGTCTGGGGCTCGGTCGGTTTCATTGCCGCGGTGGTGGCGGTGGGTTATCTGATCGATGCCACCACGCCGCGCTCGGTGCTGTGGGTGATCAGCGGGCTGATGATGACGATGCTGCTGCTGTCCTTTGCCGTCAGTGAGGCGAAGGTGATACCGCATCCGGGCGACGAACTGCCGGTATGGCAGGTCGTGCGCCGGCCCGAGGTGGTTGCCATTGTTGCGGCCTCGGCGCTGATGGCGGCGGCGCACGGGCCGTATTACACCTTCTACACCATCCATCTGGTTGATCACGGTTACAGCAAGTCGGCGGCAGGCTGGCTGTGGGCGCTGGGTGTGGTCTGCGAGATCGGCATTTTTGTCTGGATGTCGCGGCTTTACCGCGCGTTCACGCTGCGCCAGATCCTGATTGCGAGCACGCTGCTCGCCGCGCTGCGTTTTGTGGTGATCGGCTGGGCAGCCGAGAGCTTCCTGCTGTTGCTGGCGGCGCAGACCCTGCATGCGGCGAGTTTCGGGTCTTTCCACGCCGCGGCGATCGGTGTGGTGCATCAGCTGTTTCGCGGCCGCCACCAGGCGCGCGGGCAGGCGATTTACGGCAGCCTGGCCTATGGTCTCGGCGGCACCGTCGGCGGTCTTGCCAGCGGTTATGCCTGGGCCACCTTCGGTGCCGGACCGACTTTCACGCTGGCCGGCGGCTGCGCGCTGCTGGCGGCGGCCGTACTGTGGAAAGCCCTGCGCCTGCGCTGAGTTCCACAGGGCCGGGCGCTGTCCGCCCTATGTCATAATCTTGAGTTCACGCAGGCCGAACCCATCTTAAGCAAGCGCATCTGAATTAATCCGCATTTAGAGCATCCGTTTTTAGAGCAATCCGCATTTAGAGCGATCTCATGCCAGGCAAAACGCTTTACGACAAACTCTGGGACAGCCATCTCGTTCGCACTGAAGCGGACGGCACGGCGCTGATCTATATCGACCGCCACCTGGTGCATGAAGTCACCAGTCCGCAGGCCTATGAGGGCCTCAAGCTCGCCGGGCGCAAGGTCTGGCGTGTCGATTCGGTGGTGGCCACCGCCGACCACAACACGCCGACGCGCAACTGGGACAAGGGTCTCGACGGCATCACCGACCCGGTGTCGCGGCTGCAGGTCGAGACCCTGGACAAGAACATCAAGGAATTCAAGGCCAAGGTCTATTTTCCCTTCCTCGACAAGCGCCAGGGCATCGTGCACGTGATCGGGCCGGAGAACGGCGCGACGCTGCCGGGCATGACTGTGGTCTGCGGTGATTCGCATACCAGCACCCACGGCGCTTTCGGCGCGCTGGCTTTCGGCATCGGCACCAGCGAGGTCGAGCATGTTCTCGCCACGCAGTGCATGGTGATGAAGAAGTACAAGAACATGAACGTGGTGGTCGATGGCCAGCTCGGCGCCGGCGTCACGGCCAAGGACGTGGTGCTGGCGATCATCGGCAAGATCGGCACCGCCGGCGGCACGGGTTATGCCATCGAATTCACCGGCAGCGCGATTCGCGGCCTGTCGATGGAGGGGCGGATGACCCTGTGCAATATGGCGATCGAGGCCGGGGCGCGCACCGGCATGGTCGCGGTCGATGACAAGACCATCGAATACTGCAAGGGCCGCATGTTTTCACCGACCGGGGCGATGTGGGACCAGGCCGCGACGTACTGGCGCACGCTGGTCAGTGATACGGACGCAAAATTCGACACCGTGGTAACGCTTCGCGCCGAGGATATCGCGCCGCAGGTGAGCTGGGGCACATCCCCGGAGATGGTGACCACCGTGAACGGCAGGGTGCCTGACCCCGAGCAGGAAACCAACCCGGTGAAGCGCGAAGGTTACGCCCGTGCACTGCAGTACATGGATCTGAAGCCGAACACGCCGATCCAGGACATCAGCATCGACAAGGTGTTCATCGGCGCCTGCACCAATTCGAGAATTGAAGACCTTCGCGCCGCCGCTGTGGTGGCGAAGGGCCGCAAGGTTGCCGCCAATGTGAAACTGGCAATGGTGGTTCCTGGCTCCGGTCTGGTGAAGGCGCAGGCCGAGCAGGAGGGGTTGGACAAGGTGTTCCGCGAGGCGGGTTTTGAATGGCGCGAGCCCGGCTGCTCGATGTGCCTGGGCATGAACGAGGACCAGCTGAGCCCCGGCGAGCGTTGCGCCTCGACCTCAAACCGCAACTTCGAGGGCCGCCAGGGCCCCGGCGGCCGCACCCACCTGGTCAGTCCGGCAATGGCAGCAGCCGCGGCGATTGCCGGGCATTTTGTTGATGTTCGTGAGTTCACTTAACCCTGACAAAGGAGAGCGACATGAAACGTGTAATTACCCTGATCGTTGCAATGCTGGTGCTGGCGGGCTGCAATACCGTGGCCGGTGTCGGCAAGGATGTCGAGCGTGCCGGCGAGGCGATCCAGAAATCCACGAAATAAGTGGCCAGGCAAGCCAGTTAGAAATCAGATAAGCAGGTCAGCTCAGCATGGAAAAGTTTGTCCGCAAGGAGGGGCTGGTCGCGCCGCTCGACCGCGCCAATGTCGATACCGACGCGATCATCCCCAAGCAGTTCCTGAAATCGATCAAGCGCACGGGCTTCGGCCCGAACCTGTTCGACGAATGGCGCTATCTCGACCGCGGCGAACCGGATGCCGACAGCACGGGCCGGCCGCTGAACAGGGATTTCGTGTTGAACCGCCAGCGCTTTGTCGGTGCAACGGTGCTGCTCGCGCGCGAGAACTTCGGTTGCGGCTCTTCGCGCGAACACGCGCCCTGGGCGCTGCTGCAGTTTGGCATCCAGACCATCATCGCGCCGAGTTTTGCCGACATCTTCTATAACAACAGCCTGAAGAACGGCCTGTTGCTGATCACGCTCGATGCGAAGACCGTTGAACAGCTGTTTCGCGAGACCGAATCTAGCGAAGGTTATCGTCTGGCGATCGACCTCGAGCGGCAGTCGGTGAGCACGCCCGGCGGCGAGACCTTCAAGTTCGATATTGATCCGCATCGCAAGCATTGCATGCTCAACGGCCTAGACGATATCGGCCTGACGCTGGGTCATGCCGACCAGATCCGTGCCTTCGAGGCGAAACACAAGTCGGCACAACCCTGGCTGTTTTAGGGGCTGGATTGCGGATTGAGCAAATGCTCACCCACTCCGCAATCCTCACCCCTCACCCCTCACCCCTCACTCCTCACTCCTGAATCCTGAATCATGAAACTCGCAGTCCTCGCCGGTGACGGCATCGGTCCCGAAATCGTTGGCCAGGCAGTGAAGGTGCTGAAGCGCCTGGCTGATGACGGCCTCAAGCTGGAAATGGAAGCGGCGCCTTTTGGTGGCGCCGGATTCGATGCACACGGCGATCCGCTGCCCGAATCGACGCTGAAGTTGGCGAAGGAGGCCGATGCCGTGCTCTGCGGCGCCGTGGGCGGCCCGAAATACGACGCCCTGCCGCGGCCACAGCGTCCGGAGCAGGGCATCCTGCGCATCCGCAAGGAACTCGGGCTGTTTGCCAACCTGCGTCCGGCGGTGCTGTATCCGGAGCTGGTGCATGCGTCGACGTTGAAGCCGGAGGTGGTTTCGGGCCTCGACCTGATGATCATCCGCGAACTGACCGGTGACATCTATTTCGGCGAGCCGCGCGGCCGTCGCGACAATGCGCGCGGCGAAAAGGAAGGCTACGACACGATGCTGTATTCGGAGCCGGAAATCCGCCGCATCGCCGAGGTCGGATTTCAAACCGCGCTGAAGCGCGGCAAGAAGCTGTGCTCGGTGGACAAGGAAAACGTGCTCGAGACCAGCCGTTTCTGGCGCGAGATTGTCAACGATGTGGCGAAACAATATCCGCAGGTCGCCCTGTCGCACATGTACGTCGACAATGCGGCGATGCAACTGGTGCGTAATCCCAAGCAGTTCGACGTCATCGTCACCGGCAACATCTTTGGTGACATCCTGTCCGATGAGGCGTCGATGCTGACCGGCTCGATCGGCATGCTGCCTTCGGCTTCGCTCAATTCCGGCGGCGCCGGTCTGTACGAGCCGATTCACGGCTCGGCGCCGGACATCGCCGGCAAGAACATCGCGAATCCGCTGGCCACCATCCTGTCCACCGCGATGATGCTGCGCTATACCTTCAACAAGGATGAGTGGGCCTATCGTATTGAAGCGGCAGTGAAAAACGTGCTCGCCGCGGGTTATCGCACACCTGACATCGACGAACCCGGCGCTAAAAAGGTCGGCACCGTCGAAATGGGTGATGCCGTCGTCGCGGCGCTCTGAGCCTGCGGCAGGGTTTCGGCGTTATAATGCAAGGGTCTGTTTATTAAGGTATTTCTTAAAGGTTGTAATGAGGGTGTCTGAATGAAGAATGTAGGGATCATCGGGTGGCGCGGCATGGTCGGTTCCGTGCTCGTCGAGCGCATGCTGGCGGAGCGCGACTTTGACCTGATTACGCCGACTTTCTTTTCGACTTCGCAGGCCGGCGGCAAGGGGCCCGACATCGGTCGTGCCACCGGCCCGGTCGCCGATGCCAACAGCATCGACGCGCTGGCGAAGATGGACATTCTGATCTCCTGTCAGGGCGGCGATTACACCAACGCGATATTCCCGAAGTTGCGCGCCGCGGGCTGGAACGGCTACTGGATTGATGCCGCCTCCGCGCTGCGCATGCAGTCCGACGCGGTGATCATCCTTGATCCGGTCAACCGTGACGTCATCGACACCGCGCTGGCGAAGGGCGTGAAGAACTTCATCGGCGGCAACTGCACGGTGAGCCTGATGCTGATGGCGCTGGGCGGCCTGTTCAAGGCCGGCCACGTTGAGTGGATCACCGCGATGACCTACCAGGCCGCTTCCGGTGCCGGTGCCGCCAACATGCGCGAACTTGTCGCGCAAATGGGTGCGGTACACGCGGTGGCCAAGCCGCTGCTCGACAATCCGTCTTCGGCGATCCTCGAACTGGATCGTGTGGTGGCCGAAACCCTGCGCAAGGGCGCGGTACCCACTGAAAACTTTGGCCATCCGCTGGCCGGCAGCCTGCTGCCGTGGATCGACAAGGATCTGGGCAATGGCCAGAGCAAGGAAGAATGGAAGGGCATGGCTGAAACCAACAAGATTCTCGGGCGCGAAACGAATCCGCTGCCGGTGGATGGCGTTTGTGTGCGCGTCGGTGCCATGCGCTGCCACAGCCAGGCGCTGACCGTGAAGCTGAAGCGCGATCTGCCGCTACCCGAGATCGAGCAGGTTATCGCCCAAGCCAACGATTGGGTGAAGGTGATCCCGAACCAGCGCGAGGCTTCGCTGCGTGATCTGACGCCGACGGCGGTCACCGGCACGCTGTCGGTGCCGATTGGACGCCTGCGCAAGTTGCCGATGGGTGGGGAATACCTTTCGGCGTTTACAGTAGGCGATCAACTGTTGTGGGGTGCCGCAGAACCGCTGCGCCGGATGTTGCGTATCGTCCTCGATACCCCGGCGACCCGCCTGGCGTCAACGCCGGAGAGGGTTGTTGCAAGGGTTTGATGTTGCTTCGGCGCTACCGGTTCGCGGGAGCGCCAAAATGCGGCAAAAATCACGAAATTCCCTTTAAAACCAAAGGGTTGGCCGGTTAGATTCGAACTGGCCTTAGCTTGCATGGCTAACTGATTGATGCTAACTTTGTTGTCTCATAAAAATACGATTCGGGAGCCGTTGTGCGCACAATCTCTCTAGGCAAGGCGCTGTTCCTGGCGCTGCTGCTGGTGCCGACGTTTGCGAGTGCGGCGGGTTTCGGCCGGCTCACCGTTCAGTCCAATATTGGCCAGCCGCTGAATGTGGAAATCGATCTGGTTTCCGTGCGCGCCGATGAAGCGCCTACGCTGGCCGCCCGTCTCGCCAGCCCCGACGCCTACCAGCAGGCCAATCTCCAGTACAACAGTGCCCTGACTGGCATCAAGCTCGCCATCGAGCGTCGTCCTGATGGCCAGTATTTCATCAGGGTCATCGGCACCCGTCCGGTCAACGAGCCCTTTGTTGATCTGCTGATCGAACTCTCCGGTGGCGGCTCACGCCTCACCCGTGAATACACCGTGTTGCTTGATCCGCCGGGTTATCCGGCTGCACCCGTCGTCGCAGCACCAGCAGCGCCGGCGCGCCCGGTCGCGGCACCGGCCCAGCCCGCCGCCGCTCCCGTGGTGCCGCCCCCCGCAGCGAAACCGATCCGCGGCGCACCCGTTGCAGGCGGCAAGGCACAGGAATACGGCCCCATCGGCAAAGGCGAGACTTTGGGCAGGATTGCCGCCACTCTGAAGCCAGAGGGCGTGTCCCTGGAGCAGATGATGGTGGGCCTGTACCGCAGCAATCCCGATGCCTTCATCAACAAGAACATGAATCTGGTGAAGTCGGGGAAAATCCTGCGTGTGCCTGATGCTCAGGACCTGGCGGCGATTTCACAGGGCGATGCTGTCAAGGAATACAAGACCCAGGTCGCTGACTGGCGCGCCTACAGCGGACGTGTGGCTGATCAGGCCACTGCCGTGCCGGAAGGTGGGAGCACTTCCCGTGGACGTATCACCGCCAAGGTCGAAGACCCGGCGGCCAGCGGCGGCAAGGACGTGGTGAAGCTTTCCAAAGGTGAACCCGGTCCCGGCGGCAAAGCGCTTACTGGTGGTGACAAGGCCCGTGCCCTGCAGGAAGAACTGGTGGCGCGCAACAAGGAACTGGCCGAAGCCAACGAGCGCATCGCGCTGCTTGAAAAAACCATCAAGGATACGCAGAAGCTGGTTGAGCTGAAGAGCGGTGGCATGGCAGCGGCACAGCAGAAGGCCGATGCCGCAAAAGCGCCGGCCAAGCCCGAGCCGGCGAAGACCGAAGCTGCACAACCCGCGGCCGCACCGGCTCCGGTTGTGGACACAAAACCTGCCGATACCCCGGCCGCGCCAGCCAAGGACGCGAGCGCGCCTGCCGAAACACAGCCGGTGGCTGAAGCCAAGCCGGCACAAAAGCCCGCGCCGAAGCCGGTTGCGCCGCCACCTCCGCCGCCGGAGCCGGAGCTGATGGACGTGGTGATGGAAAACCTGCCGCTGGTCGGTGGTGGTTTGGGTGCCTTGCTGGTGGGGGGTATCGGCATTGCCGCGCTGCGCCGCCGTCGCGCGCGTGGTGCAGCAGGACAGGATGACGTTGAACCGGTAATGCCGGTGATGGCCGGTGCTGCAGCAGTTGCCGCTGCAGGGGATGCCGTTGCCGAGGTGCCTGCGGCCGAAGCAGCCAGCGAGGATGTTGACCCGGTACAGGAGGCCGAGGTTTACATCGCCTACGGTCGTGATGGCCAGGCCGAGGAAATTCTCAAGGAGGCGATGGCGCAGAATCCCGCCCGCGAAGACGTTCAGGCCAAGCTTGCCGAGATTTATGCCAACCGCGGGGATGCGGCCTCGTTCGCGCCGGTTGCGCAGTCTCTGCATGACTTGAGTGGCGGAGCGGGAGACAACTGGACCAAGGTTGCCGGGCTCGGTTACGCGATGGATCCTGCAAACACGCTGTACGAAGCCGGCAGGGATGCCGCTCCGGCAGCAGCCGGCAGTGAGGCGGTTGCCACGGATCTCGACTTTGATCTGGGTGGTGATTCGGCCGCGACGCCGGACATTCAACTGGAGAGTGATGCGGGCCAGTCCACCGAGATCGGCGGTCTGCAGGATATGGCCTCCGCCGCGGATGCGGGTATCGCGCCTGCCGAGCCGATGGTGCCGGATTTCAATCTCGATGCGCCAGCCACGGAAGCGGCTCCGGACATCTCACTCGACATGCCGTCCGTAGCGAGCAGCGAGCCGGCCGCGATCGATTTCAACTTTGATTTGCCCGCGTTGGACACGCCGGCTGCAGCGGCTCCAGCCGAACCTGCCGCCCCTGCGGCGGATGGCGGCCTTGATTTCAAGATCGACGTCGGCGACCTGAACATCAATCTCGACGAGCCTGCCACTTCGGCGGTTCCGGCTGCCGAGAAGAGCGGGCACTGGTATGACGTCCAGCAGAAGTTTGATCTGGCCAAGGCCTACCAGGAGATGGGCGACAATGAGGGTGCACGCGAAATCCTGCAGGAAGTCATCAAGGAAGGTGATAACGAACAGAAGGACCAGGCGCAGAAGCTGCTGAGTTCGCTGGGCTGACCGGATTGGTTTCGGAACAACGACCGCGGCAGCGCCCCTGCCGCGGTTTGTTTTTTGTGGCGCGCTTTTGCGGCGCCTGAGGATAATTGATGAGAATAGCGCTGGGTATCGAGTACGACGGCAGCGGCTTCTGTGGCTGGCAGACCCAGCCCGCAGCCTGCTCGATACAGGACCGCCTGGAGGCGGCCTGTTCGGCCATCGCCGGTGTACCGGTCGATACCATCTGTGCCGGCCGCACCGACGCCGGAGTGCATGCGCTGGGTCAGGTGGTGCATTTCGACTGCGCCGTTGAAAGGCCCCGGAGTGCCTGGGTGCGCGGCGTCAATGCGCTGCTGCCACCTGCGGTCGCAGTGACCTGGGCGCAGCCGGTCGATGAAACTTTTCATGCGCGGTTTTCAGCGCGCATGCGCAGCTATCGCTACGTGCTGCTCAATGATGCGGTGAGACCTGCTGCAGATCAGGGGCGTGTCGGCTGGTATCACGGTGTCCTTGATGTCGAACGCATGCGCGAGGCCGCGGCCTGCCTTGCCGGCGAGCATGACTTCAGTGCCTTCCGTTCCGCCGAATGCCAGGCGAAGTCCCCGGTGCGTACGATGCATGAGTTGTCGATCAGCGTCAGCGGCCGTTACCTGGTATTCGATCTCCGCGCCAACGCCTTTTTGCATCACATGGTGCGCAATCTGGTTGGCAGCCTCGTGTATGTGGGCAAGGGCAAACACACGCCGCAATGGCTGGCTGAGGTGCTGCAGGGGCGTGACCGCAGGCTGGCCGCACCGACTTTTGATGCCTCCGGGTTGTATCTGATGCGCGTCGATTACGACGATGCATGGGATTTACCGAAGCCGCGGCAGGGCGCGCTGTCCTTTGCCGGCATTGGATCTGCCGAAATGAGTGGGCAATGAGCAAGACGAGAACACGGATCAAAATTTGCGGCATTACCCGGGTTGAGGACGGACTGACCGCAGCACGGCTTGGCGCTGATGCGGTGGGACTGGTGTTTTACGCGCCGAGCCCGAGGGCGGTGACGCCGGTGCAGGCTCGCGCCATCGTCGATGCACTGCCGCCGTTTGTGACCACAGTGGGCCTCTTCGTCAACGCCGCGGCTGCTGAAGTGCGTGATGTGCTCGCTGCGGTGCCGCTGCAGGTGTTGCAGTTCCATGGTGACGAAACGCCGCGGTTCTGTAGCGGATTTGACCGGCCTTTCCTGAAGGCGCTGCGGGTCAGGGCAGGGGTCGATTTGTTACAATGCGCCAAGGATTTTCGCCATTCAAGCGGTCTGTTGCTGGATGCTTTTGTTGAGGGTGTGCGCGGCGGTACTGGCGCCACTTTCGACTGGTCGCTGATTCCCCGGCAACTGCCACTGCCGGTGGTGCTGTCGGGTGGGCTTGATTCCGGCAACATCGAAACCGCGGTGCGTGCAGTGCGGCCGTGGGCGGTGGATGTATCCAGCGGGGTGGAGTCGGCCAAGGGCGTCAAGGATGCCGTTAAGATCGAGCAGTTCATCAACGGAGTACGAAATGCAGATGTATGACTTGCCGGATGCCAGGGGCCATTTCGGGCCGTACGGCGGCGTGTTTGTTTCGGAGACGCTGATCTCGGCGCTGGAAGACCTGAAGGCCGCCTACGCGAAGTTCAAGGACGATCCTGCTTTTCGTGCCGAATTCGAATATGAGCTGAAGCATTATGTCGGCCGTCCCAGCCCGATTTACCACGCCCGGCGTTGGTCTGAACATTTCGGCGGTGCCCAGGTTTATCTGAAGCGCGAAGACCTCAATCACACCGGCGCGCACAAGATCAACAACGTGATCGGTCAGGCGCTGCTCGCGCGCCACCTCGGCAAGCCGAGGGTGATCGCCGAGACCGGTGCCGGACAGCATGGTGTCGCGACGGCAACGATAGCCGCGCGTTACGGCATGGAGTGCGTGGTCTACATGGGTTCGGAAGACGTCAAGCGCCAGGCGCAGAACGTCTATCGCATGAAGCTGCTCGGCGCAACCCTGGTGCCGGTGGAATCCGGCTCGAAGACGCTGAAGGATGCGCTGAACGAGGCGATGCGCGACTGGGTCACCAACGTCGAGAACACCTTTTACATCATCGGCACCGTTGCCGGACCGCATCCCTATCCGATGATGGTGCGCGACTTCCAGTCGGTGATTGGCAAGGAGGCGCGCGAGCAAATGCCGCAGATGACCGGTCGCCAGCCCGATGCCGTGCTTGCATGTGTTGGTGGCGGTTCCAATGCTATCGGTATTTTTCATCCCTACATCAACGATGAGTCGGTGCGCCTCATTGGCGTGGAAGCGGCGGGCTTCGGCATCGAGACCGGCAAACATTCTGCGACACTGTGCGCCGGCCGCTCCGGCGTGCTGCATGGCAACCGCACCTATCTGCTTCAGGATGACAACGGCCAGATCATCGAGACCCATTCGATTTCCGCCGGCCTCGATTATCCCGGCGTCGGCCCCGAACATGCCTGGCTGAAGGACAGCGGCCGCGCCGAGTATGTCGCGATCACCGACGACGAGGCTCTGGAGGCTTTCCACAAGCTGTGCCGGCTTGAGGGCATCATTCCGGCGCTGGAGTCGAGCCATGCGCTGGCCTATGCCGCGAAAATTGCGCCGCGTATGCACAAGGATCAAATCCTGCTGGTCAATCTTTCCGGTCGCGGCGACAAGGATATGCATACTGTCGGCGAGAAGTCCGGCCTCAAGCTCTGATACGGATTGCGATTCATGTCCCGCATTTCAGATACTTTTGCCAGACTCGAACAGCAGGGCCGCAAGGCACTGATACCCTTTTTCACCGCGGGTGATCCCGATCCCTCAAGTTGCGTGCCGGTGATGCACGCGCTGGTGGCCGGTGGCGCGGACATCATCGAACTCGGTGTGCCGTTCTCGGACCCGATGGCCGACGGCCCGGTGATCCAGCGTTCCAGCGAGCGAGCACTTAGGCATGGCGTATCGCTGCGTGACGTGCTGGGCTGGGTTGCCGAGTTCCGTCAGACCAACAGCGGCACACCGGTGGTGCTGATGGGTTACGCAAATCCGATCGAGGCCATGGGCGAGGAAAAATTCGCGCAGGCCGCCAAGGTCGCCGGCGTCGATGGTGTGCTGGTCGTGGATTACCCGCCGGAAGAGGCGCAGAAGCTGGTCGGTATCCTTGATGGTGTCGGCCTCGATACGGTGTTTCTGCTGTCGCCGACGACATCGGATGACCGGCTGCGCGAATTCGCGGAGCTTGGCCGCGGTTATCTCTACTACGTGTCCCTGAAGGGTGTGACAGGTGCCGCCAACATCGATACCGCCGAGGTTGCCAGGCGGCTGAAACATATCCGCAGCTTCACCAAGTTGCCGGTGGGTGTGGGTTTCGGCATCCGCGATGGTGAGACGGCGCGAGCGGTGGCGCAGGTGTCCGATGCAGTGGTGATCGGCAGTCGCCTGGTGCAGGAGTTGGAGGATGATCCGCTGCGGGCTGCGGCCAAGGCGCAGGGCTTCATGTCCGGCATCCGTGCCGCGATGGACCGGGCGAAGGCGGCATGAGCTGGCTGCAGAAACTGCTGCCGCCACGCATCAAGCGCGATGCCGGTGCCCAGAAAAAAGCGGTTCCCGAAGGGCTGTGGAGCAAATGTGATTCATGCGAGGCCGTGCTTTACCGCACTGACCTTGAGAAAAACCTGTTTGTCTGTCCCAAGTGCGGCCACCACAACCGCATTTCTGCGCGTGAACGACTCGACTGGCTGCTCGATACCGAGGGCCGTTACGAAATCGGCGCTGAGGTCACTTCGGTGGACAGCCTGAAGTTTCGCGACAGCAAACGTTATTCCGACCGGCTTGCGGCCGCCCGTGACGAAACCGGCGAGGAGGACGCGCTGGTGGTGATGCAGGGGGCTGTCAAGGAAATCCAGGTGGTTGCCGCGGCCTTTGAATTCGGTTTTCTCGGCGGTTCGATGGGCTCCGTGGTTGGTGAGCGTTTTGTTCGTGGCGTGCAGGTCTGCGTCGAGCAGCGACTGCCCTTCATCTGTTTCACCGCGACTGGCGGCGCACGCATGCAGGAAGGCCTGTTCTCGCTGCTGCAGATGTCGAAGACCTGCGCCGCACTGACCCGACTTGGTGAGGACCGGCTGCCGTTCATCTCGGTGCTGACTGATCCGACGATGGGCGGTGTGTCCGCGAGTTTTGCGATGATCGGTGATGTGGTGATTGCCGAACCCAATGCGCTGGTCGGCTTCGCCGGGCCGCGGGTGATCGAGCAGACCGTGCGTGAAACCCTGCCCGAAGGTTTCCAGCGCGCGGAATTCCTGCTGCAGAAGGGCGCCATCGACATGATCGTCGACCGCCGCCAGATGCGTGATGCGCTGGCGCGGCTGCTTGCGCTGCTGCTCCGGCAGCAGGCGCCAGCCGCCTGACCGTCCACGGCGCGGTGGCGCCGGTTTTGTCATGCCATCAACCGTGTCCGAGCCAGTTCACGCACCACTGACACTGCCTGACTGGCTCTCCCACATTGAACGCCAGCATCCGGCGGCAATTGCGATGGAGCTGGACCGGGTCATCGCGGTGCGCGATGCCATGGGCCTCAAACCGTCATTTCCGCTGATCACCGTTGGCGGCACCAATGGCAAGGGTTCGACCTGCCGCATCCTCGACGCCATCCTGCAACAGGCCGGATACCGGGTCGGCACCTACACTTCGCCGCATCTCCTGCATTACAACGAAAGGGTGCGCATCGGCGGACGTGATGCCGAGGATGCAGACCTCGTGCGTGCCTTCGCCGCGGTGGAGGCCGCGCGTGCCGCGCTTGGCCTGCCTTTGACCTATTTCGAATTCGGCACACTGGCCGCGTTGTGGCTGTTTGTCGAAAGCCGTGTCGATGCCGCGGTGCTCGAGATCGGACTCGGCGGCCGGCTCGATGCGGTCAATGCATTTGATGCCGATGTCGCCATATTGGTCAGTGTCGGCATCGATCACATGGAATATCTGGGAGATACGCGCGAAAAAATCGGCTGGGAAAAAGCGCATATTTTTCGTCCCGGGCGGCCTGCGGTCTGTGCCGATGCTGATCCGCCATCAACGGTGATTGAACATGCGGCTGCGACAGGCGCGCCGCTGCTGCTGATCGGCCGGGATTTCAGTTACACCACCGAACCGCAGCAATGGCATTACCGGGGGCCGCGCGGGGCGCGTCACGGTCTGCCGCCGCCGGCACTGCGTGGCGCAATGCAACTCGTCAATGCCAGCGCCGCGATTGCCGCGCTGGACCTGCTGCATGAGCGCCTGCCGGTCAGTGCCGGTGCGATCCGCGCCGGCCTGGTCCATGTCGAAAATCCCGGCCGTTTCCAGGTGTTGCCTGGCAGGCCGGTGATCGTGCTCGATGTTGCGCATAACCCGCATGCAGCACAGGCACTGGCGCTGAACCTGGTGCAGATGACCGGTTATCCGCGCACGCTGGCGGTGTTCTCGATGCTCGCGGACAAGGATGTGGCCGGTGTCGTGCGCTCCCTTAGAGGTCACATTGACCACTGGTTTGTCGCGCCGCTGCCCGGTCCTCGCGGCAGTGATGTCGAAACTTTGTTGGGGGCTTTGCGTGAGGCCGGGGTTACCGCACCCGTCGAGGCCTGCGCCAGCATTGAAAGTGCCTGCCAGCAGGCGACCCGGCTTGCGGGTGGTGGTGATAGAATCCTCGCCTTCGGTTCGTTCCTGACCGTGGCTGCCGCGATGACTTTTTTGCGGCATCGCGGAAATGAATAAAATATCTTTATAATCAACAGGTTACTTCGTTATCAGCGTATCGGCATGGCGAGAAACGTCAGCGACGAAGAACTGCAACTGAAGAAACGTGCGCGCCGCCGCCTGGTGGGCGCGGTGGTGCTGGTCACCACGGTTGCAGTGGTGCTGCCGATGGTCCTCGATTCCGAGCCCAGGCCGGCCAATCAAAGCATCAGCATCCAGATTCCGGCGCAGGACGCCGGTGTGATAGCCAAGACCCCGGCACCGCTGATACCGGCCGAGCCCGTGGTGGTGGCACCCGAAGCCAAATCCGCGCCCAAGGTCGAAGCCAGGTCCGACGTCGTGCCGCCTGTGACTGCGGCTGCGCCGTTGAAGTCAGAGCCCGGGGCAGAAGCCAAAGTCGAAGCCAAGGCCAAGCCCGAGGTGAAGACGGAAGCCAAACCGGCGGAAACCAAGCCTGTTGAAAGCAAGGCGACCGAAACAAAGCCCGCGGAATCCAGGCCGGTCGAAACCAAGGCTGCAAAAAACGAAACACCCAAAGCCAAGGAAGCTGCCAAGTGGCGGCCCTGTCCGATGCCGCGAAGGCGAAGGAAATGCAGGCAAAGATTGCCGGCGGCGGACTGAAGGCCTACACCGAGGTGGTGCAGACGGCGAAGGGTCCGGTGACCCGGGTCAGGGTGGGGCCGTATTCCAGTCGTGAAGCTGCCGAGAAGGTCCGTCCGCAACTGCAGAAACTGCAGCTTGACGGCAAGGTTGTGCCGCGCTGACAATGACGCTTGTTGACCATGCGGTTCTCGTCATTATCGGTTTCTCAGTGCTGCTGAGCGTGATCCGCGGCCTGGTGCGAGAAGTGCTGGCGCTGGCTGCATGGATCATTGCAGGGGTGGTGGCCTGGCTGTTCGGCGGCAAGGCGGCGGTGTGGATGCCGGACGAGATTCCGGGTGAAGAATTGCGGGGCATGGTGGCCGCGGTCCTGGTGTTCGTCGCGGTGCTGCTGGCGATGAGTCTCGTTGCGGTGGCGGTGTCGCAACTGGTCAAGAGTTCCGGCCTCAGCACCGAGGATCGCCTGCTCGGCGCACTGTTTGGTGTGCTGCGCGGGTTGGTGGTGGTGGCCTTGCTGGCGGTCGGCGCCGGCGCCACCACGCTGCCGGCGCAGCCGGTGTGGCGTGAAGCGACGCTGCGGCCGCTGCTCGAAATGATGGGGCTGGGCGCCAAGAGCTGGCTGCCGCCCGGTGTGGCGCAACATATCAAATACGGCTGAAAACGGCTGAGGAAACCCCATGTGCGGAATCGTCGGAGTGGTCGCCCGCAGTCCTGTCAACCAGTTGCTCTATGACAGCCTGCTGGTCCTGCAGCACCGTGGCCAGGATGCCGCCGGCATCGTCACTGCCGACGGCGCAAGTTTCCACATGCACAAGGGCGGCGGCATGGTGCGCGACGTGTTCCGCACCCGCAACATGCGCAGCCTTGCCGGGCAGGCGGGTATCGGCCACACCCGCTATCCGACTGCCGGTTCGGCGTGGTCGGCCGCGGAGTCGCAGCCCTTTTATGTCAATTCGCCCTTTGGCATCGTGCTTGGCCACAACGGCAATCTGACCAACTCCGAACAACTGAAGAACGACCTGTTCCGCCTCGACCTGCGCCACGTCAACACTGAATCCGATTCCGAGGTACTGCTCAACGTGCTGGCGCACGAACTGGCGGCGAACGCCACCAATTACAAGCTTGATCCGGCTACGATATTTGCCGCGGTCTCCGGAGTACACCGCCGCTGCAAGGGGGCTTATGCCGTGGTGGCGATGATTGCCGGCTATGGGCTGCTCGCCTTCCGCGACCCGTACGGCATCCGGCCGCTGGTGTTTGGCAAGTCTGAAACGCCGAATGGCCGCGAGTATCTGGTTGCTTCGGAGAGCGTTGCGCTTGACGGCCTGGGCTTCAAACTGGTGCGCGATGTCGCGCCGGGCGAGGCGATTTTCATCGACCTCGACGGCAATTTCTACAGCCAGCAGTGCGCGGTGAATCCGACGCTGAATCCCTGCATTTTCGAGTTTGTTTACCTGGCACGTCCGGATTCGGTGATCGATGGCATCTCGGTCTACGAGACCCGGCTGCGCATGGGCGAAAGCCTGGGGCGCAAGATGCAGAAGGATTTTGCGCACCTCGACATCGATGTGGTGATCCCGATCCCCGATTCGAGCCGGCCGGCGGCGATGCAACTGGCCAAGCAGTTGAACGTCTCCTATCGTGAGGGTTTCATCAAGAACCGCTACATAGGCCGCACCTTCATCATGCCCGGCCACGCGATCCGCAGGAAGTCGGTGCGCCAGAAGCTCAACGCCATCGGCATGGAATTCCGCGGCAAGAACGTGCTGCTGGTCGATGACTCCATCGTACGCGGCACCACCAGCCGCGAGATCGTGCAGATGGCGCGCGAATCCGGCGCGCGCAAGGTTTATTTTGCGTCCGCCGCGCCACCGGTGCGTTATGCCAACGTCTACGGCATCGACATGCCGACCCGCGAGGAGCTGATCGCCAGCGGCCGCAGCGACGATGAAATCGCCCGCGAGATCGGTTGCGATGCGCTGATCTACCAGGATCTTGACGCGCTGATTGATGACGTACGCAGTGTCAATCCGGCAGTGACCAGTTTCGAAACCTCATGTTTCAGCGGCCAGTACATCACCGGCGACGTCACCCAGGATTATCTGGACGGCGTTGAGGCGCAGCGCCGCGACAGCGCAAAGTCCGGCGCAGCCGCGGCCACGCAGCTGGATCTTGGCCCGGAGATGGTGGAGTAAGGCTGCGATGCACCAGGTCGCCGCGTTTCGCGAAGACCGCATCGAGGTGATGCAGCAGTTGATGCGCAGCCACCCGCTGGCGACGCTGGTGACGGCGATTGATGGCAGGCCCGATGCCAACCACCTGCCGCTGCTGCTTGATCCCGAACCTGCGCCGCAGGGACGACTGCTTGGCCATGTGGCACGCTCCAATCCACTGTGGCGCGAGGCCGCCGGCGGACTTGACGTGCTGGTGGTGTTCCAGGGTGCGCAGGCCTATGTCACGCCGTCCTGGTATGAGACCAAGCGCGAAACCGGTGCCGTGGTGCCGACCTGGAATTACGCCGTGGTTCACGCCCGCTGCCACCTCACAGTGCATGACGACCGTGACTGGCTGCACGCGCTGGTGACGCGGCTCACCGACCGGCACGAGGCGGATCGGCCGCAGCCCTGGGCGGTGTCGGATGCCCCTGGCGATTACATCGAACGCATGTTGAAGGCCATCGTCGGCATTGAATTACGCATCGACGCCATCGAAGGCAAATGGAAGGTCAGCCAGAACCGTCCGGCAGCCGACCGTGCCGGTGTGGCCGCAGGCCTCGCGGCGGGGAAAACCGAGTTGCAGCGCCAGATGGCCGTGCTGGTGGCCGATGGTCTTGCCAAACCTCCGGTTTGACGCCGCAGCGGGGGCTGCGGTAATCTTCATTGGCGCCGATTTGAAGAACAGCTTGCGGGCGCTTTAAAAATGCCGCTAAAGCGACGGAACAACCCGGTCCGCGCTTAGCTGGCCGGGTTTTTGTTTTGACGGAGCAGAATCATGAGCAAGGGTTTTACCACGAAGATTCTCCATTCCGACCTGGAGGCGCCGATCGAGCATTTTTCCGTGCTCAAGCCGATGCATACCGCGGTGGCCTTTGGTTATCCGGATGCGCGCGACCTGGTCAAGGTGTTCAAGGGTGAGCAGCCCGGTTATGCCTATGGCCGGCAGGGTAATCCGACCACGGCGGCGCTGGAATCAAAGATCAGCAAAATGGAAGACGGCATCGCCACCGCCTGTTTTTCCACCGGCATGGCGGCGATTGCCTCGGCCTTCATCGCGCTGCTGCGCAGCGGCGACCATGTGGTGTCGAGCGCCTTCCTCTTCGGCAACACCAACAGCCTGTTCGGCACGCTGGACCAGCTTGGTTGCGACATCAGCTATGTTGACGCGACCAGTGTCGATAACGTGGAAAAGGCGCTGCGCCCCAATACGCGCATGGTGTTCGTTGAAACCATCGCCAATCCGCGCACCCAGGTCGCCGATCTGGTGCGTATCGGCGAGTTGTGCGTGCGGCGCGGCATTGTCTACGTCGTCGACAACACCATGACTTCACCGTATCTGTTCCGGCCGAAGCAGGTGCGCGCCGGCCTGGTGGTGAATTCACTGACCAAGTACATCGGCGGCCACGGCAATGCGCTGGGCGGCGCGGTGACCGACACCGGCCTCTACGACTGGAAGTCGTACCCGAACATCTACGATAACTACAAGAATGCCAAACCCGAAAACTGGGGCATCCTGCAGATCCGCAAGAAGGGCCTGCGCGACGTTGGCGCCACGCTGGCGGCCGAGGCGGCGCATCGCCTGGCGCAAGGCGCTGAAACACTCGCCTTGCGCATGGAGCGTGCCTCGGAAAACGCGCTGCAACTGGCGCGATTCCTGTCCAGTCATCCGGGGGTCACCAAGGTGTACTACCCGGGGCTGGAGGATCATCCGCAGCACCGCCTGGCTGGTGAGTTGTTCCGCACCTATGGCGCGCTGATGAGTATTGAACTGGCCGACGGCATCGACTGCCTCGATTTCCTGAACCGCCTGCAACTGGTGATTTCTTCCAGCCACCTCGGCGACAATCGCACGCTGGCGATTCCGGTGGCGCAGACGATCTACTGGGAGATGGGTGCGGCGCGCCGTGCCGAGATGGGCATCGCGGATTCGCTGATTCGCTTGTCGATCGGCATCGAGGACATCGAAGACCTGCTCGCCGACTTCACCCAGGCGCTGGCCTGATTCCTGATGCGGGCTGCTCAGAGCTGCGCGGCGGTGCATCCTGAGGCATCGCAGCGCAGGTAGCTGCCGCGCTGGTACCAGTCGCCGAGCACCCAGCGTTCGCATTCGCGGCCATCAATCTGGTGCAGGTGCCGCGCCGGACGGTGGGTGTGGCCGTGGATCAGCCGCGGATAGCCGTAGCGGCGCAGCCAGGCGTCCACCGCCTCGGGTGCCACATCCATGATCGCTTCCGCTTTTTGCTGTTTCGCGGCTTCGCTTTGCGCGCGCAGGCCCAGCATCTGCTCGCGCCGCGTGGCGAGCGGCTGGGCGAGGAAGCGGGCCTGGTTGCCGGGGTCGCGGGCGTAACTGCGGAAGCGCTGGTAATCGGCATCGCCCGTGCACAGGGCGTCGCCGTGGCTGATCAGGGTCGGCGTGCCGTGGAGGTCGATCAACTGCGGATCGTCTAGCAGTTCAGCGCCGCAGCGCGCGGCGAGTGCCTGCCCCATCAGCACGTCGCGGTTGCCATGCATCAGCTGCACCTGTGTGCCGCGGCCGGAGAGCGCCGCGAGAGACGCGGCGACTTCCATGCCCAGCGCGTCATCGTCATCATCACCAGCCCAGTATTCGAACAGGTCGCCGAGGATGTACAGCGCTGACGCTGCTGGCGCGATGTCGCTGATGAAACGGCGGAATTCCCCATTGATCCGCGGGCGCTCGGGCGCGAGGTGCAGATCGGAGATGAACAGGGTGTGCATGCGGGGGCGGGGTGATGGCCCCGCAAAAACGGAAGCTCAGATGACTTCGGCTTTTTCGATGATCACGTCTTCAGCCGGCACGTCCTGGTGCATGCCGCGGCTGCCGGTCTTGACCTGGCGGATGCGGTCGACGACCTCGGTGCCACCGCTGACCCTGCCGAACACGCAGTAGCCCCAGCCCTGCGGGGTCGGTGAAGTGTGATTGAGGAAGTCGTTGTCGGCGATGTTGATGAAAAACTGGGCGCTGGCCGAGTGCGGCGCCGAGGTGCGCGCCATGGCGACGGTGTAGCGGTCGTTCTTCAGGCCGTTGTTGGCCTCGTTCTGCACCGGTGGCCGGGTCGGCTTCTGCTTCATGCCGGGTTCAAAGCCGCCGCCCTGGACCATGAAGCCGTCGATGACGCGGTGGAACACCGTGTTGTTGTAATGGCCGTCCTGCACGTACTGGATGAAATTGGCGACGGTGTCAGGGGCCTTGTCGGCATCGAGTTCGAGTTCGATGATGCCGAGGCTGGTATGCAGT
Organism: Betaproteobacteria bacterium Ga0077527; assembly: GCA_001464815.1. Taxonomy (GTDB): domain Bacteria; phylum Pseudomonadota; class Gammaproteobacteria; order Burkholderiales; family SG8-41. The sequence goes on along the minus strand of LNDW01000020.1, from coordinate 3,540 downwards.
CTGATCATGGCGGTTCCTTGCGACAGGTTTTATTTTGGTTTGACAGGCGCTGGCTTGGCCGCAGCCTCGATCAGCCGGGCGCGCTCTATCAGCACCGGCTGGCGCGGCACGTTCTGGTGTGGGCCAACGGTGGATGTCGGCACCTGGACGATCTTGCCAACAACGTCCATGCCGCTGGCGACGCGGCCAAACACGGTATAGCCGTAGCCGTTTTCATCGGCTGACTTGAAATCAAGGAAGTCGTTTTCGGCGACGTTGACGAAAAACTGCGCGGTCGCCGAGTGCGGATCCTTGGTGCGCGCCATCGCCACCGTGCCCACCGCATTACGCAGGCCGTTGCCGGCTTCGTTGCGGATCGCCGGCCGCGTCGGTTTTTCCTGCATGTTCGGCGTGAAGCCGCCGCCCTGCACCATGAATCCCGGGATCACGCGATGGAAAACGGTGCCGTTGTAAAAGCCGTCCTTCACGTACTGCAGGAAGTTCTCGACGGTCTTCGGCGCGTTTTCGGGATAGAGCTCGATGACGAAACTGCCCATCGAAGTGCGCATCTCGACGCGCGGGTTGGCGGCATGAACGGGGAGCGCCAGCAGGGCACAGAACAATATTACGAGTCTGATCATTTTATTCAATAAAATCAATAGGTTATAAATAATCCGCGAGTGCTCAGGCGGCACCCTCGTGGATGATGCGCCACGAGCCGCCTTCGCGCTGCCAGTACTGGCGCTTGCGCATCTGGTTGTTCAGGTTGTTGCTGCTGTAGTGCTGCTCAAAGGTGATCACGGCGAGGTCGTTGTTGCCGGGATAAAGGAACATGCTGACATCATCCACCTTGATCTTGATCCAGGCCTTGTTGCCGTTGACGCTGCGTTTTTGCTGCGACCAGGCGGCGAGGTCCTGCTTGCCGGAGGTGAACTTGCCGGAGTAGTGGCGCAGATAGCGGTCGGTGTCGCGGCTTTCCCAGTCGAGGCGCCAGCGTTCCAGGGCTTCAGCCAGCGTGTCGCGCTCGGGCCTGCTGGTGCCCGGTTTTACCCAGTCGATTTTCTGCGAGATGATCACCGGGGTGACACCGACCTGGATGTATTTTGATATCGCGGCAAGGTCTTCGTTGCTGAGCGCGACACAACCGTCACTGGCCAGCGGCGGGCGGCTGTAGGTGTCATGCGGCACGCCATGCAGCCAGATGCCGTGGCCGTTGCGGCCCAGCCGGCGGTCCCAGGCATTCGGATAATTGATCGGAAACGCGCCGTCGCCATACAGGGCGCTGTTGTTGCCGTAGCTGCGCTCGAGCTGGTCGCGCGACAGGTTGCCGGTGATGTTGTAGACACCCAGCGGCGTTTTTTTGTCGCCCTCGCGATTTTTCTCGATGCCGTTGCGGCCCAGCGTGGTGTAGAAATCCGCGACATAACGCGGCGTGCCGTTGACGTTCTCGAAGACATACAGCGTGTAACGCGAGGTATCGACGACCAGGGCGTACTTCTGGTCGGGAGGCATCTGCAGCAGTTCGCGTGGCACCCGGTTCAGCGGCCGCTCGTGCTGGTGCCGGGCCATTCGCGCACGCGCCTCTTCCTGCAGGTCGGCGATACGTTCGGCCGGTGCCGCTGAGGCTTCGCCGATGTTGCTGATCGGCCGCACCCGCGCCATCAGCAGGTCACCCTTGATCAGGTGGGCAAGGCGGAAATTCGGATATTGTTCGAGCACGCGGTCAATCTCGGTGAGCGCGATATCGAATTGCGAACTGGCGATCGCCAGCAGCGTTTGCGCGAGCATCGCTTCCGGAGCCATAGCGCCGCGATGGCCGGCGGGCGCGCTGAAGCCACTGAGCGAGGACAGCGGGCGGTTGCCCAGCGCCAGCGTGGTCGAGGAGGGCGTCAGGGCAGTGGCCAGCAGCGCCGTGGCCACGGCGCAGCCGAGCAGCGGTTTTTTCATCCGCCGACGAGTTCCTGCTGGATCAGCCATTGACCACCCGACTTGATCAGCACCAGGGTCTTGCCCGCCGAGGCCTTGAAGGTGTTGGAGCGGTAGTGCTGGCGGAAGCTGACCGAGGCGGTGTTGGCGTCCTTGAAGGTCACTTTTGGTGACTCGACCTTGACTTCGATCTTGCGTGGCTTGGCGATGCGTTCGCGGCGCTCGGTCTCCCAGGCCTTGCGTGATTCGCCATCGGCAGGCTTGAAGCCCGGCGCGTAACGCGACAGATAGCCTTCGACATCGTTGCCCGACCAGGCGGCGGCCCAGCGCTCGACGGCGCGCAGTACGGCCGCAGTGTCGTCGCTGGCAGCCAGGGCGGGCTTCGCGGTTTCCCTGGGCGCTTCTTTTGCGGTTTCTTTCGCGGCTTCTTTCGGTATTTCCTTCACCGCCGGTTTGGCTGCTTCCTTGGTGACCGGTGCGGGCGGCGTGATGGTGGTGGTCGGGCGCGTCGGTGCAGGCACCGGTGCGGTGGCGACCACCGCTGGTGCCGGCGTCGTGGCCGGCGCCGGTTTCGCCGGTGTCACGGTGGCGACCCGGGTCGGACGCGCGTTCGAGAACAGGTCCTTGATCAGGTTGAGCTTGGTCTGTGCGCCCTGATTGGCCTTGTCGAGCTGCAGTGCCTTGTCGTAGGCTTGGCTCGCCATCTTGGCGTAGATGTCGCCAAGGTTTTCGTGGGCGGTGGCGTAGCTGGGATGGGTGCGGATTGCCATCTCCAGCGCCGCGCGGGCCTTGTCATACTGACCCTGTGAGGCGTGCAGCACCGCCAGGTTGTTGTACGGCTCGGGCAGTTCCGGGAAATCCTGGGTGAGTTCGGTGAAGACGCGGATCGCGTCGTTTGGCCGGTTCTGTTCGGTGAGCACGATGCCGCGCAGGAAACGGCCACGCGCGTCCTTGGGGCGTGATTTCAGATATTGATCGACGCGCTCCAGCGCCTTGTCCGGCTGCCCCTGTTTGAGCAGTTGCTGGGCTTCCTGCAGTTCATCGGTCTGCGTCCACGCCGGGCCGGCCATGGCCAGCAATCCAAGGATTACAGCGAGCCGCGCCGCGGCCAGTTTCAGGGTCATCGTGTTATGATTTCGGTGGTCGTTGAGGTCACGGGATTACTGGGTTTTACCGCTGTTTTTACTGCTGGTAGCGTAACCTTTAGTCCTTGAATTTTCTCGATTTTACCAAGAACAAGCGCTAATACAACCAGCGCCGGTATCCGCCCAAATACCCGCTTCAACTGCGGCTATCCGCCGCAGGACGCCGGGCCACCAGCCACCGGCTCCTCCTCCAACGCGATGATGTCCACTCTGCGATGCTGAAAATCTACAACACGCTTGCCCGCGACAAGCAGGAATTCAAGCCCATCGAGCCCGGCAAGGTGCGCATGTATGTCTGCGGGATGACCGTTTACGACTACTGCCACCTTGGCCACGCCCGGGTGATGGTGATGTTCGACGTGGTGCAGCGCTGGCTGCGCGCCTCGGGTTATGACGTGACCTATGTCCGCAACATCACCGACATCGACGACAAGATCATCAAGCGCGCCCAGGAAAACGGCGAAACCATGGGTCAGCTCACCGAGCGTTT
>LNDW01000019.1 GCA_001464815.1 Betaproteobacteria bacterium Ga0077527 | reverse complement strand
AAATTCCCGCTGGTGCTGTGCCACCCGGACGCGACCTCGGGATGCCACGACCAGATCAAGGCGGTGCTCGATGATGCCGGGCTGCCGCTGAAAGTTGTGGACCACGTGACCAGCCTGGGGGTGATGCTGACCCTCGTGGGCGCCGGCTACGGCATCGGTTTCGCTATCGCTTCGCAGGTGCAGGCGCTGAATCGGCCGGACATTGCGACACGGCCGCTGGCGGGCACGCCACCGATCCTCTCGACTTACCTGGTGCGTCGCGGTGGCGAGCCCTCCGAGCCGCTGGCGCGGTTCATCAAGCGAGTGAAGAGCATGAGCAAGGCACCGAATGGTGAGCCCAGCACGTACTTGAGCGAACCTTGATGGCTGCCGCTGGCCGTCACCGGACGGCAGCGAAAGTACCTCGCGTTCGAGCGAGCGGCTGCGGTACACTAAGCGGCCATATCCCGAGGAGCGAACGGGATAAATCCGTTATCAATCAACGGGTTGGATGATTGGAACTGTTCCCTTCACCCGCTCCATTCCGCAGATTCCGATCCGTCCACGAATGCCCCGGCGTCCCCAGTCGATTCCCGCGAACCCCGGTGCTGCACTAGAGTCCCTGATCGGGGTTTTTGCCCTGGCGCTGATTGCCTGGCAGAAAAAACACGGCCGCCACGATCTGCCCTGGCAGAACACGCAGGATGCCTATGCGGTGTGGCTGTCGGAAATCATGCTGCAGCAGACCCAGGTCAGTGCGGTGATTCCGTACTACCAGCGCTTTCGTGAACGTTTTGCCGATGTCGCGGCGCTGGCTGCTGCCAGCGAGGACGATGTGCTCGCGCTGTGGAGCGGACTTGGTTATTACTCGCGGGCACGCAACCTGCACCGCGCGGCGCGGCAGGTGGTCGAAATACACGGCGGTAAATTTCCCGACACGCAGGAGGCGCTGATGGCCTTGCCCGGTGTCGGCCGTTCGACTGCGGCGGCGATCCTGGTGTTTGCCTTCGGCAAACGCGCGGCGATACTCGACGGCAACGTCAAGCGGGTGTTGGCGCGGCTGTGTGCGATTGATGGTTATCCGGGCGAAACCGCGGTGGCGGCGCGGCTGTGGCAGGCCGCTGAATTGCTGCTGCCAAAAAGCGGCCTGCGTGCCTATACCCAGGGCTTGATGGATCTTGGCGCGACGCTGTGCGCGCGGCGCAAACCGCGCTGCAGCGAATGTCCTGCCGCTGATCTGTGCATCGCCCATCGCGAAGGGCGTGCTGCGCAACTGCCGGCAGCGAAGCCGCGCAAGGCGCTGCCGCAGCGACGCACGACGATGATGGTGTTGCGGCGTGCCGGCGAAGTGCTGCTGGAGAAACGGCCACCGACGGGGATCTGGGGCGGCCTGTGGAGTTTTCCGGAGATTGAGTCCGATGCCGATGCCGCCGCGATTTGCGCGCGCCGTTACGGCGCCGAAGTCGAAGCGCAGGCCGCGCTGCCGCTGATCGCCCACGGCTTCACCCATTTTCATCTCGACATCCTGCCGTTGCCGCTGCGGGTGCGGCGCTGGCCGCGCACGGTGGCCGAACCGGGGCTGATCTGGCTGTCGCTGGAGGCGGCGGAGTCGGCGGCGATACCCAAGCCGGTACGCCAGATTATCCGGCAACTGAGCGCCGAATAATATCGTAACTACTTGTTTTTGTTAACTTTTTCAATGATGCCGTGGGTCAGCATGTGTGTGCGCAGGCTGTGCAGGCGTGCTGCGGTGTCGTTTTCTTCGAGCAGCGCCTGACGTTCCTGCGCGGTGATCGGCAGGATTTCGGCGAGCCGGTAACTGACCCACAGCGGATCATCGAGCTGCAGTGGCCCGGGCACGCTCATTTCGCCGGCGCGTTTGATCGCCAGTCGCAGTACTTCCTCGCAGGCACCGTCCATCACCGCGCAAGGCTCAGGTGGTGGCAGCAGTTCGATTTCTGCGCTGATCAGGCCGGCAGCATTGACGTTGCGCTCCAGCACGCGAAAGCGTTCGCCGCCGCGGGTGATCAGCGCAAACAGGTTGGGATGCGGCACGTCCCACTGCTCGATACGCGCGATGCAGCCGACTGGATGTGGCGCCGCGGGTGTGCCGACCTCGCCGCCTTCGCGGATCAGGCACACGCCAAATGGCGTGTTGTCGCGAAGGCAGGCCTTGGTCATGTCGACGTAACGCGGCTCGAATACACGCAGTGGCAGCATGCCGCCGGGGAACAACACGGTGCCCAGCGGAAACAGCGGGATGTTCATGTGCGGCTTCCTGATTTCATTGATCACCCGAGCTCGCGGTGCCGCGCCAGCGTGCGGGTGTTGCCGCCGAAATGGCGCGCCAGACTGTCGGCCAGGTAAACCGAGCGGTGCTGGCCGCCGGTGCAGCCGATGGCGATAGTCAGGTAGCTGCGGTTGTCGCGCTCGAAGGCGGGCAGCCAGTCGCCGACAAAACGCTGGATGTCGGAGAGCATGCGCATCGCGTCCGGTGTCGCTTCGACAAAGGCGGCAACCGGGGCATCAAGCCCGGTCAGCGGGCGAAGCTGCGGATCGTAGTAGGGGTTGGGCAGGCAGCGAACGTCGAACACGAAATCGGCGTCGAGCGGGATGCCGTGCTTGAAACCGAAAGATTCAAAGAGCAGTGTCAGGCCGCCGCCGCCGATCTGTGCAAAATCCTTGACCCAGGCGCGCAGCGTGTTCGGCGCGAGGTCGCTGGTGTCGATGTGGTGCGCCATGTCGGCAATGTCGGCGACCAGCTCGCGTTCGCGGGCAATACATTCGGGCAGTGTCATCACGCCGTCGGATAAAGGATGGCGGCGCCGTGTCTCGGAATAACGCTTGATCAGGGTTTCCGACTTGGCCTCGAGGAACATCACCCGCAGGTCATGTCCGGCCTCGCGCAGCCGGGTTACCAGCTCGGGCAGGCGGGCGACCCCGGCGCCGGCGCGGGCATCGATGGTCAGGGCGCCCCGGGTGATGCCGGAGCCCTGCAGCGAGGCGACCACGCCATTGACCATGTCCAGTTGCAGATTGTCGATGCAGTAGTAACCGGCGTCCTCCATCACAGCGAGGGCGACACTCTTGCCCGAGCCCGATAGGCCGGTGATCAGGACCAGTTGCATGGCGCGGGTTATTCGCTTTCGCCGCTCATTGCCTGCGACTGGCGCTCGACGAATTCGCGGGTGCTGTCGATGCCGCGCATCTGCAGTACATGGTTGCGCACCGCGGCCTCGGTCAGCACCGCAAGATTGCGGCCCGCGGCGACCGGGATGGTGACCTTGTGGATGCGTACATCCATCAGCAGCTCGGTGCCGGGCTTGAGCGGCAGTCGCTCGAGCAGCGCCGGATCGCTGGGCCGTTCGAGGTGGACGATCAGCTTCACGTTCTTGCGCGGGCGCAGCGCGGCCTCGCCAAAAATGGTGCGGATGTTGAGCACGCCAAGGCCGCGCACCTCGAGGAAGTCGCGCAGCATCGGCGGGCAGCGGCCCTCGATGCTTTCGGGGCCGAGGCGGTAGAGCTCGACCACATCGTCGGCGATGAGTCCGCTGCCTCGGCTGATCAGTTCCAGCGCAAGTTCACTTTTACCCACGCCCGAATCACCGGTCAGCAACACGCCGACGCCGAGCACATCGAGGAAAACACCGTGGGTGGTGGTCGAATCAGCCAGAGTGCGCGCGAGGTGGGGGCGCATGATCCACATCAACTCGACACTGGCGATCGGCGAGGAGAACAGCGGGGTATGCGTCTCCTCGGCAATCTCGCGCAGTGCCTCGGGAATGCTCCTCGCGCCGGCGACGATGAAGCAGGCGAGTTCGCGGGTCGCGGTGCGCCGCAGCAGGCCGCGGCATTCCCCGGGGTCGAGTCCGTCGAGGTGATTGACCTCTGAGGGGCCCAATACCTGGATCAGGTTGGGATGGATGAAATTGAGGTGACCGACCAGGCCCTTGGAGGAATCCTTGGTCAGCTCGCTGTCGATGCCCTTCCCGGCGCCGTCGCGCCCGGCGATCCACTCGAGCTGCAGTTTCTCGCGGGTGTCTTCAAACAGCTGGGCTATGCTGACCTGCGGCATGCGGCTCCCATGACTGGATCAATTCAAGCAGTGCCGCGGCGTCGGCGGCATTGAGCAGGCGCTCGCGGAAAGCCTTGTCGCTGAACATCTGCGCCAGCTCGGAGAGAATCTGCAGATGCTCGTCGGTGGCGCGCTCGGGTACCAGCAGCACGAAGGCGAGCTTCACGTTCTGCCCGTCGGGTGCGTCAAACGCAACGGTCTCACGCACCCGGATCACCGCGCCGACGGCGCTCTTGATGCCCTTGATTCGGCCGTGGGGGATCGCCACACCCTGGCCCAGCCCGGTGGAGCCCAGCTTTTCGCGGGCGAACAGGCTGTCGAAGACAACAGCGCGCGCGATCTGCTGGTGATTTTCGAACAGAAGGCCGGCCTGCTCGAAGATACGCTTCTTGCTGGTGAGGTCGGCATCGAGCAGGATGTTGCTGGCCGGCAGGATTTTTGCGATCAGGTTCATGATGGAACGGCTTTATTCTTCTTCGGCGGCCCGGTGTTTCAGCGGCACGCTATCGTGGCGGTGGGCGAGGTTTTTTTCCTTGTGCTTGATCACTGCGCGATCGAGCTTGCCGACAAGGTGATCAATGGCGACGTACATGTCTTCATCATGTGTTTCACAGAAGATCTCCTTGCCGCTCAGGTGCACGGTGGCTTCGACCTTGTGCTGCAGTTTTTCGACGGTCATGATCACATTGATGTCGATGACATGGTCGAAGTGGGCGGTGATCCGTTCCAGTTTCTGCGCTACACGGTCGCGGATCGCCGGGGTGATCTGAAGATGGTGGCCCGTCAGATGCAGGTTCATATGCTCTCCTTTAAAGGGTTTTTCTCAGGTTCACCGGCAGGATCTGCAGGGATTCTCGGTATTTGGCGATTGTCCGCCGCGCCACCACTATACCCTGCTGACCGAGCAGTTCGGAGATCTGGCCGTCGCTGAGCGGCGTGCGCGTGTTTTCGGCGCCGACCAACTGCTTGATAAGGGCGCGGATCGCGGTACTCGAGGCGGCGCCGCCAGCCTCGGTCGCGACATGGCTGCCGAAAAAATACTTCAGTTCGAAGATGCCGCGCGGGGTGTGCATGAATTTCTGCGTGGTCACCCGGGATACGGTGGATTCGTGCAGGCCGAGGATTTCGGCAATTTCCCGCAGTACCAGCGGCCGCATCGCCACTTCACCGTGCTCAAGGAAGTTGCGCTGGCGATCGACGATGGCCTGGGACACGCGCAGGATGGTGTCAAAACGCTGCTGTACGTTCTTGATCAGCCACTTCGCCTCCTGCAACTGCGAATTGAGCTGCTGCGTGCTGCCACCGCGGTTGCGCTGCAGGATGTCCGCATACATGCGGTTTACGCGCAGGCGCGGCATCGCGTCCTGATTGAGCGAGGCCACCCATACCCCCCTGATCTTGCGCACGATGACGTCGGCGATCACATAACGTGCTTCTTCGGCGGAAAAGTCGCGTCCCGGCCGCGGATTGAGGCTGGTGATGAGTTTCTGCACGCCACGCAGGCAGTCATCGTCGCATTTGAGCAGGCGCTTGAGCTTGAGGAAGTCGCGCGCAGCCAGCGCGTCAAGGTGGTTGCGCACGATTTCCAGCGCGGCTTCGCGGTGTTCGGTTCCGACGGGCATCGCTGCAAGCTGCAGGGAGAGGCACTCGGAGAGGTTGCGCGCGCCGATGCCGACAGGCTCCAGGTGCTGGAGGTGCTGCAGCGCGATTGCCAGGTCATCGGCTTCCACTTCAAGCTCCGCCGGCAGCATTTCGCAGATTTCATCGAGTGACTGGCCAAGGTAACCGTCATCGTCGAGCGAGTCGATCAGCAGTTGCACGATGCGGCGGTCGCGCTCGGTGAGGTGCATCAGTGAAAGCTGGCCGGTCAGGTGCAGGCGCAGGTTGGGCGGCAGTTCGGCGAGCGGGGTGTAATCCTCGTCGTCGTTGTCGCCCCCCGAATACGCGGGTCCGTCGTCGATTTCGAAGTTGCTGCTATCTTGGCGCTCGGACTCCGCCGGGGTTTCGGCGGCCCGCTCGTCGCCGCTGGTGCTGCCGGCTGAGCCGTCAACGCTGTCCGGTGGTGGCGATGTTTCAGGCGCGCCATCCTCGCGTTCTTCGCGCTCAAGCAGCGGATTTTCCTGCAGCAGGCGCTCGATTTCCTGGTTGAGCTCGATGGTCGACAGTTGTAGCAGCCTGATTGACTGCTGCAGTTGCGGCGTCAAGGTCAGGTGTTGCGAGAGTCTGAGCTGTAAGGAGTGTTTCATGCGGGCCGGATCAGTGAATCGCGTCCCCGTAGCCGTTTGTTGCGGCTGGTGCATTCGGTTGATGCTGCCGAGCGTGATCCGCCATGGCTTGAGTGCCCGTTTCAGGGCGCCGTTTCAGAGCGGTTTCAGGGGCCGGTTTCAGCGAAGGTTCACAGGCGGAAATGCTCTCCGAGATACACTTTGCGGACACTCTCATTATAGACGATCTCGTCGGGCTTGCCGAAAGCGAGCACCGAGCCGTCATTGATGATGTAGGCGCGGTCGCAGATGCCCAGGGTCTCGCGGACGTTGTGGTCGGTGATCAGTACGCCGATGCCGCGGTTGCGCAGGAAACCGATGATTTTCTGGATTTCGATCACCGCGATCGGATCAACGCCGGCGAAGGGTTCGTCGAGCAGCACGAAGCGCGGCTCGGTGGCGAGCGCGCGCGCGATCTCGACCCGCCGGCGCTCGCCGCCGGAGAGGCTGATTGCCGGGTTGTTGCGCAGGTGGCCCACATGCAGATCCTGCAGCAGCGCATCGAGCCGGGATTCGATGATGGCGGCATCCGAATGGTATAGCTCAAGTATCGCGCGCACATTTTCCGCCACCGAAAGCCGTCGGAAGATTGAGGCTTCCTGGGGCAGGTAACTCAGCCCGAGTCGCGCGCGGCTGTGCATCGGCATGTGGGTGAGTCGGGTTTCGCCGACGGGTTCGCTGAGAAACAGCTCGCCGCCGTCCATCGCAACCAGGCCCACCATCATGTAGAAGCAGGTGGTCTTGCCGGCACCGTTGGGCCCGAGCAGCCCGATGACTTCGCCGCTGCGCACTTCGAGTGATACATCCTTGACCACGGTGCGCGTACGGTAGCGCTTTTTCAGGCTTTCGGCGCGCAGTACGCGGGCTGAGGTGTCGCCGGCCGGGCTTGCCGGGCTGGTCGGTGAAACAGCGCTGTCCATGTTGTTCAGCGGGTGGCGGGCAGGGGTTCGCGCGGCGCGGCGATGCCATCGACCGGCTTCAGTGTCACCGGCGGCTGGGAAGGTGGTGCCACCTTCGGCTTGGGCTGGATCACGGCACGTACGCGGTTGTTGTCGCTGCCGGCGGCGGCGCCGCTGGTGGTGACCTGGAAGAACTCGGTGGTGGCATCGTAGGAGATGTAATTGCCGCGTACTTCGTCAGCCCCGCGTTTCATCGAGGCGCGGTTGAACATCTGCACCTTGTCGGCGCGGCTGTCGTATTCGATGCGCTCGGCCCAGCCTTCGATCAATTCGTCATAACCTTCGCGTTTCTGGCGGAAGTAGGCGAGGTTGCCCCAGGAAATTCCGGTCTTGAAGCCCTGCTGGTCCTGGCGCACCTCCATCCTGTCGCCGCGGATTACCAGCGTGCCCTGGGTCAGCACGACACGACCCTCGAAGGTGGCGATCTGCTTGGCGTCATCTACGTTGACGCGGTCGGCTTCGATGTTGATCGGCTTTTCGCGATCCGCTTTTTCAGATTGGGCGGCCGGTGCCGCAAGCATCAGGCAGGCGGCAAGCAGTACGGCAGCGCGATTAGCGCCGTTTTTCAGTACGCTGGGGATCATGGTAGGTGCCGCGGAACTGCGACAGGAACCTGGCGGTGCGATTTTCACTGTTCAATTCTAAGCCAATCGCGGTGGCAACGGTATGGGCGTCGGTGATGGTGACCTTGCGGTCGGTGCGCGCCGTGTGTTGATCGGGGATGACGTGCAGGTACTCGGTTTCCATGACCAGTTCGCTGCGGTCATCGTAAGGTGCGCGTGATACACGAACATTTTCCTCGAAATACACCTGGTCTCCGCCGCCCGAAACACGGGCGCTGCGCGAGGTGATGGTCACCGGCGCGCGGCCCGAGGCGTCGCTGATCAGGCGCGGTGATGCCAATAGCGTGACGTCGTTCTGCGGGTAATGCGTCATGCGCTCGGCGAAAAGTGTGTGCTTGAGACGGCCTTCGGGGTCGAAACGGCGGGCAATGACGTGGTCGACGATGATGTCCGGATCATTGCGCTCGGCTTCCGACTGGCGCAGGTCCTGCTGCAGGCTGCGATCCAGCCAGAAGGTCAGCGAAGCCAGCGCGGCGAGCAGCAGTGCCGGAAAGATGTGAGTGAGGCGGGTCATCGCGAGCCGGGCATGAAGCCGCGGATGGCCGGGGCCAGCGCGTCGCGGTTGTGCAGCAGCAGTTCGCAGAATTCGCGCGCCGCGCCGTGGCCGCCACGGGCCCGGGTCACGTAATGCGCGCGCCGTTTCAGCGCGGCCGGGGCGTCGGCGACAGTGACGGCGAGGCCGCAAATGCCGAATACCGGCAGGTCAACCAGGTCATCCCCGAGAAACGCCGCGTCGCAGCCCTTCAGGCCGAGCCGTGCGAGTAGTGCTTGCAGTGCAGTGAGCTTGTCGCCCACACCCTGTTCGACATGCTCGATGCCGAGGTCGGCGGCGCGTTCGCGCACGCTGCCCGCCTTGCGACTGGTAATGATGGCGAGAGTGATGCCGGCATCGCGCAGCAGGCGCATGCCCATGCCGTCGCGGACATCAAAGGTTTTCATCACATCGCCCTGCTCGGCATAGTGCAGGCCGCCGTCGGAGAGGACGCCGTCAACATCGAAGGCTGCGATGCGGATGTTCCTGGCCCGGGTAATCATTGACAAGCGCGGACTCCCTGGATCAGACCACTTTGCCGCGGAACAGGTCGTGGATGTTCAGCGCGCCGAGCAAACGCCCGCCGTCGTCCACCACCAGCAGCTGGGTGACCTTGCCGCGCTCCATTATTTCGACAGCTTCCGCTGCAAGGCGTTCGGGACCGATGGTGCGCGGGTTCGCTGACATGATTTCGCGGATCGGCGTCACGCGCAGATCAGTACCCTTGGCGATCACCCGGCGCAGGTCGCCGTCGGTGAAGATGCCCCTGACCACCTGGTCCCTGTCGACCACCGCAGTCATGCCCATGCGTCCGCGAGACATTTCGAGCAGGGCGTCAGCCAGTGTCGAGTCCTGGGTGATGCGCGGCGCCTCGGCGCCGGAGCGCATCACGTCGCGCACCATGGTCAGTAGCTTGCGGCCGAGCGAACCGCCGGGGTGCGAGCGTGCAAATTCGTCCTGGGTGAAGCCGCGCGCACGCATCAGCGCCACCGCGATGGCGTCACCAAGGGCCAGTGCCGCGGTGGTGCTGGCTGTCGGCGCGAGATTGAGCGGGCAGGCTTCCTGGGCGGCGCCGGCATAGAGGTGGATATCGGCCTCGCGACCCAGCGTCGACGCGGGGTTGCCGGTCATCGTGATCAGTTTTGCGCCCTGGCGCTTCAAAACCGGCACGATGGTCAGCAGCTCGGCGGATTCGCCTGAGTTGGACAGTGCGACAAACACGTCATCGCGGGTGACCATGCCGAGGTCGCCGTGGCTGGCCTCGGCGGGGTGCACAAAAAAGGCCGGTGTGCCGGTGCTGGCGAGTGTGGCTGCGATCTTGCGCGCGATATGCCCGGATTTTCCGATGCCGCTGACCACGACACGGCCGCGGCACTGCAGCAGTATCTGGATGGCCTGCTCGAAGCTGGCATCAATGTGCGCAGCCAGTTCATGGATCGCCCTGGCCTCGATTGCGAGTACTTCGCGCGCGGCTGCGATTGCCGGACTGGCGGCTTTTGACCCATGTTCCGGAACGGATTTCATGCGCTGATTATAACAAAGGCACCACCTCGGACCGGTCGTTGCAGCTTGCAATTCATTGAAGAAAAAGCAATATTCGGACTGTCCCCGATCCCCGGATATTCATGCACAACACGCTCCAGCCCGTGCTCGTACTGCTTGCCGCCGCCGTGCTGGTGGTGGTGGTATTCCGTACCTTGCGGCTGCCGCCGCTGCTGGGTTACCTGATCGTGGGTGTTGCCATCGGCCCGCATGCGCTGGGCTGGATCAACAGCACCGAAGCCGTGCGCAGCCTGGCCGAGATCGGTGTGGTGTTCCTGATGTTCAGCATCGGTCTCGAGTTCAGCCTGTCACGGTTGATGACCATGCGCCACATCGTGTTCGGGCTGGGGGTTGCCCAGGTCGTTGCCACCATGCTGCTGGTGGTTGGTGCCGCCGCGCTTCTCGACCTTAACTGGCAGGCCGGCATCGCGCTCGGCGGCGCGTTGGCGATGTCCTCCACTGCGATACTGGCGAAGCTGCTCGCCGAGCGCTTTGAGCTCAATTCAGCGCACGGCCGCCAGATCATGGGCATCCTGCTGTTTCAGGACCTGGCCGTGGTGCCGCTGCTGATCATGATTCCGGCGCTGGCGGCTCCGGCCGACCAGTTCGCGGTCACGCTCGGGCTGGCGCTGGCGAAGGCGGTGATCGTGCTCGCGGTGCTGCTGTTTCTTGGCCAGCGCCTGATGCGCGCCTGGTTTCATGTTGTCGCCCGCCAGAAATCCTCCGAGCTGTTTGTGCTCAATGTGCTGCTGGTGACGCTGGGCATCGCCTACCTCACCGAACTGGCCGGACTGTCGCTCGCACTGGGCGCCTTTGTCGCCGGCGTGCTGATCTCCGAGACCGAGTACCGCTATCAGGTCGAGGAGGACATCAAGCCCTTCCGCGACGTGCTGCTGGGCCTTTTTTTCGTCACCATCGGCATGCTGCTCAATATCGCCGAAGTTGCCGAGAATGCCTGGGTCAGCGTGCTGCTGGTGACCCTGGTGCTGGCGAAGACCGCGCTGATCTTCGGTTTGAGCCGGGTGTTTGGTGCAACCACCGGCGTGGCCCTGCGCACCGGGCTTGCGCTGGGGGCCTGCGGCGAATTCGGTTTTGTCATCCTCGCCCATGCCGCGGGCAGCGAACTGATTGGCGACGATGTGCTGCAGCCCGTACTGGCGGCGATGGTGTTGTCGATGCTGATCGCGCCTTTTGTGATCGAGCGCAGCGAAGCCATCGTGCGCCGCTGGAGCGCCAGTGAGTGGATGAGCCGGGCGATGCAGTTGCACAACATCGCCGTGCAGTCGATGAGCGCCGACCAGCATGCACTGATCTGTGGTTATGGCCGCAGCGGGCAGAACCTGGCGCGTTTCCTCGAGCAGGAAAAGATACCGTTTATTGCACTCGACAACGACCCTGAACGCATCCGCGAGGCCGCCGCTGCGGGCGAGCGTGTGGTGTTCGGCGATGCTGCGCGGCGCGAGGTGCTGCTGGCCGCGGGCCTTGCGCGGGCGCGGGTGGTCATTGTTACCTATGCCGATACGCCGTCGGCGCTGCGCATACTTGAGCATGTCCACGAGGCCCGTCCCGGGCTGCCGGTGGTGGTTCGCACGATTGATGACAGTGATGTCGAGAAACTGCGCAATGCCGGTGCCGCCGAGGTCGTCGCCGACCTGATGGAAGCGAGCCTGATGCTAGCCTCAAGCACGCTGATGCTGGTCGGTGTGCCGCTGACCCGGGTGCTGCGCCGGATTCGCGAAACGCGGGAGCATCGTTACGACCTGTTCCGCGGATTTTTCCGCGGAATGAGCGACGGCAGTGAAAGTGATGATCAGGCCCTGCAGCCGAGGCTGCACTCGGTGCCGGTTGGCAGCGGCGCGCGGGCCATCGGCAAACGCCTCGGTGAGCTGGATCTGGCAGCGGAGGGGGTGGAGGTCACCGCGATCCGCCGGCGCAATGTGCGTACCGTTACACCATCCCCCGATATGTGCATCGAGGAGGGCGATGTGGTGGTGCTGCTCGGTAGCGAATCCGGCGTCGCCGCCGCCGAGATCAGGTTGCTGCAGGGCTGAAAAAAAGCTGGACGTAAAAAAACCCGCGCAAGCGGGTTTTTTCTCGGGAGGCAGTGATTTACAGCAAACTCGCGCCGCCGCAGTTGGTGCTGCCGTTGGTGGCGTTCCAGGTCGCCGCCGCCGTTGTTGCGCTGGTACAGGCCGGCGTTGCGGCAGCACCACCAGTGGGGGCCGCGGCACCATTGCCTTGATAGGCCGAGAACTGGAAGCCACCGGTGTTCGGGGCGCCGTCGTCGATTTTGCGGTCGACTTCGACAATGATATCGACTGGAACCTGCGAGCCCGTCTTGATGTTGTGGCGCAGGGCCGAGGGCGGCACGCCGCCGTAGGCGCCGTCATAAATGACCTGCATGTAGACGCCATAGGGGTTGGTCGGGCTGGTGGTGGCAGAAGCAGTGGCGGCATAGGTGTAGGTGCCGTTGATGAAGCCCGCTTTTGACAAATGCTCCCAAACCAGAATGTGTTCTTCGACCACGCTGCTGGCTACCGGCGTCGCGCCGGTTTCAATACGGCCATTACCGTTGCCATTCGAGTTGGCCGACATACCGGTGATATTGACCGTGGCCTGGGTGTAGTCGCCGGGCAGGGCGCGGAAGCGGTCGAGAAAGCCGAAGTAGGCCGCCTTGATGCCGTCCTGTGTCGAGATCATGTTGCGCACGCGGGCGCTGGTGATCAGCTCCTGGCCTTTCAGCACGCCGCCGAGCAGCAAGCCGATGATGACCAGCACAATCGCGATTTCAATCAGCGTAAAGCCTTGTTGTCGTTTCATTTTTTGCTCCTTGCCGCCGGGTGGCGGATGTTGACGGCAGGAATCTCCGCAAAGTCCGTACCAGTCTTTTTGGATATGTCGCGCTCAGGCGTTTTCCGGGCTTTACCTGCCTAGGTACACATGTAACGCCAGATTTAATATAAGTATTTGATTTTATTAATTAATTTAATTCTGCACCGCAACGTAAAAAGTAAGTGTTCGCTAACGCTGTTTGGGGTGATTTCTGGATGACGTTTGGGTACGCCAAGTACACGACTAAGGCTGTCGGGAATCCGTCGTACGCGGCTTTTTTGACGCCGCTTCCAGGGTCTGCAGGCGTTCGGTCAGAAAGCGGATTTCGGTGGGGTCACGGACCTCACCGTTGGCCAGCAAGCCCCCCAGCAACACCCTTGCGCTGTCCGTCTCGCCCAGATCTTCGAGGATGAAAATCCGCATCTGGCGCGCCCAGTTCGAGGCTTTGCCGGCGTGCACCGCGATGTCGGTCGCATACCGCAGAGCCAGCGGCACATCCTGCAACCGGTGCTTGGCCATGATCGCGCAGTGGGCCATCCATCGCCAGCGCAGATCCGGTGCCTCGATAAACCGGGCATGGACAAAATCGCACATCGATCGCTGTTTCGCCGGATCGGTCACCTGGCCATAGAGCTGGGAGGCCATCATCAGCGCATATCCGCCACGCGGGTCCAGTGCCAGCGCGGCGGACAGCCAGCGCTGCACCCGTGGGTAGTCGAGCGCGGCAAACGGAATGCTGATCCCGGGCTGGTTGTCGAAGGCCTGCAGATAAAGCAGGGTGAGCTGGCTGGAGGCGACCGTTTCACCTAGGCTTGCCGCGGCGAGCCAGCGCGCGGGTGGCGGCTCGGGCAAAGCCTCGGCCCGGGCCACCGGGGCCGGCTGCATGCCGTGCAGTACGACCTGGCCCAGCAAGGCCAGGACAAGCATGGCGGCGACCCACCACGGCACCACGCCGAGAGACCGTTCCTCCTGGCGGGCGAACAATGTCGCCAAGTCAGAAGCTCCGCCGGTAGAAATCGAACAGGGCGGCCGCGGTCAGCAGCACGAGATAAACGATGCCCTGAACCGCTATGGCTGCCAGTTCGGAGGAGGACGGCGCGGCATCGACCAGCCAGGCTGCCCGCGTCCAGCCGTCGAGTGCCGGCAGCAGATAGGCCAGCATTTCAACCAGTCCCTGGGTGATCAACTCTGACCAGTCGCTGCCGCCGCCGACAGGATGGGCGCTCATCAGCCGCATCGCCTCCACGCTGCGGCAGATCAGGTAGAAGCCGGCAACAAAGGCCGCCGCCGGCAGCAGCATGTTGAAGGTGACGATGCAGAACAGCGCCAGCGCCGCGATCAGCGCGAGCTCCAGGGTCAGCGAGAATGCCCACGACAACGCCGCCGGCAGCGGAGCGAACAAAAAAGGCGGCAGCGCCAGCACCACCGCGACCATCAGCGCGGCGAGCAGGAAGCCCGCCAGTTTGCCGAGGATATAATGGCTGCGCCGCACATCGAGCGCGAGCACGGCTTCAAGACCCTTGTCGTTGAATTCGCGGGCCATGCTGGCGAGCACGTATACGGCGACCAGGAATACCGCGCAAAGCCTGGCGGCTGCGGAGTAAAACGCGGTCTGGAAGCGCGCGGCCTCGGTGACGGCGAGTTCACGCACAAAAAAACTCGCCAGCAACAGCAGCAGCAGCGCCAGTATCGAAGTCAGGGGCAGTCGGGTGCGCAACGCTTCGAGCGCGGTGAACCTGGCGATGGTACTGATATGCACGTATTGATCCTTGCTGGTTTACCGCCGGGAGTATAACGAATCAACATGCCTGAACAGGCCATCAATATCCCGAACGACGAGCAGGCTCGCTCGTTTGATGTCCGCTTCCAGAATACCCGGCTGGGCCTGATGCTGCTCACGCTGCATCTGGCGATGGCCTGGAATGTCGACGAGTGGTGGGCGCGTGGACTGTTGCTGACTCATTTCGGGCTGTTCCTGCTATGGCAACCGGTGTGGCACGGTGAACGCCGTATTCCGGCCCCGCATGCCCTGCTGGTGCTGGGGCTGGGCACGCTGTTCGCCCTGTCCGGCAACTGGTGGCTGATCGCGGCCTGGATTGCACTGCTGTTCGCGCTGATTGGCGGCGGTGTTCCGGCGACGGTCTCACGCGGGCAGCGGCTCGCGGCGATCATTGCCGCGGCATATCTCGTCACCATGCTGCTGGCCTGGGTGCTGCCGCAGTTGATACGTGATCCGCTGATTGCCGGGCAGACAGCGCCGTTTGTGCGTTTCGGGCTGGTCGTGCTGCCGCTGATTGTGCTGGTGATACCCGCCGGGGAGCGCCTGCGCGGTGCACCGGTGATCATCGACTTGTTCTACACCCTGGTGCTGTTCCTGATGGTGGTGGTGCTCGGGCTGGGCAGTTTTGTCATTCTTTTCCTGCAGGTGGTGCAGGGTGATGGAACTTATCTCTTCGGCGTGATGAAGGTGCTGCTGGCCATCGCCGCGCTGATGATCGGTTTGTCCTGGCTGTGGAATCCGCGGGCGGGGTTCAGCGGTGTCGGCACCCTGCTGTCGCGCTACCTGCTGGGCCTGGGGCTGCCATTCGAGCAACGCATGCGCCGTCTGGCCAACCTTGCCGAATCCGAGACACGGCCCGAGCAGTTCCTGCGCGCGGCACTGACTGATCTGCTCGACCTGCCCTGGACCAACGGCTATGTCTGGATCACCTCGGGATCCAGCGGTGAGGTGGGCAAACTGGAGGGCATCGCCGAGGATTTTGAATCCGGCATGCTGCACCTGAAAATGTACGCCTCGCGACCGCTGTCGCCGGCAGTCCTGATCCACCAGAAACTGCTGGTGCAGATGGTGGGGCATTTTTACGAGGGGCTGCGTCGCGAACAGCAGCGCCAGCAATCGGCCTACACCCAGGCGATCTACGAAACCGGGGCGCGGCTGACCCATGATGTGAAGAACCTGCTCCAGTCATTGCGCTCGATCTGCGCCGCCGCCGAGATGCGCGGCGCCGATGAAGCCGCTTTCCGCGCGCTGGTGCAGCGCCAGTTGCCGAACATCACGCAGCGCCTCGGCGCGACACTGGAAAAACTCAAGTCACCCGAGAGCCATGGCATGACCGAGGCCGATGCCGCGATCTGGTGGCGCGGGCTGGAGTCGCGTTACGCCAGCCGCAACGTCCGGTTCTTGCCCCTTGAGTTGACCGGCGCGGCACGGGTGCCTGCCGAATTGTTTGACAGTGTTGCGGACACCCTGCTGGAGAACGCGCTCTACAAGGTCAGCGAAGGTGATGCGAAGTTGGTCACCGCACGCCTGGGTGACGGCCCGGCGCTGTATGTCAGCGACGATGGCGCCGCTATTGAGGGCGAGCGGGTGCGGGAATTGTTCAAAGGCCCAGTAGCGTCGGAAAGCGGGCTGGGTGTCGGCCTGTATCAGGCGGCGGGGTTTGCGGCAAAAAGCGGTTTCAGGCTGGTGCTGATCGACAACCGCCGGGGCCGGGTGTCGTTGATGCTGGCGCCGGCTTAGGCCGGATTGCTTCAGGGCAGTTTGTTCGCGGCGACCAGACGGCTGAACAGGACATTGGGTGACAGCCAGACGACGATGTCGTCGAATGCGGCGCCAGTGGCATCAGTGCGCGTACGGCTGACCACACTTTCTGTGTAAGTACCGCCCGCATTTTCTGCCTCGTGGGTCGAGGCACCGGTAGTCGAAATCTGGGTGTTGCTGCTGGCGTTCATCGCGCCAAAACCGTTTTTACCGTGTGAAAGAATCGCCGCCGGAACGTTGTCAGCGACATAGGTGGTGCCACCGCAGGTTGTGCTGGTGGGTGCTGCGGCGCAAACCTTGATCGTGCCGGTTGATGTCAGAGACATGGTTGTCGCGGGCGAGCGGTTGCTGAATGCCGGCGTAACCAGATAGCGGAAGCGGTTGCCCCAGGGATCAGCTGCGCTGACCCCAAGAGTTGCCCATGGAATATTGCCGTCGGTGACCTGGCAGAGCCCGGTGGTCGAGTTGAAGTCCTCAAGCCCGTCATTGGCGGTATCGTTGGTGCCGCCTGCGCCACCACTGCTGCGGTCGGGACATGGCAGGCGCGGCTGGGTTTGAGTCAGCGCATAACCTATCAGGGCTTCGAGCATCTCGTTCATCAGACGCTCGGCTTCACGCGCCTGGCGCTCGTCAGTCTGGGTGGCCAGTGGTATCAGCAGGGCGCCAATCACCAGGGTCAATATGAACAGGCTGATCGCAATTTCGATCAGCGTGAAACCCTGCTGACGGCAGGGATGCTTATTGTGAAATGACTGCGATCTGGTCATTGAATGTGGTGCTGCGAGGCTTCTGGCGATCAAAGGTGGTGGTGAGTGCAGACCAGTTGTTTGAGCTGTCGAAATAGTTTGAGAGAGTGGTGTTGTGTGGACTGCGGTTCTGCCCGGTCAGCAGTCCGCCGGCACTGAGCACGACAACCTGCGCGGTGGTGCTGATGCTGTTGCCGTTGAGACGAACGGTGAAGCAGCCGCCTGCGCAGCTGTTGCCGCCGCCGGGCTGATATCCACTGGCTATCGCCGCATAGGTGAAGCGGTGCCAATCGTTGTTGACATACCAGGTCGGCAGCACGGGATACATGGTGATGCCGGAGGTACGGATCGAGTAACCACTGCCTGCGTTTTCCGTGCCGTAACCGACAATCTCGGCGCCATAAACCCAGGTGCCGGTGAAAGGGTTGTAACTCCAGGTGATCGAGGTATCGTCATAGTCAATGATCTGGATCGTGACACTGCTCAGTGTGGTGCGGTTTATCGAGCGAGTGGTCAGGGTGGAACTGGTGGCCGGAGAAACCACAAGATTCCCTGCAGCCGCGCTGCTGTTTACGATGGGGCTGGTACTGCTGCCGGTATATCGCAACGTGACTGACCTGCGAGTCACGCCGGTCTCCGGGTTGGTTACCGTGGCCGTGCATTCGACGCGGTGCATGCCGATGGACGACCAGACGCAGCTGCCCTGGCCGGCCGGCACAGTGTAGTTTCGCACCTCCGAGCTGTTTACTGTGCCACTGCGGGTGACCGGAGGGGAGCCGCTCATAGACCAGGTGAAGCCTGTTGTAAAAGCGCCGCCAACTACGTGTGTGGGAGCCATGCCGCGGGTGGTGCCAACGATCGCGTCTGGTGTCGAGCTGCCCGCGGGGTTGAATGGCGAAAGCCAGGGATAACGCGGATTTGGCGAGGAATCGGTGTAGGTGGTGGCAAAACTGCGCACCGCTCCGGCAATGGTGCTGGCCACCTGGTTTTCGACTGCAGCCATCAATTCGTCCATGGTGACGTAAAGCAGGCGGTCGTTGAAGGTGTCGCTGGTGTCACCCGCAATAAAATCATTGTCGAGATCAGCATTGCTGTAGGTGCCAGCCACGCAGGGGGTGCTGCAACCAGAAACCACTGTCATTGAGTCGAGATACTCCGAGGCGCCGCCGAGGTTCGGGGCTGCACGGCGCTGCTGGCTGCCGACCACCGGCCCGGGGAGGATCACCACGAAGGCCACGCGGTTGCTGAGTATGTTGCCGCGCGTGTCGCGCACGGTAAGCCAGGGGTAGGGCAGGCTGGTGGCATCGGCACAGACGTGGTTGCCGGGGTAACTGCGGGTGGTCAGCGCGGAGTTGAGCTGGGTCAGGCAAGTATCCGTTGCCGTCAGATTGGCCGACACCGCATACCAGGGCATCCGGCCGTCGGCATCGCGTTCGCCCATTTTGACCTGCGAGGGGGTGTTATCGTCCTGTTCCTCGCCACCTTTGATGCTCATTTGCAAAGCACGCCAGGGCAGTCTGCCAAGGCAGCGCAGGTTAACCCCGGTCGAGATTCCGGGAAGGCCGGTTATGCGCGTGGCATCGAGGCAGGTGGCTTCCTGATCACCGTTGTAGTTGGGCGTCGCGTTGGTCAGGGTGTCGGGGGCGGGCAGGTCACCCGGGCGGCTGCTGCCCGGGTTGCTGGTCGAGCCCCGTGTGATCGCCCAGCCGATCAATGCCTGCTTGGCTTCGGCAAGGGTGCCGGCCTGATCAACCAGTTCCTTGGTCTGCAGGGCGCGTGCGGTGAGCACCGCGGCTACTGTGACTGTGGCGACTGCCCCGATCAGCATCACCACCACATACATGCCGAAGCCGCGCTGTGAGCGGTTGCGGGTCAACCCGAGTGGGCCGGGTTCGCGGGATGTCATGATGACCGGGGGATTGGGTTTACTGGGTGGCTCTGTCACGGGTGGATTCCTGCAGCGCGCGGAGTTTCGCCGCCATCGCAGGATCCATCGGGATGAACTTTACCTCTTCACTGTCGCTGAGTAACGGTAATTTGTCCGGGATTTCCCTGGGTCCGGCCGGCCGGAATGGAGGTTCCTTGTCCTCGGGCTTGGCGGCGGCATTGCGTTGCCCGGCAATGGCGTTGCGGGTATCCGTCGCCGGCCGTTCTTCGATCCTGCCCGAACTCAGTTCCGCGCGCTGCCCCACCTTGAGCCGCATCGCGGGACCGGCCTGGCCGGTCTGCAGACGCAGCGTTCCGTCACGCTCGATACGGCCGGCGATGGCCGGGGCATCACGCAGCTCGCGCTCGGTCAGCGGTTTGTTGTTGACCCAGACCGTGGTCCGGCCGTCGGTGCGGCGGACGACGCCTTCGTAGGTGACGATTTCCGGCGGCGGCTCTTCCTTGGCCTGGCTGGCAACCACCTTTTTGATCCGCAGCGAATCGAGCTGCTCGCGCTGCTCAGGGGTAAAAAACAGCCGGCCCACGGCCAGCGCCTGCGCGGCGGTGGAAGGTGCCGGCTTTGGGGCCTGGGCCTGCGCTGGAAGCGCGACAGACCCCAGCAGCAGCAGCAGCGGATACACGGCTTTCATCGCTTGACTCCGGTGGCTGCGGCGGGTTTTGCGGTGATCCAGGCCAGGTCGCATTTGGCGCTGAGATAAGCCTGATTGCGCAGGGTATCGGATTTGTCGGTTCGGGTGAGTGTGCATTCGCGCACCTGGAACAGGCCGACGCGCTGCGCACGCAGGGTCTCGAAAAAGCGCGCGAGGTCGCCCTCGTGCAGCAGGCTCATGTCGAGTTCCATGATCGATTCCTGCAGGCTGATTGCGCCCGGGTCGAGTTCGGCTGCGTAGGGATAGCTGTGCTGGGTGCCGATCTGGTAGCCGATGCCGAACAGGCCCGCGGCGGCATTGGCGTTGCGCAGGGCGTCGAGCCAGTTGATGCGTTGCTCTTCGCCGGCAAAACCGATGGTTTCCAGTTCGCGGTAGCGGTCGACGTATTTGACGATGGTTTCTTTCTCGTCGCCGGACTGGCGCATCCGCGTTTTTGCGCTTTGCAAATCGTTGTTCTGTCGTACCAGGGCGGCCTTGGACTGGATCACCAGCGTATGGGTATACCAGCCGGCGCCGGCGACCACGGTGATGACCGCGGCGAGGATGATCAGCGGCGTACGCAGGACCTTGAGGTCTTCGTTGTTCACGCAGCCCCCTTCATCACCACGATCAACTTGAACTCGGTGCTGCCGCCCTGAGCCGGTGTGTCCGAGGTTCTGCCGGAAAGCGCCAGGCCGGGGCTGACATTGAGCGGCAGTTGCACCACGCGCACTTCCTCGACCGCCGGGTCATTACGCAGCCTGTCGGCGAGGGCGTTGACGCGGCTGATGGCGTTGCGATAGTCACCACGGAAATTGCGGATTTCACCGGACAGCAGTCCGCTTTGCTTGCGTATCCCTCCGGCACCGGGTGCCGGAGCAGGCGGCGGTGTGTTGCCCGCAGTGGCCGGCTGGCCGCTGCGGTCAGGCCCGGCGATTTCGTTCGGAGAGTGCTGCCACAGCACTTCAACCGTCATCAGGTCGGGATCAGGCCCCAGGGCGCGCGACAGCGACACCAGAAATGGCAGCGGCGTCTTGTCGGTGGCGCGCAGTTTTTCGGCAATTTCGGTGGTACGGCGCAGGTTTTCGGCGCTGGTCGGGGCGGAGGGAAACTGGCGGGTGGCAGCTTCGTATTCGGCATTGACCCTTGCGGTCTGGCGCACCACGTCCTCGCGTTCCCCATCCAGCATGAACTGCTGGCTCAGGTTGAAACCGCTCCAGCACAGGCCGATGACAGCGGCGGCGATACTCGCCGCGTACAACCGCTGCTTGGTGCGCAGCCGGCGATAATCCAGGGTGATGTCGGGTTTGGCGAGATTGGCCGACGGCATGCGGTCGGCCAGCAATTGCAGATAGGCAATTTCGGGATTTGTTGCGAAATCGACGGTAGCCAGCTTTAGCTTTGAGGCAATGACCTCGCCGCCGACAAGCTCGCTGGAGATGCCGGGAACATCCGCCGCGATCTGCTGCCTGACGGGTCCAAGCTGGCCGGCGAGATCCAGCAGGACCACCGTCACCGGCTCGTCGAGGGTCGCGGCCCGCAGGGCGTGCAGGTAGAGCCGGGTGTTGCTGATCTCCTCGATGATGGCCTTGGGCAGGGTTTCCGGGGAGAGGTCGGCGCGGCTGAGACGGCTCAGGCGGAAGGCACCATCCCTGAAAAACGCGAGGCGGATGCCGCTCGGCAGTACGCCGACAGTGATCAGATTGGTCACCTTGGGCGCGATGTCGGGGACCAGCCGCCGCAGCACCAGCGGCAGCAGATGGATGCCGCCCACCGGCTGTTTCAGCGCCGCGAGAATATCGAGCCAGGGGGTGACCACATCGGGATTGGTCAGCGCGCAAAACAGGAAGCGGTCATCGCGGCGTTTGGTGTCGTCGCGCCCGACCAGTTGCGCCATCGAGTAGGGTGAGCTGCGGTAATACTGGCGCAGCTTGCGCTCGACCATCTGTTCGCGGTCGGCGCCCGAGGCATGGGGCAGGGTTTCGAAACGGTAGTCTTCCTCGGTGGCGTCAACGAGGATGAAGGCGGGAGCGCCGGCGCTGGCGGCGGCGTATTCGCGGAACGCGGCAAGTCCGGCTTCGTCGTTGGCGAAACGCTCGAGCACTTCGACCTTGCCGCCGCGGGCAAGCGAGGCGGCTGCGCCTGAGGTGGTGACGTAAACGAGGAGTTTGGCGGCCATTGCGGTGGGATTGGCGCGGGCTAGAACTTCAGCTTGCCCAGAATATCATAGACCGGCCCGAGAACCGCCCAGATCACGAATGCGATCATGCCGCCGAGCACCAGTGTCAATGCCGGCCCGAGCATCTTCATGCCCTTGTCAACGGCATCCTTGACATCGCGGTTGTAGAAATAGGTCACGTTGGCGAGCGCGGTGTCGAGCGCGCCGGTGTTTTCGCCGACGCGCAGCATGCGGATCACCAGCGGCGGAAAAAGGCCGAGGTTGTTGAAGGTGTCGGTCAGTCCTGCACCCGAGGCGACCTGCTGCACGGCACGGTTCAGCCCGTCTGCGACCACCCGGTTGCCGACCACATCCTCGCTGATCTTGATCGCATCGAGCACCGTGATGCCCGAGCGGTACATCAGGCCGAAGGTGTTGGTGAACCGCGACATGATGATCTTCTGCAAAATCGGACCGATCACCGGGATACGCAGTTTGGCGTGATCCCAGAAATAAGCGGCTTTGCTTGAACGCTTGATGACCACGGCGAAACTGATCGCCGCACCGGCAGGGATCAGCAGGATCGGCAGCCAGAAATCCTTGGTGAAGGCGGATACGGCGAGCAGAACCTTGGTCTGTGTCGGCAGCGCCATACCCATCGACTTGAACAGCCCTGCGATCTGCGGCACCAGGAACACCAGCAGCGCGCCCATCACGCCCAGCACCACCACCAGCGTGAAGGCCGGATACATCAACAGGCGTTTGGTCTGTGAGAGCAGCTCATCCTGCCAGCGGATGGTTTCGGCCAGGTTCTGGAACACCTCCGGAAGCTGTCCGGAGCGCTCGCCGGCGCGGATCAGGCTGATGAACACGTGGTCGAATACGTCCGGGTGTGAGGCCATGCAGTGTGACAGCACATTGCCGGCTTCCATGTCCTCGGTCATCACCGTGAGCACTTCGCGGAAGCGCGGTGAATCGATGCCGTCGCGCATGTCGCGCAGACCATCAAGGATCGGGATGCCCGAGCGCACCATCTGCTCCATGTCGAAGCAGAAGTTGACCAGATCCTGGCGGGTGATCGCTCCGCTGCCCAGTGAGGTGCGTTTCTTGTCGACCTGCTTGCAGGTGATCAGATCGAGGCCCATGCGGCGCAGGCGCAGCTCGAGATCGACCTCGTTCACGGCATCAAGGCCGCCACGCGCAGGCTGGCCGGTTTTGTCGATGGCCTTGTAGTCGAACGAGGGCATGACTCGGCCGCCCTTAGTTCCGGATGCGGCTGGTCAGATCGACGGTGCGCGCGACTTCGGCGAGACTGGTCACGCCCTCGATCACGCGGGTAACACCCTCCTCGGCCAGCGAACGGAAACCCTTGGTCACCGCTTCGGCGCGCAGCTCCTTGGCCGTGGCGCGCCGCGCCACCAGCTCATCGAGGTCGCCATCCATTACCAGCAGCTCCATGATCGGGGTGCGTCCGCGGTAGCCCTTGTTCCCGCAGTGTTTGCAGCCGATCGGACGGTAGAGGAATGAAGCCTGGTCGGAGGCGGCACCGAGCAGGGCCCGCTCGTCCGGAGAAGGCGCATAGGCCTCTTTGCAGTGGGTGCAGAGTACACGCACCAGGCGCTGGGCGATGATGCCGATGATGTTGCCGGCCATGATGTCGGGCTGGATGCCGATGTCGAGCAGTCGCGGGAACGCGCCCAGCGCCGAGTTGGTGTGCAGCGTGGTGAATACCTGGTGGCCGGTCATTGCCGCGCGGAAGGCCATCTCGGCGGTTTCCTTGTCACGCACCTCGCCGACGAGAATGATGTCCGGATCCTGGCGCATGATCGAGCGGATACCGTTGGCGAAATCCATCTTCGCGACTTCGCTGACCGAGGTCTGCCGCATCAGCGTCAGCGGATATTCGACCGGGTCCTCCAGTGTCATGATGTTGACGGTTTCGTCATTGACCTGGGCGAGCAGTGAATAAAGGGTCGTGGTCTTGCCGCTGCCGGTGGGGCCGGTCACCACCAGGATGCCCTCGGGCCGCGACAGCATCACCTCGAGTTTGGCCATCGTCGTTTTCGACAGGTTCATGCGGTCGAGGTTGACGATCGACTTCTCGCGGTCGAGCACCCGCAGCACGATGTTCTCGCCGTAGATCGTCGGCTGTGTGGATACCCTGAAATCCACCGGGCGGCCATTGAGCGTCAGCGACAGACGGCCGTCCTGGGGCGCGCGGGTTTCCGCGATGTTCATTTCGCTGACCACTTTCACGCGCACGGTGATCCCGGCCATGTAGGTCTTGTGCAGGCTGCGCACGGTCTCCAGCACGCCGTCGATGCGGTAACGGATGCGCAGGAAGGCGTATTCCGGTTCGAAGTGGATGTCCGAAGCGCCGCGCTTGACCGAATCAACC
Source organism: Betaproteobacteria bacterium Ga0077527 (assembly GCA_001464815.1). GTDB lineage: Bacteria > Pseudomonadota > Gammaproteobacteria > Burkholderiales > SG8-41. The sequence continues at coordinate 106,809 of LNDW01000019.1, read as the reverse complement.
AGGATGGCGTTGACCAGCCGCACCATAGGCTGCGTGTATTCGTCGCCGCCGCCCTGCAGGCTGTCGTAGTCGATCTCGCCGGTCTCGATCTCGGTGAGGATGCCATCGACCGACAGCTCGTGACCGTAGAACTGGTCGATATAGTCGCCAAGCTGGGCTTCGGCGGCGAGTTGGGCCTTGAGTTCGACCTGGGGGCCGAGCATCGCCCGCAACTGGTCGAGCGCGACCACGTTGAAGATGTCGGTGGTGGCGATGGTCAGTACCTGGTCCACCGGATCGAATGCGATCGGCAGCAACTGGTTGCGCCGGGCGAAGTCCTCGGGCACCAGGCTGAGTGCTTCTGGGTCGGCGATGACCTGCCCCAGGTCGATCGACTCCTGGCCGACGGTCCGCGCCATGATGTCGCGGATCGCAGTTTCGGTGACAAAGCCCAGCCGCACCAGCAGCCTGCCGATGGGCACATTGCTGTTGCGCTGTTCGGCGAGCGAGATTGCGAGCTGATCCTTGGTGATCAGGCCTTGCTGCACCAGCAGCTCGCCGAGCCGCAATTTCTTTCGTTGTTCTGACATCGGGGTTACCCGACCGGCTGTCTATTGCGCAAGCGCAGCCAGCTGACGGGCGCGATCCTGCGCCTGGTTGACGTTGAAGCCGACGCGCCCGCCGCGTTGCGGGGCGAGTTCGACGGCACGACGGTAGAAACCCGCGGCCAGCCGCGGCTGGCCGATGTGCTCAAGGCTCACCGCGAGATTGTAGGCATAGTCGGGATTGCCGGATTCCAGGGTGTGCGCCTGAAAGTAAGCCTGCTGGGCTTCGGGCCAGCGTGACTGGTCGGCATACAGGTTGCCGAGCGTGAAATGCAGTGACGGCAGCGGTTCTCGCGCGATCAGCTGCTTCAGGCGCGCCTCCGCCGAGGTCGGGTCGGCGCGGCCGACCAGCGATACCAGGCCGGCCTGGGCGAAAGTGTTGCGCGGATCAAGCTGAAGCACGCGGGCATAGTTGCGGCCGGCTTCATCGGCCTGGCCCTCCTGAACCTGCACCGCGGCAAGGCCGAGCAGTGCCTGCACATTGCGCGGGTCGCTGCGTGTAATTTCGCCGTAAATCTGGCGCGCCGCGTCGAGTTTGCCGGTCTGCAAAGCGGCATAAGCCTCGCTAACCCTGGGATCAAGTTGCGGTTCGGCGGAACCGGGGCTGACCTTGATCAGGTCGCGCGGCGTCTCTGCGCGTGGCGTTGCAGGCGCAGCAGCCGCGGACCTCGCCGGGGTCGTGGCCGCGGTTGAAGCTGCAGCAGTCGCAGCGCCGGTGGCCGGGGCGGAGGTTGATTCGGGTTTGGCTGTCGCGGCGTCAGCCGGGCCGGCTGGTGCGACGACCGCAGCGGTGGTGACAGGGGCATCGGCAACGGGTGTGGCTGCCGGTGGTGCCGGTGGTTTCTGGGTCAGTGGTGGCGCGGGTGGCTGGCGGATGAACATCGCCGGGTTGGTGATCTGCAGGTAGACGTATATCGCGCCGCCAATCACCGCAAGCGCGGCGATGCCGCCGATGATCAGCATCGGATTGAAACGCCGCCGCGGCGGCGGCAGGTCGGCCGCGGCGGCACTGGCCTGCATCACAGTGGCGGCGCGCTCGCGTTCAACTTCGGCCTTGGCGGAGGCAGGCCGCGGTGGCGGGGCCGCGAGTGCCGGGGGCGGGGTTTTGATGCCCGGTTTGGGCGCAGGCGGCATTGGCGGCGACACCTGCGGCGGTGTTGCAGGTTCCGCCCTGACTTCGGTTTCAAGGGGTTCCAGAGAGAGTTCGAGTTTTTCGGTGGCTGGCGCCGCCGCTTCAGCACGCTCTGCACCGCCCGGTGCGGCTGGCGCGGGCGTGCTGCCGCGATCCTTGGCGGCCTTTTCCAAGGCCTTCATCAACAGGCTCATGGCGTCGGCTTGCGGGCGCTGCTGTCGAGTTGCGGCAGGTAACGCTGGAATTGCTGCAGCTCGTCGCTGGCGAGCGTGGGATTGCTGACCACGGTCGGGCGCAGGAAGATCACCAGTTCGGTCTTGCGCGCCCGCTGGTCACGGAAGCGGAACAGGTCGCCGAGCCTGCCGAGGTTGTCGGCGCCGGGGATCTGTTCGCGTACGGTGCTGTTGTTGTCCTGCATCAGACCGCCAAGGATCACCGTCTGGCCACTCACCACCTGCAGCACCGACTCCATTTCGCGCACCTGTATTTGCGGCACCCGGTTGGCGATGCAGTTGGTGCGCGCGGCATCGCAAAGGCTCGGATTCGGATCGTTGACAAAAGGCTGCGCGGTATTCAGGCGGGTGACCGTCGGCCGCACATTGAGCAGCACGCGGCCGTCTTCGTTGATCTGCGGTGTGACACCCATCACCACCCCTACGGAGACGAATTTGGGGTTGCTGTTGAAGGTGGTGCTGGCCACGCCCTGGGTGGTGCTGGTCTGCGCCTGAATCTCGAAATAGACCAGGTTATCGACCACTTTCAGCAGCGCGGTCTGGTTGTTCATCGCCATCAGCTTCGGGCTGGACAGCACGCGCGAATCGCCAAAGGTCTCGAGCAGCCGCACCGTACCGCTGATGTTGCCAAGGTTGGTGGTCGGATTAGTATAGGCCACCGTCAGCGAATTGCCCGCCGTGGCGCCAGCGCCGGTTGCGGCGGCATTGAAGCCGCCGAGCAGCGACTGGGTGATCGATACACCGCCACTGATCGGCAGTCTGCTCCAGTCGATTCCGGCCTGGAAGGCGTCCGACAGCACCACCTCGACGATGGTGGCTTCGATCAGCACCTGGCGCTGAATGGCGGAAGTGACGCTGTCGATATGCCGCTGCACTAACTGGTGCTGGGCGTCGGTGGCATTGACGGTGATGGTGCCGGAGACGGCGTTGACCACCACGTCATCAGGCAGCAGGGTGGCGGCAGCCTGAGTCGCACCGGGCGCCGAGATGGTGTTCGAGGCGAGGTTGGGTGCGCCCTGGCCAGCCCGGCTCGCGGCCTCGATCTGGCGCACGCGCAGGTCCTGCTCCTGCTTGATCAGTTCACGGCGTTCGGCGCGGGCATCGGCGCTCAGGGTCTGCAAACGGGTCGAATTGAGGATGCCGCGGATGTTGTCGCGCAATTGATCCCAGAAGTTGTTGTTTGAACTCGAGCGTACCGTGGTCGTTGATCCGGCGGAGCTGCTACCGCCACCGCCACCTCCACCGCCACCCGAACCACCGCCGCCTGATGAGGAAGCGGTGGAGATTTCACCGGAGACCCCGATCGACGAGGTGGTCTCCCGCGTCATGTTGACGTAATTGACGCGATAGGTCTTGACGTAGGGGATATCCGGCGTGACCACAATGGTGTTGCCCTCGGTGCGATAACGCATGTTGACCTGCCGGGTCAGGCGTTCGAGGATCGCCGGCAGCGTTTCGTTGATCGCATTCAGGCTGACCAGCCCAGCGAGGCCGGGGTGGATGTCGATGTTCTGCTTGGTGTCGCGGGCCAGCGCGAGCAGCAGCTCCTTCACAGGTACTTCGTGGACCACCACGCTGTAGGTCTGCGCCTTGACTTGCGCGGTCGGTGGCGGCACCAGTGTCGCGGCGCGTGCGGGCGCCGGGATTTGGGCGGTGCTCGCCTGTTGTTGCGGCGGCGGCGCGGTGATGTGCCCTTCCGAGCGTGGAACCTTGTTCTGGAATTGGGCGCAACCCCCTAACAGCATGGCGCCACCCGCAAGCGCAACGGCGAGCCCCGCCACATTAACGCGGCCTTGCGGCGTCCGCTTGGACTGACGAGCCTGTTGCCGCTCGAACATGTTGTGCTTACTCCCCTGGCCACGCGGCCGGTTGTCACTTGCCGTGGCGGAGACTACCCGCGTCACGACGGGTTGTTGCTTGCGACCTCTGCCTTGATGCCCTGGACCGTGCGCAGCAGCGGCCGGTATTGCTTCAGGGATGGCGGCAGTTTAGCCATCGCTTCGCGGGCCGCGCGCGGACTGTCGAAAGTGCCCCAAGTCAAGGTCAGCGCCGGTTCACCTTTTGCGAGGGTACGATACACAAAAACATTATTAATTTCAATGATATTGGAGATAAATCTCAGATGTTGGTTCAGCTGTTGTTCGTCGTCCGCGCCGAGCAGTTGCACGGTATAGGTCTGGGGAGAGGACTGTGCCAGCCACTGCTCGGTGGCAGCCAGCCGGTCGCTGAGCAGTTTGCCGACAGCCCGCGGCGCGGAGCCGCGGGTGGCTGAGGAGGGGGCATTTTCGGTATTGGATGCCTCCGGTAGTTTGTTAGTGCTCGCTACAGTGTTATCGGCCGCAGTCTTGGCTGAATCATCGTAAGTTATTGTTTTCGTTATGTTATTTTCTTGCTGCGAAGTCATGGCAGCGGAGCTGGATGACGGCAGAGGCGTTGCAGTCGGGACTGGCTCAGTCATCGCAGCCGGGGCCTTGCCCTGAGGCTGGACGGCAGGCTGTTGCAGCCACCAGCCGTAGAGGGCGGCTCCGGCGACCATGCCTGTAACCACCAGCGCCATGCCCAGCGCCCAGCGCGGACGTGAAGGGGGGGCTGCAGTCCCTGCCGGTTCGCGGGCAAATTCACTGTCACGCACCGCGGCGTCGAGGTGCTTCTGGCGCAGGGTGTGGGTGTTTTCGGCGAAAGCAGCGAGCAGCGCCTTGTCGGCGATAAGGTTAATACGCCGGGTGAGGCCGCCGGAGATGCGTGCGATTTCGCGCACGATGGGGTCGCTGAACAGGTCGGGCCCCTTGTAACCCGCGGCGCGCATCCGGAACATCAGGTATTCGCGGGTTTCGGCGGGGCTGAGCGGCTCGAGGCGGAAGCTGTGGGTGATGCGCTCCTTCAACTGGCGGATCTGGTTCTGGCGCAGGTTTTCATCAAGCTCGGGTTGGCCGAAGAGCACGATCTGCAGCAGCTTGTCGGATTTGGTTTCGAGGTTGGACAACAGGCGGATTTCCTCGAGGGTCGCGATCGGCATGCCCTGCGATTCCTCGACGAACAGCACCACCCGGCGACCCTCGGCGTGGCGATTGAGCAGGTGGTGTTGCAGTGCGTGCATCACCGCCAGCCGGGCGGCGTCGTGCGTGACTTCAAGTTGCAGTTCGAAGGCGATGGCGTGGAGGATCTCGTCGGGCGAGACGCTGGGGTTTGCGAGGTAGATGGTCTCGACGTTTTCAGGCAGCCGGCTTTGCAGCATGCTGCAAAGCATGGTCTTGCCGCTGCCGACTTCGCCGGTGACCTTGACGATGCCCTCGCCCTGACTGATCGCGTAGATCAGCGCCTCGAGGATCGGCCCGCGGTTGCCGCCGCCAAAAAAGAAATCGGTGTTGGGCGTGATTTTGAATGGCGGTTCCTGCAGCCCGAAGTGCTCGTAATACATTTATCTGGTTCCTTCGTCGCCGCCGCGGGTCTGCATCCGGCCGTATAGCGTGGTACGGTTGATGCCCAGTTTTTTGGCAGCCTGTGACAGGTTGCCGTTGGTCATCGCCAGCGCCGCCTCGATGAAGCCCTGTTCCCAGCGCTTGAGCACCTCGTCAAGGCGGAAGTCGGGGTCGGCCTCGATCTGCCGCCGCGCGGCATCGAGCAGCACATGTTCATCAGTCATGGCCGCGGCATTGTCCGGCGCCTGCACCTCACGGTCGAATTCCGCCTGCAGCAGCGATGGCGTGATGCGGGTGCCGGCATACTTGGTGCAAAGGCGGATCACCACATTGCGCAGTTCGCGCACATTGCCGGGGAAGGGATACTGCACCCACAACCGGATCGCATCGGTGTCGAGTTCGACCGGCTGCCCGCCGATCTGGCGGGCGTAGAAATCACGGAAGTGGTCTAGCAGCAGCAGCTTGTCGTCGCCCAGTTCGCGCAGCGCCGGCACCTCGATGGTGAACACCGACAGCCGGTGGTAGAGGTCGGCGCGGAAGCGGTTGTGGCGCACCTCGCTGCGCAGGTCGCGGTTGGTGGCGGCGACGATGCGCGCGTTGGAGACGCGGCTCTGGGTTTCGCCGACCCGCTGGTATTCGCCGTTCTCGAGCACGCGCAGCAGCTTGGCCTGCAGTTCCAGAGGCAGTTCGCCGATTTCGTCTAGGAACAGCGTCGAATCCACCGCGTCCTCGAAATAGCCGGCGCGCGCCGCGGTGGCCCCGGTGAAGGCTCCCTTGGCATAGCCGAACAATGTCGGTTCGACCAGGGTCGGCGAGATGGCCGCGCAGTTCAGCGCGAGGAAGGGCTTGCCGCTGCGCCGGCTCTGCCTGTGCAGGGCTTGCGCGACAAGCTCCTTGCCGCTGCCCGATTCACCCTCAATCAGTACCGGGAAGGGCGCGTTGGCGAACTGGGTGAGCTGTTCGCGCAGCCTTAACATCGGCGGGCTGCCGCCGAGCAGCCCGGTGCCATCTTCAGCGACTTCCGCCGAGGTGACTTCGAGCGCCTGTTTGAGCAGCGCGAGCAGGCGTGCCGGCTCGGCCGGCTTGGACACAAAGTCGATGGCGCCCAGGGTGCGCGCGTGGCGGGCGTTTGCTTCGTCGTTCTGGCCGGAAAGCACAATGATCTTGATCGCCGGCGACATCGCCACCAGCTCCGTGATCAGCTCGAAACCTTCGTCAGGACGATGGGGCCGCGGTGGCAGTCCGAGATCGACCAGTGCCAGCCGCGGCGCGTTGTCGCGCTGACGCAGCAGGGCCCGCGCATGGCTTCGCGAATCCGCGGTGATCACGTCGAAATCGCTGCCCAGCACATAGCTCAGCGTGTCGGTTATCACCGGATCGTCGTCGACGATCAGCAGTTCCGGTTTTGCGGCTTCAGAGGCCACGATAGGGGTTCACCAAGGTATTGACTAAGTCGCTGAAATTATTCGGCATTGTGCCAGAACGCCGGTGCCGCGGTGTTCAGATGCGGCTGATGCACTCGAGGTAGGCGTTTTCCAGCGAGCCGCCGCCGTAGGTACTGACAAAAGCCTCTGGTGTGCCGGCGTAACGCAGCTGGCCTCGGTGGATCACCGCCATCCGTGTGCACATTTCGCCGACATCGTGCAGCGCGTGGCTGGTCATCAGCAATGTCTTGCCGCGCTGGTGGTGGGCCTTCAGTTCGCGCTTGAGCAGTGCGCGCGCCTTGGGGTCGAGGCCGCTGGTCGGTTCGTCGAGGATGTAGAGGTCCTTCCCCGAGAGCAGGCAGCCGGCGAGACCGAGCTTCTGGGTCATGCCCTTGGAGTAGGCGCGCACCGGCTTGTCTAGCGCATCGGCGGCAAGTTCCAGCGCGGCAAGCATTTCCAGCGCGCGTGCCTGGTCATAGGCCACGTGGTGCAACTCGCAGCTGTAACGCAGGAAATCGCGGCCGAGGAAATAGTACGGCGGGATGAAACGTTCGGGCAGGAAGGCGATGCGTGAACGTGCCGCGGTTTCGCGATGATTGGTGCCAAAAATCGCGATTTCGCCGGCATCCGCGGCGCAGAAATCGAGAACACACTTGATCAGGGTGGTCTTGCCGGCGCCGTTTTCACCGACCAGGCCGAAGAATTCACCATTGGCGATGTCGAGGCTCAGGCCGCCAACCGCTTTTGCGGTGCCGTAGGATTTGGCGAGACCGGAAATACTCAATGCGGATGAGGACATGCGGCGTAACTTAGCCGAAACGTCCGCCAGGGTAAACCGGAGTGAATCAGGGTAAATCATTGTAAATAAGGCAATACGCAGCGCTGCGCGGTTTTGTGGCCAGTCAAACTCCGCTAAAATCCACGCTTTGCTTCAGGCCAGTGAGCCCCTCCGTGGCGGCAACCCCACTCATCGAGATCAAGAACGTCAACTTTGCCTACGGCAAGCGTCCGATCCTGACCGGCATCAACATGAGCATCCCGCGCGGCAAGGTTGTCGCGCTGATGGGCATCAGCGGTTCCGGCAAGACCACACTGCTGCGGCTGATCGGTGGCGTGATGCGGCCGACTTCGGGTGAGGTCTGGGTCAACGGGGTGTGCACCAGCCGGCTGGACACCCGCGGCATCTACCAGATGCGCCGGAGCATGGGCATGCTGTTCCAGTTCGGCGCGCTGTTCACCGACCTGTCGGTATTTGACAACGTGGCGTTCCAGATGCGCGAGCATACCGGGTTGCCGGAAAGCATGATCCGAGATCTGGTGATGATGAAGCTTAATGCGGTGGGTTTGCGCGGCGCGCACAAACTCATGCCCTCGGAACTCTCCGGTGGCATGGCCAGGCGGGTTGCGCTGGCGCGTGCGATCGGGCTCGATCCGATGATCATGATGTATGACGAGCCGTTCACCGGGCTCGATCCGATTTCGCTGGGCGTGATCGCCAATCTGGTGCGCGAATTGAATGACACGCTGGGCACCACCTCGCTGGTGGTGACCCACGACGTGCAGGAAGCCCTGGACGTGGTTGATTACGTGTATTACCTGTCCGACGGCAAGATGAAGGCGCACGGCACTCCGGCCGGGATGCGTGCCAACACCGATCCGCTGGTGCACCAGTTTGTGAATGGCGAGGCCGAAGGGCCGGTGGCCTACCAGTATCCGAGCCGCGATTACGCGGATGACCTGAAAATGGGGAGTCGCCGTGCAGCCTAGCCCTGCGAAACACCGCACCTTGCCCTCGGTGAGCCGCATCGGCGCCAACGCCATCGACACAGTGCTGCGCCTGGGCTACGCCGCGCGTTTCATCGGCCTGACCATCGCGCATTCCGGCACCTGCCTGGCGCGGCCGCGGCTGGTGGTGCGCGAGTTGTACTACACCGGCGTGCTGTCGCTGATCATCATCCTGGTCTCCGGGCTGTTTGTCGGCATGGTGCTGGGCCTGCAGGGTTACCAGACGCTGACCACCTATGGTTCTGAGTCCGCGCTCGGTGTACTGGTCGCGCTGTCGCTGGTGCGCGAGCTGGGGCCGGTGGTGTCGGCCCTGCTCTTCGCCAGCCGCGCCGGCTCGGCGATGACCGCTGAAATCGGCCTGATGAAGGCGACCGAGCAGCTCTCGGCCATGGAAATGATGGCGGTGGATCCGATTGCGCGGGTGGTGGCGCCGCGGTTCTGGGCGGGTGTGATCTCGATGCCGCTGCTGGCGGCGATGTTCAGCGCGATGGGGGTGTTCGGCGGTTATGTCATCGGCGTGGTGCTGATCGGCGTTGACGAGGGCTCGTTCTGGTCGCAGATGCAAAGCGCAGTGGACGTGCGCGAGGATGTGCTCAACGGCGTGATCAAGAGCTTTGTGTTTGGTATTGCGGTGACCTGGATTGCGCTGTTTGAGGGTTATGACGCGCCGCCCACCGCCGAAGGTGTCTCCGGAGCGACTACGCGCACGGTGGTGACTTCGTCGCTGGCGATCCTCGCGCTGGACTTCATCCTGACTTCGTTCATGTTCAGTGCCGCGTAAACTTGCGGCCTGTGTTTGTGTCGGAACCGTTTAATCAGTTGAGGTGAGCAATGCAACGTTCGATGCTGGATTTGTGGGTCGGGCTGTTTGTCGTGGCGGGCATCGTCGGTCTGGTCGTCCTCGCATTCAAGGTCGGCAACATGTCGAGTGCGGGTACCGGAGACACCTATGAAGTCACCGCGAATTTCGACAATATCGGCGGCCTGAAGCCGCGCGCCGCGATCAAGAGCGCCGGCGTGGTGGTGGGGCGGGTGAAGTCGATCAGCTTCAACAACGAGCGCTTCACCGCCAAGGTGACGATGGCGATCGAAACCCGTTACAAGTTTCCGAAGGACACCACCGCGTCGATCCTGACTTCGGGTCTGCTCGGCGAGCAGTATGTGGGGCTGGAGGGCGGCGGCGACGACAAGATGCTGGGCACCGGCGACAACATCCGCCTCACGCAGTCGGCGGTGGTGCTGGAGAAGCTGATCAGCCAGTTCCTGTTCGACAAGGCGGCCGAGGGTGGCGACGCCAAGAAATGATTTTGTCAACGATTTCGACCAACCAGACCGAGTCAATAATGCATAAGTATTTGATTTCATTAATTATTTTTTCATTTATCGGGCTTGCGCCAGCCTTTGCTCAGGGTGCTGCCACGGCCCCCGATGTACTGGCGCGCACGGTCACTGAAGAGGTGCTGCAAATCCTGCGCAATGACAAGGAGTTGCAGTCCGGCAACCAGAAAAAGGCACGTGAACTGATCGAGACCAAGATCGCGCCGCATTTCAACTTCGGCGGCATGACCCGCCTCGCGCTGGGCCGCAACTGGAGTGCCGCGAATCCCGAGCAGCGCAAGCAGCTGATCGCCGAGTTCCGCGCGCTGCTGGTCCAGACCTACACCGCGTCGCTGGTGCTGTTCAAGGACCAGAAGATCGAATACCGGCCGCTGAAAATGGCGCCAACCGACACCGACGTCATCGTGCGCTCGCTGGTGCGTTCGTCCTCCGGCGGCGAGCCGGTGCAGGTTGACTACGACATGGAAAAACTGGATGACGGCTGGAAGGTCTACAACGTCAAGATCGGCGGCGTCAGCCTGGTCGAGAACTACCGCAGCACCTTCAACACCGAAGTAACCAAGACCGGCATCGATGGCCTGATCAAGACCCTGCGCGAGAAAAACCGCGCGCTGGCGCAGGCCAAATAAAAGAAACCGCAAAAGAGAAACGGTAAAAGGAGCGGCCGCGGCCATGATCGAATGCAAGGACGGGCGCTGCACGCTGGCAGGCGCGGTCAACCTCGAAACCGCATTGGCGCTGCGTGAACAGGGGCTGCGCCTGTTTACCACTGCGGATACGGTGCTCGATCTCTCCGCGGTGACCGAGGTCGATTCCACCGCGCTGAGCCTGCTCTTCGAGTGGCGCCGCGCGGCACTCGCAGCCAACCGGCGCATCCGCTACATCAATCTTCCCGAAAACCTGAGCAGCCTGGCCACGCTCTACGGCGTCACCGAACTGGTGGCGGCCGATGCGGCGAAGTAAGGCGCGCGACCAGCGTGCCCCCAGCCATTGAAGTGCTCGGGGTTGCCAAGCGGTACGGCAGCCTCGAAGCCCTTGCCGGCGTCAGCCTGAGTGTCGGGTGCGGCGAGTTTTTCGGCCTGCTCGGCCCCAACGGCGCGGGCAAGACCACGCTGATCAGCATTCTTGCCGGACTGGCGCGTGCCAGCCGCGGCAGCGTGCGCATCATGGGCCACGACGTGGTGGACAACTACCGCGAGGCGCGACGCGCGCTGGGCGTGGTGCCGCAGGAGCTGGTGTTCGACCCCTTTTTCACGGTGCGCGAGACGCTGGTGTTCCAGTCGGGTTATTTCGGCCTGCGCGACAACCGTGCGTGGATCGACGAGGTTCTGGACAATCTCGACCTCACCGCCAAGGCCGACACCAACATGCGCGCGCTTTCCGGCGGCATGAAGCGGCGCGTGCTGGTGGCGCAGGCGCTGGTGCACAAGCCGCCGGTGATCGTGCTTGACGAGCCCACCGCCGGTGTCGATGTCGAGCTGCGCCAGGCGCTGTGGCGCTTCATCCGCCGCCTCAACCGCGACGGGCACACCATCGTGCTGACCACGCATTATCTGGAAGAGGCCGAGGCGCTGTGCGGACGCATCGCGATGCTCAAGCAGGGGCGTATCGTCGCCCTCGACCGCACCGAAAATCTGCTGCAGATGCATTCAGGCTGCCAGCTGGTGCTGCGTCTGGGTGCTGCGCTGCCGGTGGCACTGGAGCCACAACTCGCCGAGCGCCGCGAAGATGGCGCGCTGCGCCTGGCGCTTCCGGACTACGCTGCGGTGGAAGGGGTGATGGCGGCGCTGCGCGAGGCGCAGGTTGCGGTGCAGGAAATGGAAATCCTGCAGCCCGATCTTGAAGACGTGTTTGTGCAGATCATGAATAAGGCGTGAGGAATGAGGATTGAGGAGCGGGGATTGAGAGCCGCGGTGATTGCCGGAGCCCAGCTCCCGGTTTTTACTCAATCCTCAATCCTCAACCTTCAATCCTGAAAACAATGACCGGCTTTTACACCCTGTTCCACAAGGAATGGCTGCGCTTCTGGAAGGTCAGCGTGCAGACCGTGCTGGCACCCGTGCTGACCGCGCTGCTTTACCTGATGGTGTTCGGCCATGCGCTGGCCGGTCGCGTCGAGGTGTTTCCGGGCATTGATTACCGCAGCTTCCTGATCCCGGGGCTGGCGATGATGTCGGTGCTGCAGAACTCTTTTGCCAACGCCTCATCGAGCCTGATGCAGTCGAAGATGCAGGGCAACATCGTTTTTGTGCTGCTGCCGCCGCTGTCGCATCGCGAGTTTTTCATGGCCTATCTGCTCGCCGCGGTGGGTCGCGGCGTGGTGGTCGGCGCCGGCGTATTGCTGGCCACCGTCTGGTTCATCGAGCTGCCGCTGGCGCATCCGCTGTGGGTGCTGATGTTTGGTGTTGCCGGCAGTGCGGTGATGGGTGCGCTGGGCATTGTCGCCGGCATCCAGTCGGAGAAGGTTGACCAGCTCGCGGCCTTCACCAATTTCATCATCCTGCCGCTGACCTTCCTCTCCGGCGTGTTCTACTCGATCCAGTCGCTGTCGCCGTTCTGGCAGTTGGTATCGCATCTGAATCCCGTGTTCTACATGATCGACGGCTTCCGCTACGGCTTTTTTGGGGTATCCGACACCTCTCCGGCGCTGAGTCTGGTGATTGTCGGCGCGAGCTTCGTCGCCTTATCATGGCTGACCCTGGCGCTGCTCAAGCGCGGCTACAAACTGAGATATTGAAAGAGGAATCCAACGTTATGGTTACTCCACAAAGCATTGAACAATCCATCCGCGCCGGCCTCGACTGCAAACATCTCGAGGTTGCCGGCGACGGCCACCACTGGGAGGCCGTCATTGTCAGCGAGGCTTTTCGCGGCCTGCCCAAGGTGCGCCAGCACCAGCTGGTGTACGCGGCGCTCGGCGAGCGCATGCGCGAGGAAATCCACGCGCTTTCGATGAAGACGCTGACGCCGGAGCAGTGGGCGGAAAACCCTTAAAACAAACTCCTTTAGCCACAGAGGTCACAGAGAGTACAGAGAACTTCAAAAACCATTCATGCCGGAATATACAAATTTGCTGGTGATTTGACGGGTTTTCTCTTTGTCCTCTGTGTCCTCTGTGTCCTCTGTGGCTTAAAAGATTGTGAATTTGACCTCATGGACAAACTAGTCATTGACGGTGGCGTGCCGCTTACTGGCGACGTCGCCATTTCCGGCGCGAAGAATGCCGCGCTGCCGATACTCACCGCGGCGCTGCTCACCGGTGAGGCACTGACCGTCGACAACGTGCCGCATCTGCGCGATGTTTCGACGATGCTCAACCTGCTGATGCAGATGGGCGTTTCGACTTCGCTTGACGAAAAAGGCAGTGTCGAACTGCGCGCGGCGAAGATCACCGATCCGGTGGCGCCGTACGAGCTGGTGAAAACCATGCGCGCTTCGGTGCTGGTGCTGGGGCCGCTGGTGGCCCGCCTGGGCGAGGCACGGGTGTCGCTACCCGGCGGTTGCGCGATCGGCCTGCGGCCGGTGGACCAGCACCTCAAAGGATTACAGGCGCTCGGTGCGACCATCGAGATGGCGCAGGGCTACATGATTGCCCGTGCGCCGCGGTTGAAGGGCGCGCGCATCTGCATGGATATCGTCACCGTCACCGGCACCGAAAACCTGATGATGGCCGCGGCGCTGGCCGATGGCGTGACAGTGATCGAAAACGCCGCGCGCGAACCCGAAATCCTCGACCTCGCCGCCTGCCTGACGGCGATGGGCGCGAAGATCAGCGGTGCCGGCAGCGATGTCATCACCATCGAAGGTGTCGAACGCCTGCACGGCGCGCGCCACAGCGTGATGCCCGACCGCATCGAGACCGGCACTTTTCTGGTGGCGGCAGTGGCCACCGGCGGTGACGTCAGGGTCACCGGTGCGCGTCCCGACACGCTGGATGTGGTGCTCGACAAGCTGCGTGAGGCCGGTGCCCAGGTTGAATGCGGCACCGACTGGATCCGCGTCAAGGCCGGCCGTGCGCTAAAGGCGGTCAACGTGCGCACCGCGCCGCATCCGGCCTTTCCCACCGACATGCAGGCGCAGTTCATGGCGCTGAACAGTGTCGCAGAGGGTACGTCACGCATGGTCGAGACCATTTTCGAAAACCGTTTCATGCATGTGCAGGAAATGCAGCGCCTCGGCGCCGACATCGCGGTCGAAGGCAATACCGCGCTGATCAAGGGTGTGCCGGCACTCAACGGCGCCACGGTGATGGCGACCGACCTGCGCGCTTCTGCGAGCCTGGTCATTGCCGGACTGGTCGCGCAGGGCACGACGACGGTGGAGCGCATCTACCACCTGGACCGCGGTTACGAGCGGATCGAGGAAAAGCTGTCAAAGCTGGGTGCCCGCATCCGTCGCGAGCGCTGAGACACGGTGGCTTTTAAGCCATTGATTTTATTGATAAATCAGTTTGGCAGTTCGAGGTCCGCAGCATAGCTGTTCTGCGGATAGTGGAAGGGTACTGGGCCGTCGGGCAGGCCCTTGATGAACTGTCTGACGAAGGGATCGTCCGATTTCTTCACCTCTTCGGTGCTGCCCTGCGCGACCACCACCCCATCGGCGAGGAAGTAGACGTAGTCGATGCAGCGCAGGGACTCCTGTGCGTCGTACGAAACCACGATCGAGGTCACACCCAGCGCATCATTCAGACGCCGGATCAGCTTGCCCGCCACATTGCAGGAGATCGGGTCCAGGCCGGCGAAAGGCTCGTCATACATGATCAGGTCGGGGTCGAGTGCCAGGGCACGGGCGAGGCCGACCCGCCGCGACATGCCGCCTGAACATTCCGAGGGCATCAGCTGCGCCGCGCCGCGCAGACCGACCGCGTTGAGCTTCATCAGCACCAGATCATTGATCATGTCTTCGGGCAGATCCGTCTTCTCGCGCATCTGGAAGGCGATGTTCTCGAACACCGAGAGATCGGTGAACAGCCCGCCCTGCTGGAACTGCATGCCCATTTTACGGCGCAGCCGGTACAGCGCATCGCGGTCGAGGCTGTGGATGTCTTCGCCGAGCACTTTTACCGTGCCCCGCGAGGGGCGCAATTGCGCGCCGATCAGCTGCATCAGCGTGGTCTTGCCGCAGCCGCTGGCACCCATGATGCCGATGACCTTGCCTTTGGGGATGTCCAGGTTCACCGATTTGAAAATCTGGTGGCTGCCGTAGGCAAAGGCGAGATCGCGGATTTCGACGACGTTTGAAGTGCTCACTGGGGGCTGGACGCTGTGTTTTGCGGAGTGCGCAGTGTAACCGCTGGCTGCCCCTGAGTGAACCGCCGCCGTCCGGTTTTGCACCCGGAAAGGGGGGCAAACGCGTTATAATTCAAACACTCCGGAAGGCCTGCTAGTACCTTGTCAGGCGCCGGATTTTTTGTCTCAAGTCCCGGCCAGCCATGATTACCATCGCGCTCTCCAAGGGGCGCATTTTCGACGAAACCCTGCCGCTGCTGAAGGCCGCGGGCATCGTCGCGCGCGAAAACCCCGAAAGCTCGCGCAAGCTGATCATCGAAACCAACCGCCGCAATGTGCGCGTGCTGATCGTGCGCGCCACCGACGTGCCGACCTATGTCCAGTTCGGCGGTGCCGATCTCGGCGTGGCGGGCAAGGATGTGCTCGACGAGCATGGTGGTGAGGGTTTGTACCAGCCGCTGGACCTGAACATCGCGCGCTGCCGGATGATGGTTGCGGTGCGCCGGGACTTTGACTACGCCGCCGCGGTGCGCCAGGGTGCGCGGCTCAAGGTCGCCACCAAGTATGTGCAGACCGCACGTGAACACTTCGCGGCGAAAGGTGTGCATGTCGACCTGATCAAGCTCTATGGCTCGATGGAGCTGGCGCCGCTGACCGGACTCGCCGACGCCATCGTCGATCTCGTCAGCACCGGTGGTACATTGAAGGCCAACAACCTGGTCGCGGTCGAGGAGGTCGGCAAGATCAGCTCGCGGCTGGTGGTTAACCAGGCGGCGCTGAAGGTGAAGCGTGCGCAGATCCAGCCGCTGATCGACACCTTCAGCCGCGCCGTATCGGCGGGCTGATGAGGCTGAATGAGCATGCGCCGGCTGTCCACCACGCAGGCTGATTTCGACGCGCGGCTGGCCGCGCTGCTCGCATTCGAGTCGGCGCAGGATCCCAAGGTTGACGCGGCAGTCGCGGCGATACTTGCCGATGTGCAGGCGCGTGGTGATGCCGCAGTGCTTGAATACACCGCGCGCTTTGACGGCGTGACCGCGAAATCAGCGGCCGAACTGGAAATCCCGAAATCCGAACTGCAGGCCGCGCTGGCGCGAATTCCCGCCGCACGTCGTGACGCGCTCGAAGCCGCGACGGCAAGGGTGCGCGAGTACCACGAAAAACAGCGCGCCGCCTCCTGGGGTTACACCGATGCCGACGGCAACGAACTCGGCCAGCAGGTCACGCCGCTCGACCGCGCCGGGATCTATGTGCCCGGCGGCAAGGCGGCCTATCCTTCATCGGTGATCATGAACGCGGTGCCGGCCAAGGTCGCCGGCGTCGGTGAAGTGATCATGACCGTGCCGACGCCGCTTGGCGAACGCAACGACCTGGTCCTTGCCGCCGCTGCGATCTGCGGAGTTGACCGTTTGTTCACCATCGGCGGTGCGCAGGCGGTGGCGGCACTGGCCTATGGCACGGCAACGATTCCACAGGTCGACAAGATCACCGGGCCGGGCAATGCCTATGTCGCGGCGGCGAAGCGCCGCGTGTTCGGCATCGTCGGCATCGATATGGTTGCCGGCCCCTCTGAAATCCTCGTCGTCTGCGACGGCAGCACCTACCCGGACTGGGTGGCGATGGACCTGTTTTCACAGGCCGAGCACGACGAGCTGGCGCAATCGATCCTGCTTGCGCCGGACGCCAGATACATCGATGCCGTGCAGGCCAGCATCGACAAACTGCTGCCGCAGATGCCGCGGCGTGCGGTGATTGAAGCCTCGCTGTCCGGCCGCGGCGCGCTGATCCAGGTGCGCGACCTTGATGAGGCCTGCGCGCTGGTAAACCGCATCGCGCCGGAACACCTCGAGCTGTCGCTGGAGGATGCGCCGGCGCTGTTGCCGAAGATCCGCCACGCCGGCGCTATTTTCCTTGGCCGCTATACCTCCGAGGCGCTGGGCGACTACTGCGCCGGGCCCAACCACGTGCTGCCGACTTCGCGCACCGCGCGCTTTTCCTCACCGCTGGGTGTCTACGATTTCCAGAAGCGCTCGAGCGTGATCCGCGTCTCGGCTGCGGGCGCCGAAAAGCTCGGCCGCATCGCGGTTGAACTGGCCAACGGCGAAGGCCTCCCGGCGCATGCGGCTTCGGCGGCGATGCGCCTGAACAGGTCGTAGAAGAAATGCCACGATGAGCCGTTACTGGAGCAAGGTGGTGCAGGGGCTGACGCCGTACGTGCCGGGCGAGCAGCCGAAACTTGCCAACCTGATCAAGCTCAACACCAACGAGTGCCCGTACGGCCCGAGCCGGCGCGTGCTTGAGGCGCTGCGCGCCGAAGTCGGCGACACGCTGCGCCTGTATCCGGACCCCGAAAGCAGCCGGCTGCGCGAAACCATCGCGCGGCATTACAAGCTCACGCCCGCCCATGTGTTCGTCGGCAACGGTTCGGACGAGGTGCTGGCGCATGTCTTCCTCGGCCTGCTCAAGCATGACCGGCCGGTGCTGTTTCCCGACATCAGCTACAG
Organism: Betaproteobacteria bacterium Ga0077527; assembly: GCA_001464815.1. Classification (GTDB taxonomy): domain Bacteria; phylum Pseudomonadota; class Gammaproteobacteria; order Burkholderiales; family SG8-41. The sequence goes on along the minus strand of LNDW01000019.1, from coordinate 89,162 downwards.
CTTTTATCCGGTGTACTGCGGGCTTTATGACATCGGGTTCGAGCAGGTGCCGCTCAATCCGCGCTTCGAAATCGCGGTTGATGATTACCTGAGGCCCAATGGCGGCATCGTGTTCCCGAATCCGAATGCCCCCACCGGCTGTCTGGTGCCGCTGGCGGAAATCGAACGCCTGCTGCGCGCCAATTTGCATTCGGTGGTGGTGGTTGATGAGGCCTATGTTGATTTTGGCGGTGAGTCCGCGGTGCCGCTGGTGCAGCGTTATCCGAACCTGCTGGTGACCCATACGCTGTCGAAGTCGCGTGCACTGGCCGGCTTGCGCGTGGGTTTTGCCGTCGGCCATCCCGAGCTGATCGAGGCGCTGGTCCGGGTCAAGGACAGCTTTAATTCCTATCCGCTGGATCGTTTCGCCCAGGCCGGGGCAGCGGCCGCGATCGAGGACGATGCCTATTTTCGCGCGATGTGCGCGAAGGTGATTTCCACCCGCGGCAAGCTGGTGGCCGACCTGCAGGGTCTGGGATTCGAGGTATTGCCCTCGGCCGCCAATTTCGTGTTTGCCCGGTTGCCTGGCCGTGACGGCGGCGAACTGGCGGCGAAACTGCGCGAGCGCAGCATCATCGTCCGCCATTTCCGCAAGCCGCAGCGTATTGCCGAGTTCATGCGCATCACCGTTGGCAGCGATGAGCAATGTGCGGCGCTCGCCGAAGCCCTGCGCGATATCCTGCGTTAGTATTGCCGGAATCGTTTATACTGTCGTTTACACTTTGTAATCAATTACTTGCAGCAACACCCGACCACCATGGCACGCAAGGCCCAAATCACCCGCAATACCCAGGAGACGCAGATCAGCGTCAAGCTCGATCTCGACGGCAGTGGCCGGGCGAAACTCGCCAGCGGTGTGCCCTTCCTCGACCACATGCTTGACCAGATCGCACGCCACGGCCTGGTCGATCTCGAGGTCAAGGCCAATGGCGATTTGCACATTGACGCCCACCACACCGTCGAAGACATCGGCATCACCCTCGGACAGGCTTTTGCCAAGGCCGTCGGCGACAAGAAGGGTGTGCGTCGTTATGGCCATGCCTACGTGCCGCTGGACGAAGCGCTGTCGCGGGTGGTGATCGACCTTTCGGGCCGCCCCGGACTGGAAATGAGCGGCAAGTTCACGCGCGCCCGCGTCGGTGATTTCGACGTCGACCTGGTGCGCGAGTTTTTCCAGGGTTTCGTCAACCACGCCTCGGTGACGCTGCATCTCGACAACCTGAAGGGCGTCAATGCCCACCACCAGGTGGAGACGCTGTTCAAGGCCTTCGGCCGCGCGCTGCGCATGGCGGTGGAGCTGGATCCCCGTGTGAAGGGTGTGCCTTCAACCAAGGGTTCGCTTTAAGAGACGTCGCCGCGCCTGCCGCCGGCGGGTGCCTGTATCCGGAATCCTGCAACAAACCGTCATGGCCATCGACATCGCAGTCATCGATTACGGCATGGGCAATCTTCGCTCCGTGTCGAAGGCGATCGAACACGTCGCACCGCAGAGCCGGGTGGTGGTCACCAGCGACCCGGCGGTGGTGGCCTCCGCCGGCCGCGTGGTTTTTCCGGGCCAGGGCGCGATGCCCGACTGCATGCGCGAGATGGAATCGCGTGGCCTGCGCCCGGTGCTGATTGAAGCCGCGCGCAGCAAGCCTTTTCTGGGCATCTGCATCGGCCTGCAGATGCTGTTCGAGCGCAGCGAAGAAGGTGACACGCCGGGTCTGGGCCTGCTGCCGGGGGTGGTGCGCCGTTTTCCGGCGGCACGCATGACCGGCGCCAACGGCGAACGGCTCAAGGTGCCGCACATGGGCTGGAACGAGGTCGAGCAGGTTGATCATGCGCTGTGGGAGGGCATCGCCGAGCGCAGCCGCTTTTATTTTGTGCACAGCTACTACCCGGAGCCGGCTGATGCGTCGCTGGTTGCGGGCTGGAGTGCTTACCCCTTCCGTTTTGCCTGCGCCGCGGCGCGCGCCAATCTGTTCGCGGTACAGTTTCACCCCGAGAAAAGCCACGCCGCCGGCTTGCAACTGCTGGCAAACTTCGTGCGCTGGCAGCCGCGGGCTGGTGTATGATGCCTTTAACAAATTTCATGGCCATTTGATGGCTATATCACGGCCCGCGCGTGTTCAACTGAACTGATCCGGTTTCCCAGTCGCCCTTCTCCGGCCAAACCGTTTCGTTACCTGCATCCCATGCTGATCATTCCCGCCATAGACCTGAAGGACGGTCATTGCGTGCGCCTGAAACAGGGCGACATGGACGCAGCGACCGTGTTCTCCGAAGATCCGGCCGCGATGGCCGCGCAATGGCTGAAGCAGGGCGCCCGACGCCTGCACGTCGTCGATCTCAATGGCGCGGTGGCCGGCAAGCCGAAGAACGAAGCGGCGATCAAGGCTATAGTCAAGGCGGTCGGCGGCGAACTGCCGATCCAGCTCGGTGGCGGCATCCGCGACCTCGACACCATCGAAGCCTACATCGACGCCGGTATCGGCCATGTCGTGATCGGCACCGCGGCGGTGAAGACTCCGGGCTTCCTGCAGGATGCCTGCACCGCCTTCCAGGGGCATGTCATCGTCGCGCTCGATGCCAAGGACGGCAAGGTGGCCGTTGACGGCTGGTCGAAGATGACCCGCCATGACGTGATCGACCTCGCGAAAAAATTCCAGGACTACGGCGTCGAGGCGGTGATCTACACCGACATTGGCCGCGACGGCATGCTGACCGGCGTCAACATTGAGGCCACGGTCGAGCTCGCCCGCCAGCTCACGGTGCCGGTCATCGCCAGCGGCGGCATTACCGATCTCAAGGATGTCGAGAAGCTGTGTGCGGTGCAGTCCGAAGGCATCATGGGTGCCATCACCGGCCGCGCGGTGTACCAGGGCACGCTCGATTTCACCGCGGCGCAGAAACTGGCCGATCAACTGACAAAGAAAAGCTGAGCCACAGAGGTCACAGAGCACACAGAGAGCGGCAACACCTGAAATCTCTGTGTGCTCTGTGACCACTGTGGCCGATTTTATGGGTTTGGCCAAACGCATCATTCCCTGTCTCGACGTCACCGCCGGCCGTGTGGTGAAGGGTGTCAATTTTGTCGAGTTGAGGGACGCCGGTGACCCGGTCGAAATCGCGCGCCGCTACGATGATCAGGGCGCCGACGAACTGACTTTCCTCGACATCACCGCGAGCAGCGATGACCGCGACCTGATCCTGCACATCATCGAGGCAGTGGCGGCGCAGGTGTTCATTCCGCTGACTGTCGGTGGCGGCGTACGCGCGGTCGAAGACGTGCGGCGTCTGCTCAATGCCGGGGCCGACAAGGTCAGCATCAATACTTCCGCGGTGCAAAACCCGAAACTGGTGGCCGACGCCAGCGGACGCTACGGCTCGCAGTGCATCGTGGTGGCAGTGGATGCCAAGCGTGTGTCCGGTGACGGCCCGCTGCGCTGGGAAGTGTTCACCCACGGCGGCCGCAAGGCTACCGGGCTTGATGCCGTGGAATGGGGAAAAAAAATGCAGGTGATGGGCGCGGGCGAAATCCTGCTCACCAGCATGGATCGCGATGGCACCCGCTCCGGCTTCGACCTCGAGTTGACCCGTGCGTTTGCATCGGTGCTCGACATTCCGGTGATCGCCAGCGGCGGCGTCGGCGGCCTCGATGATCTCGCCGACGGCGTCACCATCGGCGGCGCCGATGCGGTGCTCGCCGCCAGCATTTTTCACTACGGCGAACACACGGTGCGCGAGGCCAAGTTGAGGATGGCCGAGCGCGGCATAGAAGTACGCTTGTAGCCGGAAAATTTTTCCATTAAAATCAATCGCTTATAAACATCGGCAGGGCGCGCAGCAGCGCGTGGCAAATCATGTCGGGTGATTGGCTGGATCGAATCCGCTGGGACAGGGACGGGCTGGTGCCGGTGGTGGCACAGGAGGCCGGCAGCGGCCGCGTGCTGACGATGGCCTGGACCAACCGCGAGGCGTTGGCACTCACCGCGCAGACCGCCGAGGCGCATTACTGGTCGCGTTCCCGCGGCAAACTCTGGCACAAGGGTGAAGAATCGGGCCATGTGCAGAAGGTGCGCTCGATCCACACCGATTGTGACCAGGACGTGGTGCTGCTGGAAGTCGAGCAGGTCGGCGGCATCGCCTGCCATACCGGGCGTCACAGCTGTTTTTTCTACGAATTGCGCAACGGTTCCTGGGCTGAAACCGCGCCGGTGCTGAAAAATCCGGACGAGATTTACAGGAAATAAGGCCATGTCCGACAAGGATGTATTGCTGAATAACGTGTTGTTGAGGCTGGGCGAAACCATCGCCGCGCGCAAGGCGGCGGAGGCGGGTACCTCGTATGTTGCCAGCCTGCTCGCCAAGGGCGAGGACGCGATCCTGCGCAAGGTGCTGGAAGAGGCTGCCGAGACCCTGTTGGCCTCGAAGGAGGGTGATAAACTGCATGTCGTCCGCGAGGTGGCAGACCTGTGGTTTCATACCCTGGTGCTGCTGGCCTGGCACGGCGCGGGTCCGCAGGAGGTGCTGGCCGAACTTGAGCGCCGTGAAGGTGTCAGCGGCATCGCGGAAAAGGCCGCACGCAAGCCCTAGCATCGGCTTGGCGGGCAGACCGGGCATTTAATCCTCCGTGCAGGTGCGCGGATCAACAGGAGCAAATCATGGGTTCATTCAGCATCTGGCATTGGCTGATCGTGCTGGTGGTGGTGATTCTGGTGTTTGGCACGAAGAAGCTGCGCAACGTCGGCTCCGACCTCGGTGGCGCGGTGAAGGGCTTCAAGGAAGGCATGAAGTCCGGCGATGACAAGGCAGGCGAAACCAAGGCTGAAATCCCGCCTTCGACCGGCCAGACCATCGAAGGCGAAGCGCGCAAGGAAACCACCAAGACCTGAAACGCAAAGGGCTTGCCGCGCCGGCCACAGGCCGGTTCTGATCTGCTCCAGCCCGCGTTTTCCCGTCTTCCCCCGCCATGTTTGATATCGGCTTCTCCGAACTGATGGTCATCGCCGTGGTGGCGCTGGTCGTCATCGGGCCGGAACGGCTGCCCAAGGTCGCGCGCACGCTTGGCCATCTCTTCGGCCGCATGCAGCGCTATGTCAATGACGTCAAGGCAGACATCAACCGCGAAATGGCGCTTGACGACCTGCGCAAGCTGCAGGCGAGCATGCAGGACACCATGCAGTCGGTCGAGCAGTCGGTGAACCAGGAAGTGCGCGCCGTCGAGAACCAGGTCCACCAGATCGCCGCCGACGCCCAGGCCAACCCTGATGCCGCGCCCGGCACTGCTGCAACATCGGCATCCGCCGACCAGGCCACGGCGGTCGCCGCAGAAGGCGCCAAATCCGGCGTCAAAAACGCCTGAGCGCCCCGGCGCCAGCGCTGCCAGTGATGACCGAAGACACCTTCATTTCCCACTTGGTCGAACTGCGCGACCGCCTGTTGCGCGCGCTGATCGCATTCGCCGTGGTGTTGCTGGTGCTGGTTCCTTTTTCCTCGGAGCTCTACGACCTGCTGGCCTCGCCGATGATGAGCGCGCTGCCCGAGGGTTCGAAGATGATTGCCACCGGCGTGATCACGCCCTTCCTGGTGCCGATCAAGGTGGCGATGATGGTGGCCTTTGTCATCACGCTGCCGTTCACGCTGTTCCAGGTCTGGTCCTTTGTCGCACCCGGGCTCTACAACCACGAAAAGCAGCTGGTGCTGCCGCTGGTGGTGGCAAGCACGGTGCTGTTCGTGGTCGGCATTGCCTTTTGTTATTTCTTTGTCTTCAACACGGTGTTCCATTTCATCAACCAGATCGCGCCGAAGAGCATCTCGGTGGCGCCGGACATCGAGAATTACCTGAATTTCGTGCTCACCATGTTCCTCGCATTCGGCCTTACCTTCGAGACGCCGATCGTGGTGGTGATGCTGACGCGGATGGGGTTGGTGACCATCGAGCAACTGCGTGAAGCGCGCTCCTACTTCATCGTCGGTGCCTTTGTCATCGCTGCGATAGTGACGCCGCCGGACGTGGTGTCGCAATTGCTGCTCGCGGTGCCGATGTGCCTGCTCTACGAAGTGGGCCTGATTGCCGCGCGTTTCGTACCCAGACGCACGCCCGAAAGCGAGAGGCCGGCCGAAGAGGCCTGAGCGCGGCAGCGGCTATTCCTGCTGCGCTTTTTTCGGCGGCCGTTTGCCGACGGTAACGCGGATTTCCAGGGGTTTTGCCGCGCGCACCAGTTTCAGCGTGGCCTCGCTGCCCGGTTTCAGCGCCGCGATCAGGTTCAGCATCGAACCGGAGTCCGTCACAGGTTTGCCTTCCACGCCGACCAGCACATCGCCGACCTTGACGCCGCCGCGGTCGGCGGGAGTGCCGCGGAACACCTCGGTGATCAGCGCGCCGCGGATTTCCGGGATCTTGAATGATTCGGCGATTTCCCGGGTCATGTCCTGCACACCAACACCGATCCAGCCGCGCTGCACCGAGCCGGTCTCGATGATCTGCTCCATCACGGCTTTGGCGGTGCTTGCCGGAATCGCGAAGCCGATGCCCAGCGAGGCTCCACCGGGTGTACGCGAATAGATCGCGGTGTTGATGCCGATCAGGTGGCCGCTGCTGTCGACCAGCGCGCCGCCGGAATTGCCGGGATTGATCGCGGCGTCGGTCTGGATGAAGTTCTCGAAGGTGTTGATGCCGAGATGGCTGCGGCCCAGCGCGCTGATGATGCCCATCGTCACCGTCTGGCCGACCCCGAAGGGGTTGCCGATGGCGAGTACCACATCACCAACCCTGACGGATTCCGAGGCGCCAAAGGTGATTGCAGGCAGGTTGGGCAGATCGATCTTCAATACCGCCAGATCGGATTCGGGGTCGGTGCCGACGACCTTGGCGATCACCCGCCGGGTGTCGGCCAGCGCGACCTCAATGCCATCGGCCGCTTCGACGACATGGCTGTTGGTGAGGATGTAACCCGAGCTGCTGACAATGACGCCGGAGCCGAGGTTGGTGCTTGGCTGTGCCTGTGCTTCGCCGGGGTCGCCGAAAAAGTATCGGAACACCGGATCATCGAGCAGGGGGTGGCGGGGCCGCGTCTTCACCGCCTTCAGGGTGTAGATGTTGACCACCGTGGGCATCGCTTTTTTCGCGGCATCGCTGTACGAGCCCGAGCGCGGCGCGGTTCCCGGCGTATCCGCCGGCTGGCCCACCGTGATAACCGCATTTTTGGGCATGTCCTTGAGCAGGTCGGGGCGCAGCGTGCCGATCACGAACAGCGCGCCCAGGCAGATCGTCACGGTTTGGCAAAACAGCAGCCAGAGTTTTCGCATGGCGTGGAGAGGTGTGCGGGCGGTTAAAATCGCCTGCGTTTGGCATCAATGGTCATCAGGGAGGCAACAACATGGATCGTTCGGCACTCGACGCCTATCTTGGCGAATTCCTGCAGGTCCATGCGTTCCGGGATTATTGCCCAAACGGTTTGCAGGTGGAAGGCCGCGCCGAAATCCGCCGCATTGTCAGTGGTGTCACCGCCTCCGCGGCGCTGATCGACGCTGCGGTTGCCGCCGGCGCTGATGCGCTGCTGGTGCACCACGGCTACTTCTGGCGCGGCGAGGATGGGCGCATCACAGGCCTGCGCCGTCGCCGCATCGGCCGCCTGATCGAACACAATCTCAACCTTTTTGCCTACCACCTGCCGCTTGATGCGCATCCGGAAGTCGGCAACAACACCACGCTTGGCCGTGAACTCGGCCTGACCGTCAGCGCACGCGGCGGTGACAACGACCTGGTGGTGTTGGCCGAAGCGCCGGCCGGTCTGTACTTGGCCGATTTCGCGGCAATAGTCGGCAAGCGCCTCGGGCGTGCGCCACTGGTGGTGGGTGAGGGCGGGCGTCTGTTGCGACGGGTGGCCTGGTGTACCGGTGGTGCGCAGGGTTACTTCGAGCAGGCGATTGCGATGGGGGCCGATGCCTACCTGAGCGGCGAGATTTCCGAGCCAACGGTGCACCTCGCCCGTGAATCAGGCGTAGCCTATCTCGCGGCCGGGCACCACGCCACCGAGCGTTACGGCGTGCAGGCGCTGGGCGGGCATCTTGCCAAACACTTCGGCCTTGAGCATCACTTCATCGACATCGATAACCCGGCCTGATCACGGCCGGGCATGGGTGTTACAGCCTGTAACAATTTTGCCCGTGACCGGACCGGTCCGAAGCGTATGATTTCCACATGACTCAGGCATCGACAGCCTTCGCTGTTCAGAAAAGAGCATGGGCAATGGCATCGCTGTTGTTCGCTGCCGCTGCCATGCTGCTCGCTGCGAGCACCCCGGCCGAAGCTCACGGCCGCGGCCACCCGCGGGCACGGGTCGGCGTCTATATCGGTGCTCCGGTGGTGCTTGGCGCCTGGGGTTGGCACCGTCCGCCGCCATCCCACTACTACTATCCCCCCACTTACTATTATCCGCAGCCTCCGGTGGTAATCCGTGAAATCGTGCGCGAGCCGCTGGTCTATTACGATGAGCGCGGCAACGCCTTGCCGCCTGGTCATCATCGCACCCAGCCCCCGGCACCCGCACAGCCGCAGCCCGGCAGTGAGGCGCCGACCTGGTTTTTCTGCGCGGACACACAGAGCTACTTTCCCTACGTGCAGAATTGCGCCAGCCCCTGGCAGCGCGTGGTGCCGCAGCCACCGCCGGCGCCGCAGTAAAACCCTGCACCTAGTTTTTCAGCCGCACGTGATGCGCCGCTCCGGCGCAATCCTCATCCGTTTTTAATCCTGCGCTGCGGATGCCGTGGGCGGCGAGTTCCTCGTCGCGCTCCTGGGTGTCACCGGTGACGCCGACCGCGCCGAGCAGCGCGCCTTCGGCATCACGGATCAGCATGCCGCCGCCCTCGGCGAAGATGCGGTCCTGCGAAGCCTTGAACAGGAAGTCCATGAACAGCGGACGCTCCTCGGTGCGCATCCTCACCAGGCTTGACGAGCGGCCCAGTGCCAGCGCGGCGTGGGCCTTGCCCAGCGCCATCTCGAAACGCATCATCGCCGAGCCGTCCTCCTTCTTGAAGGCCTTGACCACCGCGCCGTGCTCGACGACAACCACCGATATCGGACGGCAGCCAAGTTCGCGCGCGCGGGCGAGCACGGCATCGATGATGAGTTCGGCCTGCTTCAGCGTGATCATGGACAAGGCATTTCCCCGGCAAGGATGGATGAAGCGCGGATTGTATACTCGGGGCCGCTGCATCAAACACGATGCATGAAGAACCAGACGCGAGGAGAAAACCGTGGGCACAACAATGAAATCCGGGGCATGGAGCAGCTTGTTTCTCGCAGCCGTTTTAACGATACCGGCACAGGCCGTACAAGCCCAGGCCACAAAATATCCGGAGCGGCCGATCCGTTTCCTGGTCGGTTTTGGCGCGGGCGGTGTCAACGATCTGGTGGCGCGGCTGGTGGCGGGCAAACTCGGGCCGCGGCTCGGTCAGCAGGTGATCGTCGACAACCGCGCCGGTGGCGGCGGCGTGCTTGCCCACGAGCTGCTGGTCAATGCCGCACCGGATGGCTACACCATGATCCTCGCCTCGGTCACCGGGCTGGCGATGGCGCCGGCACTGCGCGGCAAACTTTCCTACGACCCGATTCGCGATTTTTCACCTGCAGTGCAGGTGGTCGATGCGGTGACGCTGTTTTCAGCGCATCCCTCAAGCGCCTCCAAAACACTGAAGGACCTGGTGGCGCGTGCGAAGCGTGACCCCGGTGTGCTGGTGGTCGGTAATCCCGGCTCCGGCAGCATCGGGCATCTGGCTTTTGAACGCTTTGCCAAACTCGCCGGCATCCAGGTGCTGGGTGTGCCGTACAAGAGTGGCGGCCTCGCCGCCACCGCGGCGTTGTCCGGTGAGGTGGAACATCTGGCCGGCGTGATTTCCTCGGGCGCGCCGCATGTGCGGGCAGGCAAACTGCGCGGCCTTGGTGTGACCAGCGCGAAACGTTCTGCCGCGCTGCCGGATGTGCCATCAGTGGCGGAGCAGGGTTACCCCGGGTATGAGGCGAGCGGCTGGCTGGGCATCGCGCTGCCGGCCAAGACCCCGGCGGCGATCGTGCAGCGCATCCACCAGGAGACACTGGCAGTGATGACCCAGCCGGATACCAGGGCCTTCCTTGAAAAAAACGGTCTCGATTACACAATGCGCAACCCCGAAGAATTCCGCGCTTACATCAAGGCCGAGGTTGCGCGCTGGACCCAGGTGATCCGCGAGGCAGGGATCAAGGCTGAGTGAGTCAGCAAGGAGCTCATGGCGACAGATTGTGGTTTATCATAACCTGTTGTTTTGTAACATAATTTTAACTAATGACTTAACTTTGTACGGTCTTCCCGTGTAAAATGACGCGTTTTTTGCAATCCTCTCCAGTCTGACCGTCAGTGAAGGGAAATTCAGGCATGTCCGAGCAAGATACCGATCAGCGCAAGCGGCAGTTTCTGGTGGCCGCGACCACGGTTGCCGGCGGCGTCGCCGCGGGTGCCGTTGCAGTGCCGTTCGCGGCGAGCATGATGCCTTCCGAGCGCGCCAAGGCCGCCGGTGCTCCGGTGGAAGTCGATGTGAGCACACTCGCCCCCGGCGAGCGTGTCACCGTGGAATGGCGCGGCAAGCCGGTGTGGATCGTACGCCGCACCAAGGAGATGCTGGACACCGTCAAGGCCAATGACAGCAACGTCGCTGACCCGCAGTCGAAAAAACCGATGCAACCGGCCTATGCCGCAAATGAAAACCGCGCGATCAAAGACGAGTTTCTGGTGGTTGTCGGCATCTGCACCCACCTCGGCTGTTCGCCGGTGGGCAAGTTCGCCAAGCAGGCCGAGGCCTTCGACCCCAACTGGCAGGGCGGCTTCTACTGCCCCTGCCACGGCTCGCTGTTCGACCTCGCCGGCCGTGTCTACAAGAACCGTCCCGCACCCGACAACCTGGTGGTGCCGCCGCACAAATACCTGTCCGATACGCGCATCCTGATCGGCGAAGATACCAAGGGAGCCTGACAAGAACATGGCTGCTACCCCGAAAGAACCCGTCCAGTTCAGCGGCGCCGGTCCGCTCAATGCCCCGATCAGCGGGGTGCTTACCTGGGTTGACCAGCGCTTCCCGCTGATGAGCCTGTGGCGTGACCACCTGTCGCAGTACTACGCGCCGAAGAACTTCAACTTTTTCTATTTCTTTGGTTCTCTCGCCATGCTGGTGCTGGTGCTGCAGATCGTCACCGGCATTTTCCTGGTGATGCACTACAAGCCATCCGCGGCTGACGCTTTTGCGTCCGTTGAATACATCATGCGCGACGTGCCCGGCGGCTGGTTCATCCGCTACATGCACTCCACCGGTGCCTCGGCATTTTTTGTCGTTGTCTACCTGCACATGTTCCGCGGCCTGCTGTATGGCTCGTACCGCCAGCCGCGCGAGCTGATCTGGATTTTCGGCATGATGATTTACCTGTGCCTGATGGCTGAAGCCTTTTTCGGCTACCTGCTGCCCTGGGGGCAGATGTCCTTCTGGGGCGCCCAGGTGATTGTCAACCTCTTTGATGCGCTGCCGGTGATCGGGCCCGACCTGTCGACGTGGATCCGCGGCGACTTTGTGATCTCGGATGCCACGCTGAACCGCTTTTTTGCCTTCCACGTGATTGCGCTGCCGCTGGTGCTGCTCGGCCTGGTCGCCGCGCACATCATGGCGCTGCACGAAGTCGGCTCGAACAATCCCGACGGCGTCGAGATCAAGGAGAAAAAGGACGCACAGGGCCGCCCGCTCGACGGCATTCCCTTCCACCCCTATTACACGGTGAAGGATATTGTCGGTGTGGTGGTGTTCCTGTTCCTGTTCTTCATGGTCGTGTTCTTCATGCCGGAGATGGGTGGCTACTTCCTTGAATTCAACAACTTCATCCCCGCCGACCCCCTGAAAACCCCCGCTCATATCGCGCCGGTGTGGTACTTCACACCGTACTACTCGATCCTGCGCGCGATCACCGAGGACTTCATGCTGGTGCTGGCCATCGGTGTCGCCGCCTACGTGGTGCTGATCTGGCTGACGGTGCGTGACTCGCGCATCAAGCTTGCCGCCGCCGGCATCGGCCTGGCCCTGATCGTCCTGATGAAGGGCGGTCCCCTGGCGATTGAGGCAAAGGTCTGGGGCGTGGTGATGATGGGGGTGTCCACGCTGATCTTCTTCCTGATGCCATGGCTCGACCGCAGCCCGGTGAAATCGATTCGCTACAAGGGCCCGCTGTGCCGCGCCGCGCTGACCATTTTCGTGATCAACTTCATCGTGCTCGGCTACTACGGCGTGCAGACTGTGACCCCGCTGGGCACGGCCATTTCGCAGATCGGTACGCTGATATATTTCGCATTCTTCCTGCTGATGCCCTGGTATTCGGCGATGGACAAGACCCTGCCGGTGCCCGAGCGGGTGACGATGTGATGGCCGCCATGAAAACACTCAAAACAACCCTTGCGGCTCTGCTGCTCGCGCCATTGCTGGCCTTTGCCGCCGGCGGCGACGTCAAGCTTGACCGCGCGCCGATCAATCCGGATGACCAGGCCTCGCTGCAGCGTGGCGCCCGGCATTTCGTCAATTACTGCCTGAACTGCCACAGCGCGAACTTCATGCGTTACAACCGTCTGCAGGACATCGGCCTTACCGACCAGCAGATCCTCGACAACCTGGTGTTCACCGGGGTCAAGGTCGGTGACCTGATGAAGATCGCGATGGACCCGAAGGATGCCAAGGAATGGTTCGGCGGCGCGCCGCCCGACCTGACCCTGATCGCGCGTTCGCGCTCCTCGCACGCAGGCAGCGGTGCCGACTGGCTGTACAGTTACCTCAGGGGTTACTACCGCGATGCCGAGCGGCCCACCGGCTGGAACAACACGGTCTTTGCCAACGTTGGCATGCCGCACGTGCTGTGGGAGCTGCAGGGCGAACAGGTGCTTGGCGAGCGCAAGGTTCAGGGCGCGGGTTACGAGAAGGCGGAGCCGGTGCTCAAGCTCGACAAACCCGGCACGCTGAGCCCGGTCGAATACGACCAGTTCGTCGCCGATCTGGTCAACTTCCTGGTGTTCATGGCCGAACCCGGTCGCGCCAAGCGCGAAACCATCGGCATGTTCGTGCTGCTCGCGCTGGGCTTCCTGTTCGTGCTCGCTTATGCACTTAAGAAGGAGTACTGGAAAGACGTCCACTAGATTCCTTTCAGGCAGCCCGGGGCCGTGCGCGTAGACCGCGTCACGGCCCGCGTTTTCTGGGTCGCTGCGAATGTCGCAACCCAACGCCGCATTTTTCCCGCTTTGACGCTTTGATTGCCGGTTTCCCCACGCTGCTCCGCAACGGATAAACGACCATGATGACACTCTACTCGGGCACCACCTGCCCATTCAGCCAGCGCTGCCGCTTCGTGCTCTACGAAAAGGGCATGGATTTCCAGATCATCGACGTTGATCTTTTCAACAAACCCGAAGACCTGGCGGTGATGAATCCGTACAACCAGGTGCCGGTACTGGTCGAACGCGACCTGATTCTCTACGAATCGAACATCATCAATGAATACATCGACGACCGCTTCCCGCATCCGCAACTGATGCCGGCCGATCCGGTGATGCGCGCACGTGCGCGGCTGTTCCTGTTCCGCTTCGAACTGGAGATGTTCTGTCACATTCCGCACATCGAGAAGGGCACCCAGAAACAGGCCGACAAGGGCCGCCAGGTGATTCGCGACGCGCTGACCCAGATCGCGCCGGTGTTTGCCAAGCAGAAATACATGCTCGGCGACGAGTTTTCAATGCTGGATGTGGCGATTGCCCCGCTGTTGTGGCGGCTTGACCACTACGGCATCCAGCTCGGCAAGCAGGCCGCGCCGCTGATGAAATACGCCGAGCGTCTGTTCAGCCGCCCGGCCTACATCGACGCGCTGACGGCGTCGGAAAAGGTCATGCGGAAGTAAGCAATGCACAGTGCACAGTGCAGGGTGCAGAGTTGCAAGACCGCCGTGCTCAGGCGCCGGGGTTTTCACTTTGCACTTTGCATTCTGCGCTCTGTACGGTTCTGACATGGAGCGCTCCACCAAGCCCTACCTGATCCGCGCCATCCATGAATGGGCCTGCGAGAGCGGGCTCACGCCGTACCTTTCGGTGAAGGTGGATGAGAACACGCGGGTGCCGCCGGAGCATGTCAAGAACGGCGAGATTGTGCTCAACATCGGCTACGACGCCACCCACAAGCTGACCATAGGCAACGACCTGATCCAGTTCGCCGCGCGTTTTGGCGGGGTATCGCGAGAGTGTTCGATTCCGATCAACGCGGTGCAGGGTGTTTTTGCCCGCGAGAACGGACAGGGTCTGTTCTTCCCGGCTGAACCCTCCGGGCCTGCGGTGACGTCGGCGACACCGGCAACAGCGGCGCCACCCGAGGATCCGCGACCCGACAACACACCGCCCGGCGGGCGTCCGAAGCTGCAGGTCGTCAAATAAGCCGTACCCGCGCCCCGGCTTTCTCAGGGGTCGCCGTAGACCGAAACTTCCTCGATCACCCTGGTCTCGCCGGAGGTCACGGCGCAGGCGCGGTGCATCAGCGACCAGTTGTCCCACAGCAGCACGTCACCCGCAGCAAGGTCGATCTCGCAACATGCACCGGGCCTGGTGGCCTCGGTCATCAATTCTGCGATCAGGGGTCCGGCCTGATCATCCGCCATGTCCTCGAAGCCGCGCAGGTGATAGCCGGCAAAAAGCGCCGGCGCGCCGCCGCCATGACTGTTGAGCAAAGGAAAGCTTTCGACATGCCCGGGTGCGGCGCGAAAGCTGTGCCGGCCGCGCAGCGCGGCCAGTGACTGGCGCCGTGTTTGTGGCAGACGCTGCCAAAGTGCGCGGGTACTGACAAAGGCCATGCCCCCGCCGCTGGCCGGCGCAACGCGCGAGCAGAGCAGCGTGGCGGTGGCCGGTGATCCGCCGATGGCCCCGACACAGTGCCAGGCCTGGTCCGGTGACGGGCCCGGTGTTTCATAGCGTTTGAGTTCCGAGCAATTCCGGCCGATCGTCGCGGCGATGCGCGGGAAGTCGGTCGCGACCAGCGGCTGGGCGCGAAACAGCAGCAGGCTGTGCTCGCGCAGGGCCTGGACCAGCAGCAGTTGCGCGGCAGGGTTGACGGAGTCGCGCAGATCAAGCCCCCCGACCTCGGCACCGAAGTCCGTGTGCAACGGTTTGAATTCCGGACGGGTTGTCATCCTCAATCCACGCGCAGCATCGCCGCGCGCGCGACCTTGCCCCAACGTGCTGATTCCTCGGCGAATCGCGCCGCGGTGGTTTTTGGATCGAGCGCCACCGGCTCCGCGCCCTGTGCGAGCACGAAGTCCTGCATGTCCTTGCGCTGCATGGCCTTGGCAATTTCGGCATACAGGCGGTCGATCACGACCGCAGGCGTTTTTGCCGGTGCCAGCAGGGCCATCCAGGAATTGACCTCGAAGCCGGTGATGCCCTGTTCTGCGACCGTGGATTGTTCCGGCATCAGCCGGCTGCGCTGGGCCGTGGTGGTGGCGATGATTTTCAGGCGTCCGGACTGCACCTGCGCGCGCACCGTCGGGATGCCGCCGCAGTAGAGCTGCACCTGATTGGTGACGAGATCGGCGACCGCGGCAGCACCGCCCTTGTACGGCACGTGGGTCATGTCGGCTCCAGCAAGCAGCTTAAGCTGCTCACCGCACAAATGCGGTGCAGATGCGTTGCCCGATGAGGCGTAATTGAACCAGCCCGGTTTGCTTTTCGATAGCGCCACCAGTTCGCGTGCGTCCTTAACCGGCAGTGCGGCTGGCACCGCCATTACGTACGGCACGCTGGCAAACAGGCTGACTGCGGCGAAATCGCCGAGGGTGTAGGGCAGTTTGGCGTAGACATGGGGGCTGATCGCGATCAGTCCGGCGGTGCCGAGCAGCAGCGTGTAGCCATCGGGCGCCGAGCGGGCGACGATCTCGGCGCCGACCTGGCCGCCGCCACCAGGCCGGGTATCGACAATCACGTTGCGGCCGAATTGTTCGGTCAGGCGGTTGGCCAGGGCACGGCCGATGATTTCGTTGCTGGCGCCGGCGGGATAGGGCACCACCAGACGGATCGGTTTCTCGGGGTACGGGTTGCCGTGGACCACCGTTGCTGCAAGCAATGACAGGCTGGCGAACAGCTTGGAGATGCGCAGGATCATGGTTTTCCTTCAATGGCCGGGATGGTGTGCTGCACGCAGCAAGCAGTAACCATACCAGAGGACCGGAGCATTTTCCGGACTTCACGGTCCATCGTTTGACAGCCGCAGGGACGGCACGCACACTGGTTGAAGCCTGCGGGATTTGGGTAAAAAGCCGCTGCAGCGGCAGGCCCGCAGTCCGTGAAATCGGCTCACGCCACCGGTTCGCCCACCAGTGCTTCAAGGAGGAATTACATGCTCAGCGACAAGGAACTGGAGCAGGTCGCGCCTGCCGAGTCCATTTTTCCGTCACCGATTCCGGTGCAGTGTGTCTCCAGCGACGAATACATGCCGCCGCCGCAGACCGGGAAGCAGCGCGAGTTCGAGGCGAGGGTCAAGGAATACGGCGCCGAGCTGGCGAAAAAGCAGGGTGTGTCGCGGCGGCGCTTTTTCCAGTCCGCCGCCGGCATGGCCGCGGCCTTTGTCGCGATGAACGAGACCTACGGCCCGCTCTACATGGTGAGCAAGGCCGAGGCCGCGACGCCGGACATGGCCAACGAGCGCGCGAAGGCGCTGAAAAACCAGTTCGTGATGGACATGCACACGCACTTCCTGCGTGACGACACGCCGATCAAGACCTTCGTCGCGCAGCGTGCCACCGTCGGCAAACTCGGCTGGAACATTTCCCTGAACGAGAAGGAACAGACCATCGATGACCTGAAGTTTCCGAACTACTTCAAGGAAATCTTCATGGACAGCGACACCAAGGTCGCCTGCATCAGCGGCTCGTATTCGGTGGACCCGAAGTTTTCCTTCCTCACCAACGACATGAAGTACGCCGCCCGCGAGAAGATCAACAAGGAGTCGGGCACCAAACGCATGTTCTCGCACGCGATCTTCACCCCCGGCCACCCCGGCTGGCTGGACAAGGTCGAGGAGGAGCAGGCGCGGCTCAAGCCCGATTCGTGGAAGGGCTACACCATCGGCGACAACACCAACAAGCACCTGTCGAAGTGGCCGTTCCGCCTGGATGACGAGAAGGTGATGTATCCCTTCTACGAAAAACTGGCGAAGTGGAGCAAGGACAATCCGAGCCTGAAGAACGTCTGCGTGCACAAGGGCCTGTTCCCGCCGGAAGTCGAGAAAAGTTTCCCGCACCTGCTCGAGTATTCGGATGTGCGAGATGTGGGCAAGGCGGCGAAGGACTGGCCGCAGCTCAACTTCGTGATCTACCACTCCGGCTGGCGCTGGACCGGTCCGAACGCACCGAAGTCGGCATGGGAGCATTTCGAGAAAACCGGCCGCATCGAATGGGTCACCGACCTCGCCGAAATCCCCGAGAAATTCGGCGTGAAAAACGTCTATGGCGATCTGGGTCAGCTCTTTGCCTGGACCACCACCGCCAACCCGCGCCTCGGTGCTGCGGTGATGGGTACGCTGCTCAAGGGCCTCGGCACCAGCAACGTGGTCTGGGGCACCGATGCGGTGTGGACCGGCGCGCCGCAGTGGCAGATCGAAGCCCTGCGCCGCCTCGAAATTCCGGAGGAGATGCAGCGGAAGTACGGTTACAAGCCGCTGGGCGCGGCCGACGGCGCGGTGAAAAACGCGATTTTCGGCGGCAACAACGCGCGGCTCTACGGTGTGACGCCGAGGCAGCAGGCCGAAATCATCATCGACCGCGTGGCGCAGATCAAGGAAACCTACGAGACGGAAGGGCCGGGGCGCACCAACATGGCCTACGGTTTCGTCGCGAAAAAAGCCTGAGCCTTTTTCACGTTAATACAACGGCGCGGTGATCCCGCGCCGTTTTTTTATGCCGTCATTCCGGCGAAAGCCGGAATCAAGAAAATTGTGGCAGAAGAGCGTAACTTCAAGTTCGCCGGGGGCAGCCCGGCGGCTGGTTACTTTCTTTTGTGCGGCCAAAAGAAAGTAACCAAAGAAAAGGCCGCCCCGGCTTACCGGTCCTTCGGACTTCCCTGTGCTGCTCGTCGTGCCGGGCGGCTGCGCAACTCGCCCTCGCAAAAGCGCGAGGGCTCAGACAGTGCTCGCCGAATACTCCCGGCACGCCTGCGCTGCTCGGCGGTTCGCAAGGGGAGGCAAGAACGGTGGATGCCTAATGCTCTAGGCACCTATGGCGATAACGGGAGGAACTCCAAAGTCCATTCCGGCAACCCGAAAGGCGGAAATGACTCTATCTCCACGGTTTGCTGCGAGTTCATCGGGCGGCACGATCCGTCCTTTTGATTTGTTTTGTAACCATGCTACTTCACGAAGATCGCTGACGTCTTGAATGTGCGAGGAGGGCGTTCCCTTTTGCTTGAACGACACCAAGCCTTCAAATAAACGTACTTCACGAGAAAGCGGAAGCTCATGCATCGAGCGTAGGAGATAAGTTGCCGCTACGAGAACGCTGCAACCGAGCCCTAAATACCAATAGCGAACTTGTCCGTCGCGTTTTTCGATAGAACGTCCGGTAGGGTTGCCACTAGGACCAAATGCGACGGATAGGGGTGCTTCGAGAACGATATTTAGTGGGGCACCTTGTTTGCTGCAGAGATGTAAAACCTCATTTTGAAGGTCTGAAAACGATAATGTTTGTGCTTCACCCTCGCCAATAAGCAGCCCGCAGCTTTTTGTTTGGCTTGCAAATCCGAGGTCAATAAAAACCCATTCACCAGATGAACGGTTGGCTTCTGTGATGGTTGCAGCTCGGATGTTGTTCATGGAGGCTATTTTGACTAGTTGTGCCGCCGCTCAATTTCCCGAATCACCGCCGCATTATCCAGCTCAGCCTCACCGGCTTTCATGCAGCCCTCGACAATATCGGTGTAGGTCGAGGCCAGTGGCAACTGCTGTTTGAGTTTTCCCGCGACTTCGAGCATCAGCGAAAAATCCTTCAGTGTCTGCGCGATCTTGCCGTGGGGCGTGAAGTCGCCGGCGATCATCTTCGCGCCTTTGACATCCATGATCTGCGAGTAGGCGGCGGAGTCTTTCGCCACACCGAGGAAGGGTGTCAGCGGCAGGCCCATGCGTTGCGCGAAGACCAGGCCTTCGGCGAGTGCGGCGCGGTTGATGCCGAGGATCAGGTTGATCGCGAGTTTGGCGCGGCCGCCGTTGCCGGCGGCGCCGAGGTGGTGGCGGCGCGGGCAGATGGCGTCGAGCACGGGTTTCACGCGGTCCGCGGTGGCGGGATCGCCGCCGACCAGGCCCAGTGCATCGCCGCGCGCGGTCTGGTCGCTGGTGCCGGACACCGGCATTTCAACAAAACTGAGGCGGTCCGCGGGCAGCCTTGCGGCCAGCGCCGCGATGCGGTCGGGGTCGCAGGTGCTGACGCAGACCGCGGTCAGCGGCGGCAGGCCGGCAGGGCGGGCCGCGGCCAGTGCGTCACAGGCGGCTTCGGCCTGGTCGGTGTTGAAGACTGCGATCACCACGGCATCGCAGCGGGTGGCGAGTTCGGCGAGCGAAGCCGCCGTGCCGGCGCCGATTGCGGACAGCGCAGCGGCCTTGGCGGCGTCGATGTCATAAGCGATCACTTCGAGGCCTGCGCCACGCAGCCGTTGCCCACAGGCGGTCCCCATCAGGCCGCAACCGGCCACTCCTACGGGTTTGTGTTTCATTGCGGTCCAGGAGGTATTCGGAAGGCGCCCATTATAGGAAGCGGAAGCAGCGGCGCCACGGGGGCGGGGCACTATATAATGCGCCACCCGCCGGCATAGCTCAGTTGGTAGAGCAACCGCCTTGTAAGCGGTAGGTCGTCTGTTCGATTCAGACTGTCGGCACCACCACTGCCGGTCGGTGATTACCGCGGGCTAGTAGCGGTAGAAAAATAACCGAATAAAATCAATGGGTTATGAGCATCACCCAAGGGCGGTGCGGCGTTGTCCTGCGACAGCGCCGGAAGTATTGAATTTTTGACGGCCGGCATTATCTAATCCGCCACAAAAAACGCGCGGCTGCATGACGGTTGCGCCCTGAACGGAGAGAGGCATTGATCAAAGTCGAACATCTGGTGAAGGCCTTCGGCCCCAAACTCGCCGTCAACGACGTGTCGTTCAGCGTCGAACGCGGTGAAGTGCTGGGTTTTCTGGGTCCCAACGGCGCCGGCAAGTCGACCACGATGCGCATGGTCACCGGCTATTACCCGCCCACTTCGGGTCGTATCACCGTCGGCGGCCATGACATGGTCGAGGATCCGATCGCGGCCAAACGCCTGATCGGCTACCTGCCGGAGAACGCGCCGGGTTATGCCGACATGACGGTCAACGGCTTCCTCAATTTCTGCGCCGAACTGCGCGGCCTGCAGGGCGATGCCCGCAAGCGCGCGGTGCATCGCGCGGTGGAGCTGTGCTTCCTCGAGAACGTGCTCTACCAGTCGATCGACACGCTGTCCAAGGGTTACAAGCATCGGACCTGCCTCGCGCAGTCGCTGATCCATGACCCGGATGTGCTGATCCTCGATGAGCCGACAGACGGCCTTGATCCGAACCAGAAGCACGAGGTGCGCGGCCTGATCAAGCGCCTCGGCGAGAGCAAGGTGGTGATTTTCTCCACCCATATTCTTGAAGAAGTGGAAGCCGCCTGCTCGCGGGTGATCATCATCGACCGCGGCCGCATCGTCGCCAGCGGCACCCCGGCGGAACTGAAGGCGCGCTCGCCCGAAGGCAAGCTCGACGAGGTGTTCCGCGCGATTACGCTGCCTGACACGGTAAAGGTGCAAGCATGAGTGAACAGATCCAGCAGCAGCCAACATCCCCGGCCCCGGTGGCCGCACAGTCCGCCACCCTTTTCAGTGCTGCGGCGGGACGCTCGGGAACGGCCCTGGCCAACATCCGCACCATCATGAAGCGCGAGCTGGCGGGTTACTTCACCTCGCCGATTGCCTATGTGTTCCTGGTGATCTTCCTGCTGCTCACCGGTTTTTTCACCTTCACCATCGGCAATTTCTTCGAGCGCGGCGAAGCCTCGCTGGTGTCCTTCTTCACTTGGCATCCCTGGCTCTACCTGTTCCTGGTGCCGGCCGCGGGCATGCGCCTGTGGTCGGAAGAGCGGCGCCTCGGCACGATGGAGCTGCTGCTGACCATGCCGGTGACCACCTGGCAGGCCATCGTCGGCAAGTTCCTCGCCTCCTGGCTGTTCCTTGCGCTGGCGCTGGTACTGACCTTCCCGGTGGCGATCACCGTCAACTACTTCGGCGACCCCGACAACGGCGTGATCTTCGCCGGCTATGTCGGCAGCCTGATGCTGGCCGGTTCCTACCTCGCGGTGAGCTGCATGACTTCCGCGCTGACCCGTAATCAGGTGATCAGCTTCATCCTGTCGGTGATGATCTGCCTGTTCCTGATCCTCGCAGGCTACTCGCCGGTGACCGACCTCTTGACCCGCTACGCCAGCCCGGTGGTGGTTGAAGTGATTGCCGCGTTCTCGGTGATGACCCACTTCGAAGGCTTCCAGCGCGGTGTGCTGGATACCCGTGATGTGGTGTTCTTCGGCTCGGTGATCGGCTTCATGCTGTTTGTCACCGGCGTGATCATCCGCAACCAGCGTGCGGGATAACACGAACATGAAAAACAAGAACCTCGAAACCCTGATCTATTCCGCCGGCGGCATCATCGCGCTGGCGGTGATCCTGATCGCCGCCAACTTCCTGTTCAGCGCCTTCAATGCGCGTATCGACCTCACCGAAGGCCGCGTCTACACGCTGTCCGAGGGCACACGCTCGATTCTCGGCAAGCTCGAAGCGCCGGTGAAAATCCGTTTCTATTACTCGCAGGGCAGCGCCACCGTGCCGCCCGGACTGAAGACCTTCGCCAGCCGCGTCGAGGATGTGCTGAACGAATTCAAGGCGGCTTCCGGCGGCAGGGTCATCATCGAGAAATTCAATCCCGAGCCGGACTCGGATGCCGAGGAATCAGCGGCACTCGACAACGTCGAAGGCCAGATGACCAACACCGGCGAGAAGTTCTACCTCGGCCTGTCGGTGTCCTTCCTCGACCAGAAGTCGGCGATTCCCGTGCTGACGCCCGACCGCGAACGCCTGCTCGAATACGACATCGTGCGTTCGATATCGCAGGTGGCGCAGGCGAAAAAGCCGGTGATCGGCATCATGAGCAACCTGCCGGTGCTCGGCCGCTCGCTGGATCCGGTGAAAAAGCAGCAGCCGACCGAACCCTGGGTGCTGGCTTCCGAACTCAAGCGCATTTTTGATGTGCGCAAGGTCGAGATGAACGCTGCGCGGATCGATGACGACATCAAGGTCCTGCTGGTGATTCATCCGCGCGACATCCTCGAGCCGACCGAGTACGCCATCGACCAGTTCGTGCTGCGCGGCGGCAAGGTGATCGCCTTCGTCGACAGCTACGCCTATTTCGACCAGCAGCCGGACATGCAGAATCCCTTTGGTGGCAACGCGGCGGGCAATTCCAACCTGCCGACGCTGTTCAAGGCCTGGGGTGTCGAGCCGAGCCAGGGCAAGGTCGTCGCCGACCTCACCTTCGCCAGCGGCGAAGGCCCGCGCCTGCTGCCGACGCTGCTGTCGCTGAACACCGAGGCGCTGAACCTTGATGATGTGGTGACCAGCCAGGTCGGCACGCTGCTGCTGCCATTTGCCGCGAGTTTCCAGGTCAAGCTGCCCGAAGGCCTGAAGCAGACCACCCTGGTGCGCACCTCGAAGAACTCGATGCTCGCCGACCTGATCATTGCCACGCTGTCGGGCGAACCTTCGACCCGCGGCTTCCAGCCCTCGGGCCAGGAAGAGCCGCTGGCGATGCGCATCACCGGCAAGTTCAGGACGGCCTTCCCCAATGGCAAGCCTGCCGATCCCTTCGCCCGAGGCAAGCCGGTGGATGCTGCGCAGTTTGAAGCCGACCGCAAGGCCCACCTGCGCGAATCGGCGGCGGAAAACACCGTGGTCGTGGTCGGCGATGTCGACATGCTGACCGACGGCGCCGCGGTCGACATCCAGGAAATGTTCGGCCAGCGCGTGGCGGTGCCGCGCAACGGCAATCTCGCCTTCGCCCAGGGCCTGGTCGAGCAGATGGCCGGAGACAGCGCGCTGATCAACCTGCGCAGCCGCGCCGCGTTCAGCCGGCCGCTGACGGTGATCAAGCAGATGGAGGCGCGTGCCCAGGAGGCCTACCTCGGCAAGATCAAGGGCCTCGAGGACAGCCTGAACCAGACCACCGAGAAGCTGCAAGCACTGCAGAAGGGCGGCAAATCGGCCTCGGCCAGCGGCGGCGCGATCCTGACCGCGGAGCAGCAGGCCGAACTGGAAAACTTCCGCAAGAAATCGATCGAGACGCGCAAGGAGCTGAAGGAGGTTCGCAAGAACCTGCGTGAGGACACCGAAGCGCTGCAGATGCGCACCAAGATCATCAACATCGCGCTGGTGCCGCTGCTGGTGGCCATGCTCGGCATCGGGCTTGCCATCGTCAAGCGGCGCAAGGCCAACATGAGAATACAAAGCGGGATGCGTACATCATGAACCGCAAGCAATTCCTGTGGCTGCTGCTCGCCGTGGCGTTGCTCGGCGGCGCCAGTCTCGCCATGTTCTGGAAGGAGATCACCGCCTACCGCGACAGCGGCGCGAAGATCGGCGCGCGGCTGATGCCCGAACTGAAAATCAGCGACATCGCCAGGGTGCGCCTGCACGATGCCGACGGTGAAACCACACTGGTGCTGAAGGACAAGGTCTGGCGCGTGGAGCAGCGCGGCGGTTATCCGGCCGACTTCGCCGAGATCAGCAGCTTCATCCTGAAATTGCTCGACGTCAAAGTGCTGCAGTCCGAGCCCGTAGGCGCGAGCCTTCACGGCCGGCTTAATCTGCTGGTGCCGGGCAAGGGCACCGGCAAGGACGGGAAGGAAGGTGTGGGCATGCTGGTCGAGCTGTCCGATGCCTCGGGCAAGGTGCTGTCCAGCCTGGTGCTGGGCAAGATCTCGCTGAAAAAAGATCCGCTCAATCCGCTGCCCAATGCCAAGGACGGCGTGCCCGCCGGCCGCCATGTGCTGGCACCGGGACGCGGCGACAATGTGGTGGTGGTGTCCGACCCGCTGGAAAAGGCTGACACCGCACCCGGCGCCTGGGTGGCCAGGGATTTTTTCAAGGCCGATCGCATCCGTTCGTTGCAGTTGTCGGGTGAAGGTGTGTCGGGCTGGAAGATCGGCCGCGACGAGGAGTGGGGCCAGTGGAAGTTCATCGGCGGCGGCGGCCTGCTCAACCCGAGCGCAGCGGTGTCGGTGACCAACGCGCTGGGCAGCCTCGCTTTCAGCGATGTCGTCACCGACGACAAGCTGGGCAACGACAAGCTCGCGGTACTTACCGCCGAGACCTTCGACAACCTGACCTACGTGATCCGCCTCTCGCCGCAGGCAGAAGGTGAAACCATCGTACGCTTCAAGGTCAGCGGCGCGCCGCCGAAGATGCGCAAGTCCGAGCCGAAGGAAAAACCCGAGGACAAGGAAAAACTCGACAAGGACTATGCCGAAGCGATGCAGCGCCTGGAAGCGCGGGTGATGCTCGAGCAGGCCCGTTCGCAGTGGGCCTATCGGCTGCCTGCGAAAACCGTGTCGCAGCTGCTGCTCAAGCGTGAGCAGATGGTCGTGCCGGGGAGATAAGCAAAAAAAAGCGCAACGTTTTAGCGTTGCGCTGAAGGGTCCACCGGGGAGGCGGACTCAGGGGTAGCCTGCATACAGCCCGACACCTGTCGGGCTGTATGCATTGGAGGACTCCACCGTAACTCCATGCTGCGTGTGTTGATGCGGCAATCAACGACTGTTTTAGCCCTCAATTCCGCGGGTGCTTCGAAAATCCAATTAAGTCATTGTTTTTATTGATTAATTTTCTCGGTATACTTGGCGCATGAACAAAGTCCTGCCGATCCTGCTGCTGATCATCGTGCTGCCCGGCTGCACGACGACGCTGTATGGGCAGCAGAGCAGCGGAGGCGGCCAGACTTCGACGACCACCGGGGCTGCAGTGCGCGGCAGTGCACAGTCCGGCAATGCGCGGGTCAGCGGCTCGTTTGGCGCGCCGCCGCCGGCACAGGCCACTGGTGGCCAGATCACGCTGTCGCGTGGGGGGTCGGCGGCACTGGTGATCGGTCTGGCCATGGTCGGCACCGGTGAAGCCTTGCAGCGCTGGTTGCGCTCCGGCGGGCGGGCTGAAATCCGCGAACCCCTTTCTCCCGACGGCATCTCACACACCTGTTCCTGCTACGGCTGGCAACCGGAATTGACGCAGAACCCGCCGGCGCAGTAAAACTCGGGCAACAAAAAAGCAATCAGCGCAGCCCATCGCAGGCTGCAGTTTTTAATAACGGAGGTGGCATCCGCCATGAGTGATCACAAAGTACCGCAATCGCCGGTATTCCCCGCCGGCAAAACCTGGGCGTTCAAGAAACGCTCCGGCATCTACGAATCCGACGTCACCGCGCTGGTGCGCCATCTGCTCGAGGATGACAGCATCCGCGAAGACCAGCGTGCCGCATGGGAACGCTGGCGCAACGACCCCGCGGGGCTGCGCCGATGAGTGCGCGCCTGACCCTGCTCGCTGCGGCAGCCTTTGCCGCAGCCTCATTGGCCACATTCTCCGTGGCAGCGCAGACCTATCCTCAGCGCCCGGTGCGTTTTGTCGTGCCCTACGCCCCCGGCGGCAGTACCGACACGCTGGCGCGCTCGATGGGCACGCGCATGACCGAACTGCTCGGCCAGCAGGTGGTGGTCGACAACCGTCCCGGTGCGAATGGCGACATCGGCATGACCATCGTCGCCCGCGCCCCCGCTGACGGCTACAGCATCGTACTCGGCTACATCGCCAACCTCGCGATCGGCCCCAGCCTCTACGAGAAGATGCCCTACGACCCGGTCAAGGATTTTGCCTCGATCACCCAGGTCGCCGGCGCCTCGAACATTTTCGTGACCCATCCCTCGCTGCCGGCGAAGAACTTCAAGGAGTTCATCGCGCATGTGAAGGCCAACCCGAAAAAAGTCAGCTTTGCCTCGGCCGGTGTCGCCAGCGTCGGCCACCTCACCGGCGAACTGCTCAATGACATGGCCGGCATCGACATGCAGCACGTACCCTACCGCGGCAGCGGTCAGGCCATCACCGATCTGCTGGGTGGCCACATCCGTGTCATGATCAGCGGCATGGCCTCGACACTGCCGCATGTGCGCTCGGGCAAACTGCTCGGCATCGTTACCACCGGCCTCAAGCGCACCCCGGCGACGCCCGATATCCCGACCATCGCTGAAACCCATCCCGGTTTCGAGTCGAGTTCCTGGTTCGGCGTACTCGCGCCGGCCGGCACGCCCAAGCCGGTGATCACGCGCCTGAACAGCGAGATCCACAAGTCGCTGCAGGATGCCGCCGTTGCCAAGCGCCTCGCCGCGGTGGGCTTCGAGATCACCTACGGCACGCCGGATGAATTCACCAATTACATCAAGTCCGAAACCAAGAAGTGGGCGAAGGTGGTGAAGGCTTCGGGTGCGAAGCCGGAGTAGTGCTTGGCTTGCTTCGGAATAAAACCCCGCTTCGGCGGGGTTTTACTTTTGATGTTGTTGAAACGCGGGGCCTCGACTTCGCCGGGGGTAGCCCGGCAGCTAGTCACTTTCTTTTGTGCGGACAAAAGAAAGTAACCAAAGAAAAACCGCCCCGGCTCGCCGGTCCTTCGGACTTCCCTGCGCTGCTCGTCTCGCAGGGCGGCTGCCACCCAAGGTGACTTCCTTCGGGGCGCGCAACTCGCCCTAGCCGCTGCGCGGCCAGGGCTCAGACAGTCCTCGCCGACCCCTCCCGGCGTGACGGCGCTGCTCTGCGGCTCACAAGGGGTCTCTGTCCCACTAAGGGGTCGGACCACGCTAACCCAAAGTGATAAAAGAATTTTTGTCCGATTTAGAGGCGCATTTCCCTCTTGAAGCTTCATTTTCGTTATCAAAAACCATCGCGTAAGCCGGCCCAGATCAGCCGATAAATCCACTGTTCCCTGACATTGACTCAACAGTAACATATTTGTTATCGTATCACGGTGGATTACACGATCACCTACTACAGCGAACGTGTTCAGGACGAGATCCTGAGTCTTCCTGACACTCTCGCTGCCCGGTATATCGTGTTGACGCGCCGTATGGTTACTTGGCCCCAATCTGGGTGAACCACACACCAAGGCTTTTGGAGAGGGGCTGTTTGAGCTGCGTTTGAAGGGTGCCGAAGGTATTGCGCGGGTATTCTTTTGCACGCTGGTCGGCCGGCGGATTGTCGTGCTGCACAGCTTCGTCAAGAAGTCGCAGAAAACGCCGCCCCGTGAGCGCCGGATCGCGGAGATTCGCATGAAGGAGATCAAACATGAAAACGCATGATCAAGTCGTGAAGAAACTGATGCGCCGTCCCGGCGTACGCGCCGAGGTGGGGCGCCTGGAGCGCGAGGAGTCTGCTTTGCTGGATGCGCTGCTCAAGGCGCGCCAGGAGGCTGGTCTGTCACAAGCGGAAGTGGCGTCGCGAATGGGCACACAGGCGCCATCGGTGGCTCGTCTGGAGCGGGCGCTGGCAACCGGAAAGCATTCGCCTTCAGTGGCGACCTTGCGCAAGTACGTCAAAGCATGCGGCAAGCGTCTGGTTCTGGAAGTGGCCTGAACCTAGCGCCGCGCAATCCCCAACTTTTCGTAAATCGGCCGGATCTGCTCCCGCAACCGGTGCCGGTTGCGCGCCAGAAACAGCGCCGCAGCGACGCAACTGAGTCCCCCGATCGTCAGCGTAGCCCGCGGCCCGATCAGGTCGGCCAGTGCGCCGGCGACAAGTCCGCCGAAAGGCATCACCCCGAGGAAGGCCGCGGTGTAGAGACTCATCACCCGCCCGCGCTTGTCGTCATCGACGATGGTCTGCAGGATGGTGTTGACCGAGACCGAGGTGGCGAGGATGCCGAAGCCGACCACGGACAGCAGCGGCAGCGCGATCCATACCGAAGGCGCGTTGGCGAACAGCACCAGCGCGGTGCCGGCGGCGAGCACGGTGAAGATGATCAGCCGGATCAGGCCGCGGGCATTCTTGCGCGAGGCGAGGTACAGCGTGCCGCAAATGGCGCCGCCGCCGGAGGCGCTCATCAGCCAGCCCATCAGCGCGGAGTCGCCCTGGAAGACCTCGCGCACCATCACCGGCATCAGCGTCGAGTACGGCGTGGCGAGCAGGGCCACCACCATCAGCGTCAGCAGCAGCGCGCGGATCGGCAGCAGGTTCCAGCTGTAGGCGAAGCCTTCGCGCAGGCCGGCGACCAGCCGCTGCTTCGACGGTTCACGCGGCAGCGCGGTGACGCGGATCATCAGGAAGGAGATCAGCACCGCCACATAGGTGAAGGCGTTGATCAGGAAGCAGTGTGCTTCGCTCAGCACGCCGATCAGCACGCCGGCCAGCGCCGGGCCGACCATGCGCCCGCTGTTGGCCATCAGCGAGGTCAATGCAATCGCGTTGGGCAGGTCTTCCTTGCCGTCCACGAGTTCGAGCAAATAGGCGTGACGGATCGGCAGTTCAATCGCGACGAGGATGCCCATCACCATCGCCAGCGTGATGATGTGCCAGGGCGCGAGGATGCCGGCGAGCGCCAGCGCCGCCAGTGTCGCGGCCTGCAGCAGTTCGAGCACCTGGGTGGCGAACATCGTGCGATGCAGGTTGCAGCGGTCGGCCCACCAGCCGGCGACGGGGGCGAGCAGCAGGATCGGCAGGCTGCTGGCGAAGGCGAGTACGCCAAGCAGCGTGGCTGAACCGGTGAGCCGGTAGAGTAGCCAGCTCTGCGCCACCATCTGGATCCAGTAACCGATCAGTGCAAAAATCTGGCCGCCAAGAAAGAGCCGGAAATTGCGGTGACGCAGTGCGCGCAGCGAAGGCAGTGCCATGATTTATTTTGCGAAAGCAGGATTCTACTTCATGGACTTCAAGGCAAGTCAGTACAGGGCCTGCGCTACAATGCGGACACTCCATGACTGCAGATTCCCAAGCGCCCGCCGCCGCTGCGGCGCGCATGATCACCATCTATCAGCTGCTCTCGCTGGTGGTGTTCTGGAACGGGGCGTACAAGGGCGCACGCGTGGTCAATACGCTCTACGCGCTTGAACTCGACGCCACACCGCTGCACATCGGCCTGCTCCTCGCCACTTACGGCATATTCCCGCTGCTGCTGGCGGTGCCCTGCGGCCGCATCGTTGATCGTTATGGCTCACGCCTCCCGATCATCGCCGGCATGATGGTGTGCGCGCTGGGCGCCTTGCTGCCCTGGTTCGCACCCAGCCTGCCGCTGCTGTTTGCCGCCGCCGCGGTCACCGGCTTCGGTTTTATCCTGAGCCAGGTCGCGCTGCAGTCGCTGGTCGGTTCACTGGGTGACGGCGCGACGCGGTCCAGCAACTTCAACCTCTATGCGCTGGTGATCGCGGTGGCTGATTTTGCCGGTCCGGTGATCGCCGGCTTCTCGATCGACCAGGCGGGTCACGCACGCACCTATCTGGTGTTTGCCGCGATGAGCGCGGTGGCGGCCATCGGCATCGCCACGCTCGCGAGCCGTATTCCCCGCCCCGGCAAGCCGCGATCGCGGCCCGCCGGCTCGCGCATGATCGACCTGATCCGCGATGCCGACATGCGGCGCGTGCTGATCGCCGGCGCGGTGGTGATGACCGCCATCGATCTCTTCCAGCTCTACATGCCGCTCTACGGCCACCAGATCGGCCTCTCGGCCTCGGCCATCGGCATGATCCTCGGTGCCGCCGCCGCCGCTTCATTCGTGTCGCGGG
Source organism: Betaproteobacteria bacterium Ga0077527 (assembly GCA_001464815.1). GTDB lineage: Bacteria > Pseudomonadota > Gammaproteobacteria > Burkholderiales > SG8-41. The sequence goes on along the minus strand of LNDW01000019.1, from coordinate 59,204 downwards.
CGCTGATCCCGGTGCTGCTGCGCCGCTTCGGCGAGGAGCGCACACTGCTCTATTCGCTGTTCCTGACCGCGGCGATGTTCGTGCTGATCCCGCTGTTCTCGAACGCGCTGCTGCTCGGCCTGATCTGCTTCGTGCTCGGTTTTGGCATGGGCCTTGGCCAGCCGCTGACGGTGATCCTCTGCTACAACTACTCGCCGCCGGGACGGGCTGGCGAGTCGCTGGGCCTGCGCATCGCGATCAACAATTCGATGCATGTCGTGGTGCCGGCGTTTTTTGGCGGGGTCGGTGCCGCCCTCGGCCTGGCGCCGGTGTTCTGGGTCAATGCCGGCATCATCGCCGCCGGCAACTGGTTCGTGCGCCGCCGCGCGGTGCCCGCGGGCGGAGGCTGAGCAACCATGTCGATCCATACCGTACTGCTGATCATCCTGCTCAACATGCTTGCCTTCCGAGGCAGCAAGGTGCTGGTGTCGCTGTTCGCTCTGGAATTGGGTGTGCCCCAGGTGATGCTCGGCGTGATTGTCGCGCTGTACTCGCTGGCGCCGATGCTGCTGGCGCTGTACATCGGCAAACTGGCCGACCGCATCGGTGTGCGCTGGCCGATGCTGCTGGGCTGCCTGGGGCTGTCACTGGCGCTGATGCTGCCGGGGCTGTTGCCCTCGACCTATGCGCTGTACCTGTCCGCGCTGCTGATCGGCTCTTCGCATGTGTTCTACAACGTCTGCGCGCAAAACCTGATCGGCATGTTGAGCACGCCGGAGGCGCGTATCCGCAACTTCGCCAACTTCGGCCTGGTCATTGCCAGCGGCGGCTTTCTCGGGCCGATGATTGCCGGTTTTGCCATCGATCACGTCGGTCATGCCAACGGTTACCTGTTCATCGCGGTGAGTCCGCTCATTGCTGCTGCGATTGTTTACGCCAACCGCCGCCACCTCGATGCGCTGCGCGGCAACAAGATCAAGGGCGAGGAAGCCGCGGTGTACGCGGTGGGTCTGCTCAGTAACGCGCCGCTGCGGCGCACGCTGATTACCAGCGGCATCATCCTCACCGCGATCGACCTGTTCCAGTTCTACATGCCGATCTACGGCCATGCCATCGGCCTGTCGGCCTCGGCGATCGGCGTGATCCTGGCGATGTTTGCCGGCGCCTCGTTCATCGTGCGCACCTTCATGCCACGCATCGTTTCGCATTTCGGCGAGGAAAAAGTGCTGGGTGCCGCGATTTTCATCGCCGCCGCGACCTATCTGCTGTTTCCCTGGGTGGAAAGCGAGGTGCTGCTGGCGGCGATTGCCTTCCTGCTCGGGCTGGGCACCGGTTGCGGCCAGCCGCTGACACTGAGCATGATCTACGCGCGCGCCCCGGAAAACCGTTCCGGCGAGGCGCTGGGCCTGCGCATGGCCATCAACAACGTGACCCACCTTGCGGTGCCGCTGTTCTTTGGCGCACTGGGCAGTGCCTTCGGCGTGGCCCCGGTATTCATCGCCAATGCGCTGATGCTGACCACAGCCGGCGTGTTGAGCCGCCGCAAGTAGTTTTGATTTTATTGATATCCACAGGAGTACGACCGTGAAAATTGCCATCATCGACGATTACCAGGACGCCTTCCGCGGCCTCAACTGCGCCAAACAACTGGCCGGCCATGAGCTGATGGTGTTCACCGACACGGAGAAGGACCCCGCGAAACTCGCGGCGCGGCTGCAGGATGCCGAGATCGTGGTGCTGACCCAGCAGCGTTCGCGCATGCCGCGCGCCGTGGTCGAGAAGCTGCCGAAGCTGAAACTGCTGAGCCAGACCGGCCACAACGTGTATCACATCGACATCGCCGCCTGCACCGAAAAGGGCATCGTGGTTTCCGCAGGCGGCCGCGGCAATCCCAATCCCACGGCGGAGCTGGCCTGGGGTCTTATCCTTGCCGCCCTGCGCCGCATTCCGCAGGAAGTGCAGCGCATGAAGAACGGCCAGTGGCAGGGTTCGGTCGGCACCGGGCTCGCCGGCAAGACCCTGGGCATCTATGCCTACGGCCGCATCGGCAGCCTGGTTGCCAATGTCGGCAAGGCTTTCGGCATGCGTGTGTGGTGCTGGGGCCGCGAAGGCTCGACCACCAAGGCCAAGGCCGCAGGATTCGAAGTGGCATCAAGCCGCGAAGCCTTCTTTGCCGAGTCCGACGTGATTTCGATACACCTGCCACTGAATGACGGCACCCGCGGCATCGTCACCCTGGAAGATCTCCGCCGCATGAAAAAATCCGCGCTGATCGTCAACACCAGCCGCGCGCCGATCATCGCCAAGGATGCGCTGGTCACTGCGCTGAAGGCCGGCCGGCCCGGCCGCGCCGGGATCGACGTCTATGAAGAAGAGCCGGTGATCGGCGGCAACCATCCGCTGGTCGCGATGGACAATGTGGTGTGTACGCCGCACCTCGGTTACGTCGAGGAAAAAACCTACGAGTCGTACTACGGCACGGCCGTGGAACAGATTCTGGCGTTTGCTTCCGGCAAGCCGGTCAATGTCGCGAATCCGGAAGTGCTTAAAAAATAAAAGCAGGTGATGAAACAGAAGAGGCGGAGGAGAAAGCCATGAGTTCCAAAAAAATGCGTTGCGGCGTCGCCGCGGTCGAGGCGCTGCGTGTCGCCGGTGTCAGCAAGGTGTTCGGGCTGATGGGCTCAAGCACGCTGGAGATGTATGACGCGCTGTATGACGCGAAGGACATCGAATACATCGGAGTGCGCCACGAAAACTGCGGCATGCACATGGCCGACGCCTACGGCCGGGTGACGCAGACGCCGGGTGTATTCATCTGCGGCCAGGCCGGTCCCGGCTCGGCGAACATGGTGCTGGGTCTGGCGCAGGCAAAGTTTGCCTATTCGCCGGTGGTGGCGATCACCGGTCTCGCTTCGACCGAACACCTCGGCCGTGACGCATTCCAGGAGATTGATCAAAACACGCTGTTCCTGCCGGTGACCAAACGCGTGATGACCGTGCCGCGTCCGGAACGGATTCCGGAGTTCATCCTCGAAGCGTTCCGCCTCGCCAATTCGGGGCGCCGCGGGCCGGTGGTGGTCAACATTCCGCGCGACTTGTTCAATCACGACATTCCCGTGGCCTGGCCGATGCAGCCGCCTGCCTCCAGCCGTCCGCCGGCGGCTGATCCGGCGTCGCTTGCCGAAATCAGCAAGCTGATCCTCGCCGCGAAACGTCCGGTGATCCACGCCGGCGCCGGCATCAAGTGGTCGCGTGCCAGCGCCAAACTCGCCGCGCTGGCGGAAAAACTGCAGATTCCGGTGACCAGCTCCGCCGGCCATGCCGACATCCTGCCGGTGGATTTTCAACTGCACGCCGGTGGCGTCGGTCCGCGCGGCAACCCGGTGGCGAGCCAGCTCACACGCGAGGCCGACCTGATCATCGCGCTGGGTACTCGACTGGGTTTCAACACCACCTTCTACAAGTACACCGACATCTCGGCCGAAGCGAAGATCATCCACATCGATGTCGATCCTGCCGCGCTGGGCCGTTATTTCCCGGCGGCGCTGGCGATCAACGCCGATGCCGGCGCGCTGATCGACGGCCTCGCCGCGCTGATGGCGCCGGTCGCCGCGGGCAAGGCGCCGTGGCATGAACGCAACGAGGCCTATTTCAAGGCGCGTGCGGCGCTGTGGGCCGAACGCGAGGCTTCGGGTGCGCGCGGCGGCACGCCGATGCATCCCGACGTGATCTATGCCGAGGTGCGCAAGGCGGCGCCGCGCAACGCCATTTTCACGCTTGATGCCGGCACCACGGGTTTCCAGGCCACAGACCAGTTGCCCTGCTACGAAGCGCCGGCGCTGCTGACGCCGCTGGATTGCGGCATGGTCGGCTTTTCCTATTCAGCGGCCATTGGCGCCAAGGTCGGTGCGCCGCAGCGCGCAGCGATTTCGCTGATGGGTGACGGCGGCTTCGGCATGACCATGGGCGAGATGACCACGGCGGTGGCGAGCAACATCCCCGCCATCGGCATCGTGATGGACAACGGCACCTGGGGTTCCGAAATCGCCTACCAGCGTGACTTCTACCAGGAGCGTTACATCGGCGCCCATGTGCACAGCCCGCGCTTTGACGAGGTGATGAAACTCACCGGCGGCAACGGCTACCACCCGACCGCACCCGGCGAAACCGCCGATGCACTGCGCGACGCGCTGAAGGCCGGCAAACCGGCGATCATCCACGTCAAGGTGGACCCAGAGGCGACGATCAGCTTCCGCAAGGACGCGCTGCAGAAGCGCGCCTGAAACGGCGCTGCTGAAACCGGGTGCCAGTGATGAACCTGCCGCCCACCTTTTCGCTCATGTTTCCTTTCACACCGCTGCAGGCGATGGACTACCTCGGTGTCGCGGTGTTCGCCGCCAGCGGCGTGCTCGCCGCAGGGCGCAAGCACCTCGACTGGTTCGGCGTGCTGGTCATCGCCACCGTCACCGCGGTTGGCGGCGGCACGCTGCGCGACCTGCTGATCGACCGCCCGGTGTTCTGGCTGACCAGCACCGCCTACCTGTGGGTGATCCTCGCCGCGACGCTGGCGACGATGCTGGTGGTGCGGGTGCGCGACATCCCGCTGCGCGCGCTGCTGATCGCCGACGCGCTGGGCCTGGCACTGTTCGCGGTGAGTGGCGCGCGCATCGCGGAGGCTGCAGGCTATGGCGGCATCGTGGTGGTGATCCTCGGCACCATGACCGGGGTTGCCGGTGGCGTGCTGCGCGACATACTCATCGCCGAGATTCCGCTGCTGCTGAAAAGCGGCGAGATCTACGCCACCGCAGCGCTCGCCGGAATCATCGTTTATCTGCTGCTGCAGATCGCGGGGGTGGATCGCGTCATCGCCGGTTATGCCGGCATGGCGGTGATCGTGGTGCTGCGGTTTGTCGCCATCTTCACCCGCCTGCGTATGCCGGCGCTGAAACTCGGCGACCCCGAACAGGGATGACCGGAGTTTTCACTCCGCACCCATCACACATCATTCCGCGCTGAATTAATGCAGGTGCCGGTTGCGCGGGTGCAGCGGAATCACCGTCGAGTTGCCGGTTGTGGCCGCTTCAGTCGCGGCTTTTTCCGGTTTGTGCGCATCGAACATGCGCGTCACCATGTCGGTGACCTGCTCGACTTCGGTCTTGCCGAGGTGGCGTGCCAGCATCAGCCCGAGATCCTCGACCACGCACTGGCGGCGGAATTCGTGGATCGCTTCCGGCGTCGGCCCGACGAAGAACTGGTAGAACTCGTCCTCGCCGCTGTCCGGGTAATAGGTGACTTCGACTTCGGAGGCGTATTCGGTCAGCGGGCCCAGGCTGTTGCAGGCTTCGGTCAGCTTGTTGTGGAAGCTGCGGCCGACCTCGCCGGTCCAGCAGATGCTGACAACGCGGTCGCCGGCGTCATAGACGATGCCGGTTTCGTCGCGCTCGAGGCTCTTGGCGTCGGCGAGGTGGTCGGCATCGACGTAATCGAGCCAGGGGCGCAGCGCCAGTTCGACCTGCGACAGGCGCACGCCCTTGCACAGGAAGACACTGCCGTGGACATGCACTTCGGTTTTCATTGCGGCGAACTCCACTGCGGTATTGCGGGGGCGCAAGGATAACACGACCCCCGGCCATTATAAAAATAAGTCAATAAAAACAATAACTTATAAATTATCCCGGAGTCAGCGCGATGGCAAAAGACCAAGCTGCCCGAGCAGTTGCGCCATCACCCCGGATTCGTGTTCGAGCATCGCGGCGAGTTCGGCGCCATCACAGCCGGTGTTGGCCCAGTACTGGGCCTGCAATTCGCTGTTCCATTCCGCGGTCTGCGACACCGCGCGTAATGCCCCGGTCCAGAACGCGATCTGTTCCGGCGTGATGCCGCCGGCGGCGATCACGCCGCGCCAGGTGCCGATCACGCAGTCGATGCCCTGTTCGCACCAGGTCGGCACCGCGGCGAACAGTGCGGGCAGGCGCTGCGGCGCGGACACCGCGATCGCGCGCACCTGGCCCGACTGCATCGCCTTCACCGCGCTGACCGCGGTGATCGCGCCGACTTCGGCGCGGCCGGCGATCACGTCGTCCACCGCATACAGCGCGGAGTCGAAAACGTTGATCGGAATCCGCCGCACGTCGGCGCCGGCATGTGCGGCGATGCGGCCCAGTGCCATGTGGTTGATGTTGCCGAGCGCGGTGGCCAGCGCGACGCGGCAGCCGGCCGCATCCCGTGCGAGCCGCGCGCTGAAATCGGCGGCCTCGCGCAGCGGAGAATCGGCGCGCACCACGAAGGCGATGTATTCGGTGTAGAGGTTGGTGATGGGGGTCAGCGCGTGGTGGTCATAGTCGCTGACACCGAGCAGGCGGTTGGTGATGATGGTCGGCGAGTTGATGGCAAGCCAGTGCGGGTCGCCGTGGTGAGTGCGCAGGCGGTCCCAGCCGTTGCCGCCGCCCTTGCCGGGAATGTTGGTGAGTGAGACCGGCTGGCCGACCAGGCCAAGCCTTTCAAGCGCCGCGATCAACACCCGCGCCGGACGGTCCTGGCCGCCGCCGGCGGGGGTGCCGGCGATCAGTTCAACCGCGGACTGCGGACGCCAGGCCATCTCAGGCCGCCTTCGCCGTGCCGGTAGACGGGATGAACAGCACCAGCAGGTTGGCGACGATGATGGTGCCGGCGAGGAAATAGAACGCGGCGTACACATTCCAGGTGTCGGCGATCACGCCGAACATCGCCGGCGCGATGCTGCCGCCAATGGACAGGATGGTGAACTGCAGGCCGACACCGGTGCCGGCAAGATGTTTGGGCGTGTTTTCCACCGCCCAGGCCTGCATCACCGGGCGCATCGCATACAGGAAGAAGCCGACCAGCGCGACAAACACGATGAAGGCCAGTGACTGACCGACGAATACCATGCCGATGATGGTGATGCCGGTGAGCAGCATGCTCGACAGCACCACTTTCTGGCGGCCGATTTTGTCCGACAGATGGCCGGCGATGGGTCCGGCGATGAAGCCGGCGACCTGCAGCACGGTCATGCACAGACCCACCGCGAATGGCGAGTAGCCCTGTTCGTAGGCCAGGTACACCGGCAGGAACACCAGCAGGCCGGTCTGGGTGAGTGTGCGGAAGCCGGCACTGACGCAGATCAGCATCAGCGTGTGGTTGCGCAGCAGCCCGCGCAGGTCGCTGAAGTACTGCTTCGCGTCGAAACGTGCGCGAGTTTGACCCGCGTTCACGTCATCCCCGCCGCGGCTGGTGGAGAGCGCGCCGACCATGATCACGATCAGTGTCGCCATCACGATGCCGGGCGCGATGTTGATCACCACGACCTCCCGCCAACTGAACCAGGCGAGCAGCGCGCCGGCGGCCAGCGGTGCAATGGCCTCGCCGACATTGCCACCCATGCCGTGGAACGAGAGCACCAGGCCCTTCCTCTGCGGATAGCGGTGGGCCAGCGTCGGAATCGCCGCCGGGTGCCAGATGTTGTTGCCGATGCCGACCAGCATCAGGCAGACCACCAGCATCAGGTAGCTTTGGGTCAGGCTCATCAGCGCGTACGGAAAACCCACCCAGAACAGCGAGGCCGCCATCAGGTAGCCTTTCTTGCCGAAGGAATCGACGATCATGCCGCCGGGCAGGTTGGAGATCGCGCCGGCGATGTGCTGCATGCTCATCAGAAAACCGATCTCGGTGTACGACAGGCCGAGTTCCTTGCCGATCAGCGGCAGCAGCACGTAGAAAGTGGCGGGATACCAGTGGGTGAGCCCGTGGCCTGCGGAGATCAGCCAGACATCGCGGAAGGTGCGCGGGGGCAGTGCGGCGGCAGGTGTGCTCATAATGTGGCCAGGAAAAAGCGTGATGCTTTAACAGTGTTTCAAACGATCTTAGCATGGGGTCGTGCAGAGGGCCGGGCGTATAATCGCGCCTTCCCCCGACTACAACAACAACCGCGCAATTCCATCATGCGTACTGACATCGAACGTTTTTTCAGCCCCAAATCCATTGCCATCATCGGCGCCTCGCAGGACCTGGTCACCATCAGCGGACAGCCGCTGAAACACATGGTGTCGCATGGTTACCAGGGCAAGCTCTACCCGATCAATCCGAAGTATCAGGACATCCTGGGCGTCAAATGCTGGCCGTCGATCGAGTCACTGCCGGAAACACCGGAGCTGGGCCTGATCCTGGTCAACGCATCGCGCGTCGCCGACATGCTCACCGCCTGCGGCAAGAAGGGCATTCCCTACGTCATCATTTTCAGCTCGGGTTTTTCGGAGACCGGCGGCCAGGGCGTGGCGATGCAGCAGAAACTTGCCGACATCGCGCGTGAATACAACATTGGCGTCATCGGGCCCAACTGCCAGGGCATGATCAACCCGACCGACAAGGTCTATGCCGGCTTCGGCTCGGTGTTTAATGCCGATTACACCGCGGGTGCGGTGAGCATGGTGTCGCAGTCCGGCGGTTTCGGTTTTTCGGTGATGAATCTGTCTTCGCTCGACGGCGGCCTGCCGTTCCGGCAGATGGTCACCACCGGTAATGAAATCGGCGTATCGACGCTGGATTTCATGGAGTATTTCATCCGCGATCCGCAGACCGAGATCATCGGCACCTATATCGAGGGCGTGAAAGACGCACGGCGCATTCTCGATGTCGGCGACAAGGCGCTCGCCGCCGGCAAGCCGATCCTGATGTGGAAGGTCGGCAACACCGAGCAGGGGCAGAAGGCCGCGGCCTCGCACACGGCCAACCTCGGTGGCGCGATGGCGCTGTACAAGGCGGCATTCAAACAGAAAGGCATCATCCAGGTCGATGACATCCAGGATCTCGTCGATTACGGCCATGCGCTGCGCGCGAAGCGCCTGCCGCGCGGCAACCGCGTCGCGATCATCACCATCTCCGGCGGCGCCGGCATCCTGATGACCGACGAGGTGGTCGCCGGCGGCATGCAGATGGCGCAGCTTGCGCCGCAAACCGTGGCCAAGCTCAAGGAATTTGTGCCGTCCTACGGTTCGGTCGGCAATCCGGTGGATGTCACCGCGGCAATTTTCAACGATCTCACGCTGATCAACCGCACGCTGCAGGCGATTGACGACGATCCGGGTGTGGACTGCATCGCAATGATCAATGCTTCGCTGCAGGGCGAGATCGCGCAGAAGGTCGCCGCCGAGATCGTTGCCGCCGCAGCCAAGACCGACAAGCCGATCTTCATTTCGTGGAGTGCACGCGACGCGGTGGCACCCGAGGCCTATGCCGCGCTCGATGCCGCGCGTATCCCGCACTACAAGTCGCCGGTGCGTTGCGGCCGCGCGCTGGCCGCGCTGTCCTGGTATGCCACCGCCAGGCGCCGCAATGAAGCACAGAAAATGGACAAGCCTCCGGTGATCAGCAGTCCGCCAGCGCAGGCGATGCTCCAGGGCAGGACCGGTGATGTCGCTGAATACGCGGCGAAGCAGGTGCTCGCCGAGTACGGCATCGCCGTGACCCAGGAGCGGCTCGCAAAAAGCCGCGACGAGGCGGTGGCTGCCGCTAAAGACATCGGCTTCCCGGTGGCGATGAAGGTGCAGTCGGCCGACATCTCGCACAAGACTGAAGCGAAAGCGGTCAAACTCAATGTCGCCGACGCCGCCGGTGTCGCCGCGGCCTACGACGAAATCCTGAAGAACTCGAAAGCCTACAAAGCCGATGCCCGCATCGACGGCGTGCTGGTGCAGGAGATGGTCGGCGGCGGCATCGAGGTCATCGTCGGCATTACCAACGACGCGCTGTTCGGGCCGGCAGTGATGTTCGGCCTCGGCGGCATCTTCGCCGAAGTGCTGAAGGATGTGTCCTTCCGCCTGGCACCCATCACCCCGGCGATGGCGCGCGAGATGGTCGAGGAGATCAAGGGTTACCCGGTGCTTGCCGGGGCCCGCGGCAAGGCGCCTGCGGATGTCGATGCGCTGGTCGATGCGCTGGTGAAGGTGTCGGCACTGGCGGTGGATTTGAAGGACAAGGTTGCCGAGCTCGACATCAACCCGCTGATCGTGCTGCCGAAGGGCAAGGGCGTGAAAGCGGCCGATGCGTTGATCAGGATGAAAAACTAAAAGCTTTAGCCACAGAGGTCACAGAGAGCACAGAGAACAGCAAAAATCAGAGATTCTGGTTCGTTCAACGGATGGGTTTTCTCTGTGTTCTCTGTGCCCTCTGTGGCTGCTTTTGAATTTCGATTTTGGGGTTGAGCATGAGCGTTTCCGCTGAAGTCAGATTGTTGTGCGACGAGGTCGCGAAATTCCTGCGTGACGAGGTTGATCCGCGTTCACGCGTCATCGAGGAAACCGACGCGATTCCCGAGGAGCTGATCAAGCTTGCCCGCGACATGGGCCTGTTCGGGCTGACCATCCCCGAGGAATACGGCGGCATCGGGCTCGACCTCGCCGGCAAGTGCGCGATTGAAGAAGTGATGGGCCGCACCAACTACGGCTTCGCCACGCTGATCGGCAACCACACCGGCATCAGCACCACCGGCATCACCGCGCTGGGCAATGCCGAACAGAAAAAACGTTTCCTGCCGAAGATGGCCAGCGGTGAATGGGTCGGTGCCTTCGCGCTGACCGAGCCGCAGGCCGGTTCCGATCCGGCGGCGATGCGCACGATGGCGGTGAAAAAGGGCGACCGCTATGTGCTCAACGGCGAGAAGATCTACATCACCAACGCCGGCCTCGCGCAGGTATTCACGGTGATGGCGATCACCGACAGGACCAAGGGTGTGAAGGGCATCTCCGCCTTTGTCGTCGAGCGCGGCACGCCAGGCTTCAGCATCGGCAAGAACGAACTGAAGATGGGTATGCATGGCTGCACCACCGCGCCGCTGGCCTTCACCGACTGTGAAATCCCCGCCGAAAACCGCCTCGGTGATGAAGGCATGGGTTATGTGCAGGCGATGAAGACGCTGACCGCGGGCCGGGTCACGGTGTCGGCGCGCTGCTGCGGCATGATGGACAAGCTGATCGAGCGCACCGCCGAGTACATGAAAACGCGCAGCCAGGGCGGCAAGCGCCTCGCCGACCACCAGGGCCTGCAGTGGATGCTCGCCGACATGGCGGTGGCGCGCGACGCGGCGCGCGGCCTGACCTATCGCGCAATCGACACGCTGATGCGTGGCGAGCGCGGCACCATGGAAGCCTCCACCGCGAAGGTGTTCGCCACCGAAGCGCTGGGTCGTGTGGTCGATGCCGCGGTGCAGATCCACGGCGGCATGGGTTACATGCGCGAGGTCGGCATCGAGACCACCTTCCGCGACGCGCGCATCGTGCGCATCTACGAAGGCACCTCCGAAATCCAGCGCAACATCATCGCCGGGCTGTTGTTGAAAGATTGATAAAGAACAAAAAGCCTTAGCCACAGAGGGCACAGAGTTTCTCGATACCCCCTTGTGGGGTGCACAGAGAAAAGCAAAACGATTTCCAACGTATATCAAAAGAAGAATCTCCCTCGCCCCGCTTGCGGGGAGACAAGGGAACACTTGGAGCGAAGCAGGGTTGGGGTGAGGGGAAACAAATAGTTTCTTCGAAATGCTCTGTAAAAATTAATTAATTAAAACAAGGAGTTGCAAATGTCTTCAGTAAAGGAGTTATTTGACCTCTCAGGCCAGGTGGCCGTGGTCACCGGTGGCGCCACCGGCATCGGGCTGCAGATGGCCAAGGGCCTGGCCGAAGCCGGCGCCAACATCGTCATCTGCTCGCGCCGCGCCGATGTCTGCGAGGCGGCGGCCGCCGAAGTCGAAGCGCTGGGTGTCAAGGCACTGGCCGTCGGCTGCGACGTGACCAAGGCCGATCAGGTCGAATCATTGAAGGATGCCGTGCTGAAAAAATTCGGCCGCGTCGACATCCTGTTCAACAACGCCGGCCGTGCCTGGGTGGCGCCGCCGGAAGACACGCCGCTGGAACGCTGGCAGCAGGTATTCGACCTCAACATCACCGCGCCCTTCCTCTGCGCACAGGTTTTCGGCCGCGAATTCATCAAACAGAAACGCGGCAAGATCGTCAACATCGCCTCCATCGCCGGCCTGGTCGGACGCAACCCGGCAGCCTACAACTCCATCGCCTACGGCTCGAGCAAGGGCGCGCTGGTCAACTTCACCCGCGACCTCGCGGTGAAGTGGGCGCAGCACAACATCCAGGTCAATGCCATCTGCCCCGGGTTCTTCGTGACGCCGATCAACGAGAAGATGTACGAAAAGAACAAGGACAACGTCGAGCGCGAGATCCCGCTGAAGCGCACCGGCGGTCCGGATGACCTGAAAGGCATCGCGGTGCTGCTGGCCTCGGGTGCTTCGAACTTCATGACCGGCGCGATCATTCCAGTGGATGGTGGGGCGGTAGCCTGGTAATCAGCGACGTTCCACGCCACTGCGTTCGATGGCAATGAACATGGCGATTGCCCCGGTTACAAGCAGTGCGAGAAGAATTCCGTGCGGCAGTCCGGTGACGTCGGCCAGTGTCACTTTGCCCAGCTTCCACACCGCCAGGATGTGTGCGTTGACCCAGGCGAAGGACGCGGCATATAGCATTGCGCCGAAGATCATGCCGATTGCGCCGACCAAGGCATGCAGCTTGCCGGTCGCAATTGCAGCCACCCCGGTGCCCGGACAATAACCGTAGAGCACCATGCCGATGCCAAAGATGGCGGCACCGATCACGGTGCCCAGCATGTTGGCGTCTCGGACATGGAATTTCGCCGCGCCAAGGTTTACCAGTACCAGAACGCCGATACCGCCGACCGCGATGGCGGTGAACATGACCTTGAGCACGGTGAAGTCGCGGAAGCGGAACTGGTTGATGATGACGTCATAGTCGAGAACTTTGCCGCGATGCAGCAGCCAACCGAAGGCTGCGCCAAAGATGACGGCGAGGATCAGTGCGGAATTGCCTGTAATGGGGAACATGTCGTTTTCTCCTTGATCAGTGGCTTCAGTTGCGGGGCCGGAACAAAAGCCAGGCCGTGCCCAGTCCAGATGCAAACATCACCACCAGGAAGGTCCAGCCCACTACGGCCAGTTGAAGTCCCTGTGAGATGCCGTTGCCGCTGGTGCAACCGCCGGCCATGCGTGCACCGTACATCGCCAAAGCCCCGCCTATAAACGCCACTACCATACGACGCATGACCGAGGGGCCAAAGCGTTCGAGCCATACTGGCGGCACGGATTCGATGCGGAAACTGCGTGAGGCCAGCGCCGAGAGCAGCGCGCCGAGAAAGGTGCCGACCAGGAACAGGGTTCCGTAATCGAGCTTCACAGGGTGTTTCATCCAGTATGGATTCTGCGCCACGGTATCGCTACCGATGGCCACCCCGGCCACGCCGCCGGCCACCTGCGAGATGGCCGTGGTGATGCCGATCGGATTCGCCATCACGACAAATACCACCCAGCTCAGTGCGCCGATGCCGGCGCCGACCAGGTAGGGTGACCAGTTGAATTTTTTGCCGTTGCTTGACATGGTTGTCTCCAGCGTCAGTGTTGTGCTGACTGCAGTATGTAATGCGGCGGCGGCAGCTTCAGTGACTGCAGTCACAAAGCGGCGATGCGGGCCGGTATACTCAGGCCCGAATCGGCCAGCCGGCAGGAACTGCAGATGAAAATCCAGGCGTTGCGCACACTTGTGCTTCAACACTTCCCGGTGTTCGCGGGTTTGTCCGCAGCCCGGCTGGATGCCCTGATCGCCGCCGGGCACCATGCCGAGGTGCCGAGCGGCACCGTGCTGTTCGATGCACATGAGCCCTGCCGTGGATTTCCGCTGCTGCTCAAAGGCGCCGTACGCGTGGTCAAGACCGCGGCCAACGGTCGTGAAATTCTGCTCTACCGCGTCGAACCCGGCGATGGCTGCATCCTGTCCGGGGGCTGCCTGCTCGGGCAGTCCGATTACAGTGCAACCGGAATCGCCGAAACGGATGTCTCCCTGCTGGTGCTGCCCGGCGAAGCTTTCCACGCCCTGTTGCTCGAATATGAGCCTTTCCGCAAGTTCGTTTTCAGCCTTTACGGCATGCGCTTGGCCGAAATCATGGAACTGGTGGAGGAAGTGGCGTTTCGCCGACTTGATCAGCGTCTTGCCCAGCTACTGATTCGTCGGGGCCCGGTGATCGAAGAAACACACCAGGCTCTTGCCGACGAGGTGGGCAGCGTGCGTGAAATCGTCAGCCGCCTGTTGCGCAGTTTCGAGACCCGCGGCTGGGTTGTCTTGTCCCGTGAACGTATCGAGGTCACTGATCCGAAAGCCCTGTCCGGCATTGCGCAGGGCTGATGCCCTGCCTAGAGCTTGTTATGAACTTTAAAAATAAGATTTTAAATCAACGAATTAAAACACCTTCACCCTCGGACCCTCTGCTCCGCTTCCAGTGTTCCCTGGTCCCGAAGGGTGAAGGATGACAAGCCCTTCTCCCTTCGGGACCTCGGTGCTGCTTGACGGTAGAAGGGTGGGGATGAGGGAGGATTTTCGCAAGTCCATAACAGGCTCTAGGGGTGCTGTGTAACCCAAGTCACAGACTGCCGGCACGTGCGACAGCTACAGTTGCTGTGTTCTCAACCGCAATCCGACGGAGGCTGTATGAAAACCAATGTGGGTGGAATCGACAGAGTGCTGCGCATCAGCGCAGGTCTTGTGCTGATTGGGCTGGCGGCCACCGGGATGATCAGCGCCTGGGGTTGGATCGGCGTGGTGCCCCTGGCGACCGGCCTGATAGGTTGGTGCCCGGCGTACCTGCCGTTCGGTTGGTCAACCTGTCGTGCCCGTTGACTTCGGGTTGAAGCCGGTCTGATCCGATTCAGCTCGGCTGTATTCCCGCAGCCCTGATCACCTTCCGCCACTTCTCGATCTCGGTCTGGATGTGGCGGGCGAATTCGGCCGGGGTGTTGCCGACCGGGTCGGCGCCCTCCTTCGACAGGCGGTCGTTCATCTCCGGGCCTTTGAGGATGGCGACGATTTCGCTGCTCAACCGGTTGACGATGTCGGCTGGCGTGCCTGCCGGTGCGACGATGCCGTACCAGGTCGCGGATTCATAGCCGGCAACACCGGCTTCCATCATCGTCGGCAGTTCAGCGACCGCCGGTGAGCGGCGTCCGCCGGTCACCGCCAGTGCGCGCAGCCGCCCGGTCTTCACCTGCTGGGAGCCACTCAAGATGCTGGCGAAGGTCATCGTGACCTGGCCGCTGACCACGTCGATCATCGCCGGCGCAACACCCTTGTACGGCACATGCAGCAGATCGACGCCGGCGAGCAGTTTGTAGAGCTCCCCGGAGAGGTGGCCGCCGGTGCCGTTGCCGGCGGAAGAGAAACTCAGGCTGCCGGGCCGCTTTTTCGCCAGCGCGGTGAGTTCCTTCACGCTTTTCACCGGCAGCGAGGGGTGCACCAGCAGCATCAGGTTCTGCGTGGCGATCAGTGTCACCGGTGCAAAATCCTTCATCGGATCGTAGGGCAGTTTTTTCTGCAGGCTGACATTGGTGGCGAGCGAGGCCACGGTGCCGACCAGCAGGGTGTAGCCGTCGGGCGGCGATTTGGCCACCAGATCACCTGCAATCGCGCCGCCGGCGCCGGAGCGATTGTCGACGATGACCTGCTGACCCCATTTGTCGGCGAGCCGCGGGCCGATGGTGCGGGCGAGGGTGTCGACGCTGCCGCCGGGTGTGGAGGGCACGATGAAGCGGATCGGCTTGGCCGGATAAGCCTGGGCCATCGCGGTGCCGGTGGCGGCCGCCAGTGCGGCGGCGAGGATGCTGAGGGGGATGCGCATGTGATTATTCTCCTCGTGGTGGCAGGGTCAGGGCTGGAAACCGACCGAGCCTTCGTATTTGGCCAGCACTTCGGCGCTGGGCAGGAACTCTTCTTCCAGCTTCTTGATTTCGGAAAAACCGATGTAGGCGTGCATGTTACCCGCCGGATGGTCCTTGGTACGCGCTTCGAAGCGTTTCACCGCTTCGACGTCGTCCTTCGCGAACTCGGCGAAGTAGTCGACCATCGCCACGGTGGATGAACGCAGCGAACCAGTGGCGTTGGACACCATCGCGATGCCCAGTTCGTTGAGCCGTGACACCGGCAGGCGCGGCGATACGCCGGTGCGGTTGAAATGCAGTGGCCCCTTGATCTCTTTGGCGCAGCGCTCGAGCTCGGCTTCCGAGGTCAGCGCCTCGGGGAAGATCATGTCGGCACCGGCATCGAGGTAGGCATTGGCGCGGCGGATCAGCTCGTCCACGCTGCCGCCCGCGACGCCACGCGCATCGCAGCGTGCGATCAGCACGAAGTCGGGGTCGAGCTGGCGGCGCACATGGTCGGCAGCGCGCAGCTTGCCGACCATTTCTTCGGTGGCGACGATCTGCTTGCCGGCGACGTGGCCGCAGCGTTTGGGTGCGACCTGGTCCTCGATGTGGATTGCGGCGGCGCCGGCGCCGATGAAATCCTCCACGGTGCGCATCACGTTGATCGCGTTGCCGAAGCCGGTGTCGGCATCGGCAATCACCGGGATGCTCACCGCGCGCGCGATGTAGCGGGTGACCATCACGATCTCGTCGAGCGTGATCAGGCCGACGTCGGGCTTGCCGAGCAGCGAGGCGGAAACACCGTAACCGGTGACGCCGCAACAGCGGAAGCCGGCCTTCTCGATGATCTTCGCCGACAGCGCGTTGTAGGCGCCGGGTTTGACGAGGGTCTTGCCCTCCTTGAGCAGCGTGCGGAGATGGGTGGATGCTGCAACTCGTCTGGTCATGTTCGTGTGCCTCGCGGGCTTTACTGACTGAGGGCTTCGCGACCCTTGCAGCGTTCGGACCGATAAATAACGGCGATCATTTCAAATTCGACGCCGGCCTGATCTAGCCGGGCTCCATGCCGGCCGCCTTGACAACTGCCGGCCATTTCCGGTTCTCGGATTCGATCAGTTTCGCAAATTCTTCCGGGGTGGAGCCATTCGGCTCGGTGGCCTGGAGAATCAGGGTGTCGCGGATGTCCTTCCTTGCCAGGATGGCATTCGCTTCGCGGTTGATGCGAAGGACTGCTTCGCGGGGTGAACCCGCGGGCATGGTCAGGCCGAACCAGTTGACGACTTCATAGCCGGGAACCGCTTCGGAAACTGCCGGCAACCCCGGAACCAGCTCGGAAGGTTTGGCGCTGGTAACGGCGATGCCACGAAGCCTGCCGGCGCGCAAGTGCGGCACGGCAGCGGGACTTGCGAACCCAAACTCCACCCGGCCCGCAACCATGTCCAGCAACTGGGCGGCCGCACCCTTGTAGGGAACATGCGTGGCCTCCACTTTGGCCATCATCATGAACAGTTCCATCGAGAGATGGCTTGTTGTGCCGTTGCCCGCCGATGCGTAGACCAAAGGCTTGGTGCGGGTCATCTTGATCAGATCAGCCGTGGTTTTGGCGGCAAAGTTGGGGTGCGAAACCAGAATGAAGGGAAACTGCACCAGCCGGGTCACCGCCGAGAAATCCTTGATCGGGTGGTAGGCGACTTTTCTGTATACGGCCGGGTTGACCACATGGGTCAGCGTGGTGAGCAGCATCGTGTAACCGTCATTGGGTGCGCGTGCCACCAGTTCAGTGGCGATGACGCCACCGGCGCCGCCCCGGTTGTCCACGATCACCTGCTGCCCCAGCTTTTCAGATAGCGCTGGAGCTATGACCCTGGCGGTTGCATCGGGCCCTCCGCCCGCAGGGAAGCCCACAACCAGCCGGATCGGCTTGCTGGGATAGGACGCTGCGGTGGCGGATGGGCCTGCGATCAACAGCGCGATGATTGTCAGATTCCGAAACAGCGCAATGGATGTGGTTTTCATGGGGCGGTCCTGGGTTTGGCACATGTCAGGATCATCAGGTTGGAGGGGCGGATCTGCCGGTCATTCGTCGGCGATGACTCAGCCGCCGAGGGCTTTCAGGTAATCATCGCTGGAGATGATGTTGGCGAAGTTGGGCAGCGTATTTTGAATCGCCCAGTGGTGCTGATCCATTTTCATGTTGCCGCAGCAGTCTTCAACGATGCTGACCATAAAGCCGGCATCGTCGGCGCAGCGGGCGGTGATTTCAACCACATTGTTGGTGGAGATTCCCAGCAGCACCAGGTTGTCTATCCGCTTTGAATAAAGCCAGGGAAGCAGGGGAGTATTGAAAAACGGGTTGGTTGAGTGTTTGGTAATGATCATGTCGTCGGTCTTTGGCGCGATGATTTCCGGCCATTCGCATCCCCATGTGCCCAGAATGCATGACTTCGCCGCCTTGAAGCGGGCAACACGCGGGTGGCGGCTCAGCGCCTCCTTGTAGTCCGGTCGAAAACCGAGGCGGACGTACAGAATCGGTATGCCGATGGTCCGGCTGGCATCGGCCAAGGCCCGGGTCTTCTTCAGGATGTTTCTTTCTTCGACCATCTTGGCGCTGCCGAGTGCGCCAAAAAACCTTTCGGATCAACCATGTCATTCTGGAGATCAAGGATGGCAAGGCAGGTATTGGTCTTGTTGAACGAGTTCATCGGAATCCTTTCGGGCACTGTGGTTGATCACTGAAGCGTCGGGCAATAAAAAATCCATCCAGCTGGCGTGTGCATCCCCGGCATTTTGTCGCTGGTTTCGCTGCATTGGTTCCCCGAATTTGCGAAGAAATCCATTGCAGGGCGTTCTCCGGGCGAGCAGTGGCCGGCGGTTCGATGCCGAATCAGCGCGGATGCAGATGACTTCCTGAATTGTATTTTATTGTATACAATAAATTAATCAACAGGCCAGCCAGGTTCCGCCGCTGCAGCGGTTGCCTGATCCGGCCTGTCCATAATCCGATCATTTCATTCATGCCTTCAAAGCCAAGACCAACCATCCCAAAGGCATCCGTCAGGCTGGCAAAAAGTGAAGGTTTGGGACTTGCCGAGGTGGCTTACCAGGGTTTGATCGAGGGGATACGCCGCGGTTTTTTTCTTCCCGGTGAACCGATCCGGGAGCATCGTGTCACCGGTTGGCTCAAGATCAGCAGAACGCCCGTGCGCGATGCGATGCGGCGGCTGGAAGCCGAGGGATTTCTCATTCACGAGCGCAACCGCGGGGTTGTGGTTGCAACCCTGGATGACGAGGCGGTCATTGAGTTGTATGCGCTGCGGGAAGTGCTGGAGGGGGCGGCTGCGGTGATGGCGGTCCGCAATGCCAAGGAGGCTGAAATCACCCAACTTGAACAGTTGGTGAACGAAAGCGCCAGGCATCGTGAGCCCGAAGTGCTGATCAAATTTCAGCGGCGAATCAATGACCTGATTCACCAAATGGCAAGAAACAGGTTTCTGGTGAAGACCATGCGTAAACTCCGGGAAACCATGTTTCTGGTGGGGACGGTTGCCACCGTGATGCCGGACCGCCCGGCCACCCTGCTGCGAGAGCACCGGCAGATTCTGGATGCGCTGAAAAAACGCGATGCTGTGCGTGCCGACAAGGTGATCAGGGCGCATGTTCGCAGCGCGCTGGAAAGTCATCTCAGGCGCAGGGCAAGCTCAGCGAGTTCAGATTTTCCGCATGTGCCGTTCCCCCCGGCAACAGCAGGGGCGCGGGTTCCAAAGCCTAAAGCCTGACCCATGGGCTGAGCGTTCATTTTTGTTCCGAGGAGGATATATGCAAAGCCGAGGCAAGCAGTTCAAGCAGCTGATGTACGACAAACAAATCCTGATCCAGCCCGGCGTGTATGACGGCTACAGCGTGCGCCTGGTCGAGCGTGCCGGCTTCAAGACCGCGTCGATCTCCGGGGCCGGCGTGTCGGAAAGCCGCATGGGCTGGGCCGACCGTGGCGTGATGACCTTCGAGGAAAACCTCAACAACGCGCGCCGGCTCGCGGACTGTTCCGACCTGCTGCTGCGCGCCGATGCCGACACCGGCTACGGCAACGCGATGACCGTGCACTTTGTGGTGCGTGCCTTCGAGAAGGCCGGCGTCGCCGCGCTGATGATCGAAGACCAGGTCTGGCCGAAGCGCTGCGGCCACATGGCCGGCAAGTCCTGCATCCCCGCCGAGGAAATGGTGCAGAAGGTGAAAGCCGCAGTGGATGCGCGCCGCGACAATGATTTTGTGATTGTGTCGCGCACCGATGCCGCTGGTCCGCACGGCGTGGACGAGGCGATCCGCCGTCTCAACATGTATGCCGAAGCCGGTGCCGACGTGATGTACGCCGACGCGCTGCTGTCGAAGGAAGACATCGCCAAGGTCGCGAAGAACGTGCCGAAGCCGCTGATCGTCAACATGGGCCTCGGCATGCGTCCGCGCAAGACCACGCCGCTGATGAGCCCGAAGCAATTGCAGGATATCGGCGTCGGTGGCGTCAGTTATCCCCGCCTGCTCACCACCGCCGCGCTGCGCGGCATGATGAATGCGCTGGACGTGTTCAAGAGCGAAATCGTCGAGCAGAACAAGGTGGTCGAACGCACCGACCTGCAGGTCGGCTTCGAGGAGCTGAATGACCTGATGGGCATGAAGTTCCTGGATGAGCTGGAAGAGAAATACAAGGGCGGTTGAAATAAAGGTCCGTCACTCCGGCGCGCCCCGAAGGAAGTCCCCTTTTTGGCAAAGCCGGAGTCCAGAAACATTTTGTGTGACCGGTGGGCCGGACTGGATTCCGGCTTCCGCCGGAATGAAGCGAGGGGGCAAAGAGCAATCATGGGCATGACCATCGCAGAAAAAATTCTCGCCGCGAAAAGCAGCCGCAAGGTCGTGGTGCCGGGGGACGTGGTCACGGTGGATGTCGATACCGTGATCCTGTTCGACAACAACTTCATGCCGACCAACTGGCGTGACATCCTGAAGATCGCCGATCCGGAAAAGATCGTCGTCACCTTCGACCACCGCGTGCCGGCGCCGACGCAGCAGGCCGCGGCGGCGCAGGTCACCGGGCGCGCCTTCGTCAAAAAGTTCGGCATCAAGCGCTTTCATGATGTTGGCCACAACCAGGGCATCAGCCACCAGCTGGTCGCGGATTACGGCTATGCGTTGCCGGGTTCGGTGCTGCTGTGCAGTGATTCACACACCTGCAGTGCCGGTGTGTTCAACTGCCTGGCGCGCGGCGTCGGCGGCCCGGACATCATCTACGCCGCGATCAAGGGCCAGACCTGGTTCCGCTGCGGCGAGACCGTGCGCTACGAACTGGAAGGAAAGCTGTCGAATGCAGTGACCGCCAAGGATGCCTTCCTGCAGATCGCCGGCGTGCACGGTGCACACGCGACGATGAACGTTGAGTACGGCGGTCCCGGTGTCGCCTCGTTGTCGATCAATGCACGCAAGACGCTGACCGCGATGTCAGCGGAACTCTCCGCCGAATTTGCGACTTTCGAGGCGGATGACGCGCTGGCCGAATGGATACGTGCGCGTAATCCGGCGCCGTGGTCGCCGGTGCGGCCCGATGCCGATGCCAAATACCACGCCGTGCGCAAAGTTGACCTGTCGTCGCTGGCGCCGCTGGTGGCACGGCCCGACAGCGTGGTCAACAACTCGCAGCCGGTGGGGCAGGCCAAAGGCACACGTATCGACCAGGCCTATATCGGCTCCTGCGCCAACGGCACCCAGGATGACATCGAGCTTGCGGCGAAGGTGGTCAAGGGCCGTCGTGTCGCGAGTGGTGTGCGCTTCATCGTCATCCCGGCTTCGCAGATCGTGTACCGCGACACGCTGGCCAGCGGTGCGATCCAGACCCTGGTCGAGGCCGGCGCGATGATTGCGCCGCCGACCTGCGGCGCCTGCGGTGGCGGCCACATGGGGGTGCTCGGACCGGATGAGGTCTGCATCACCTCGAGCACGCGCAACTTCAAGGGCCGCATGGGGGATCCCAGTTCGCAGGTGTGGATGGCATCGCCGGCAACGGTCGCCGCGTCCGCGCTGACCGGCACCATTACCGACCCGCGGGAATTTTTGAATTAAAGATCAAAGTCAAAAGCAGCAATCAAAAGCAGCCACAGAGGTCACAGAGAACACAGAGAAAATCAAAAACGATTTAACAGGATGGACAGGATATTCAGGATAAAGCCCGGTAATTGATACGCTGGATAGTGATGCACTGTTTTTATCCTGTTCATCCTGCATATCCTGTTAATTGATTTTGTAGTTCTCTGTGTCCTCTGTGTCCTCTGTGGCTAAAAAGGGGTTGAATCATGCACTTCAAAGCACGCGTCTGGATCGTCGGCGACAACATCAACACCGACCTGATCCTGCCGAACAAGGCCTTTTACCTGACGCACGAGGAACAGGCGCAGTACGTGTTCCACGCCAACCGGCCGGGCTGGGCGCAACTGGTGCAGAAGGGCGACATCCTGATCGGCGGGCACAACTTCGGCATGGGTTCGAGCCGCGCCGCGGCGCGTTCGCTGAAGAACCTCGGCCTCGCCTGCCTGATCGCGGAATCGCTGAACGGCCTGTTCCTGCGCAACTGCGTGAACTTCGCGTTTCCGGCGCTGGAATGTCCGGGCATCCATGCGGCATTCACCGAAGGTGAAATTGCCGAAGTGGATTTTGAAGCGGCAACCGTACGCAACACCACGCGCGGCGGCGCGCTCAGCGGCAAACCACTGCCGCCATCGCTGATGGCGCTGGTGCAGGCTGGCGGGGTTTACCAGTTGCTCGAGAGCGAAGGTTTGATTGCGCCGAAGGTTTAAAAATATTTCAATAAAAACAATTACTTACGGACCCGGCGTGACCGACCACCAATGTCTGACGATGTGAAAGTACACCGGCGCGGCAAAACACACCGAGGCGATGCGGTCGAGCATGCCGCCGCCGTCCGCCGCGGCGCCCCAGTCATGTACGCCACGGTCGCGCTTCATCGCTGACAACACCAGCGCGCCAAACAGGCCCATCAGCGTCAGTGCCAGCGCGATCACCGCTGCAGCGGCAATCGGGAAGGGTGTCATCCAGCACAAGGCCATGCCGAGCAGCGGTGCGGTGATCAGCGCGCCGACATGGCCCTCGATGGTCTTGTTCGGCGATATCTGCGGCGCCAGCGGATGCTGGCCCAGCCAGCGGCTCCAAAGGTGTTGCGCAAGGTCGCCGCCCTGCACCACCAGCACCAGAAACACGATCAGGAATGCGCCGCGGCCCTCGAAGCCGGGGATGCGCAGGTTGAGCACCGCCGGCACATGCGAGATGCAGAACACCGTGATCATCAGCGCCCAGTGCAGCGTGCCGCTGCGTTCCATGAAGCGCAGCGTGTCCGATTTCACCGCCGAAAGAATAGGCAGGAAAAGGAAGGCGTAAACGGGAATGAATACCTCGAACAGCCCGAGCCATTCGATGCCGACCAGAAAATACTGGAAGGGCAGCACCACAAAAAACGCCATCACCATCGCCTGATGGTCGCTGCGGCGTGTCGGTGCCACGGTCAGGAATTCGCGCAGCGCGGTGAACGAGACAAAGGCAAACAGCACAACCACGCCGATGCGTCCGGCGAGCAGCGCAAGGCCGATGGTCAGCGTCATCGCCCACCAGCCCTGTACCCGCAGGTTGAGGTGATCGACCAGCGCTTCGGGCCGGCCGTCGCTGCGCGTGAGCTTCAGCCAGCCGCCGAGCAGTGACAGTGTCACCAGCAGCGCCAGCGCGGCGGCAAAGATCAGCAGGGTGCCCTGGAAGTGGGTCATCGACTCAGGCCGGCTGCGCCGCTTCACGCGTGGCGAGCAGCGCGTCGCGGATGCGGTTGAGAAAGTCGTCTTTTGCCTCACCCTCGGCAAGACGCAGCGGCGTACCGAAGGCAATCGAGCAGATCAGCGGTACCGGCACGATTTCGCCCTTGGGCAGCAGGCGGCCGAGGTTTTCCATCCACACCGGCACCAGCTCGACCTGTGGGCAGCGCGAAGCGAGGTGGAAGATGCCGGTCTTGACCGGCAGCAGCAGCTCGTCGGTGGTGTTGCGCGTGCCTTCCGGAAACAGGATCAGCGAGTCGCCGCCTTCAAGCGCTTCCGCCATCTGCACCACCGGATCGGGCGCCTGCCCGTCGCGGCTGCGTGCAATGACCACACCGCGCAGCAGCTGGTGGATCACATAGCGGCGCAGCGGGCTGGCTTCCCAGTAGTCGGCGCCGGCCACCGGCCGTGTCATCCGCCGCAGCCGTGGCGGCAGTGAAGCCCAGATCAACGCAAAATCGGCGTGGCTGTTGTGGTTGCCGAAATAGATGCGCTGCACCGGCACCGGCGCGCAGCCCAGCCAGCGCGCCTGCGCGCCGGTGATCAGCCGCGTCAGGCGGGTCAGTGCCCAGGAAGCGGCTTCTGGCGCATAGCGCTGGATCAGGCCTTTGGTGTTCATCCTCTCCCGTGCCTGCGCGCTGGTTGTTGTTGTGCCGTGGCCTTGTCAATCTTGTGTGGCCGGAATGCGCTGCAGGACTGCCGCAGATTGTAGTCCGTTTCCGCAGCGGCTTTGCCGGCGTGCATCGCGTCGCCGTGTCCGGAGCCTTTTGGTATAGTCACCGGCGCTCATTCGCGTGCGGCACAAAGTGTCAGATCGCCCCGATTCACCCCCACCCTTCCGGAGAATACGATGTCCAAGCTCACGCTGCAGCAAGCCAACACCCTGATCGAAAACGCCTTTGCCAAGGCCAAGGAAATGAAAGTCAATCCGCTGGCGGTGGTGGTGCTCGATGCCTCCGGCCACATCGTTGCCGCGCAGCGCCAGGACAATGCCTCGATGTTCCGTTTCGATGTCGCGCTGGGCAAGGCCTGGGGTGCGGTGGCGATGGGCGCATCGAGCCGCAACCTCGCGGGCCGTGCCAAGGACAATCCCAATTTCATGATCACGCTGGCAGCCACCGCGCAGGGCAAGTTCCTGCCGCAGACCGGCGCCGTGCTGCTGAAGGATGCCGAGGGCAACACCGTCGGCTCCGCCGGCGCCAGCGGCGGCACCGGTGACGAGGATGAAGCGGTCTGCGCCTTCGGTGCCGAGAAGGCCGGCCTCAAGGCGATCATCTGATACCGGACGGGAAAAGAATCATGGCCGACGCAGAAACCAAAACCAAGGGCGCGATCAAGGGCGGCAACGGCAAGTTCATTTTCAAGATGACGGAAATGGACCAGATCGAAGCCGGCACCGGTTATTCCACGGCGATGGGCCCGGTGGTCGAGGGTGAGCGCATGCAGTGCACGCTGGTGACCAAGGAAAAAGGCACCGGTTCGCGCCCGCACCTGCATCCCAACGAGCAGTGGAACTACATCGTCAAAGGCCAGATGCGGGTCAAGGTCGGCGACGGTCCCGAGCAGATCTGCGGCCCCGGCACGCTGCTCTACTTCCCGGCGAACATCGTGCACTACACGATTGCGATGCCCGAGGAGGACGCGATGTTCTTCGCGGTCAAGGACATGTCCCACGGCATCATCGGCAAGGCGGCGGATGGCACCATGGCCGGCGGCTACTACGGCAACAACGACGGCGACTCCGGCGCGAAGGGCCAATAACCAATGCCCCGGGTTCCGCCTGCAAGGCCGGGCATGGCGCTGGCCGAAGTTGACACGCCGGCGCTGCTGCTCGACCTCGATGTGTTCGAAGCCAACATGCGGCGGCTCACGGAGTCGCTGACCGGTCGCAAGATCATGCTGCGGCCCCATGCCAAGAGCCACAAATGCCCGCAGATCGCGCTGCGCCAGATTGCTGCCGGCGCGGTCGGCGTGTGCTGCCAGAAGGTCAGCGAAGCCGAGGCGATGGTCGAGGGCGGCGTGCCCGATGTGCTGATCGCCAATGAAGTGGTCGGCATGACCAAACTGCGGCGGCTTGCCGCGCTGGCGAAGCAGGCGAAGGTCACGGTCTGCGCCGATGATGCCGGCAATGTGCGGGACATCGACGCCGCCGCCCGTGAATTCGGCGTCACCATCGACGTGCTGGTCGAGGTCAATGTCGGCGCCAACCGCTGCGGCGTCGAGCCTGGTGAGCCGGCGCTGAAGATTGCCCAGGCCATCGCCGCCTGCAAAAACCTGCGTTACGCCGGGCTGCAGGCCTATCAGGGGGCGGCCCAGCACCAGCGCAAGGTCGAAGAGCGCCGTGCAGCCATTGCCGCCGCGGTCGAGGCTGTGCAAAAGACGCTGGCGCTGACCGAAAAGGCCGGACTGCCGCGCGGCAAGGTCACCGGTGCCGGCACCGGCACCTATCTGTTCGAGGTGGCGAGTTCGGTCTACGACGAGCTGCAGGTCGGCTCATACATTTTCATGGATGCCGACTACGCCAAAAACGACTGGACCGAAAGCGGCATTCCTCAGTTCGGGCACAGCCTGTTTGTCTATGCGACGGTGATGAGCCGCACGCGCGAGGACATCGCCATCGTCGATGCCGGCCTCAAGGCCTCGAGCATCGACTCCGGCATGCCGCGTGTCGCCGATTTTCCCAAGGCCGAGTTCATCAAGGCCTCCGACGAGCACGGCGTGATCAGGATGAACGGCTCGGCCGGCTTCGCTTTGGGCGACAAGGTGCGGCTGATCCCCGGCCACTGCGATCCGACCGTCAATCTGTATGACCACTTCGTCTGTGTGCGCGGCGGCAAGGTCGAAGCCCTTTGGCCGATCACCGCGCGCGGGGCGCTGTGGTAAGGCTTTAAACCTAAACCTTAAAACCTTTAGCCACAGAGGTCACAGAGGACACTGAGAACTTCAAGCCCCAAACCCCCGCTTGGGGTGTGCCTTGGATTTCTCTGTGCTCTCTGTGACCTCTGTGGCTGCTCTTGACCTTGGGGTTTTCGATCATGTCAGCACTCCGTTCAATAGGCTTCATTGGTGTAGGCAACATGGGCAATCCGATGGCGGCGAACCTGCTCAAGGGCGGTTTCGACGTCACCGTGTTCGACGCACGCGCCGAAACCGCGGCGGCCTTCGTTGCCCAGCATGGCGGTCGCGCCGCGGCATCACTCGCCGAACTTGCCGCGGGCCGCGATGCCATCGTCACCATGCTGCCCGATGACAAGGTGGTGCGCCGGGTACTGCTCGACGGCGGTGCCGCCGCGGGGATGAAACCCGGCGCGGTGCTGGTGGACATGGGTACCTGCGATCCGACGGGCACCCGCAGCACCGCCGAGGCGCTGCAAAAACTCGGGCTGCAGATGGTCGATGCGCCGGTGATGGGCGGCGTGGTGTTCGCGAAGGACGCGACGCTGGACATCATGGCCGGCGGGGATGCGGCCCTGGTCGAACGCGTGACGCCGCTGCTGAAGGCAATGGGCCGCAGCCTCGTGCACTGCGGCGCCATCGGTGCCGGCCATGCAATGAAGGCGCTGGCCAATTACGTCAACGCCTGCGCGCTGATCAATGCCATCGAGGCGCTGACCATCGGCAAGAAGTTCGGCCTCGATGCGAAGATGATGGCCGAGGCGCTGGTGCCGATGTGCGCGGGGCGCAACCATCCGATCGAGAAAAAGGTGATTCCGCAGATACTGACCCACAAATACGCCACCGGCATGGCGCTGTCCTTCATCGCCAAGGACGTGAAAATCGCCGTCGACATGGCGCATGCCCTCGAAGCCGCGGTGCCGCTGGGCGAGAAGGTCTCGGAGCTGTGGGATGCCGCGGTGGCGCAGGTCGGCGCGAAAGTGGACCAGACCGAAATCGTGCGCTACTGGGAAGAGGCCACCGGCGTCAAACTCTGACGCCGATTCAGCATCACCACCACGCAGTACACCGCCGCCGCGGCGAGCAGGTGCTTCAGCGTGTGGCCGCTGACGGTCATGCCGCTCCAGGCATAAATTTCGTAGTCGTGGTGTTCAGCCACTTTCGCCAGCGCGTACAGCCCAACGCCCCACAGCAGCCACAGCCGCTGGGTATGGCGCGCCGGAAACGCGGCAAGCAGGTAGGGCACCGCCAGCAGTGGCGCCGCCTGCACCCAGATGTAGATGCGCAGGTCACCGCTCAGTTGCCACCAGACCAGGCTTGCGCCACCGACAACCACCGCTGCCGGCAGCAGCCGTTTCTCCAGCGCCGGGCCGAGGTGCTCGGTCAGCAGCGCCGAGAACAGCGCCATGAAGGCCAGGGTCATCGGCAGCCGGTCCCAGAACAGCGTGGCGTCCGAGGGGTTGAGGTGGTACCAGGCCGAGCCCGCGCTGACCAGCGCGACACCGGCGAAGAAGGCCTGCCAGCTCAGCCGCGCGCCACCGGCCCGACGCGCGGCGAACAGCCCGGCGAGGCCTGCCGCCAGAAAGGCGAGGTTGCTCGCGACATTGCCGAAATTGGAAACGCCGAGACAGCTGCGCCCGTCGGCAAACAGGTGGTAGCCGGGGTCCTGCGGGATCGGCTGGCCGTGGCCGATCAGCAGCCAGACCAGCGGACCGAACACGATCAGCAGCAGCGCGGCGATGCGGGCGGGCGGGTGCGGTGAGTTCATCGCCAAATACTAGCCCAGCGCGGCGGGTCGCGTTTACCATGCGGCTTCGCTTGGGCGAAGAATTCAAACGAGGAACTCATTGGAGGAGAAGGGGCAATGACTGAAAAAACCAAAGTGGTGCTCGGCACCGCAACCCCCGGCGGCGGTTTCCCCGCCTATGGCTGGCCGTATGCGGAGGTGCTCAATGCCACCGACGCCACGCTGGGCATAGAGCCGATCAACACCAAGGGCAGCGGCGAGAACGTCGGCCGCATCGACGACGGCTCACTCGACATCGCGCTGGCCACCGGTGAAGTGACCTATGAGGCGGTCAACGGCATCGGCCGTGCACCCTGCAAGAACATCCGCATCATCAACGCCACCTATTCGCAGGCGGGCATGTTCATGGTGCGCGCCGACAGCCCGTACCACAGCATCAGCGATCTCGTCGGCAAGACCGTGGTCTGGGGCGCTTCGAGCTCGGGTTTTGTCGTGCTCGCGCGCTATGTGATGGACGGCCTCGGCCTCGACATCAAGAAGGATTTCGACGCGCGCCTGCTGGAAAAGGCCGGCGACGGTCCGCCGTTGGTCAACAGTGGTGAAGCTGCGGCAATGTGGGGCGGTGGCGTCGGCTGGCCGCCGTTCATGAACATCGCGAAGAATCCGCAAGGCATGCGCTTCATTTCGCCGAGCGCGGAAGAGATCAAACGCATCCAGGCCAAACATGTGTTCCTGAAACAGACCACGATGCCCGCCGGCAGCTATCCGGGGCAGACTGGTCCGGTCAATTCAGTCGGCTCATGGCCCTTCGTGCTGGCGCGCGCTTCGTTACCTGATGATGTTGCCTATCGGCTGGCCAAGGCATTACACACCGGCCACGCCGCGCTGTCGGCAAAACTTGATCAGGCGGCCGAATCTACGCTGACCAACACACTGGCCGCGGCGCCGACCCCGGAGATGATTCATCCCGGGGTGCTCAAATACATGAAGGAGATCGGACTGGTTTGATGACTTTGCGGCAGGCCCTTGGGGGGCTATACATTCAATGGTATATACCGTGATATATACTTATTGGGTCTGAAATCACAGGAGGCATCTCATCATGGATAAGCCGCAAACCGCCAAGCTGTTTAAAAACGGCCGTAGCCAGGCCGTTCGCCTGCCCGCGAAGTACCGATTCAAAGGAGATGAGGTATTCATCAGCAAAGAAGCTGACCGGGTGATTTTGTCAGCCAAGCCTTCCTCATGGGATGATTTTTTTGCCGCCGGGCATCAGGTATCAGCTGATTTCATGGCTAAAAGAAAAGACGCGCCTCCCCAGAAGAGAAGGCTCTTTAAATGAAGCGATACATGCTGGATACGGATACCAGCAGCTACATCATTCGCAATCGCCCTGAATCGGTCCGCCTGCGTTTCGCCAAGCTCGACAGCGGCCTGTTGTGTATCTCCGTCATTACGCAGGCCGAACTTTTGTATGGCGTGAAGTCGGCGGTTTCAGCCAAGAAGATACGTCCTGTGGTCGAGGATTTCGTGCGGCGATTGACCGTGTTGGATTGGGATGGTGCCGCCGCCGACCACTATGCCGATATCCGCGTCAAGCTTGAAAAAGACGGCACCCCCATCGGCAATATGGATCTGATGATCGCCGCGCACGCTCGCAGCATGTCAGCCGTGTTGGTAACCAACAACGAAAAGCATTTCCGCCGGGTCAGCAGTCTGGCTGTGGAGAATTGGGTGTAAGCCATTGATCGCACCAGATGCGCATGCAGTATGTGCAGAATTTTCTCGAAGTTAACGGCCAAAAAATATTATAAAAATCAATTGCTTAATAGAATACAACTACTGAGAATTTCTCGGTGGTTCAGTTGATCGAGATTCAAAGTTTGAGTGCTAGCCAAGAAATCAAGACTCAATACTGCAAAGTCATCCCAAGAACATGCAATAGGATTTTTCTTGATGGCGCGCGCTAGCGCGCCGGGTTTACTGGGACGGGTTTATCCCGTCGCGGTAAACCCGTTGTAGCTCCATCTCTCACCCCGGATAGCTACAATCCAGAGTGTGGTCTAGAACCCGTACAGCCGGGCAGGATTCCCCACCAGCACCTGCTCGCGCTGTTTTTCATCCGGCACCCAGTCGAGCAGCAGGTCGGTCATTTCGCCGTCATTGGGAATGCGGCCCTTGTGCATCACATGTGGCCAGTCGGTGCCCCAGATCACCTGCGCCGGATTCGCTTTGACCAGCGCGTGGGCGTAGGGGGTGGTATCGGGGTGCGGCAGGTCATGGTTGGAGATGCGGTAGGGACCGGTCAGTTTCACCCAGGCCTTGCCCGCCTGCATCAGCCGCAGCAGTGCCTGGAAGCCGGGATTGTCGGTGCCGGGGCAGCCCTTCATGTAACCGAGGTGGCCGAGCACGATCGGCACCGGAAAATCGGCGAAGGTTTTGTCCAGGTCGGCAAATTCATTGGCGTGCATCAGGAATTCGATGTGCCAGCCCATGGGCTTGATACGCGCGGCCAGCGGGCGCAGTACTTCCAGCGGCAGCGTGCCCGGCTTGCGGTCTTTGACATCGACGATGTTCACGCGCAGGCCGCGGATGCCGGCGGCATCGAGCGCTTTTAATTCTCCGTCACTGATTGAAGGATCAACCACTGCCACGCCGCGCAGGCGTTTCGGGTCGGCTTTCATCGCATCGAGCATTGCCGCGTTGTCGGTGCCGTAGACGCTGGGCTGGATCAGCACCGCGCGTTCGACGCCGAGGGTGTCGAGCAGGTGGCGGTACTGGTCGGGCAGGCAATCAGGTGGCGTGTAGACCCGCGCGGGTGAATAGTCGTAACGGGCCGACGGTCCCATTACATGGGCATGGCTGTCGCAGGCGTTCGCCGGCATTTTGAATTTCGGCGGGTGCGGATTGAAGTCGGGCCCGGCGCAGAGCGGGGCGGCAGCCGAGGGTGTGTTGACTGACATTTAAGTTATTGATTTTATTGAATAATTTATCAATGCTCAGAGGGATCAGGCCTTCAGGCCGGGCATCTGGAAGTCGATCGCCTTGCACTCGGCGGCGAGGCTGGCGCGCTGCTCTTTCGACAGTTCGACCAGCGGCGGGCGCACGGTGCACCACTGCTCGTCGCCGCTGTAGTTTGCGATGCCGGCCTTCAGCGCCGAGATCATCACGTACTTGCTGTTGCCGAAGGTGCCACGCACCACGTCCAGTGCCTTCTGCTGCGCGTCGGCGTCGGCGTTTTTCCATTCGCGGTAGAGCTTGTCGATCGCCGCCGGGTTGACGTTGGCGGTGGCCGAGATGCAGCCGGCGCCGCCGTTCCTCATGTTGGCGAGCAGGAAGGATTCGCTGCCGGCGAAGACATCGAAGCCCTGCTTGGCGAAGTTGTCGAGGAAGGTCTTGGTGTTGTTCCAGTCGCCCGAGCTGTCCTTCATGCCGGCGATGGTTTCGGGATACTGCTTGAGCAGCCGCTCGACCAGTTTCGGCGTGATGCCGACCACCGCGACCGGCGGGATGTGGTAGAGGTAGATGCGCAGCCGGCTGTCGCCGACGCGCTGGATGATCTCGGAGAAGTTGCGGTAGAGGCCTTCGTCGCTGACGCCCTTGTAGTAGAACGGCGGCAGCATCAGCACGCCGGCACAGCCGGCTTTCACCGCGTGTTCGGTGAGCTTGACCGAATCCGACAGCGCGCAGCAGCCGGTGCCCGGCATCATGCGCTGCGGGTCCACGTCTGCGGCGAGCAGCGCGTCGAGCAGCGCCAGACGTTCGTTAACCGACAGCGAGTTGGCTTCGCTGTTGGTGCCGAAGCAGGCAAGCCCTGAACCCTGTGACACCAGCCATTTGCATTGTGCGATGAAGCGGCGGGTGTCGGGATTGAGATCCTTGTCGAAGGGGGTGACGACCGGGGCGAGCACGCCCTTGATGCGCGGAGTCTTGCTCATGGATGCTGTCCTTGAAGAAAAAACGCATGAACCGCCGTGGGCGGTCCGCTGGCAGGCTGCCAGCAGTCCGTCATCCGGGCCACTGCCGCAGCGGGTGCATAGAATAGCATCGCCTGAGAGGTCGCCCAACAACTTGCATGGCCGATTGTCAGTGGCTGAGTCCGTTGCTAAGCTGATTCGTGGCGCGCTCGTCCGGGCGCGCCGTTCCGGAGG
This sequence comes from Betaproteobacteria bacterium Ga0077527, assembly GCA_001464815.1. Taxonomy (GTDB): domain Bacteria; phylum Pseudomonadota; class Gammaproteobacteria; order Burkholderiales; family SG8-41. The sequence continues at coordinate 26,795 of LNDW01000019.1, read as the reverse complement.
AGAACAACATGAATACCCCATGGCTGGCCGCGGCGGTGCTCGCGGTCTGCGGTCTTGCGCCACTGGCGCAGGTTGCCGCGCAGTCCACCGCGCAATCGCTGACCACGCAGTCGGCAACCAACTATCCGACAAAAACCGTGCGCATGGTCATCGGTTTCACGCCCGGCGGCCCCAGTGACATCCTGTCGCGGCTGGTCGGCGGCAAGTTGTCCGAGCGCATGGGCCAGCCCTTTGTGTTCGACAACCGGCCCGGTGCCGGCGGCAATGTCGCCGGCGAGATCGTCGCCAAATCGCCGCCGGATGGTTACACCATCATGATTGCCAACAACGCGATACTCGCCGCCAACGCCACGCTGTATCCGAAGATGACCTTCAATCCGGCCAGGGATCTGGTGCCGGTGACCTGGGTGGCTTCGCAGCCGAACATCCTGGTGGTGCATCCCGACGTGCCCGCAAAAACCGTGCAGGAGCTGGTGACCTATCTGCGCGGCCGTCCGGGCAAGCTCAACTATGCCTCCTCGGGCAGCGGCGCCGCTGCGCACCTCGCGGCGGAGTTGTTCAAGAGCATGACCAAAACCGACATGGTGCACATCCCGTTCAAGGGCGCGGGTCCGGCGATCACCGATGTGCTGGCCGGACGCAGCCAGCTGATTTTCGCCACTGCGCTGTCGGTCAAGGCCTATATCGATGCCAACCGGCTGCGTCCGCTGGCGGTGACGACACTGGAACGCATGGATACCATGCCCAACATTCCCACTGTCGCTGAATCCGGCGTGCCCGGCTTCGAAGCCTCGACCTGGCACGGCATGGTTGCGGTGAACGGCACCCCGCGCGCGGTGCTGGCCAAGTTGAACAGTGAAATCAACGCCGTGCTGAAAGACCCCCAGGTCAACAAATTCCTGGTGACCCAGGGCGCGATCGTTCGGGGCGGCAGCGCCGAGCAGTTTGCGGCACACATCAAGGCCGAGATTCCGAAATGGGCCAAGGTGATCAAGGAATCCGGTGCCAAGGCGGATTGAAGAAGACCTGTTAAAAGTATGGACAGGATTCAGGATAAAAGCGCCTGGAGGGCTTGACCTTGTCCTGTCCATCCTGCCCATCCTGTAAATTGTTTTTGAAGATTTATTAAATTCAACGGAGCGTGGCAACACCCATGGCACAACTCAAAATACTCGGCGCCGGTCCGGTCAAGCGCGGCATCACCAGGATTGCCGCCGACTTCGGCAAGGCCAGCGGCCACGAAGTCACGGTGGAATTCACCGGCGCACCGACGGTGCGTGAACGCATACTGGCCGGCGAGGCGGTGGACATCGCCGTGGTGCCATCGGCGACAATGGACGAATTCGCCGCCGCCGGCCGTGTCACTGCGGCAACACGCACCACGCTGGGCCGCGCGCGCATGGGCCTGGCGATGCGCAAGGGCGCCGCGGCAGCTGCGCTTTCCAGTACCGAGGCCTTCCGCCGTGCCGTCGAACAGGCTGATGCGGTGGTCGCCAATCTCGCCAACAGCGGCAATTACGTGGCCAAGCTGCTCGAACAGCAGGGCTTTGCCGCGGACAAGGTCCGCCGCCAACCCGACACCGTGAAGGTGATGGACATGGTCGCGGGGTCCGCGGAAAGACTGCTCGGCGCCGGTCAGCTGCCGGAAATCCGCGAACTGATCGACAAGGGTGTCGCGATTGAACTCGCCGGACCCTTGCCCGACGCGCTGCAGAGCATCACCGCCTACGACGCCGCAGCCGCCGTGGCCGGCGGTGGCGGCGAGGCCGCGGCCGCGTTTATCGCTTATCTGAAAACGCCGGAGGCGCGCGCCGCGATGGCCGCCACCGGTATCGACTGAAAAAGGCCCGGCGATGGATACCCTGAAAATCCTCAGTGGCGGCGCGGTCAAGCGCGGCGTGGCGATGGTTGCCGCGCAGTTCGGGCAGGGCGCCGGCGTCCAGGTCGAAGCCGAATTCACGCCGGTGCCGAAACTGCGCCAGCGCATGCTCGGCAGTGAAGTGGTGGATGTGGTGGTGGCCACGCCGGCGGTGATGGATGAGCTCGCCGCGGCGGGTCGCATCGACGCCGCTACCCGCGGCCGCATCGGCAGCTCGCGCATGAGCATCGTGCTCCATGCCGACGCACCCGACCTGCAGTTGCCCGATGCCGGGGCTTTCCGCAACGCGCTGCTCGCGGCGACAAAGGTCGTCTACAACCGCGCTTCGACCGGCGTCTATATCGAGAAGCTGCTGGCCGATCTGGGCCTGGCCGAATCGCTGGCCGCGAAGATCACCGTGGTTGATACCGGTTCGGAAGTGATGCGCGGCGTCGAGGCCGCTGGCATCGGCGCGCTGGGTTTTGGCCAGGTTTCCGAGGCGATGGTGCTGATGGACAAGGGCTGCCGCGTCAAGCTCGCCGCCCCCCTGCCGCCGGTGGCGGCGAAGATCACCACCTACGACGCGGCTGCCTCCGCCGCGAGCGGCCAGCAGCAGCAGGCGGCGGCGCTGGCGCGGGCGCTGGTGTCGGCTGAAGCGAAGGTGCTGTTTGCCAAGACCGGAATTTCCTGAGCAGAATTTTCTGAACGCCTTTCCCGGAGAACATTGATGAACAAGTATTACGCGGTATTGGCAGGTGCGGTGCTTTCGAGCGCGGTGCAGGCCGCTGAAATCACCGTGATGAGCGGCGGTGCCATCGAACCCGGCATCAAGGCCGCCGCGGCTGCTTTCGAAAAGCAGACCGGACACAAGGTGACCATCACCTTTCAGACCACGCCGCAGATGCGCAAGCGCGTGGCTGCCGGCGATACCTTCGATGTCATCGTTGCGCCGCCGGTGGCGGTCAAGGAATTCCTCGAGGCCGGCCGCGTTGAAGCGGGTGGTGTCGATGTCGGCCGGGTTGGCTCAGGAGTGGCGATCCGTCCCGGCGCGCCGCGCCCGGCGATTGCCAGCGTCGATGACATCAGGAAAACCGTGCTTGAAGCCGATTCGATCGTGTTCAACACCGCGACCACCGGGCTTTATTTCGAGAACCTGCTGAAGAAATGGGGCATTTACGAACAGGTGCAGGGCAAGGCTGCGCGTTACACCACCGGTGCCGAGGTGATGAAGCATGCGCTGAAGGGCAAGGGCCGCGAAGTGGCTTTTGGTCCGATCACCGAAATCCTGCTTGAGAAGGAACACGGCCTGATCCTGGTCGGCCCCTTTCCGCCGGAAATCCAGAACTACACGCCCTACATCGCGACACCGATGAGCGCCGGCACGCAAAAGGCGCTGGCGCAGGAGCTGGTGAAATTCTTCGGCGGCCCGGTGGGCAAGCCGCTGTTTGTGGCGGCGGGGATCGAGTAAGGCGCGGTCCCCGCGAACACCGCGTCAGCCCACCGGTTCGAGGCCGGTGGCGCGCAGCGTTGCTGCGTTCGCCGGCGAGGCAAGGAAGGCGATGACCTTGGCTGCGAGCGCCGGATCCGATGAAGTCCTCGCGATGCCGGCGGCGAAGTTCGACACCTTCTGCAGCTCCGGCGGCAGCGGGGTGATGTGGGCGAGGCCCTCCACCGGCAGCAGCTCACTGATCTGCTGAAAGCCGAAATCAAGTTCGCCGCGGGCAATCACCGTGCCGACCCGTTCGCCGCCGCCGATCAGGCGGCTTTTCGGCAGCACCTGTTCGGCGATGCCGAGGCGTTGCGCCAGTTCAGTGGTGAAGTACTTGCCGCTTTCACTGGCCGAGTAGCCAATGGCTTTGGCCGCGAGCAGCACACGCTTCAGGTCTTCGGCGGTCCTGATCCGCGGATCGGGCGTGCCGGCGCGCACCGCGAAACCGATCATCGAGCGCGCAATCACCGTGGCGCCATCGGCCTGCACCAGTCCGTCGGCAATGAACTGGCGCAGCACCGGGTCGGCAACAATCACCAGATCGGTCTGTTCGCCGCGCTTCAGGCGGTTGGGGATCGAAGTCTCGCCGGTGCCGATTGAGGTGGTGACGGTCACCACCTTTTTGCCGGTCAACTGCTCAACTGCGGGGATCAGCGCGAGGTGGGCGGCGGTGAAGGCGCCTGAAGTCATTACACGAAAGTCAGTACTCATTCATTGCCCTGAAGTTGCAACGCGGTCGTGTTCCGGCCGCGCTTTGTTTAGTTGGCCTGCAGGCCAACCTGCTTGACGACCTTGGCCCAGCGGTCGATTTCCTCGAGGTACATCTTGCCGAACTCGTCAACCGTGTTGCCTACGGGATCCAGGCCCTGGCCCAGCAGCAGCTTCTGCGCGTCTGCCGAGGTGACCGATTTGGTGATGACCTGTTGTACCTGTTGCGCGATGGGCTTGGGTGTGCCGCCGGGCAGGAACACCGCGTACCAGTTGTTGTAGCCGAAGCCGGGCACACCGGCTTCCGCGATGGTGGGCATCTCCGGCAATGCCGGGGAACGCTTGTGTCCGACCGTGGCGATCGCGCGCAGCTTGCCGGTGGTGAAGAACGGCCGGGTGGAGATCACGCTGGCGATGGTCATCGAAATGCGGCCGGCGACGACGTCGGTGATGCTTGGCGCGGTGCCCTTGTATGGCACGTGGGTGAGTTTGAGGCCGGCCATCTGCGCGAAGAGTTCCATCGCCAGGTGCTGGCCCGAGCCTTGGCCCGAGGACGAGAAGAGCAGTTCACCCGGTTTGCCCTTGGCGTGCGCGATCAGGTCCTGCACGGTCTTCACCGGCATCGAAGGATGCACCACCAGCACGCCGGGTGAGATCACGGCCAGGCTGACCGGCAGCAGATCCTTGCGTGGGTCATAGCCCAGTTTCATGATGCTCGGCGTGATGGTGACGCCCGATGAGTTGGTGAGCAGGGTGTAACCGTCGGGCGGCGACTTGGCGACCAGCTCGGTGCCGATGGAGCCGCCGGCGCCGGGCCGGTTGTCGACGACCACGTTCTGGCCCCAGGCTTCACTCATTTTCTGGGCGAGGTAGCGGCCGATGGTGTCGGTGCCGCCGCCGGGCGCGAGGGCAACGATCATGCGCACCGGTTTGTTGGGGTAAGCCTGCGCCTGCGCTTTGGCCTGGGGTTTGGCCGGGGTCTGGGCCAACGTCATCATCGGAGCAGTGGTCAGCGCGAGTGCTGCAAGTCCGGGGACCAGCCAGGGGTTCTTGGTGGACATCGTCTTCATCCTCGTTGCGTTGTCATGTATGGATGTTCAGGATCGCGGTGTGAATTCCAGGATGTCGAAGCCGCAGTAGCGATCAACAATATAAATCAATCCGCGGTCATCAACCTCGGTGTCATTGGTCTGCGGGCAGGGTTTGCCGCCGCAGGGCTCCGGAATGTACCAGCCGACTTCCTGCGGCGCCGAAGGATCGGCGACATCGACGATGCGCAAACCACCGGAGAACCAGGCGCAGTAGAGCAGCGTGTCGCCACCCTTCCAGTGTTCCTGGAACTGGTGGGCGCCGAAGCGGCCCGGCGCGGTGCGGCTCCACGGGCTGTCGAGTTCGCTGACTTCGAACAGTGACAGCGGCCTGATGTTGGACAGGTCGGAGACGTCGAACACCCACAGGCAGCCGTGCGGGCGCCCGCGGCGGCGCGCCATTTCGGCGGCATCGTGGGCGTGATCCTCCTCGTCGATGGCCACCGCGATGCGCTTGCCGTCGAGCGGTTTAAGCACCGGCATGAAGGTGTGGGTGGGTTCCGGATAGGGCGGGTGGTAGTTGTACGAGCCCACGGTTTTTGGATGGCGGATGTCGGTGACATCGACCACGCGCACGCCGCCGTGCCAGCAGCCGGCCCACAGCTCGTTGCCGAAACGCAGGGTGTGGTGCAGACGGTGCTGGCGGCCGGGCCAGGTTGGTTTTTCGCCGCCGGCGATGTGCTGGCCGGTCATCCACCAGCGCGACACTTCCTCGGGTTTTGCCGGGTTGCGGATGTCGTAGGTGACGAGGATGTTGCCGATGAAGCCTTCCATCTCGGTCGAGATGTAGGCGTAGTTCGCGTCCATGTCGAAGCGGTGCACGCCGCGGCCCCAGGTTTTCTGGAAATGGATCAGCTTCGGCTTGGTCTTGTCGGAGACGTCGTAAAGGCTGAAGCCGCCGCGCTCGTAGGGGCGGCGCTCGGCTTCCTCCACCGCCGGGATGTCGGCGACGGCAACACCGAGCCTTGCCGCGAGTTCGGCGTGGTTGGGCGCGCGGCCGAGTTCGGCGCTGAGCCGTGTTCGCAGCTTGGGCAGTTCGTCGGCCTTGCGGCCGATCGCGGTCATGTTGCGTTCGCTGTTGATGATCATCAGGTCGCCGATGACACGCGCCTTGTGTGCGTGTGAATCGGGATCATCGAGAAAAATCTGCGACAGGATCTTCGGATTTTTCGGATCGGCGACATCGAGGATGGTGGTGCCGAGCTGCTGCTTGTTCGGAATGTGGCCGACATAGCAGTGGCTGCCTTCGACATAGACCTGGCCGGCGCCGGGCAGGTCGAGGTGGGCGAGGCGTTTGACGTTGTGGGCGAGGGTGCCCGGATTATGGGTGATGTCCAAGGTGCGTGCCGTCCATGATGTGGGGATGCCTTGTAACTAGGGGCAAAGTCTACCGTAAGGCCGGACCCGCGGCTCGGTTAGAATCGTCTTGAACAATCATCGCATTCAGCCTTGGAGGAGCACCGATGGCGACCACAAAAAAACGCCCGGAAGAGTTGCGCAGTCACCGCTGGTTTGGCGTCAAGGGCCTGCGCTCGTTCGCGCACCGCTCACGCACCCTGCAGATGGGTTATTCGCGCGAGGATTTCGCCGGCAAACCGGTGATCGCGATCATCAATACCTGGAGCGACATCAATCCCTGCCACGCCCATTTCCGCACCCGCGCCGAGGAAGTGAAGCGTGGTGTGTGGCAGGCGGGAGGCTTCCCGCTGGAAATGCCGGCGATCGCACTGGCCGAGCCCTTCCAGAAGCCGTCGACGATGATGTACCGCAATTTGCTGGCGATGGAGACCGAGGAGCTGCTGCGCGGTTATCCGGTGGATGGCGCGGTGCTGATGGGCGGCTGCGACAAGACCACGCCGGCGTTGGTCATGGGCGCGACTTCAATGGGGCTGCCCTTCATCTATGTGCCCGCGGGCCCGATGCTGCGCGGCAACTGGCATGGCGAACCGCTGGGCTCAGGCAGTGATTCCTGGAAATACTGGGCCGAGCTGCGTGCCGGCACCATCGGTGAGCGCGAGTGGGGCGAGGTCGAGGAAGGCATCGCGCGGTCCTACGGCCATTGCATGACCATGGGCACGGCTTCGACGATGACTTCGGTTGCTGAAACACTGGGCCTGACATTGCCGGCCGCGGCGTCGATTCCCGCGCCGGACGCCAACCATGCTCGCATGGCCACCGCCAGCGGGCGGCGCATTGTTGAAATGGTGTGGGAGGACCTGAAACCCGCGGAAATCCTCACGCCGCAGGCCTTCGACAACGCGATCACCATCGTGCATGCGCTGTCGGGTTCGACCAATGCGCTGATCCATCTGGTGGCGATGGCGGGTCGTGCCGGTGTGCCGCTGAAGCTCGAACGTTTCGATGAGCTGGCACGGCGCACGCCGGTGCTGGCCAACATCCGCCCCGCCGGCGACAAATACCTGATGGAGGATTTTTATTACGCCGGCGGCCTGCGCGCGATGATGTCGGAGCTGAAGGATCTGCTGAATCTGGATTGCAAAACCGCCAACGGTCGTACGCTGGGCGAGAATCTCGAGGACGCGAAAATCTACAACGACGACGTGATTCGCCGGCGCAACAATCCGCTGTCGGCCAATGGTGGTCTGGCGGTGCTGCGCGGCAATCTCGCCCCCGACGGCGCGGTGATCAAGCCGACCGCGGCCGAACCGCATCTGATGAAACACACCGGGCCGGCGGTGGTGTTCAGGAATTACGATGATCTCTACGCGCGGGTCGACGACGAGAATCTGGTGGTCGACAAGAATTCGGTGCTGGTGCTGCAGAACGCCGGTCCGCAGGGCGGGCCGGGCATGCCGGAGTGGGGGCAGTTGCCGATACCCAAGAAGCTGCTGCAACAAGGTGTGCGCGACATGGTGCGGATTTCCGATGCGCGGATGAGCGGCACTTCCTACGGCGCCTGTGTGCTGCACGTTGCGCCGGAGTCCTTTGTCGGCGGCCCGCTGGCGCTGGTGCGTGATGGCGATCTGATCGAACTCGATGTCGCCGCGCGCAAGCTGGAGTTGAAGGTGAGCCCCGATGAACTGGCCAAGCGCAAGGCGGCGTGGAAGCAGCCGCCACCGCATTACACCCGCGGTTACGGTGCGATTTACACGCAGCACATCACCCAGGCCAACCAGGGTTGTGATCTCGATGTCTTGCATCATGGCGATCCGACGCCGGACCCCGAAGTGGTTCACTAAAGGCGGTGAACGGGTGAGCGAGTAATCCCGGAAACTCCCTCTCCCCGCAACCGGGGAGAGGGTTGGGGTGAGGGGATATCCGTTCACTCATTCACTTTTAACCATTCAACAAACGGAGTAATCAATGGACCTGCCCGTCAATCAATTCAAAAAAGCCATCAAGGCCGGCAAGCCGCAGATCGGCATCTGGTCGAGCCTGTGCAGTGCGATTTCGGCCGAGGTGCTGGCCGACGCCGGTTTTGACTGGGTGCTGCTCGACACCGAGCATTCGCCGAATGAACTGCCCATCGTGCAGAACCAGCTCGATGCGCTGCTCGCCGGCAATGCCGAAGGCATCGTGCGGCCGGCGTGGAATGACACGGTGCTGATCAAACGTTACCTCGATGTCGGCGCGCGCACGCTGCTGATTCCGTATGTGCAAAATGTTGAAGAAGCAAAACGTGCGGTGGCGGCGACGCGTTACCCGCCGCTGGGTGTGCGTGGTGTGTCGGGCTGCACCCGTGCCAACCGTTATGGCCGCACCAAGGATTATTTCAAGCGGGTGCACGATGAGCTGTGTGTGCTGGTGCAGGTGGAGACGATGAGCGCGATGAAGCACATCGAGGCCATCGCGGAAATCGACGGCGTTGATGGCGTGTTCATCGGCCCCAACGACCTCGCCGCCGACATGGGCCACCTCGGCAACTGGCAGCACCCGGAAGTGTGGAAGGTGATGGAAGACGCGGCGAAGCGCATCACCAAGGCCGGCAAGGCGCCGGGCATTCTGGTCGGTGAGGCTGATGGCCAGCGCTGCCTCGACATGGGTTATCTGTTCGTCGCGGTGGGTTCGGATCTGGTGATGCTGGCGCGCGGCAGCGAGGCGTTGGCCGCGAAATTCAAGAAATAAAATAATCAATAAAAACAATAACTTAATTCGATTTGATGGTAATGTATAAACCTGCGGCGTGGTTGATGGCCGTGATCATCGCCGCCGCCGCGGCGATTTTTTTCACGCCACCACCACCCGGCGTCGCGGTCAACGTGATGCACACCGCGGGCCTGCTCGTACTGGTGATGGGACTGTGGGCCACCGGCGTATTGCCCGAAGCACTGACCGCGCTGATCTTTTTTGCGCTGGCGGTGCTGCTCGAGGTGGCGAAGCCGGAGGTGATCTTTTCCGGATTCACCTCGGGCACGCTGTGGCTGGTGCTCGGCGGGCTGGTGATTGCCGAGGCGGTGCGCATGACCGGGCTCGGCGAGCGCATCGCACGCGCCGCGCTGGGCACCCGCGTTTGGAGCTATCCGCAACTGGTCACCGCCGCGGTGCTGGTTGCGGTGCTGCTCGCTTTTCTGATGCCGGCCACCGTCGGCCGCATCCTGCTGCTGGTGCCGATACTCGCCGCGGTGGCCGAGCGCCACGGCCTCGCGCCGGGTACGCCGGGGCACAACGGCGTGCTGTTCGCGGTGATCGTGACTTCCTTCCAGTGCGGCACCGCGATCCTGCCGGCGAACGCGCCTAACCTGGTGCTTGCCGGCGCCGCTGAAACTTTGTACGGCGTGCAGCTGATCTACGCCGAGTATCTGTGGGCGCAGTTTCCGGTGATGGGCATCATCAAGGGTGCGCTGATTGCCGCCATCGTATGCCGGGTGTTTCCGGCGCAGACCCGCCTGGCGGGCCAGGCCGCTGATCTGCGTCCGATGAGCGGCCAGGAAAAACGCCTTGCGGTGATCCTGTTGCTGTCACTGGCGCTGTGGGCCAGTGATTTTGCGCACGGCATCCGTCCCGGCTGGATCGCGCTGGCCGCGGCGGTGGTGGCGATGCTGCCGCGCATCGGCGCGGTGCCGGTGACGCTGTTCCAGGAACGCATCAAGTTCGGCAGTTTTTTCTATATTGCCGCGGTGCTGGGGCTGGGCGCGGTGATGCTCGACACCGGGTTGAGCAAGGCCTTCGGTGATGCGCTGCTGACGGTGATCCGCCTTGAGCAGGGCGAGGATGCGGCGAACTTCATCACGCTGACCGTGCTCTCGACGCTGGCTTCGATGATCGTCACCAATCCCGCGCAGCCGGCGCTGCTGTCACCGCTGGCCGGCACTTTTGCCGAAGCAGCGGGCTGGCCGATCCAGGCGGCGCTGATGACCGCGGCAGTGGGTTTTTCGACGCTGCTGTTTCCTTACCAGGCGCCGCCAGTGGTCGTGGGCATGCAGCTCGCCGCGTTGCGCGTGCGTGATGCGCTGCGGCTGACCGTGCCGCTGGCGCTGATCAGCGTGTTGGTGCTGATCCCGGTGCATTATCTGTGGTGGCGGCTGATCGGGTATTTCAGCCACTGATTCCTCGAGGCGCAAGATGAGGATCTACAAACACACTCCATGGACGCCGGGTCATTGGGCGGTTTTGCCGCTGGCACTGCTCGCCGGCGCGACCATCGCCCCGGCGGCCGAAGCGCCACGTTATCCGCAACGTCCCGTACGCATGATCGTGCCCGCGCCACCGGGCGGGACCACCGATCTGCTCGGCCGGCTGGTGGCCGAGCGGCTTGCAGAATCGCTGAAGCAGCAGGTGGTGGTCGATAACCGAGGTGGCGCCGGCGGCGTCCTGGGTGCCGAATTGCTGGCGCGCGCGCCCGCTGATGGCCATACCCTGGGTGTGATTTACACGCCGCACACCGTGCTGCCGCATCTGCAGAAAAAGTTGCCTTACGACCCCTTGCGCGACTTTGCGCCGGTTAGCCAGCTCACCGAGGCGCCGTTGCTGCTGGTGGTGAATCCGGCGCTGCCGGTGCTGAAGGTGGCCGATTTGATTGCGCTGGCGAAAGCCCGGCCGCTGACCTACGGTTCGGCCGGCAATGGCAGCGGTGGCCATTTATCGGGCGAGCTGCTCAAGCAGCTGGGCAAATTCGAGGCGACCCATGTGCCGTACAAGGGCGCCGGGCCGGCGGCGCTGGATGTGATCAGCGGCCAGTTGCAGTTCCAGTTTGCCTCGCAGATCACCACCCAGGGTTTTGTTGCGGCCGGGCGGTTGCGCGCAATCGCGGTGTCCAGTGCGCAGCGCTCAGCGGCATTGCCGCAACTGCCCACGGTGGCCGAGCAGGGCCTGCCCGGCTTTGCCTTTGTCAATTGGTTTGGCGTGGTGGCACCGGCGCGCACGCCGCCGCCACTGGTTGACGAACTGCAGCAGCGTATTGCCGCAGCGCTGCAGCAGCAGGGAATGCGTGAGCGTATGACAGCGCTCGATTCGAATGTGGTGGCCAGTACGCCGCGGGATTTTTCAGCTTTTCTGGCAGCCGATTACGAGAAGTGGGGACGTGTTTTGCGCAATTCCGGGGTCAGGATCGACTGATCCGGCATGACTTGGTTTTTGGGTTTTCAGATATGCCGGAAGTGCTATGATTTTTTAACTTCAATTATTGAAAGAATCCTGTCGTGAAATGCAAATACAACATATACGCCATGGTCATGCTGCTGACCTCCGGGTTGGCCGGTGCCGCAGGCAATGCGGATGATCTGGCCAAAGCCACGGCCAATCCGGTGGCTGATCTGATCTCGGTGCCCTTGCAGAGCAATTGGGATACCGGCTATGGCCCTGAAAACAAAACCCAGTACACCCTCAATGTCCAGCCCGTCATTCCGTTTCGCCTGAATGCAGACTGGAATCTGATTTCACGCACCATCATCCCGGTCATCAATCAGCCGGGACTGTCTGCCGGGCAGAATGATGTATGGGGGATTGGCGATATCGTCCAATCACTGTTTTTTTCGCCGCGCGCCACCAGCGGGGGATTGATATGGGGTGCGGGTCCGGTCCTTCTGTTGCCCACGGCCAACGATAACCGCCTGGGGCTGGATCGCTGGGGTGCCGGCCCCACGGGGGTGGTGCTCAAGCAGGCTAATGCCTGGACCTACGGCGCATTGGCCAACCATCTCTGGTCGTTTGCCGGGGACGGGCCGCAGAAGGTCAACGTCAGCTACATGAATCCATTTGTCACGTACAGCCTTGGCGGTGGTTGGTCCAACACGTTGCAAACCGAGGTCACTTACAACTGGGAAGCCAGAAATGGTCAACGAACCACCATGCCGATCAGCTACGGTGTGGCCAGAGTATTGACTTTGGGTGGTCAGCCCATGAGTGTGGGCGTTACCTACAAGCACTATGTCGAAACTCCGCGAGGCCAACCAGACTGGGGGTTGCGTTTTGTGGTCAGTTTCCTTTTCCCGCGTTGACCGGGCTTCGTAAACTTGGGCATCTTTGAATCGTCAACCCAGGGCTTCCAAGACAAGCGCACCAGGTGCCAAAAATCAGTTGAAACCGGTGGGCATGATCGTATCGGCGGCAAACCGGCAATGCAGGTCCGCCGGGCCTCGGTCAGGCAAGCGAAGGGCTAACTGGGCTTCCTCCCAACCGCAATGGTGCTTGCGGCCCCACCGAACCCCGCGCCCGGCAGCACGGCGGCATGACCGCCGCCGTGCGTTGTTGCTGCGCGGCCTGCAAGCAAGAGAAAGGCGATGAAGCTCGGCGCGGCGTGGTTAGCCGCTATCAGCCCTCTCGTTTGTAGATGGTCTTGCCTTCCTTGATGGTCTGCATGACCCTGATGTCCTTGATCGAAGCCGGCTCGACCTTGAGCGGATTCTTGTCGAGGATGACGAGATCGGCCAGTTTCCCGGCCTCCAGCGAGCCCTTGGTGGAATCTTCGCGGTACTGGCGCGCCGCGAAGATGGTCATGGCTTTCAGGCCCTCCATCGGGGTCACGCGCTGGTCTGCACCGATGACCGCACCGGACCGCGAAATGCGGTTCACCGCCGACCACAGCATGAACATCTGGTCGAGCGGGGCCACCACGAAGTCGGTATGGTTGGTCGGCTTCAGGCCCTTGTCGATGGCATCGCGCATCGGGCTGATGTACATCGCCTGATCCTTGCCGCGGTTGTTGATGTGGGCTTCGGCGAAGTAGTAGGTGTGCAGTGTGTAGAAGGATGGCGTGATCTTGTATGCGACGTACTTGTCGAGGTGATCCTTGCGCGTGAACTGGGCATGGATCATCGTCACGTGCCTTTCCTTCGACAGGTCACCGGCTGCGGCGAATTCGTGCGCCTTGAGAAAGGCATCGATGGCGGCGTCGCCGTTGGCGTGCAGGTTGAGGGGCACGTTGAGGTCGTAAACCGCCTTGATGGCCTTGTTGATCACATCCTGGGGAAACGTAAGCTCGCCTTTCCAGTTCTTCACGCCGCCGGGGCCGCCGGTCAGGTAGGGTGTGGTGAAGGCGGCGGTTTTGCCCTGCGGTGAACCGTCGATGGTGACCTTGACACCGCCGATCTTGAGGCGGTTGTCATACTTGCCCCAGGCTTCAACCGGCGTTTCCTTCAGTATCGCTTCGAGTTCGGTAATAAAAGGGTAGGCAATCACGTCAATCAGGTAACGCCCCGATTTTGCCGCGCGCTGCATCAGCTTGAGTTCTGCCGCATGGGTTGCGCCCTCATGCGCCGTGGTGACCCCGGCTTGCGCGTAGAGCTTCTGCCCGGCGATCGACCATTCGACTTCGTTCTCGGGCGACGGCTTGGGCAGCGAGGCATGCACCCGCAGGTAGGCGGTCTCCATGATCAGGCCGTAAGGCTCGTTGGTGCCGGGCTTGCGCACGATGACGCCGCCAGGCGGTGTTTTGGTCTTGCTCGTGATGTCCCACTTTTTCATGGCTGCAGAATTCATCACGGCGCCGTGCATCGAGACATGGCCCACCAAAACCGGGTTGTCGGGAAAGGCCTTGTCGAGGTGGTCGCGATTGAGCAGTCTGTCTTTGGGCATGACGTTTTCGTCATAGCCGTAGGCCTGGATCACCACATCCTTGGGAATCTTGTTCTGATCGCGGAATTTCACCAGTTCCGCGACGATGGCGTCCGGATCGGCGCCAGGACCGGCGGGGGGCGGATAGACATTGACCTGATTGGCGACCGACAGCGAGCTGTAGTAATGACTGTGCGCGTCGATGAAGCCGGGCAGCAGGGTACGCCCGCCAAGATCGAACATCGTAGTTTTGGAACCCTTGTGCGCTTTTTCAACTTCGGCTTTGCTGCCGACAGCAATGATTTTGCCGTCTTTGACTGCCATTGCCTCGACGGAGGGTTGTTTGTCGTTCATCGTGACAATGTCGCCGCCGGCGTAGATGGTGTCGGCGACAACAGCCGGTTCCGCAGCGGCCTTCGGCGGTGGCGGAGTGGGTTCCGATGGGCCGCAACCGGCGAGCATGGCGGCTGCAAGAAATATGGCGATGATCGTATTCCCTGTCTTCATGTTTTCCCCTGGCAAGTCGATGGCGAACAATGTCCCGATGGTGCAGCCTCAGGGACCACGCCGCAGGCTGCGGCGCGCCGCAATGCTGCATGACGCGATCCCCGTGCGGCAGATGAGTACGGCAGCAGTATTTCACAGCTTTTGTTGCAGAATTCACCCATGACGTTCTTGCGTCCGGATGTCGAGGACAACGGGGATGCGTCAAAGGGCAAAAACGACGGCAATGCCGACAGCGGCCTTGAAGTGAAATTCGTGCCGAAACTGGCGGGGGCGATAGCGTACGGCCTTCACCACGGGCGCCGGCAAGTTACTCATTTTTAATGGGATTTTTCAGCATCCGGACCTGAAGTGAATGGAAAGTGACAGGCAAGTGACACCTTTGGCGGATGTGTCGAATGCAGGACTTGCCCGTCCCCGGCGCAAAGACCGTTGCGCAGGCGCTCCGGTAGGCTGTTGGACGGTTTCTTGGCCGTACCGTTGCTATCGCAACAACCGTCCTGCGGCGACAAGTGCTGACACGATGCCATCAAGATGTTTCCGGTCGACTCCGGGCCAGTCCGTGCCCGGCTGCTGCAGCTGCGCCGTGGCTTGCGCGCCAAGCAGGGTTTCGCGCAGGAACTCGACCTGCACCGCGCCAACGCGGGGATCGTTCAGCGCCGCGAGTTTTGCGCCGTAGTGAACGGTTTCATATGCACCTTTGTACGGGCTGTTCAATGTAATGGCGTCGTTGCCGGTGGCGGCATCAAAGCCGAAACCCTGCGCCCAGGCCTCGGCGATGCGCCGCATTTCCGCGGCGCTGATCGTCAGGGGGTCGGTACCGGCCTCGCCGCGGTGATCGCCCTTGTTGCCGAAGTTGACCAGTTCCGGCAGCCGGTCCGCCGGTGGGCGTTCGATGACGATGGCGCCGTCGCCGCGCATTTTGGTATTCATGGTGTCGTGCAGGCTGATCACGCGCAGCGCGGCGCCGGGCTTGCGCAGTGCCAGCACCTGCTCGATGACGCGGTCACAGGCTTTGAGGTAGGCCTCGGGCCCTAGCCGCCGCGCTTGTGCGAGGGCTGCATCGAGGGCTGCCCAGCCTTGTTCATCAGCAGGCTCCAGCAGCACGGGTTCTCCGGAGAAGGTGATTGGCCGCACTGCATCGCAGCCGGCAAAGGAGATTTTTTCGCCGGCGCGCTGGCGCGCCAGGCGTGACCAGAATTCGCGCAGGCCGGGCAGTACCGCGCCAGGTGGTGCGCGGTTGGGGTCGAGCACCAGCCGCGAATGCGGATTCTCCACAAACACAACCCCCGGATCCGCCGCGGCCCAGGCACGGCCGAGCGCGCTGGTGATGACGTCCGAGTAATCGTATTGTTTGCGCCGGGTCAGCCGCGGATCGATGAAGGGCTCCAGTTCCGCCGGAAAACGCGCGCTGGCATGCGGGCCCAGCACCACGGTGTCGATGTGCCGGGCCGCAGATTCGAAACCTTCCGCAGCCGAGCAGAACACCAGATCTTCGAAGGCGAAGGTGGTTGCGGCCGGAATCCAGTCGAGGCTGCCGTTCTGGTCCATGGACTGTGTCTGTTAAAGCGCGGCGAGAAGCATGCCGCTGCCCACCGCCACCAGCGTGAATACCAGCACCGGCAGCAGGAAGGAGTGGTTGATCACCGCAGCGCCGATGCGCGTGGTGCCGGTCTGGTCAATCTCGACGGTGGCGATCTGCGCGCCGTTGGTGGGCAGGAAAAACACCCCGACCACAGCCGGCCACATTGCAGCGAGCATCGCCGGCGACAGGCCTAGCGCGATGCCGATGGGGATGATCGAGAAGGTCGCGCTCGACTGGCTGGTGGTGATGGCTGCCACCGCGAACAGCGCGAAGGCAATCATCACCGGGGTCTGTTTTGCCAGTTCGCCGAGGCTGCCGACGATGGCTTGTTCATGGGCTCCGATGAAGGTGTTGGCCATCCAGGCAACACCGAAGAGGGCGACCACGGCCACCATGCCGGAGTCGAACAGACTGCTCTTGACGATGTCGCCAGCCTTGATTTTGCAGAGGGCAACAATCGCCGCGGCCACCGAGAGCATTGTGATCTGGATCAGCTGTGATAGATCGACGTCAGCCACTTTGCCCTTGAGCAGCACGCTCGGCCGCAGCTCCTCGAAGATGCCGGCGCAGATGATGAATATGACGCCGGCGCCAAACAGAAGGGCGGAGAGCCTGCCTTCTCGGGTCACTGCGCTGCCGTCGGCGTCAGCAGCCGGCGGCTTGACTTCGCCGGCTGCGAGCCGGCGCCGGTATTCGGGGTCTTCGTCGAGCTCCTTGCCGCGCATGTTCATGATGAAGGCGCCGGCGATGATCGCCAGTATCGAGGCCGGCATCGTGATCGAGAGAATGTCTGTGATCGTGAAACCCATCGGCGCCAGCAGGCCGACCATCGCTGCGGTTGCCGCGGAAACCGGGCTCGAGGTGATTGCGAGCTGTCCAGCTGTGGCTGACAGCGCCAGCGGGCGTTCAGGCCTGATGTTGTTGGCGTGGGCGACTTCGTAGATTACCGGCATCAGGGAGTAGTAGATATTCCCGGTGCCGGCTCCGGCGCAGAAGCCGAAGGTGGTCAGTGGCGCAACGAAGGTGATTTGCCGGGGAAAGCGGCGGATCACTTTCTGTGCGAGGCTGACCAGATAATCGATGCCGCCTGCGAGCTGCATCGCTCCGGCGGCGGTGACAACCGACATGATGATCAGCATCGCTGACAGCGGCACCGAGCCCGGCGCGACGCCGAAGGCGACGACAAAGATCAGCACACCAACCGCGCCGAAGAGGCCGATGGCCATGCCCTTGAAGTGCACGCCAACAGCGATCAATGAAATTACCATTAAACCTTGAACTGTGATCAGTGCGGCATCCATTGGAATTTTTCCCGATGATTTGCAATTGGAGCAGCCTCGCCGGAGGAGTCGCTTTTGTCAATCCTGAAAAAAAGGCGTATGCGTAATTTCATTATCTGCTTCAACACCTGTTGTGCCAGCTTTGCGGATATGCTATCGGCCGCCCAATAGGTCAGTCTTCGGTGTTGAGCTGGATGCGAAGATTCCTGTCAGTTCCGGTTTCAGGTGCGGTTTGCCGTGTGCGTCAAGAAAGAAACCGGCATGACCACCGGCGCCGTTGGCTTGATCACTGCCTACAACCGTCCAAGGCCGTCATCTCCAGCGGCCATGTGGAATCCTTGGCACTGAATTGCTGTCGCGCGCGCCGGCCGATGGCCATAAGCCGGGTATCATTTATACGTCGCCTACGGTATTGCTCCATCCGCAGAAAACTCACATACGACGCCCTCAAGGATTTTGCGTGGCGTTCCGACTGACCGAGGCGTTGCTGATACTGGTTGTGCAAACGTCCTTGCGGGTTCACAAAGTGCAGGACCCGATTACTCTGGCGAAATCGAAACGGCTGGTATACGGGGCGGCGGGCAACCGCAGAGGCGGGTATCTGTGCGGCGAATTGTTGAAGCAGATCGCGAAAATTGATGCCACCCATGTGTTGTATAAAGGCGTGGGCCCCGCGGTTTTTGCAGGCCATGATCTGCAGAAATAAGCCGGCGCATTGCGGAAATGCGGGATCAAGCCTGAGTAAAAGCCGGCCGGCCAGTTGCACGCTTGTTAAAATTGCCGGCGGCGTGATCATGCCGGGTTAACCCGTATTCAAGGCGCATGACAGCTCAGCATTTTCATGAATTTATATAAGCGAAATTTGTTACTGAAAGGCTAAGCATGTGTAATGAAAAAAAATTCAAGCCAGAATCCCTGTTGCTGGGCGTAATACTCTGCTTGGTAACCATTGCCCAGGCGCTGTCGCAGGATGCAGGTTTCCTGAAGGATTACTCGCAGCTGGAGATGAAAAAAGACGCCAAAGGCGTGGAGCGCAAGATCTGGATCAGCCCCAAACTGACGCCACAGAATTACCAGAAAATCATTATTGAGCCGATCACTTTTTTCCCGGCCCCCCGGCCGACAGAGCAGGTTTCCATGAGGGCCCTCGATGAAATCCGCGCTTACATTGATGGCGGCGTTCGCAAGGCCGTCGAGGCCAGCATCCCGGCGGTCTCAGCAGCAGGGCCGGGGGTGATACGTTTCCGCTGGGCGATTACTGCTGCCAGCGTGGACAAAAGCCTGAAGGCCTATCAACTGGTCCCCCTGGCGCTGGTGGTTACTGCCGCAAAGCGGGGAACCGGTAATGCCACCTATGACATCAAGTTGATGGTGGAAGGTGAATGGCTGGACAGCGTCAGTGGTGAAGTGCTGATGCGCGCCGTTCGTGTTGGCAAGGGGGTCGAGATCAAGGGAGATGCCCCGCTGACTTTGAAGGTGGTGCAGCCTCAGCTGGATTCCTGGATGGCGGCGATTAAGGAGGATGTGGCCCGTCTGAATCCGCCGGCAAAATAAATGAAATGCATGCTTAATGAGGGCGCCCGGAGTTTAAGCTTGCCCGCCTGATCCCGACAACGTTGTTGTTGTCAGTAAAAGTGGCATTACCGGATTAGCCCGCCTGCCAGGCGGGTCTCTTGCTCCAGCGGGTTAGGGGGATGAAGGCGTGCGACATATAATGTGCACATGCAACTCGCACCCGCCGCTCCCAAAGATATTTTCAGTCACCGCAAGTACTGGGCGGCGCGCTTCGGTACGGCCCCATTCCTGCCAATGTCACGGGCCGAGATGGACAAGCTCGGCTGGGAAGAGTGCGACATCATCCTCGTCACCGGTGACGCCTATGTCGACCACCCGAGTTTTGGCATGGCGATTGTTGGCCGCCTTCTTGAAGCCCAGGGTTTCCGCGTTGGCATCATCAGCCAGCCGGACTGGCATTCGGTTGAGCCATTTCGTGCCCTCGGCCAGCCGAAGCTGTTTTTTGGCATCACCGCCGGCAACATGGATTCAATGGTCAACCGCTATACCGCGGACCGGCGCATCCGCAGCGACGATGCCTATACGCCGAATGCCGAACCGGCGAAGCGGCCGGACCGTTCGGTCATTGTCTACAGCCAGCGCGCGCGCGAGGCCTACGCCGGCGTGCCCATCGTCATCGGCGGCATCGAGGCGAGCCTGCGCCGCATCGCGCATTTCGACTACTGGTCGGAGAAGGTGCGTCGTTCGGTGCTGGTCGATGCCAAGGCGGACCTGCTGGTGTACGGCAATGCCGAGCGCGCCATCGTCGATATCGCGCACCGGCTCGCTGCGCGCCAGTCGCCCGCAGACATCACCGACATCCGCGGCACCGCCTTTCTGCGCAACGCCGTTCCCGAGGGCTGGATTGAGATTGACTCGGCGCGGATCGACCTGCCGGGTCCGCTGAATCCGCCGGTCGATCCCTATGCGATGGAGGGTGTGACCTCAAAGACCGAGGCGCCGGCACCGGAAAAGGGCGCGCAGGTGGTGAGATTTATCCGCGAAGTGAAGAATGAAGACCGTGCGCGCAGCGTGATCCGGATGCCTGATTACGAGAAAGTGACCGATGACCCGGTGCTTTACGCCCATGCCTCTCGCATCCTGCATGTCGAATCCAATCCAGGCAACGCACGCGCGCTGGTGCAGCGTCATGGCGACAAACAGGTGTGGATCAATCCGCCGCCGATCCCGCTGACGATGAAGGAGATGGACGCGATCTACGAATTGCCCTACGCGCGGGTGCCGCATCCGGCTTACGGCAAGGCGAAGAT
Organism: Betaproteobacteria bacterium Ga0077527; assembly: GCA_001464815.1. Classification (GTDB taxonomy): domain Bacteria; phylum Pseudomonadota; class Gammaproteobacteria; order Burkholderiales; family SG8-41. Next base: position 6,506 of record LNDW01000019.1, on the reverse strand, counting down.
TCCCGCCTACGAGATGATCCGTTTTTCGGTGACCATCCAGCGCGGTTGTTTTGGCGGCTGCACCTTCTGCTCGATCACCGAGCACGAGGGACGGATCATCCAGAACCGCTCCGAGGATTCGATCATCCGCGAAGTCGAGCAGATCCGCGACAGCACACCGGGCTTCACCGGGGTGATTTCGGACCTCGGCGGGCCGACCGCGAACATGTATCGCCTCGCCTGCAAGAGCAGGGAGATCGAATCCGCCTGCCGCCGTCCCTCCTGCGTGTTTCCGGGGGTGTGTCCCAACCTCAATACCGATCATGCGCCGCTGATCAAGCTCTATCGCCGCGCCCGCGCACTGCCCGGCATCAAGAAAATCCTGATCGGTTCCGGCGTGCGTTATGACCTTGCGGTGGAGTCGCCCGAGTATGTGAAGGAGCTGGCGCAGCATCATGTCGGCGGTTACCTGAAGATCGCGCCGGAGGCGATCGGCGAAGGGCCGCTGTCGAAAATGATGAAGCCCGGCGTCGGCTCCTATTACAAGTTCAAGGAGCTCTTCGACAAGTATTCCAAGGAGGCAGGCAAGGAGCAGTACCTGATTCCCTATTTCATCGCCGCCCACCCCGGCACCACCGACCAGGACATGCTGGAACTCGCGCTGTGGCTGAAGCAGAACGGCTTCCGTGCCGACCAGGTGCAGGCCTTCCTTCCTTCGCCGATGGCGACCGCGACGGCGATGTATCACTCGGGCAAGAATCCGCTGCGCAAAATTACGCGTGACAGTGAAGAAGTGGTGATTCCGAAGGGCCTCAAGGTACGCAGGCTGCACAAGGCTTTTTTGCGATACCACGATGCCGAGAACTGGCCGATGCTGCGCGATGCGCTGCGGCGCATGGGGCGCGCCGACCTGATCGGGTCCGGCAAGCACCAGTTGATTCCATCCTTTCAGCCCGCAGGCACCGGCCTGAGGCCCGAAGGCGCGCGCAAGCCTACCAAGTACCAGAAGTTCCGCACCCAGCACACCGGCCTGCCGCCGGCGCCGCAAAGCCGCGACCGCAAGGCGACTGCTGTTGCCGGCAAAGGTGCGGCAACACATGCGGGTGACAGCGCGGGAAAAGTTGCGGGAAAAACCACGGGAAATAATCCGGGGAAGAACCGGGCGCGCAGCGCGAAGCCGCGCTGAATCCGGCGACCGCGCTGCTAGCGGTTTTCTTCGGCGGTTTCCAGTGCGGCCTTGCGACCTGCCTTGTTGCGTCTTATCGCGTTCATCGTGGTGACCACCAGCATGTCGAGCATGCAGTAGAAGGTGCCGGCCGCGAGCGGCGGGTTCATCGTGGTCCATCCCGTCACCGGCACTTCATGCAGCCATTCCCAGTTGCCGATCGCGGTGCCGTAGATTTCCAGTCCCAGCGACAGCATGAACATCACCGCATACAGCTTGCGGCCGTTGCTGAACACCATGCACATGAGCAGCAGCCCATAAAGAATCAGGCCCATCGTGTCGGCGCCGATCCACGCCAGGATGATCACCGGCGGCGCGGCGGCCAGTGGCACCGCCCAGATGATCGAGTCGGGCATGTGTCTGGTGATCGCGATGCCCAGCACAAACACCAGGGCATGCGCCGGCGGCACAAACAGCGGAATGTTGTGCAGCCGGTATTCGTAAAGGCCCCAGCCCAGCGACAGGAAAATTTCACCGGCGGTTGCGAAGGCCACACAGAGCATCATGCTCATGCGCGTGTCGGGTGTGGAATGCGCCAGCCAGTACAGCAACATCGCCCAGGTGACCACGCTGACCGCGTCCTGTCCCCAGGGCAGATGCTGGTCGACGAGCAGGCCGATGCTGATCAGTGCGACGATGGTCCAGGCGGGCAGTGGCAGACCGGATTCCGGCTTGGTCGACTTCGCACTCACATCTTTGCCCCGGATAATTTGTAAGCCATTGTTTTTATTAACTATTTTCCGGTGAATCTGGCTTTGCGTTTTTCCTTGAAACTGGCGATGCCTTCCTTCGCATCGCCACTCTGGCGGATGCGCTGGATGGTGGCGCGGCCCTGAGCGGCCAGTTCCGACGGGCCTTTGGGGATCACGCGGCCGACGTAATCGCGCAGCACTGACAGCACCATCGGTGCGTTGTCGGCGAGCTGGCGTGCATAGACCAGCGCAGTCTCCAGTTGTTTGCCGGGTTCTGCCAGCTGATTGACGAGACCGACCTGGTACATGCGTTCGGCGGAGATTTCGTTGCCGACCAGCATCAGTTCCATCGCCACTTTGTGCGGAATACGCGCGGCAAGTCCGGCAATCGCGGCGCCGGTGAAGCCGACCTTGGCCTCGGGGAACATGAACTTCGCATCGCTGGCTGCGACGCAGAGATCGCACATCTGCACAATCACCACGCCGCCACCGACCACCCAGCCGCCAACGGCGGCCACCATCGGCTTTTGCATCATCACGCCGACATTGGGCACGCAGGCCGGAAAATCATCGGGCGGACCCTTTATGTCGGCGCCGCCGGTGAAATGGGCGCCGGCATGGGTCAGCACGCCGACACGGTCATCACTGTCGTTGAGCCGTTCCAGCGCGGCACGCAACTGCAGCGCGACGTCGTTATTGATGGCGTTGCGTTTCTCGGGACGGTTCAGCGTGATGATGGCAATGCCGTCGCGGGATTCGTAGGTGACCACTTCAGTGCTCATGGCATGCTCCTTCGGGGTATTCATGCAGTCAGCGTGGCGCGGCCGTCGAGCGCGATTGCGCCGCGGCCGGCTTCCAGCACCAGCAGGGGATTGATGTCGAGTTCGGTAAGCCGGGGTCCGAGTGCGGTGGCGATTGTGCTCAGTCGTGCAACAGTATCGGCCAGCGCGTCGATGTCGGCGGGTTTTCGTCCGCGCGCGCCGTTGAGTACCGGCGCGATTCGTAATTGTGAGATCAAACGTTTTGCATGATCCGCGGATACCGGCGCCACGGCCATTTGCACGTCGTCGAGGATTTCCACCAGCACGCCGCCACTGCCGACGATGACGACTGGGCCGAATTGTGCATCCCAGCGGCAACCGACGATCAGTTCATGGCCGCCCTTGAGCATGGGCTGCACCACGCAGCCGTCCAGCACGGCACCGGCCTGGTGTGTGCTGAGACCGGCTGCGATGGCCTGCCAGGCGGCGCGCAGTGCAGCTTCATCCTGCAGATTGAGTTGCACCGCGCCGGCTTCACTCTTGTGCACCAGTGCTCGGCTGACACCTTTGAGTACCACCGGCCAGCCGATCTGTCGTGCCTGCGCAAGCGCTTTATCAACTGTCGGCGCCAGCATGTCTTCCGTGGTGGCGATGCCGCAGCTTCGAAGCAGTTTCTTGGTATCGGGTTCGTTGAGGCGGCCGGCGGGCAGTGTCGACGCATGTTTCAGCGCGATTTCGCTGATGGTTGAAGCTGGAGCGGAGGGCGGAGGATTACGCAGCGCCTCGCCGTAATCGACTGCGGCACGCAGCACGCGCAGCGCATCATCGAGGCGGTTGGTGAACGGGCTGCCGATGTCGCGCAGCGCCTGGCGCGCGCCATCAACCAGCGTGCCCGGCGTGAGCAGGATCGCCGTCGGTTTGCCGGCCTCGAGTGCGGCCTGTCCCCATTGCCGCACCTTGTCCTCCAACTGCGGCGTGGTGGCCACCGCGATCAGGATCGCGCCGATCGCTGGATCAGCGGCAAAAGCGCGGTAGGCGGCGAGCGCACTGTCGAGGCCGCTGGCGCGGGGAAGGCCGCCGACGTCGAGCGGGTTGATCATCCTTCCCGGTGGCAGCAGCGGGCGCAATACTGCTTCAGTGGCGGCACCGGGCGAGGCGAGTGCCAGTCCGGCCGCGGCGACGCGGTCACCGGTGACCGCGACAGTGCCGCCTGACGGCGAGATCACGGCAATCGTCGATGATTGCGGCACGCCGCTGCGGATCAGGAAATCGGCGCAGTAAATCAGTGCTTCCGGATCATCAAGCAGGATCACTGCATGGTCGCGGCAGGCGGCTTCCCAAACCGCATGGGAGCCGGCGAGGCTTGCGGTATGCGATTGCGTGAGTTGCTGTCCGGCTTCGCTGCGTCCGGCCTTGACCGCGAGTATCGGCTTGCCGGCGGCGTGCGCGCGGCGCGCGAGTTCGAGAAAGCGCCGACCGTCCTTCAGCCCCTCGACATAGAGGCAGATCGCGCGCGTGGTCTCATCGTCGATGAAATACTCAATCAAGTCGCACAGTTCGATGTCGGCCTGGTTGCCGACGGTGGCGGCGACGCTGAAACCGGCACCGCAGTCCTGGGCATGGGAAATCAGCGAGGCCATCAGCGAGCCACTCTGACATGCGAGGCCGATGGTGCCGCGCGGCATCGGCCCCGCCGCGAGCGCGACGGAAGAGGTCAGCGCCAGGTTCAGCGGCGGGTTGATGTAGCCGAGGCAGTTCGGGCCGATCAGGCGCAGGCCGTGGCGGCGCGCGATCGTCACCAATTCGTTCTGGCGCGCAGCGCCTTCCGCGCCGGTTTCGGCGAAGTCCGCGGTGATGACCACCGCGCCGCGCACCCCGGCGCGGCCGGCGTCTTCGAGTGCAGTGGTGAGGTGGGCTGAGGGCAGGGCGAGCAGGCAGGCATCAACGACAATGCCGCTGCCATTGAGCCGGGGCAGTGCCGGGATGCCGAGGACTTCTGCTGCGGTGGGGTGGACCGGGACGATGCGGCCGGCATAGCCGTGCTTGAGCAGAAACTGCATGACACGGCCGCCGAATTTGGCCGGGTCGGCGGAGGCGCCATACACGGCGACGCTGCGCGGGCTGAAGATCGCCCGCAGTGTGGAAACGGCTGGGTTCATCGCAAGCGTCGAGGATAACATCGGCGCCATCGTGCATCCGCTGCGCCGGCCGGCGCGTGGTCATCAAAACAAACAGGGGGGGGGCATCATGGAAGACGTGGCTGTAGTGACCGGCGCCAGTTCCGGCATCGGCGAGGCGATCGCAAAGGACCTGCTCGACCAAGGGCGCACCGTGGTGACCTTGCAGCGCCGTCCACCGCGGATCAGGCATCCGAAGATACTGTTCCACGAAGTTGATCTGGCCGATGCCGCGGCGGCGGGCGCGGTGGCGAGGCAGGTCGCCGCAACCTACCCGGTGCGTTACCTGGTCAACAATGCCGGCGCCAATCGGCCGGGCAGCCTGGAGGCGGCGACTGTGGAGGACATGGACCATGTCTATGCCCTGAACGTGCGGGCGGCGATGATCCTGATCCAGGCTCTGGTGCCGGGTATGCGCGCGGCCAGGTTCGGTCGTATTGTCAGCATTTCCTCGCGGGCCATTCTGGGCAAAACCCAGCGTCTGGCCTATGCCGCCGGCAAGGCCGGGCTGGTGGGTATGACCCGGGTACTTTGCCTGGAGTTGGCTGCAGATGGCATCACGATCAATGCAGTTGCCCCCGGACCGGTGGCCACCGAACTGTTTGATAACGGCCATCCCCAGGGTAGTGCCAAGCGCCAGGCGGTGATCGACAGCATTCCGGTGAAATGGGTGGGTACGCCCAAGGATGTAGCGCGGGCGGTGGGGTTTTTCCTGAGCCCGGATGCCGGTTACATCTCGGGTCAGACCCTGTTTGTCTGCGGCGGCAGCAGCGTCAGCGGCTCCGGCGGAAATTAAGGAACCAAGTTATTGATTTTTATTAATTTAATTCATTCTCAAGGTGTTGCCGTATTCCCTTTTCGGGATGTAAGCACACACCGACTTTATTGAGTGCTTCCGACGGCAAACGACAAAAATAAATGTTAGTCGATGGCCGCTGGTCATCACGCGCCTGCCCGTCGGATGTTACGGGATTGGATTTGTGTCCATCCTGGGTCGCTTCCTGTGGTTTTGCACAGCATTTTCCATGCCGATTCATTGACATCCATGACTTGGCCTCGCATAATTGAGGGCTTCGTTCGGAGGGGTTCCCGAGCGGTCAAAGGGGGCAGACTGTAAATCTGTTGGCTCAGCCTTCGAAGGTTCGAATCCTTCCCCCTCCACCAGGATTTCTTGCTTTTTGATGGCCTGGCGCAGTGTCGGGGTGCATGTCTCGGAACGTGGTGTGTTGTTTGGAAGGTTTTTGGTAATCGTGGTGCCGGGCGGGTGTAGCTCAATGGTAGAGCAGAAGCCTTCCAAGCTTACGACGAGGGTTCGATTCCCTTCACCCGCTCCAGAGTGACAGCTTCCCGACGGGAGCATGGCGGCAAAAGCAGCAGGGTTTTGCGCCCATGTAGCTCAGTGGCAGAGCACTCCCTTGGTAAGGGAGAGGTCGCGTGTTCAATCCACGCCATGGGCACCAGATTGAGGTGCTGTAGTTTTGTAGCAGTTGCGCAGCCGTTTTTTGCTGTTTTGATTGATTCGTTTTTCTAACCGGTTTTTCTAAACATTAACGCGATTACGGTAGGGAAGAGCAATGGCCAAAGGCAAATTTGAGCGTACGAAGCCGCACGTGAACGTAGGAACGATTGGACACGTGGACCACGGCAAGACGACGCTGACGGCGGCGATCAC
>LNDW01000018.1 GCA_001464815.1 Betaproteobacteria bacterium Ga0077527 | reverse complement strand
CCGTCGCCACTCGCGGTGTCGTTCGCCGCCAGGTTGCCGTTGAAGACGGTGTCTTCTGTCGCGTTGAAGCTGTCGGCCGCCGCGGTGGGCAGGTCGTCGACCGCGGCAATGTTCACCGTCGCCGTCGCGGTGCTGCTGTCCCCGTCACTGTCGGTGATCAGGTAGGTGAAGCTGGTGCTGCCGTTGAAGTTCGCCGCCGGCGTATACGTGAACGAGCCATTCGCCGACACCGTCACCGTGCCGCTCGCCGGGCCACTCCCACTCGCGGTGTCGTTCGCCGCCAGGTTGCCGTTGAAGACGGTGTCTTCTGTCGCGTTGAAGCTGTCGGCCGCCGCGGTGGGCAGGTCGTCCACAGCAGCGATGTTGATGGTCGCTGTCGCGGTGGACGTGTCGCCGTCCGAATCCGTGATGCGGTAGGTAAACGTCGTCGAACCGTTGAAGTTGGCCGCCGGCGTATAGGTGAAGCTGCCATTGGTACTGATGGTCACCGTGCCCGAGGCAGGACCCGAGACCAAGCTCCACACGTTGCCGCCGTCGCCACTCGCAGTGTCGTTCGCCGCCAAGTTGCCGTTAAAGACGGTGTCTTCTGTCGCGTTGAAGCTGTCGGCCGCCGCGGTGGGTGAATTACTGGATGACGACGGCGGAGCAACTGTCGGTGGAGGCTGCTGCGCCGGGTTTTGCGGAATAACCCGCTCCTCCTCGGCACCCGAAGTTGTCTCGGGACCTAATCCAATCCCGAGGATTTCGGGGGTCGGCCCTGAGCGTTCGGTAGAAAACGCGAACTGAAGTGGAGTGACGGGTTCAACCACCCGCTCAATGACGCGGGCTATGCCCTTCCAGTCACCAACACCACTGCTTTCGCCAAAACCTGGCGCCAGCGAACCACTGCTGCCGCCGTTTCCGTTGCCATTTCCGTTGCCGTTGCCACCGCCGTTGTTCAACGACTGGATGACGCGTTCGATCTCGCCGGTTGAAAGTCCGAGTCGGTCAATCAGCCGGGGGTCGGAATTAACGTTTGGCAGCATATCCATCGTCGCCGGGGTGAGTGGTTCGCCCAGCCGCGGAACGCGGAACAGTCCGGCTTCGTCCTCAACAATGACCACGCCGCCAGCCGATAACACGCGGACGACATCACCCACTGCGATGATGTCGCCTACGCGAAGGGTCTCCTCCCGACCGTCCGGATGGACGATGCGGGCCTCACCCCTTATGAATCGAACCTTGCCTAGAGCCATTTACGCGATGTCGATGTATTAAATCTTTAGCTTGGAATACAATTCGGAACGATTGCCTGCAAATTTCATGCCTGAATTTTGTTAATTTTTCATTAAATATCGTTAAAAAGTCACATTTCTTTGTAATACGTAAATTTTTTGGCAAAAAACTTCCTTATTTTAGCTGTTCGACGATTTTTTTTTAATAAAAATCCTTGTTTTTAGAGGAATTAATTCACTCTTTTTAGAAGAATATTGGCGTTGACCGTTTAATCCCGTCACAAGGTCGAAAATTTTTGAAAAATTCACGGGAAATTTGAAGTCAAAGCAGGCCTTTATTGCCTGCAGGCATACAAAATGCCTTCTAATCACTGAAAACATGACTCAGCGGTTATTGCTCAAGCCCCTCAGTAACGGCCAAAACACCTGGAAACTTCAAAATCCAGGGAAAATGGGGCTCCCCACCGCTTTGATATAAAGTTTGCAATTTTTTTCACCCAAGACCATTTGGCCCAAAGGTATCTGCGCTGGATTCCGTAAAACGGAAGCGCAACTGAAACCAACGATCCGCAATTCCCGGCAGAATCAAAAATCGCAGAAGCGCGGCAAAAACCATACAGATTTAAAAAAACTCTTTAAAATCAATAAAAAAAACAATTTCCAGCCAATTTCCCGCGATCCTGCGGCATATTCCGGAATGGTCGAAAATCCCCCCCAACACACTGTCGATTCCTTGCTGGAATGCCTGATTTTTATCGCCAGGCATCACGGCCGCGCTGCCAGCCACACATCGATGGCTGCGGGATTGCCACTGAAAGACGGAAAGCTGACGCCCGATGTCTTGGGTCGGGCAGCCAAACGGGCTGATCTTGCCCTCAGGATATCAAAGCAACCAATTGATTTAATTGCTAAATTTTTACTGCCAGCGATTCTGTTCCTGGAAAATGACAGTGCCTGCGTATTGCAGGCCATCAGCAGCGACGGAATTTGCACACTGATGTCTCCGGAAGCCGGCGGCGGCATGGTGACCTTGCCCAGAGCCGAACTGGAAACCCGCTACAGCGGAATCTGCGCGCTGGTTTCGCCGCAGTTGCGTTTTGACGAGCGCGCCAAGGCACCACGCCCCACAAAACAGGGTCACTGGTTCTGGTCGGCCCTGCTGCGTCAGCGCCCGGTTTACAAGGACGTGATCATCGGCGCACTGCTGGTGAACCTGTTCTCAATAGGGCTGCCGATTTTCACGATGAGTGTCTACGACCGCGTTGTTCCCAATTTTGCGGTCGAGACTTTATGGGCACTTGCCAGCGGAATCATCCTTCTGCTGGGTGCCGACCTGCTGTTGCGCCGGCTGCGCGGCCGCCTGGTTGATGCCGCCAGTGCCAGCGTCGATGTCGAAATTTCGGCATCACTGATGGAACAACTGCTCGGCATACGTTATGGCGAACGTCCGGTATCAACCGGCTCCTTTGCCGCGAACATCCGCGCCTTTGAACAGGTTCGTGATCTGGTCGCATCGAGCACGGTACTTGCCGTGGTCGACCTGCCCTTTGTGCTGCTGTTCTTCATCGTCATTGCCTGGATCAGCCCCTGGCTGATGCTGCCCGGCCTGCTGATGTTCACGGTCATGATCATCTTCGGCTATGTGATACAGGCACGCCTTCATGCGTTGTCGGAGTCCACTTTCCGCGGCAACTGCCTGCGCAGCTCGCTGCTGGTCGAAAGCCTGATCGGCCTCGAAACCATCAAGTCGCAGCATGCCGAAAGCGTGTTTCAGTCACGCTGGGAGCAGGCCAGCCGCTATTCCGCAAAATCAAACATGCAGATGCGGGACCTGTCCTCGCTCGCGATCTCGGGCACCTACTGGCTGCAGCAGATGACTGCGGTATTGCTGATCATCGCCGGCGTCTACCTGATTTTCCACAAACAGATCACGCTGGGTGCGCTGATTGCCTGCTCCATGCTGACCAATCGCGCACTGGCGCCGGCCGCACAGATTGTCGGGCTGCTGCTTCAATACCAGACCGCCAAGACTTCGCTCGCCGCGCTCGACGAATTCATGCAGAAACCCCTCGACCGCGAGGCCGGAAAAGTCTATGTGGAACAAACCATCACCAAGGGATCAATCGAGTTTCGTGACGTGACTTTTGCCTACCCCGGCCGTGAAGAGCCGGTGCTCCACAACGTCAGCTTCAAAATCAAGCCTGGCGAGCGCGTCGCTGTGCTGGGCCGCGTCGGCTCCGGCAAATCCACCCTGCAGCGGCTGATCGTCAATCTCTACACACCCGGCAGCGGCACGGTACTCATCGACGGCAGTGATGTCCGCCAGCTTGATCCCGCCGATACACGCTTCAACATCGGTTTTGTCTCGCAGGATGTGATGCTCTTCTTCGGAACACTGCGCGAGAACATCGCCCTGGGCCGGCCCTACGCCGACGACGCCGCAATCCTCGAAGCAGTCCGCGTCGCCGGCCTCGGCGAATTTGTCAGCAACCACCCGCAGGGACTGGACATGCAGGTTGGCGAACGCGGGGAACTGCTTTCCGGCGGCCAGAAACAGGCGGTGGGCATTGCCAGGGCGCTGATCAATCCGACGCCGATCCTGCTGATGGACGAACCCACCAGCGCGATGGACTACAGCACCGAGGCCGCGCTGTCCTCCAGCCTCGCCCGGCACTGCGCCGGACGCACGCTGCTGATTGCCACCCATCGCAGCACGCTGCTGTCGCTGTGCGACCGCATCATCGTGCTTGATGCCGGACGCATCGTCGCTGACGGACCACGCGAGGTGGTGATGAACGCGCTGTCATCGGGCAAGATCACCAAGGCCTCGCCATGAGCCTCGACCGCATCCAGCAGGCCTACACGAAAGCCGCGCCGGTCGTGCTGCGCGCCCTTGAATGGGTGCGGGTGCGCGTCGAAAAACTGATCACGCCGTTTTTCCCGCCCCCTGAACCGGTTGCACCGGAAGGCCAGGCGCGGTTTGGCGACACCCTGAATGATGTGGTCGATGGAGTATCCACCGGGGACAAGCTGCGCCAGTCACGAACCATGATTCGCGTGGTGTTCGCAGTATTTGTGTTCGGGCTCATCTGGGCCACTTTCACCCGCATCGACGAAATCACCCGCGCCGATGCCAAAGTCATCCCGTCACGGCAATTGCAGGTCATCCAGGCTGTTGATGGCGGCAGCGTGTCCGAGATCCTGATTCACGAAGGCCAGACCGTAACCAAGGGTCAGGTGCTTCTGAAACTGGATCAAACGCGCGTCGAATCCTCGGTCAAGGAAAGCCGCGCCCAGACCTTCTCGCTGCGCGCCAAGGTCGCGCGCCTGAAAGCACTTGCCGAGGGCAGCAGCTTCACGCCGCCGGAACCGGGCAATGCCGACGAGAAACGCGTGATCTCCGAGGAGCAGAAACTGTTTGAAGACCGCCGCTCAGAACTCTCCGCGGTGCTCGGCATCTCCCGCCAACAGGTCGCACAACGCCAGCAGGAACTGGTCGAGGTTCAGGCCCGGCGCACCCAGGCCCAGCGTAGCCTCGAACTTTTGGTCAAGGAACTCGATGTCACCAAACCCCTGCTCTCCTCGGGCGCCGTATCCGAGGTCGATATCCTGCGCCTAGAGCGTGAAGCAGCGCGTTTCCGCGGCGAACGCGATCAGGCCGGAGCTCAGATCGCCCGCGTGCAGTCGGCCATTCTGGAGTCTCAGCGTAAAACCCAGGAAGTGGAACTCAATTTCCGCAACGACACCCGCAAGGAACTGTCGGAAGCACTGTCCAAGCTGAACAGCATGTCGGAAGGTGAGATCGCGCTGACCGACCGTGTCGACAAATCGCTGGTGCGCTCCCCGGTGAACGGCATCGTGCAACGCCTGCTGATCAACACCGTCGGTGGCGTCGCCACACCCGGCAAGGAACTTATCGAAATCGTACCGATGGATGAGGCGCTCATACTCGAGGCCCGTGTACCGCACAAGGACATCGGCTTCCTGCGACCCGGCCAGCGCGCCATGGTCAAATTCACCGCCTATGACTTTTCGATCTACGGCGGCCTTGAGGCCGAGGTCGAACATATCAGCGCCGACGCCCTCACCACCGAGGAAGGCGCCGCTTATTACCTGGTGCGTGTGCGCACCCTGAAGTCACAGATTGGCGCGAACCTGCCAATCATCCCGGGCATGCGCGCCACCGTGGATATCATCAGTGGCCGCAAAAGCATTCTCTCCTACATCATGAAACCGGTGCTGCGCGCCAAGGCTTACGCCTTCACTGAACGCTGATTCATCCAGGCCCGGGCGCCGGGAATCAGGCCCACGGATTAACCATCCGTCACCAGAAAGCGACGGGCAGGCTCTTTGGTAAAATCCGCGTGCCGCCCCGGTAGCTCAGTGGATAGAGCAGCCCCCTCCTAAGGGGCAGGTCGGACGTTCGATTCGTCTCCGGGGCGCCAATCATGTGGACAGCAGGGAATAAGCTGTCGTGGCACACTGTTATTGAGTTTCAACCCGGTGCCGCAACCTGATAGCAGTTTCACCCGGATGATTTCGTTCACAAACAACGGAGACATGCCATGAATACACCGCATTCCAGACCTGAATTTCTTGTTGCAATCTGCGCCGCGCTGCTCGTGGCGGGTTGCGCGATGCCGGAGCGGATCGTACCCAACCAGACCTCTGCAGACGAATTGATGCGGCAGTTGGGCGAGCCCAGCACCAAACGCCCCAATCCCGCAGGCGGTGAAGTCTGGGATTATGTTTATGGGCCTCAGGGTGTACAGACCTGGCGTTTCACCGTGGATCCCGGTCGAAAGGTCAGCAGCGCGACTCCACTGCTCACCGAAGAACGTCTGCGCCGGCTCACACCGGGGCAATCCACCGAGCAGGACGTGCTTGAAGCGCTGGGCCAACCGCGCGACACCGGTCGTGTCGGCGGCGAGATGACCTGGGAATGGCGGGTGGATCTGCCGCCGCGGGTTGGCGTCTACGTGGTGCGCTTTGGCAACGACGGCAGGGTCAGCGGCTACAACATCCTGCCTGACGTGCTCATCGACGGCGGCAATCCGGGTCCCTGAACAGCACTTTCAGATGCCGGCCAGTTTCGAATTGGCTGCCGCCAGCCGCTGGACCAGGATGCGCAGATAAGTGCGGTCGAAATGAAGGCGGCAGATTTCCGAGGCCACCTCCAGTTTGCGCACGCCGATGCGCACCATGCGCAGCGGCGTCACCGCCATCACATCGGCTGAACGCGTGGTATCGGCACCACCGAGATAGGCCATCTCGCCGACGCACTCCCCGGCCTTGAGCACGCTCAGCACCCGGCGCTTGCGCATCACCCGTGCCTCGCCGCTGACGATGATCCCGAAAAAGTCACCGGGCTCACCCTCCTTGATGAACATGGTGTTCGGCTCGACATCGACCCACTCCGAGAAGCGCAACACCTCCCACAGCTCGACATCACCGAAGGACTTGAAAAAGGACAGTGTGCGCAGCGTATTGAATTTTTCGGTATCGAGCACGCCATGCTTGGGCAGGGGCACGCCGGAGGCAATGGCCGCGAGGTCGGCGGCAAACTGCTCCCAGGTCATGTACCGCACGGTCTGGTCGCGCGCCATCGCGCGACGTACCACGACATCGATTTCAGTCGGAATTTCCGCGCGCAGCTCCGAAGGCAGCGGCGGATCGCCATTCAGGATCTGGTTGGCGAGGCCGGCAATATTGTCCGCGACGAATGGCAAACGGCCAGTGAGCAGCTGGAACATCACCACCCCCAGCGCATAGATGTCGGTCTGCAGGTTGAGCGGCTTGTTCAGATGCTGCTCAGGTGACATATAGGCCGGCGTGCCGATGCCGTCGACCACGGTGCGCTCGGTGGAAAGCATCGCCGCCGAGCCGAAATCGGTGACCTTGATGTCGGTGTTGTCCTTGACCAGGATGTTCGCCGGCTTGATGTCGCGGTGGATCACGCCCAGCTGCGAGGCGAACTCCAGTGCTTTTGCGCACTTGTAAACCACTTCGATCACGTCGCCGATCGCCAGCAGGTTGTCGGTGCGGGTAAAGCGCTGCAGCGTGCCGCCCGACACATATTCCATCACGATATAGGTATTGTCCGCATCGGCCACCGCATCATAGATCTCGACAATGTGCGGATGATTCAGTTTGCCGGCGAGCGAGGCCTCGTTCATGAACAACTGGTGCATCAACTGGCCGCGCGTCTCGTCCTTCAGCGCCGCCTGCGACACCAGTTTCACCGCCACCTTGCGCTTGTTGAAATCATCGTTGGCGAGGTAAACGGCGCTGGTCGCGCCATCCCCGAGCTTGTCGATGATTTCGTATTTGCCGATCTTGTTGAGAGCTGCTTCAGCCATGCTGCCCGCCCTGGTTTTTATGAGAAGTCATGGCCACCCAGCAGCGACAGCCAGCCCGGATTAGACCCTTGCCTTGCATCGAGCGTCAACCGCGATTGTGGTGGGCGAACGCTGCCCGCTACGGCAACTCACGGCCCGTCGCCATTTCGCGACAATTTGGCGACAATGCCGCCATGACCGGCACCCCGACAACAGCCTCCGCCTGGCAGTTCTGGATCGACCGCGGCGGCACTTTCACTGACATTGTCGCGCGCGGCCCCGACGGCCGCATCCTCACCCACAAGCTGCTGTCCGAGAATCCCGCGCGTTACCGCGACGCCGCCACCGCCGGCATCCGCGAACTGCTGGGCCTGGCTCCGAATGCCGCGATCCCGGCCGGGCTGATCTCCGAAGTACGCATCGGCACCACCATCGCCACCAATGCCCTGCTCGAGCGCAAGGGTGAAGCGGTGGCACTGTTCATCACCCGCGGCTTCGGCGACGCCTTGCGCATCGCGTGGCAGCACCGGCCGCGCATCTTCGACCGCCATATCGTGCTGCCCGAACAGCTTTACCGCGAAGTCTGGGAAGTCGATGAACGTATAAGCGCATGCGGCGAAATCATCCGCCAGCCTGACCCCGAAAGCCTGCGCCGCGATTTCACCGAAGCGCGCCGCCGGGGTTACCGTTCGGTCGCCATCGTGTTCATGCACGGCTACCGTCACCCAGAACATGAACGTATCGCCGCGGACATGGCCCGCGAGTGCGGCTTCACCCAGATCTCGGTGTCGCACCAGACCAGTCCGCTGATCAAGCTGGTCGCACGTGGCGACACCACCGCCGTCGATGCCTACCTGACACCGGTGCTGCGCCGCTATGTCGAACAGGTTCGCTACGAGTTGCCGCACTGCCGCCTGCGCTTCATGCAATCGAGTGGCAGCCTGGCTGACGCCGCCACCTTCCGCGGCAAGGACAGCCTGCTCTCAGGCCCTGCCGGCGGCATCATCGGCGCGATGCGCAGTGCAGCCGCGGCGGGCCATCAAAAAATCATCGGCTTCGACATGGGCGGCACCTCCACCGACGTCAGCCATTTCTCCGGCAGCGATGAAACCGCGCTCGAACGCAGCTTCGACAGCGAAGTCGCGGGTGTGCGTGTACGTGCGCCGATGCTGGCGATACACACCGTCGCCGCCGGCGGCGGTTCAATCGTGCGATTTGATGGCGAGCGCCTGCGTGTCGGCCCCGAATCCGCCGGCGCACATCCGGGTCCGGCCTGCTATGGCCGCGGCGGTCCGCTGACCATCACTGACTGCAACGTGTTGCTCGGACGCATTCCGCTCACGGCATTGCCGCCGGTGTTCGGCGCGGATGGCCGGCAGCCACTCGACAGCGCCGCGGCCAATCATGCGGCCACTGCGTTGTTGAAAAAAATAATCAATAAAAACAATGGCTTATATTCATCCCTCACCAGCACAGAGGCCCTTGCCAAAGGCGCACTGCGCATTGCCGTCGACAACATGGCCAACGCGATCAAGCGCATCTCCGTGCAGCGCGGCCACGATGTCACCCGTTACACCCTGGTCTGCTTTGGCGGTGCCGGCGGCCAGCACGCCTGCCGCGTTGCCGATGCGCTGGGCATGGCCCGGGTGTTCATCCATCCGCTCGCCGGTGTGCTCTCCGCATTGGGCATGGGCCTCGCCGAACTTGGCACCCTGCGCGAACGCAGCCTCGAAGCACCGCTCGATGCCCATGGACTGAAGCAACTGCAGACCATCACTGAAGCATTACGCCTGGAAACAGCCGGCGCATTGGCGGCACAGGGCGTGACCACCGCTTCCACACAGAGCGATGTACGCGTCCATCTCAAATATGCCGGCACCGACACCGCCATCGCAGTGGCCCTTGATGACAGCGACGCGATGCGTGCCGCCTTCGAACACATCCACCGGCAGCGCTACAGCTTCCTGATGCCGGAACGGGCGCTGGTCATCGACTCGGTGGCGGTTGAGGCGCGCAGCCGTTCGCAGCTTCCGGAAATTTCAATCACCACCGGCGCAGCAGCCGCCGATGCCAAAGCCGGTACCACCGGCATGTATTGCGCGAAGCAATGGCAGGATGTTCCCGCCTTGCAGCGCGCGCAGTTGCAGCCTGGCCAACGCATCGCCGGGCCGGCAGTGATCTGCGACGCCAACGCCACCACTGTCATCGAGCCGCAGTGGCAGGCCACCGTCGGCAACGGAGGCGAGTTGCTGCTCGAACGCACACAGCCGCGGCAGCGCGAATACCCCCAAGAAGGCAAGGAAAACCAGGCCACCCGCGCCGATCCGGTGATGCTCGAAGTCTTCAACAACCTCTATATGTCGATCGCCGAGCAGATGGGCGCGACACTCGCCAACACCGCGCATTCGGTCAACATCAAGGAACGCCTTGATTTCTCCTGTGCGCTGTTCGATGCCGAAGGCCGGCTCATCGCCAACGCGCCGCACATGCCCGTGCACCTCGGCTCGATGGGCGCCAGCGTGCGCGCGGTGATCGACGCCAACCGCGGCCGCATGCGCCCCGGCGACGCGTGGATGCTCAATGACCCCTACGCCGGCGGCACCCACCTGCCCGACATCACGGTGATCACGCCCGTGTTCAACGAGTCCGGCAGCCATGTGCTGTTCTACACCGGCTCGCGCGGCCACCACGCCGATGTCGGCGGCATCACGCCGGGCTCGATGCCGCCCGACAGCCGCCACATCGACGAAGAAGGCGTGCTGATTTCCAACTTCCTGCTGGTGCAGGACGGACGGCTGCGTGAGGCCGAAACCCGCGCCCTGCTCGGCGGCGCGAAATATCCGGCACGCAACATCGACCAGAATCTCGCCGACCTGCGCGCGATGGTCGCCGCCAACCACAAAGGCGCGGAAGAACTTGCGCGGATGATCGAACAGTTCGGCCTTGAAGTGGTGCAGGCCTATATGAACCACGTGCAAGACAACGCCGAGGCCGCGGTGCGCCGCGTCATCGACCACCTGCGTGACGGCAGCTTTGCCTATGCAATGGACCACGGCGCGGTGATCCGCGTCAGCGTGCGTGTTGATCATGCCGCACGCAGCGCGGTGATTGACTTCAGCGGCACATCAAGCCAGGGCGATGACAATTTTAATGCGCCACTCGCAGTGACCCACGCCGCGGTGCTCTACGTCTTCCGCTCGCTGGTCGATGACGACATTCCGCTCAATGCCGGCTGCCTGCGGCCGCTGCAGGTGATCGTGCCCGAAGGCTCGCTGCTCAACCCGCGGCCACCGGCAGCGGTGGTCGCCGGCAATGTCGAAACCTCGCAATGCGTGACCGACGCACTCTATGGCGCACTCGGCGTAATGGCCGCCGCTCAGGGCACGATGAACAACTTCACCTTCGGCAACAAACGCCACCAGTACTATGAAACCATCGCCGGCGGCTCCGGCGCCGGTGACGGCTTCGACGGCACCGCCTGCGTGCAGACCCACATGACCAACTCGCGGCTGACCGATCCCGAGGTGCTGGAATGGCGCTTTCCGGTGCGCCTCGACAGCTACACCATCCGCCGCGGCAGCGGCGGTGCCGGACAATGGCGCGGCGGCGATGGCGGCGTGCGGCGCATCCGTTTTCTGGAAACCATGACCGCGGCCATACTCTCGGGCCACCGCCGGGTGCAGCCCTACGGCATGGCCGGCGGCAAACCCGGCGCCACCGGGCGTAATGCAGTCGAACGCGCCGACGGCCGCATCGAAGAATTGCCGGCCTGCGCCAGCACTACAATGCAGCCCGGTGATGTATTCATCATCGAAACACCGGGCGGCGGCGGATATGGCGGATAAACGCGGCCCGATAAAATAAGCCGGCGCTGCGCTCACCCCGCAAAAATCATAAATTATTCAATAAAAACAATTACTTATAATCATGGCCCGCGTACCCCTGCTCGACGAATCCCGCAACGACCTCATCCCATTCATTGATCGCGTGAAACGCGAGCGCGGCAAGCTGATCAATCTTTACCGCGTGCTGATGAACAGCCCGAAGATTGCCGCCGGCTGGCTCGACTTCAACAGCGTGGTGCGTTACCAGACCACGCTTGATGCCGCGCTGCGCGAGCTGATCATCCTGCGGGTATCAGTGCTCAACGGCGCCGAGTATCAGGCGCGCATCCACGGCGCCAGCCACGCATTACACGCCGGCGTCAGCGAGGAACAGATCGCCGAACTCGGAAAATGGCGCGACAGCACGCTGTTCACGCCCGCACAACGCGCGGCGCTGGCCTGGACCGACGCAATGACCCGCGACATCGAAGTGCCCGATGCGCTGCATGACGAACTGAAAAAACACTTCGACCCTCAGGCCGTGGTCGAAATCACCGTGCTTGCCGGCGCCTACAACATGCACACCCGCGTGGCGCGTGCGCTGCGTATTGATGTCGAAGCGAAATAAGACTGAAAAAATGACTTCAACCAAACCCGTCATCGCCGTCGAGGATGATCCCTTCCTGCGCCTGATCGGCGTGATTCTTGATCCCGCCACGCCCCAAGAGCGTATCGATGCTTTTTCCGACTTCTTCGCGCACGACCTGCCTGACTTCCACGGCTGGCTGCGTAATCTGCGTGGACGGCTGAAGCGCCTGCACCCCGCCACCGTACATATCGTCACAGACGCCGCACAATGGCCGGAAGCGCTGGCACAAGCCGATATCGCGGTGGCCGAATCACTGCCCATGGGTGCCGGCGAACTCGCCGCCGCACCGCGGCTGCGCGTGGTGCAGAAATTCGGCACCATCGCCGCCAACATCGATGCCGCCGCCTGCGCCGCACGCGGGGTCAAGGTGCGCACGTTGCGCCGCCGCGCCAACATTGCCTGCGCCGAACACGCCTTCATGCTGATGCTGGCGCTGGCACGCCGTCTGCCCGAGACCGCCAACCGCATCAGCATGGCGCAGTTGCAGACTGCCGGTTTCCACCCCCGCCTCTTTGACCGCCGCCACACCGCGAACTCGAACTGGGCGCGCATCCCGAATCTGTCGCTGCTTCATGGCAGCACGCTGGGCATCGCCGGCATGGGCGAGATCGGCCGCGAGCTGGCGGCGCGCGCCGCGGCCTTTGGCATGAACACGCTGTATTACCAGCGCCGGCCCCTGCCTGCCGGGATTGAAAGCGCGCTACATCTTCAATACGCCGATTTCGACACCCTGCTTGAGGCCAGCGACTGGGTGGTGATCTGCCTGCCCGGCAACGACTCGACGCGCGGCCTGTTCGAGGCGCGGCGGTTGAACACGATGAAACCCGGCGCGCGCCTGATTAACATCTCGCGCGCTGAAATTGTCGACCGCGCGGCACTGATCAACACACTCCGCTCCGGCCGTCTTGGCGGCTTCGCCCTCGATCCACTGTACGAAGCACCGGGCCGCGACGATGACGAACTGCTCCAATTCCGCAATGTGCTGATCACGCCGCACCTCGCCGCCCAGCCGCGCTTCAATGCGCTCAATGATTTCACCGACCTGCTGCTCGGACTTGAGGAAGCGCTGACATGAAACCACTGCCGTTACTCGCCGCACTGTCCTGCTCGCTGGCTTTTTTTGCCAGTGTCCATGCCGCCGACACCTGGCCTGCGCGCCCGATCCGCCTGATCGCCCCCTTTCCCGCCGGCAGTTCGGTCGATGCCGCGGCGCGGGTAATCACGCCGCGTGTCGCCGAAGCGCTGGGCCAGTCCATCGTCATCGACAACCGTGCCGGCGCTGCCGGCGCCATCGGCGCCGAACTTGGCGCACGCGCCGCACCCGACGGCTACACCATTGCCGGCGGCACAACCAGCACCCACGCACTGGCCAAGGCGCTGAACCCGCACCTTGCCTACGATCCGGAAAAGGATTTTGTGCCGGTCACACTGATCGGTCACCTGCCCTACGTGCTGGCCGTGCATCCCGGCGTCGGCGCGAACACGCTGAACGAGCTGATCAGCATCGCCCGCGCGAAACCGGGACAGGTGCGTTACACCACGGTTGGCAACGCCAGCATGGCACGGCTCGGCGGCGAACTGCTGTCGAACATGACAGGGGTGCAGCTCACGCCCATCGCCTATAAAAGCTCCGCACAATCCGTGGTCGATACCGTGGCCGGCCGCATCGAACTGCAGTTCGGCACCATGGCGCCGGTGCTGCCGCACATCCGCAGCGGCAAGCTGCGCGCGCTGGCAGTGACCAGCGCGACGCGCTCGCCGGCCTTGCCCGATACACCGACGGCGCAGGAAACCGGGTTTAAGGGCTACGAAGTCACGCTGTGGCTGGCGGTGTTCGCCCCCGCCAAAACGCCGCGGCCCATCGTCGAACGCCTGCATCGCGAGTTTGCCGCCGCGCTCACCGTGCAGCAGATCCGCGATGCGCTTAACCTTCAGGGCCTGCAGCCGGAAAGCGCAACACCGGCAGCATTTTCCCGTTACCTGTCTGCGGAAATCGCAAAGTGGCGTGAAGTCGCGCGCAAGGCCAACCTGAAACCGGAATAACGTTACAGCGCCGGCAGCAACCGGCCGGCAAGCTCGAGCCCGCTCAGATACGCGCCTTCAACACGGCCGTCCGCGCACCAGTCACCGCAGACGCCAAAACGCGCCTGCGCATCAAGCAGGCAGCCGACACCGAGCCCCGGCGACAGCGCATAACGCCAGCGATGCGCCCGCGCCTCAATCAGCGGCGGCACGGCAGGCACCACAGCACGCAGGGCCTCAAGCAGCAACGGCACCACCGCATCGGACTCCAGCTCAAGATTCGCGCGCGACCATTCCGCGGTGGCATGCAGCACCCAGCGCTCGCCAGGTGCGCGCCCCGGTTTCGAGCTGTCGCGCATCATCCAGCCCAGATTCACGCCTTCGACAAAGCCCGCATCAAAATCCACCGGCAGCGGTGCCTCGAAACGCGCCATCAACGCCCAGCAGGGATGATGTCGTCCCTGCGCCACCCGCGCCGCAATGTCCGGCACGACCACACTCAGCGGCAGCGCCTGCACCGCAGGCACCGCGAGCACCAGCGCATCAAAACCGTCGTCATTGCCCACGGGGGGCAGCACCGACCAGCGACCATTCTTTTGCTCGACACCACCCACCTGCTGTTCGTACAGCATCTCCATATCCTGAGCCAGGGCCTTGCACAGCCCCGGCATGCCGGGCAGGCCGACATAACGCGGCTCACGGGCAGCCACCGGCTTCAATACACCGGCACTCCACTGCGCGATACGCCCGTGATAAGGCGCCAGCACGCCTTCAGCCTCGAGGCGTTGTGTCAGTGCCTGGAATCGCGGATCGCGCGCCGTGAAGTATTGCGCGCCGTGATCAAAAGTACCGCCATCTCCGCGCCGCGTCGCCATGCGACCGCCAACACCACGACTTTTTTCGTAAATGCGAACCTGGTGACCGGCATCAGCCAGGGCACGCGCGCAAGCAACACCGGCAATGCCGGCGCCAACCACCGCCACTCTCGACAAGTCAGTACTCCCTCAGGATTTGCCGGTGTTTTTGGAACCGATGCCCGGATCCATGCCCATCAGCCGCAGGGCCCAGGCAGACAGAAAACCGATCACCAGCGGCCACCACTCATGCAGCACCACGGCGCTGCCGGCGGCACACAGATAGGTCAGCGCCAGCAGCAAGGCGCCGGCATGACGCCCGCGCCACCAGGTAAACACCAGTGCCAATGCCAACAACACAAAAATACCAGCAAAGAGATAAATCACGATCGTCATGTACTAACCCTGACCTGTTTTCTGACTCGTTGATTGTTGCGACGTATACTGCCCGAAGAGCGAGCCGTTATTATCGCCGAAGGGGGAGTTCCGCGAATTGGGCACGACCACACCAAAACAGTCATTACGCGCCTGTTGTGCCGCGCACACGCTGCACGACGGACTGTCCGACCTCACCTACGTGCTGCTGCCACTGCTCGCGCAGACCTTCGGCCTCTCGCTGGCACAGGTGGGCATGATCCGCGCCGCGCATCGCACCGCGATGGCGGCTTTTCAGATTCCGGCCGGACTGATCGCCGAACGCTTCGGCCCTCGCAACCTGCTCGCTGCGGGTACCGCGATGGCTGGGGTGGCCTTTGTGATGCTTGGCCACGCCAGCGGTTTCTGGATGATCCTCGCCGCGCTGTTCTGCGCCGGCATCGGCTCGGCGGTGCAGCACCCGCTCAGCTCCAGCATCATCTCGCACGCCTTTCCGGAAGCCGGCCGCCGCACCGCGCTGGGTACCTACAACCTGTTCGGTGATGTCGGCAAGTTCGCCTTCGGCGGCCTGCTGAGCCTGCTGTTGATGTTCAGCCTGCCCTGGCAGGGGTCGGTGATCGGCTTCGGCCTGATCGGCATCGCCACCGCTGTGCCGGTGTTCTTCTGGGTCAGCAACCAGACGCAGGACCATGCCGCCGGCGCAAGGACAACACCATCCAGCACCGGCTGGGGCATCCGCAACACACGCGGCTTCACCGCGCTGTGCCTGATCGAAATCATCGACAGCAGCACCCGCACCGGCTTTTTGACGCTGATCGCCTTTCTGCTGATCGACAAAGGTCTCTCCACCGGCTGGGCGACACTCGCGGTGCCGCTGGTGCTGGTCGGCGGCATGGCCGGCAAATTTGCCTGCGGCGTGATTGCCGAGCGTCTCGGCATTGTGCGCACCATCGTCATCACCGAAATCGCCACCGGGATCGGCATCCTTGCCGCGGTGGCACTGCCCGGCATCGGCACGCTGTTGCTGCTGCCCCTGCTCGGCGTGGTGCTGCAGGGCACCTCATCCGTGCTCTACGCCACGATCGGCGACCTGGTCGAACCCGGCAGGCTGCCGCGCACCTTTGGCCTGTTCTACACCCTGGGCTCGCTGTGCGGTATCGCCGCGCCGCTCGGCTACGGCCTGATCGGCGACCACGCCGGCGTGGCCAATGCGGTCACGCTGATCGGCATTATGGTGCTGATGACGCTGCCACTGTGCGCAGTGCTGCGTCCGGCCGTCTCGGCAGAACCCATGCAGATATGAACCACCCACCCTGGAGCCCATCATGAACAAACAACGCATCAGCTACATCCCGCTGCAACAGATGACGCCTGAGATGATCGCCGAAATGGAGCGCTGCGCGCGTGAAGGCACGCCACGGCCCGAGAGCAGCGCGGTGCGCGCCCATGTGCCAGCCTGCTTCTGGTTTTTTGCCAATGCATGGCAGGAGGTGTTCCGCACCGGGGTGCTCGAACATGCCATCAAGGAAGTCTGCCGGCTTTATGTTTCGCGTGCGGTGGTCTGCGAATTCTGTGGCAACCAGCGTTCGATCAAGGGACAGAGCGAAGGTGTGCATGAAGCACAGGTCGATGATCTGATGAATTTCGAGAAGTCCGCGAAGTATGACGAGCGGCAGAAAGCCGCTCTCGCTTACGCTGAAGCCATTGTCTGGCGCAGCGAGACCGACGACGCCTTCTGGGAGCGCCTTTATCGTCACTTCAGCGAGGCGGAGCTGGTCGAGCTGGGTTGTGCCATCGGTCTGACCTACGGCCAGCAAAGCTGGCTGCGCCTGCTCAATATTGACCACCACCAGGTGATGGCTGGAACCACGGCATCGATGGCGCCGGGTTTTGAGACCGCGGAAGCCCTGGCCCGGACCAAGGCGGCTCCGGAATACTGGGCCCGGCGCGAAAAAACCAAAGCTTCCTGAGATGTTTAGATATAAGTAATTGTTTTTATTGAATTATTTATTTTTCTTCGGGGAAATGCCGTGAATCTGCTGAGTGTTGACGCGTTGCATAGCCATGTATATATTGAGAATCATTCTCAATTAAGACAGGTTATCAACGCCATGGACAACCCGACCAGCATCGACCGCGAGGCAAACGCCTCCACCGGGAGCGGCGGCAACACTGCCGCCGCGACAACGCCACCGGTATCCAGCACCAGCCTGCTCGGCCTGCAGGGCTCGCTGCACATCGATCACCGCGGTGCGATTTACACGCTTCGCGCAACGAGCAAAGGCGGCCTGATCCTCACAAAGTGATCCGGCCACACTGAGCGCAACACCCCCGCCAGCCAAGGGATCTCCGCGGTCCCGGTCGCCAGCCCGCAACGACGACCACTTACGGAGAACCCATGCAACAACACGTCATTGATACGCCGGCCACCGAAACCGGCGCCGAAATCAGCCACAACACCTTCGTTTCACGTTGCAGCGCGGCCGCGATGTATCTGATGTCGCAGTACACGCAGACACCCTGCCCGCTGCTCGCACATGCCATCGCCGACCAGCTGCAAATGCTTGCGCGCCTGCCGGCGACCGCCACCAACACCGCGCTGCGCTCACTCGCCAGCGGATTGCTGCCACGCTGGCAGGCGATTGCCGCCGGCGGCCGCATCGCCATCAGGCATTAATGAGGCCGTTAACACAGCGCCGCGGTCACGCGCTGCCGCTCGCCGCGATCACAGCCGCGGGTCTGGCCTCGGCAGTGATTGACGCCACGATCGGCTGGGAACCCCTCGCCCTTGAACTGCTGCAACGGCTCGCGCAGTAGTTTCGCGCGATAATCGTGGCTTTCATCGACACGGGCGCGGGGCACATATGCTGAAGCTGGACGGCAAGGTCGCATTCATTTCAGGCGCGGGCACGGTGGGTGCCGGCTGGGGCAACGGCAAGGCCACCGCGGTGTTGATGGCCAGACAGGGCGCCAGGGTGTTCGGCACCGACATCAATGCCGCCGCCGTCGAGGAGACCCGCTCGATCATCGCCGGCGAGGGTGGTGTCTGCCACGCCGTAACCTGCGATGCCACCGACTCGGACGCCGTCAAACGCGCGGTTGATGTCTGCCTCGAACGTTTCGGTCGTATCAACATCCTGGTCAACAACGTCGGCGGCTCCGCGCCCGGCAGCCCGGTCGACATGCCCGAGGAGATCTGGGACCGCCAGCTCGACCACAACCTGAAGACCGCCTTCCTCTGCTGCAAGCATGTAATACCGGTGATGGAAAAACAGGGCAATGGCGCCATCGTCAACATCGCCTCGGTGGCCGGCTTCGCGCACCAGGTCGATGGCCGTGTTCATGTCGCCTACAGCACCGCCAAATCAGGATTGCTCGGCTTCACCCGCTCCACCGCGATGGCTTATGTCAAAAAAGGCATCCGCTGCAATCTGGTGATTGTCGGCACCATGCACACGCCGCTGGTTGAAGAACGGCTGATGAAACAGCTTGGCCCCGAAGCCGCAAAAACCCTGGTCGCCAAACGCAATGCCGCGGTGCCGATAGGCCGCATGGGTGACGCCTGGGATACCGCGCATGCGGTGCTGTTTCTTGCTTCGGACGAAGCGCGCTACATCACCGCGACCCACCTGGTTGTTGATGGTGGCCTGACTGCGGCGCGGCCGGGCTGATCAGCGTTCGCGCGGAACTTGCCGCGCCCGGCGCTGACCAAGAGCGGAACTTCCATGGAGAACCGCGATGACCGAACAGGAACGCAAGGCCGTGCTCACCGCCTGTCTGATGGCGGCCTTTGCCGACGGCAGCAAACACGACCGCGAACGCGCTGAAATCCGCAACATCGCCGATGCGCTTGGCAACGAAGGCGGAATCAATGTCGCTGCGCTGCTGCAGGAAGTCCTGCTCAAACGCGCTTCCGTGGCCACCCTGGCTGCCGCGCTCACCTCGGCGGAATCCCGCCAGTTGGCCTATGAGATGGCCGTGGGCGTATGTGACGCGGATGGCGCGCAGTCAGCGGCCGAGCGCGAATTCCTCGACAGCCTGCGTGATGCACTGGGGCTGGACCGCGCAGCCTCGGCACAATTCACGACACAGGCTGAAAGCCTGGCCGAAGCATCAGTGGCTGCCGCGCCCGCGACCACCACGATTGCCGCTTCGACCCTGACCCGTGAAGCCATGGACAAGATCATCCTCGACGCGGCGATACTCAACGGCGCAATCGAGCTGCTGCCGGAATCGCTGTCCACGATGGCGATCATTCCGCTGCAGATGCGCCTGGTCTACCGCATCGGCCAGTCCTACGGCTACGAACTGGATCGCGGCCACATCAAGGATTTCCTCGCCACCGCCGGCGTCGGCCTGACCTCCCAATACCTTGAACAAGCCGGGCGCAAGCTGCTCGGCGGCGTTCTCAAAAGTATCGGCGGCAGCCTGCTCGGCGGCCTCGGCAAGCAGGCGGTGAGTTCGGGCATGAGCTTCGCCAGCACCTGGGCGCTGGGCCATGTCGCCCGGCACTACTACGCCGGCGGCCGCACCCTGGATACGCAGATGCTGCGCCAGAGTTTCAATGACATGCTGGGCGAAGCCCGCAACCTGCAGACACGTTACCTGCCGCAGATGCAGTCACAGGCGCGTACGCTGGATGCCGGCAAACTGCTCAGGATGGTGCAGCAGGGCTGAATCCGGCGAAGGCGGAAATTCAATAAGTAATTGATTTTATTGAATAATTTTATGCGGCCTTGAGCGGGTTTTTGCCCTGCAAGCCCGGTACCCGCGACGCCCGCACCAGCACCTGGCCTTCGAACATGCGGCGCTGCGTGCGATAGAAGGCGCCCTGCTCGGCCTTCCAGCCGCCATCTTTCCGGTTGACGGTGGCCGCAACGGTGAGAATGCCCGAGGGCATGCCGATACGGATCGGCGCTTCGGCGTCACCACCCTTGCGCAGCACGTCGTTGACCACGCTGCCTTCGATGCGTGCCGCCACCGCCATACACAGCGACACCGTCAGCGGCAGCGCGCGATGGGTCTGGCCGTTGGAAATGACACGGCCGGTGAGGTCGATGTCATTGGCGGAAATGCTTTCACCGGACAGCAGCTTCGCATCCTGCACCGGCGACACAAAGCCGATGAAGGGAATCGATTTCTTTTTCGCGGCTTCCTCCGGATTCGCCGCGATGCCCATCGCCACCGAACCGGCGATGCGAATCGCCGACAGCTTCTGCATCACCGCTGCATCGGCATCCAGTTGCTCGGGCAGCTCGGTGCCGGTGAGGCCGATGTCTTTTGCGTTGATCCATACCGTCGCGTTCGCGGCATCAACCAGCGACGCGCGAACCTTGCCGAGGCCCGGCACGTCCAGCACATCGACCGCGTTGCCGGTGGGCAGCAGCTTGCCGGTGGTGGCGCCGCCGGGATCACGGAACTCCAGCTTCACCGGCGCGCCGGTGCCGGAGACGCCGGGAATCGCCAGATCGCCATCGACCGCGGCCAGACCGTCATCAATGCTGAACAGCGCGTGGATGATCTTCTTGGTGTTGGTGTTGTGGATGCGCACCAGCGCCTCGCGGCCCGACACCTTGACCAGACCTTCGTCCACCGCAAACGGCCCCATCGCCGAGGACATGTTGCCGCAGTTGGCGCCGTAATCGACCTTGGCCTCCTTCACCTGCACCTGGGCGAAGGTGTAATCGATGTCGGCATCGGGGCGTGACGGCGGGCCGATCACGCAGACCTTGGAAAGCGAAGACACGCCACCACCCATGCCGTCGAGCTGGCGGCCATTGGGATCGGGGCTGCCAATCGCGGCCAGAAAAATCTCGTCCCACAGCGCACGGTCCGCCGGCAGGTGGTTCTGGTTGAACACCACCGCATTGCTGGTGCCGCCACGCATGAACACGGCGGGAATTTTCTGTTGTTTCATCTCGGTCTCCTTGTTGCCACGACGGCGGTGTGAATGGCATCGAGTTTATATCGTGGAAATTTACAGTCTTGCCTGCGCCAGATCACCAGACGACGCGACTGCACGCTGTAAATTGAACGCTCAGTGGAGTATTCTAACCGCTGGAAACAATGACGTTGACGCGCAAACTGATGTCCGTCATTCATACACCCGCCGACATCGCGAAGGAATCCACATCATGACACGCTCGGTTAAAAGCAAAGTCAAACACAAAGTCACTGCAGCCCCGGCAAAAAAACGCCGCCCCGCCGCTGCCGGCAAACGTGCACAGCGCGCACCACGCGGTGTCAGCGCCGCTGAATGGCAGGCCCGCGTCGAACTCGCCGCCGCCTATCGCCTGACCGCGATGATGGGCTGGACCGACATGCTCGGCACCCACATTTCCTGCCGCGTGCCGGGCACCCACGACCAGTTCCTGATCAATCCCTACGGCCTGTTGTTTGAGGAAATGACCGCCTCGGATCTGATCAAGTGCGATGTCGAAGGCCGCAAGCTGTCGAAATCGCCCTATGAAGTGAACTCAGCCGGCTTCACCATCCACAGCGCGGTGCACATGGGCTGCCCCGGTGCCGAAGGCGTGATGCACTGCCATACCCAGTATGGCGTCGCTGTCGCCTCGCAAAAGGAAGGCCTGCTGCCGCTGACGCAGATGTCGCTGACCGCACTGTCGCAGGTGCGTTACCACGACTTCGAAGGTGTTGCCGAAAACCACGACGAGCGCGAACGCCTGGTCAAGGACATCGGCAACGGCAGCATGCTGATCCTGCGCAACCACGGCACCCTCACCGTCGGTCGCAGCATCGGTGAAATGTTCGCACGCATGTACCGCCTCGAGCGCGCCTGCAAGATGCAGATCACCGCGATGACCGGCGGCGCCGCGCTGAACCACCTGCCCGGCGAAGTGGTGCGCCACACCGTCGACCAGGGCGAGATGATCTACGGCGAAAACGGCCGTGGCGCCGGCGGCAAGCTGATGTGGGCCGCGCTGATGCGCAAGCTCGACCGCGAATCACCCGGTTACGCCTCCTGATTACGCGACTGCCGTCCTCATCCGGCCGACCTCAGCGCCGGCTGCCTGCCCCCGCGGTGTCACCACGCGCAGG
This sequence comes from Betaproteobacteria bacterium Ga0077527, assembly GCA_001464815.1. GTDB lineage: Bacteria > Pseudomonadota > Gammaproteobacteria > Burkholderiales > SG8-41. Next base: position 230,571 of record LNDW01000018.1, on the reverse strand, counting down.
GCAGCCATGAAACCGATCACCGTCATCACCCTGCTCACGCTGGCGATGCAGGGCGGCCACATGGGCAGCCGTGTCGTCGCCTCGCTGCTCGCGCTGAGCCTCGGCGCGGGACCGATGCAGATCGGCATCCTGATTGCCTCGTATTCGATCTTCCAGCTCGGTTTTGCGCTGATCGTCGGCCGCATCTCCGACCGCTACGGCTCGCGCAAACCGATGCTCGGCGGCTGCATCACCTTCGGCACCGGACTGCTGATCCCGGCGCTCTATCCGACACTGCCGGCGCTGTATCTGTCAGCACCACTGATCGGAGTCGGCTTCGTGTTCTTCAACGTCGCCGCGCAGAATCTCGCGGGCACACTGGGCAGCGCGGCCGAGCGCACCCGCAACTTCTCGACGATGAGCCTGGGTTATTCCAGCGGCCACATGATCGGCCCGGTGGTCGCCGGCCTGGTGATCGACCGCTACGGCTTCAGCCCGGCCTATATCGTGTTTGCGGCACTGACACTGGGGCCGATCCTGACCCTGACCCTGATGCGCGCCCTCGGCGCACACGGCGCGCGCAGCGAAGCCCCCCCCGGCGGCGCCTTTGACCTGATGCGCCTGCCTTCGCTGCGACGGATGATCATTGTCAGCGGCCTGGTCACCACCGGCTGGGATCTTTACACTTTTTACGTGCCGATCTACGGTCATTCCATCGGCCTCTCGGCATCGACCATCGGCACCATCCTCGGCGCCTTCGCCGCGGCGAGCTTCATCGTCCGCGTTGCGCTGCCGGTGCTGACCCGCCGCTTCAGCGTCGAGACCGTGCTCGCCAGTGCAATGGTGCTGGCCGCGGCCCTGTTCGTACCCTTCGCCTTCATCGAATACGTGCCGGCGCTGCTCGCACTGTCCTTCGGCATTGGCCTCACCCTCGGTGTCAGCCAGCCGCTGACACTGAACCTGACCTACAACCGCTCACCGGCCGGGCGTTCCGGCGAAGTCACCGGGCTGCGGCTCACCATCAACAACATCACCCATATCGCAGTGCCTCTCGCCGCCGGATCACTCGGCGCGCTGCTCGGCATCGCGCCGGTGTTCTGGGCCTCCGCCGGCATCCTCCTCGCCAGCGGCTGGCTGACCCACACAGACCGCGACCCCAAATAAAAACGCCGCCCGGAAGGCGGCGTTCGGATCGCCCGTGGGCAGCGATTATTTCAGTTGAATGCCGGCCGCCTTGATCACCTTGCCGTATTTATCGAGCTCCTCCTTCATCAACATGCGCATTTCTGCCGGTGTGTTGGTCACGCCGCTGGCGCCGTTTTTCTCGAAGGCAGCTTTCATCTCGGCGTTGTTCGCGATATCGGTCAGCTCCTTCTGCAGCCGATCCAGCACCACCTTCGGCGTACCCTTGGGTGCAAAAAACCCCAGCCACAGCGACACCTCGAATCCTGGGAAGCCCGACTCCGCCACCGTCGGCACATTGGGTAGTGCCGGCGAGCGCTTGGACGTGCCGACAGCGATCGGCCGCAGCCGTGCCGCCTGTGCGTGCGGCAATACCGCGGGCATGCTGCCGAACAAGGCCTGCACCTGGCCACCCAGCGCCGCGGTGCCGGCCGGGCCGTTGCCGTTGAACGGCACGTGTACGATGTCCATGCTGGCGGCACGATTGAGCATTTCCATCGCGAGATGGGTAGTCGAACCGGTGCCGGCCGAGGCATAGTTCAGCTTGCCCGGCTGTGACTTGACCAATGCGATGAATTCCTTGAGGTTGTTGGCCTTGACCCCGGGATGCAGGACCAGCAGGTACGGCGTGGAAGCCACCAGTGTGATCGGCTCGAAATCCTTGACCGGGTCATATTTGACCGTGGTGTAGGCCGCCGGCGCAATAACATGGGTGCTGGTGGTGCCCATGGTCAGGGTGTAGCCGTCCGCCGCAGCGCGGGCGGCGATCTCGGTGCCGATGGTGCCGCCGGCACCGCCGCGGTTGTCCACGATCACCTGCTGGCCCAGGCGCTCGCCGAGCCGCTGCGCTACCAGGCGGGCGACGATATCGGTTGAACCACCGGCCGGAAAGGCCACGATCAGCCGGATCGGCTTGTTGGGATAGGACTGGGCAGCAACCGCAAGCGGCAGCGCTGCCGTCACGGTTACGGCGAAAATAGCCAAGGCTGATTTTATTGCTTGTGACACGCTGTTTTCCTCGTCAAAAAAAACACGCGGCTTTCGCCGCGTGCCATGTTGTTGCCGGAACATCTTGCGGCTCAGGCCGCAGGCGGTTCCTGGTAAGCCACTTCCCGCTTCTTCCGCACCGCCGGCAGGATCATCACGATCAGCAGCAGGATGGTCAGGATCAGGAAGGTCGCGCTGATGGGTCGGGTGAAGAACACCAATGGATCACCCCTCGAGATCAGCAGCGCACGGCGCAGGTTTTCCTCCATCAGCGGTCCGAGCACGAAGGCGAGAATCAGCGGCGCCGGCTCGCACTTGAGCTTGAGGAAGACATAACCCATCAGGCCGAAGAACACCGTCAGGTAGATGTCGAGGTCGAGGTTGTTGACGCTGTAGACACCGATCGCCATGAAAGTCAGGATCGCCGGGAACAGCAGGCGGTACGGCACGCGCAGCAGTTTCACCCACAGACCGACCAGCGGCAGGTTCAGGATCACCAGCATCGCGTTGCCGATCCACATGCTCGCGATCAGGCCCCAGAACAGCTCGGGACGCTGGGTCATCACCTGCGGACCGGGGGCAATACCCTGGATGGTCAGCGCGCCCAGCATCAGCGCCATCGTGCCCGAGCCGGGAATGCCCAGCGTCAGGGTCGGGATGAACGCGCACTGTGCAGCAGCGTTGTTCGCCGATTCCGGACCGGCCACACCCTGGATCGCACCCTTGCCGAACTGCTCGGGATTCTTCGCGACTTTCTTCTCCAGCGCATAAGCCGAGAACGCGCTGATCGTCGGACCCGCGCCAGGCAGCGTGCCGAAGAACGCGCCGATCGCGGTGCCGCGAAGAATGGCGCCGGCAGACAGTTTCATGTCTTCCCAGGTCGGATACAGGTGCGTCAGCTTGGCATTGAGCAGATCGCGGCTGCTCGCTTCTTCACCCTTCTCCAGGTTCGACAAAATCTCGCCGAAACCGAACAGGCCCATCGCCACCACCACGAAGCTCAGGCCGTCAGCGAGGCCCGAAGCGCCGAAAGTGAAACGGGACATGCCCGAGTTCACATCAGTGCCAACGATACCGAAGATCAGGCCAAGGAAAATCATCGCGATCGCCTTGAGCATCGAACCGCTCGCCAGCACGGCGGAGGCAATCAGACCCATGGTCATCAACGAGAAGTATTCGGGTGCGCCAAACTTCAACGCCACTTCAGCCAGGGGTGGCCCGAACACGGCGATGAGGATGGTACCCACGGTGCCGGCAAAGAACGAACCGACGGCAGCAATTGCCAGAGCAGGACCGGCACGGCCATTTTTTGCCATGGCATGACCGTCCATGCAAGTCACCACGGAGGCTGACTCGCCCGGCAGGTTGACCAGAATCGCCGTGGTCGAACCGCCATACTGCGTGCCGTAGTAAATGCCGGCAAGCATGATCAGCGCACCGACCGGCGGCAGGTTGAAGGTGGCCGGCAGCAGCATTGCAATCGCGGCCAGCGGTCCGATACCCGGCAGCACGCCGACGAGCGTGCCGACGAATACGCCGATGAAACAGTACGTCAGGTTCTGCAGAGATACCGCAGTCTCGAACCCCAGTGAGAGGTTGGCAAAAAGTTCTTCCATGTTGTTATCTCCACCAGAACAGCGGGAAGGGCAGTTCTAGGCCCTTGATGAACAAAGCCCAGCAGCCGATCATCAGGCCGATTGCCAGCGGAATCACTTCCTTCCACTTGAACTGGGTGCCGGAAGCCGCACCGATGATGGTCAAGCCGATGACCGACGGGATGAAACCGATGTGGTCAATGCCCCAGCCGAACAGGACGAAGCCCGCGCTCATCAGGATCATCGGGCGCCAGGCCCATTTGCCGATCTTGTCTTCCTCAGACTTGAGGCTGGTCAGCGCAATGGCCGCGCCAAGACAGGTCATGATGATCCCGATCCAGGTCGGAAAGAATCCGGGACCCATGCGAGCAGCAGTGCCGAACGGATAGTCACGCGAAATCCAGATCGCAAGCAATCCGAATCCGATGAACATGATTCCCGACCAGAGGTCGGTTTGACTCTTGATTTTCAACTGAACACCCTCCTGATGACGATACTCTGACTCCGGAATCCCGATTTGCTGGCTAGCAGGAGTTCCGGCATGCGGCAATCCGCTACAGGTGTATTCACAGCCACATCACATCAACACCTGGCGAAATTTGGATTTGTTCTTGACCCCTGTTGCAGTGTTGTTACGCCGGAACGGAACTCTACACGAAGCCATTGTGCCGACAAAGCTTTTTCAGCTCCAAAATTGTGCGCCGCACAAAGGTGGAATACGGCACCCCGTCCACCCTTCACGACAATTTCACAAACCAGAAAATGGAATCACAAAACACGATTGCGGCGAAGTCTAGGCAGGCGTGCTTACAACGGGCTTACGCCCAAAGACTCCCCTGAAAACCGGCCTGCCGGAATCCGCGCACCACCACGCGGCAAAGGGCGACGCGGTGCGCCACCGTGGTGCGTCGCGGTGTCGCCACGCACCACGCTGACCGTCAATCGCGGCGCCTCAGCTGCGGCGCTGTAATTGATCGACCTGTTTCATCTAGTCCATCATCTCCACGCGACCGGTTTTGATCAGCATCGTGAGTTTCTCGGTTTCAGTGCGGATGAAGCTGCCGAAATTCTCCGGCGTACCACCAGCCCGGACCAGGCCCAGCTGATCCAACCTCACCTGCACATCGGGCATGGCCATGATGCGGTTCATGTCGGCGTTGAGCTTGTTGATGATCGGCCGTGGCACCTTCGCCGCGACCTGCACGCCGAACCACACCGTCGCCTCGGCGTTCTTCACGCCCTCCTCCAGCAGCGTCGGCACATTGGGAATCACCTTCTGCCGCTCCGGCGCGGCCACCGCAAGAATCTTGATGCGCCCGGCCTTGATGTGCGCCTCGCCGCTGACCACGGTGGTGTAGACGACGTTGACCCGGCCGCTGATGACATCGGTCAGGGCCGGCGCGGTGCCCTTGTACGGCACATGCACAAAATCAAGGCCGGTGGCGGCACCGAACAGGGCAAGCCCGATGTGCAGGCTGCTGCCATTGCCAGACGAGGCCCAGGTCAGCTTGCCGGGATTGCTTTTGATATAGGCGACCAGTTCGCGCGCATTGTTGGGCGCGAACTGCGGACTGGCGACGATGATCAGCGGCGAATAACCGATGAACATCACCGGCGCAAAGTCACTGACCCGGTAAATCGGCTTGCGCCGCATCACCACGTTGTTGACGCTGGGGCCTGGATTGGCGTGCAGCAGGGTATGGCCGTCGGGTGCCGCCTCCGCAGCGAGCTGGGCACCGATGGAACCGCCGGCACCGGCACGGTTGTCGATGACGAACTGCTGGCCGGTGAGCTCCGACATCTTGTGCGCAAACAGCCGCGCCGTGATGTCGTTGGATGCCCCCGGCGGGAAGGGCACGATCCAGCGCACCGGCTTGCTCGGGTAATTTGCCGCCGCACCCTGTGCCAGCGCGCTGCCGGCTATCAGGCTGCCGCAAAGCGCGGCGATCAGTCCTGCGTTGAAACGTAATGTCCTGGAACGTACTGCGCTGGTTTTAAACATCACTCCTCCTTCAATTTGACGGGACGACCCGCCGCGGTCTTGCCGCGGCGTTTTGCCGGCCCCTTATTTTGCCGCCTTGCGCGCCTCGGGGTTGACCATGTTCACCGGCGCGCCGGCCGCGTAAGCAACGATCTGGTCGAAGATATTGCCGAAAATGCGTTCATAGCCGTTGCGCTCAACATAACCGATATGCGGCGTGCACAGCGCATTGTCGAGCTTCAGTAACGGATGGCTGGCACCAAGCACAGGCTCCTCTTCGAACACGTCGACCGCCGCCATGCCCGGCCGCCCCGCCTTCAGCGCCGCCTCCAGCACCCCCGGCGCGATCAGTCCGGCGCGGCTGGTGTTGACGATCAGCGAGGTGGGTTTCATCCGCGCCAGGTCGGCCGCGGTGACGATGCCGCGGGTGGCGTCAATCAGCCGCAGGTGCAGCGAGATCACGTCGCAGGTTTCGAAAAACGCTTCCTTGCTCGGCGCAGTGGCGTAACCGTCGGCACGCGCCCGCTCCAGCGAGCCCTCGCGCCCCCACACCAGCACCTTCATGCCGAAGGCCTTGCCATAACCCGCGATCACGGCACCGATGCGGCCGTAGCTGAAAATGCCCAGCGTCTTGCCGCGCAGTCCGGAACCGACGGTGGACTGCCAGCGCCCCGCCTTCAGCGCCGCAACCTCCTGCGGAATGTGGCGCATCGCGGCGATGATCAGGCCCCAGGTCAGTTCGGCCGTGGCATGTGAAGGCTGGCCCGGATGCAGGCTGGTGCACAACAGCACGCCGTGTCTGGTGCAGGCCTCGAGGTCGATGTGCGGATAGACGCTGTGGTGGCTGATCAGCTTCAGTTTGGGCAGGCGTGCAATCAGCGGTGCGCGGATCGGTGTGCGCTCGCGGATCAGCACCAGCGCCTCGGTGTCCTTCAGGCGCTCGGCAAGCACATCGACATCCTTGGTGTGGTCGTTCCACACCGTGACTTCATGGCCCTTCAACTTGGCAAAACAATCCAGGCTGCGAATTGCGTCCTGGTAGTCGTCGAGGATCGTAATTTTCATGGATATTTACAAGTATTTGATTTTATTGATAAATTAATTCGACCAGCCCTCAGTTCAGCCAATCTTTCTCACGCTGCTGCGCCAGTACCTCATCAACAATCTCCGGCGCACGCCCGACATAAGTCGTCGGATCCAGCACGGCCTTGATTTCAGCCACGGTCATCGCTTTTTTCACCCGGGCGTTGTGCATCAGCGCTTCCTCGAAGGAAATGCCGTTTTCGATGCCGTGCATCGATGCCTCATAGACCAGTTCATGCGCGGTCTGCTTGCCGACCTTGTCCGAGAGCTCGAACATCACGCGCTCCGACAGCAGGAAACCACCCAGGGCATCCAGATTCTTTCTCATGCGCGCGGCATCCACATGCAGGCCACCGATCACCTGCTTCATGATCGACAGCATGCCGCCGACAATCAGGCAGGACTCGGGCAGCGCCTTCCATTCGCCGCGCCAGGCCGAGCCGTCGCGCTCGTGCTCGATCAGCATCGACTCCAGCATGTAGGCGACGTTGTAGCGCACCGCGCGGCTGGCACCGACCACCGCCTCGCAGCTCGAAGGGTTGCGCTTGTGCGGCATTGTGGAGGAACCGACCTTGCCGGCACTGAACGGCTCGTAGAGCTCGCCGATCTCGGTGTGCTCGAGGTTGATGATCTCGTTGGCGATCTTTGCCAGCGTCGCACTGATCAGGCCCAGCACGTTGACGTATTCGGCGAAGCGGTCGCGCGCCGGTTGCCAGTTGATGTCGGCCACACCGAGGCCGAGCCGCTTCATCAGCCGCTGCTCCAGCTCTTTTGCATTCGGCCCGAAGGAGGCCTGGGTGCCGACCGCACCGACCATGCCGCCGACAAACACCCGCGGCTCGAGCTGTCGCAACCGTTCGTAATTGCGCCCCATCTCCGACAGCCAGATCGCCGCCTTGTGGCCGAAAGTGATCGGCAGCGCCTGCACACCATGCGAACGACCCGCCATCGGCGTGGCGCGGTGCTGCTCGCAGAGTTTGACCAGCGCATGGCCAATCGCCTTCATGTCGCGCAGGTAAATCGCGTGGGCATCGCGGATCTGCAGCACCACCGAGGTGTCGAGCACATCCTGCGTGGTCGGCCCGAAGTGGATGTATTCGCCGTGGTCGCCCGCGCACAGTTTCTGCACCGCCCTGGTCGCCGGCACCAGCGGGTGCTTGATGCGGCGGATTTCGGCGGCCACAGCCGCGATGTCGACCTTCTCTATCTTCGCGTTTGCAGCGATGTCGTCAGCCGCCGCTTTCGGAATGATGCCGAGTTCGGCCTGCTCCAGTGCCAGCGCCGCCTCGTAGTCGTACCACTTCTGCACGCGGTTATGGTCGTTGAAAATCGCGCGCATCTCGTCGGTGCTCCACAGGTGCTGGAGCAGCAAGTCGTCGAAAACCCCTGAAGAAGCCATGATGATGATCCCTTTATCGATGCATTTCAGGTGCGCTCGAGGATGTGCAGGCCGCGCACCCGGTCGAGCAGGTAGAGCAGCCCGCGGTCGTCCACCGTGACGTCATTGCTCTGCACACGATCCGAACCGGGCGGCACGTCCGGCACGTAGTAGGCCACTTCCTTCATCGAATGCGGATTGGAAATGTCGACGATGCGCAGGCCGTGGGCAAACCAGGCCACCGGAATTTCAGTGCCGGTAACCTTCTCGCAGGGCTGGTGGCAGCCGCTGGCATAGGGCTGCTGCTCCGGCGGGATGTCCTCGAGCTGGAAGCTCGACACCACGGCCGGGTGTTTTTCGTCGGTGATGTCGACCAGCCACAGGAAGGCCGAGTTGTGCGGCGGGCAATCCGGCAGGCGCACCACATCCTCGTCCGACACCACCAGGAAATCGCGGTTCCTGATCTTGAACGGAATGCGCAGCGCGGTATGCGTCGGCCACGGGAAGGGCGGGCTCCAGTCGAGGCCGGAGACGAACTTCGGCTTGCTCATGTCGTCGATGTCGAGGATGACAAAGCCGCCGTGCCAGTAGCTGGTGTAAAGACGGTTGCCATGACGCAGCGGGTGGTGGCATTTATGTGCCGCACCGCGCCAGGTCGGCTTCTCGCCGCCGGCGATATGCTGGCCGGGCATCCACCAGCGGCCGACTTCCTGCGGCTTCGCCGGATCCTTGAGGTCGAGGATCATCACGATGTTGCCGAGGTAGCCGTCCATCGTCGGCGAGATGTAGGCGTAGCGGCCGTCAAAATCGAAGCGGTGCACACCACGGGCGTATTCAACACCGGCCTTGTCGTCGGTTTCCCACAGCGTGATCAGCTTCGGCTTGGCCGGATTCGACACGTCATAGATGCCGAGGCCGCCGTGAAAACCGTCAGGCGGTATTTCACCTTTGGAGTTTTTCGCCGACAGCACCTCGCGGTTGGTGAGCATGATGTCGCCGGAGACCCGCACCTTGTGCGAGTGGGTGCCGGTGGGCATGTTGATTTCGGACAGGAATTTCGGATGCTTCGGATCCTTGACGTCGAAAATCAGCGTGCCGTGCGGATTGCGCATGTTGCCGACATAGGCGATGTTGCGCTCGACCACCACCTGCCCGCCGCCGGCGCAATCGGTGAAGGACAACGGCTCAAGACCGGCGCTGCAGTTATGCTGATGGCCATCGCCGCCGCCGGCGCGGACGTCAACGTAGGCGACTTCGCGGATACCCTTGGATTTGCTCATGGTGGCCTCTGCTTTTGGTGATGTTCTGAAAGGTTTTACTGGATTTCTATTTTTGCGGCCTTGATGACCCTGCCCCACTTCTCATACTCGCTGCGGATGAAGGCGCCGAATTCCTCCGGCTTGTCACCCACCGACACCGTGGCCAGGCTCAACAGCCGGTCCTTGACCTCGGGCACTGCCAGCGCCTTCACCAGCTCCTGGTTGAGCTTGCCGACGATGGGCTTGGGCGTGCCTGCCGGCGCCAGCCAGCCGAACCAGCCGATGACCTCGAAGCCGGGGTAGCCGGATTCGGCAACGGTTGGCAGCTCCGGTGCCACTGGCGAACGCTTGGCGCTGGTGATCGCCAGCGCGCGTACCTTGCCCGCCTTGACCTGCGGCGTCGCTGCAAGCGCGATGCTGAACAATGCCTGCACCTGGCCGGCCACGGTTTCCTGCAAGGCCGGACCACCACCCTTGTACGGCACATGCACAAAGGACAGGCCGGTGGACAGGCGGAACTGCTCCAGCGCGAGATGGCCCGAAGTGCCGTTGCCGGCGGAGGCAAAGGAAAAACCACCCTGCTTCGCCTTGATCGCCGCCACCAGTTCAGCCGCCGACTTCGCCTGCACCGTGGGATGCACGACGAGGATGTTGGGCACGGTGATACCCAGCGTGACCGGCGCAAAATCCTTGACCGGGTGGTATGGCACGTTGCGGTACAGGCTGGGGTTGATCGCGACCCCGGCGGCGACCAGCACAAAGGTGTAGCCGTCGGGAGTGGCGCGTGCAGTGGTTTCGTAGGCGATGCCGCCGTTGGCGCCGGCACGGTTATCGATGACCACGGTCTGCCCCATCGCACTGTTCAGATGCGGCCCCACCAGACGCGCCAGCGTGTCCGCCGGGCCTCCGGGAGGCACCGCGACGAGCATGCGCACGGGACGGTTCGGATAGTTCTGGCCCTGCGCATGAGCAAGACCGGACACTGCAAGCAGGCCGCACAACACGGCCATCACATGACGCCTCATCCGGATCCCCTCCAAGCTTTTTTTGAAGACTCAGGCCACCAATGCGCGGTTGGCCGGCATACACATGAAGGACTGCATGGCATGCCAGAACTTGTGGCGATTGATGCCCAGCGTCGCGGCGTGTGCCAGCCCGGAAACAAAGACGAACTGCTTGTCCTTGCTCGGCAGCTTGCCGAAAAAATCGAGCAGGTCGGGTTCCGCGGCGATGCCGTCGTATTCTCCGCGAATGATGCATACCGGACAAGCAATCTGCAGCGGGTCGAGCACCGGCAGATGCGCGCACATGTCGAGGTAGGTGCCATTGGGCACCGAGTCACCGAGCGCGAGCTCGGCCGCGGCGAGTGCATCGGCGGCAATCATCTCGGAAGTGCCCGGCTTGTCGCGGGTGAACATGCTGCGCACAAAATCGACATCCACCTTGCGCCGCGGATTTTTGCGGTACTCCTCGACCTTCTCGCGGCGCTTGGCCAGCGTCGGTGATCCGGCGCCGGTATAAACCAGTGCCGACACCATCAGCCGGCGTACCCGGCCCGGATTCTTCTGCGCATACAGCGCGGCGCGCAAGGCGCCGGAAGAACCGCCATACATGAACACTTCACGCTGGCCGGTTTCGCGCTCGATCAGGGTCATCGCCGCAGCCAGATCGTCGGCGCCGGAAGCAATGCCCGAGTGGCTGTCGGTGCGGTCGGAACGGCCATAACCTTCGTGGTCCATCGTCCACACGTCATAACCGAGGGCCGCAAAATGGTTCATCAGCGAATAATCATCGCGACCCGGCACCTGCAGGTCGAAGCTGTTGCGGCCAGAGGCCGAGGAACCGTGCACCAGGAACAGCACCGGCGCAGCGCTGCCGGCGGCATGTTTGCGATACACATAAAGTTTTACGGCGGCACCGGCCACGGTTTTTTGCACCCAGTATTCCCTGCTCTGGATTGCGGCATTGTTGATTGACGCTTGTGTCATGTTGATGGATTCGCAGCGGGTTGAAGGAAACTGATTATCGCACCGCGCATGCACCACATCCCCCTGCAAGTCCGAATGCTGGCCGCGTGTAAAATCAACTTCAAACCGGCGTTAACAATGCCTTCCATCATCGCGGAGACCACCATGACCGCCAGCCCCTCAAAAATCATCAGCCTCGGCGAACTCGCGGCACGCATCCCCGACGGCGCAGCACTCGGTCTCGGCGGCGTGTTTCTGCATCGCGGCCCCTTTGCGCTGGTGCGCGAACTGGTGCGCCAGCGCCGCCGCAATCTCGAAATCATCAAGCCCTCCCCCGGCTATGACCTCGACCTGCTGTGCCGCGCCGGCGCGGTGCGCAAGGTCCGCGCCGGCATCGTCGCCATGGAAGGCAACTTCGGCCTGGCACGCTGGTACCGCAAGGCCATCGAGAAAAACGAGGCCACACTCGAGGAACACGCCTGAATCACCCTGGTCTCGGGGCTGCGTGCAGCCTCCTACGGAATCCCCTTCCAGCCGGTGGCCGGTGTCCACGGCAGCGAGCTCGCACGCGTCAACCAGTGGCAGACCGTGCGCGACCCCTATGGCAGCGGCAGGGATGTCTATGTAATTCCGGCGATCCATCCCGATGTCGCGGTGATCCACGCCGCCGAGATCGACACCCAGGGCAATGCCCGCGTCCATGGCTCGCCGTTCTGGGACCATCCGCTGACGCGCGCCGCGAAGCGCGTACTGGTCACCGCCGAAAAACTGGTGCCGACCGAACACCTCGCCGCCCAGCCCGAGCTGACGCTGGTGCCGGGCTTCATGGTTGAAGCCGCGGCCATCGTGCCGCGTGGCGGCTGGCCGGGTTCGATGCATCCCGCCTACGAAATCGACTACCCGGCGGTCGAGCGTTATATGCAGGATGCAGCGGGCATCCTCGAAGAACACCTCGCCGCCGCGCCGGAATGCGCAAACTGAGTCCCGAGTCCGCGGAAAACGTCCGCAGCTTTCCGCCGGTAGCCGGCGGCAACGCCCGTCTGCTGATCCTTGGCAGCATGCCCGGTGTTGAATCGCTGCGTGCCAACGAGTACTACGCCCATCCACGCAATGCCTTCTGGCGCATCCTCGGCGACTTTTTGGGCATCGCCCACAATGCGCCGTATGTGCAACGCAAACAGGCACTGCTGGCAAAAGGCATCGCGCTGTGGGATGTGCTCTCCGACTGCAAGCGCCCCGGCAGCCTCGATTCATCAATCGACAGGAACTCGGCCAAAGTCAACGATCTCAAGGGCTTTCTGCAGCAACACCCGCTGATCAAGGACGTGCTGTTCAATGGTGCCGCCGCCGAACGTTTTTTCCTGCGCCACGTTGCACCGGGCCTCGAAGCCGACGCGCTGCGCCTGACACGTCTGCCCTCCACCAGTCCGGCGCACGCGGCGCGCAGCCTCGGCGACAAGCGCCGCGAGTGGCATCGCGCAATCAAAAAAATTATTCAATAAAAACAATGGCTTACATAGAAACGCCGATTCTGCTCGCGATCCTCGGCACGATCTGTTTCGGCGCCGGCATGATCAGCTCGCGGCTGGGCCTGCGTGATGCCGATGCGCGCACCGGCGCCGCGATCAGCGTGCCGACAGCCACGCTGCTGTTTGTGATCAGCGCGCCGTTCACGGTGGATGCTGCGACATTCAATCTCGATGCCGCGCTGATCTTCGCCGCAGTGGGCCTGTTCTATCCGGCGATGGTCACGCTGGTCACCTTTCGCAGCAACGAATTGCTGGGACCGACGGTGACCAGCGCAATCTCCGGCACCGCGCCATTGTTCGCGATCCTCGCCGCCGCACTGCTGCTCGGCGAACAGGTGCCGGCACAAGTCGCGATTGCCGCGCTGGGTGTGGCCGCCGGTGTCGCCCTGCTCTCCTGGCAACCGGGCATGCTGGTTAACGCACCGGCAAATACACGCGCACTGCTGTGGCCGGTGGGTGGCGCCCTGCTGCGCGGCCTCGCGCAGACCGGGGCCAAGGCCGGACTGCTGATCTGGGCCAATCCCTTCGCCGCCAGCCTGATCGGTTATCTGGTGTCTTCAGCCGCGGTGTTCGGCACCGCGCATCTGCGCAGCGGCGGCCGGCGCCAGGCCAGTGCTGCAGGCAAACGCTGGTTCATCGCCACCGGCCTCATCAACGGCGCGGCGATGGTGCTGATGTACGGCGCACTCGCCCAGGCTCCCGTATCGACGGTGGCGCCGATCATCGCCGCTTATCCGCTGGTCACCGTGCTCGGCAGCACACTGTTCCTGCGCGACGAAAAACTGCGGCCGCAGATGGTCTGCGGCGCGATCATCACCGTGCTGGCGATTGCCTGGCTCGCGACGTACCGCCAGTAAGTGGAGAACATGAAAATATGAACTGGACCGCCTTCAGCTTTGTCGTGATCCACCTCGCGCGGCAGATCCGCGCCCATGAAATCACCTTCAGCGGCGTCAACTCGACGCTGCCGATGCTGTCCTGCCTGCTTGCCAAGCGCGCCTACAATTTCAGCTTTACCTACATCAATGTCGCCGGTGGCGTCGAACCGCAGCCGGTGCAGATTCCGCTGTCGAGCAGTGACCCGGCCATCGTCCACGGTTCGCCGGCAATTTTTGCGAATCAGGATTTCTACGACCTCTGCGCCCGCGGCGGACTTGACCTGGTGTTCCTCGGCTGCGCGCAGATTGATGCCGAAGGCCGCACCAACGTCTCGGCCATCGGCTCCTGGGAGAAACCCAAAGTGCGCCTCCCCGGCGGCGGTGGCGCGGCAGTGATGCTGCCCACCGCAAAACGCGTGGTTACCTGGCGCACCGACCACAGCCCGCGCGCGCTGGTCGACAAACTCGATTTCGTCACCGCATCCGGCAACATGACCGCGCTGGTGACGCCACTCGCGGTATTCGAACGCGAAGCGGCGGCCGGTTCACGTTTCAGGCTGACGCGTTACAACCCGTCAACCACGCCGGAAGCCATCGCCGCCCAGACCGGTTTTGCTTTTGATGCCTCGGCCGCGCAAGCCGCCACGCCCGCCACCAACACTGAAATGGCGGTGCTGGCCGAACTCGATGCCGGTGGCCGCTTCTCAGCCGCCGTGAACGGCTGACCCAGTTCAGCAACATCATTGATTCACACGCAACCCCGCGGCCGCGGTGACCTTGCTCCACTTGACGATTTCACTGCGGGTAAAAGCGTTGAACTCGGCGGCACTGCTGCCGGCCGGTTCATAACCCTGCTCCATCAGCTGACGGCGCACCTCGGCAATTTTCAGCACACGCTGCAGTTCCTCGCTGACCCGGTTGATCACTTCAGCGGGCACCTTCGCCGGCGCCACCAGCCCCTGCCACGCGATGGCCTCGTAACCCGGCACGCCGGACTCGGCCACGGTCGGCACATCAGGCGCAGCCAGCGAACGTTTGGCGCTGGTCACCGCCAGCGGATGGAGACGGCCACCCTTCAGATACGGCAATGCCGGCGCCATCGTCGAACTCATCAGCGCGACACGGCCGGCCAGGGTATCGGTCAATGCCGGCGGACTGCCCTTGTACGGCACATGCATGATGCGGATGCCGGTCATCACATTGAGCAGCTCACCCGCCAGATGCTGTGAGCCGCCGGTGCCCGACGACGCAAAATCAACAACTCCGGGGCGCGTACGTGCAAACGCCACCAGCTGCTTCATGTTGCGTGCCGGCAGCGAAGGATGCGCCAGCCAGATGTTCGGTTGCTGCGAAATCAGCGCAATCGCCGCGAAGTCGCGCAAGGGATCGAAGCTCATCTTCACGCCCATCGCGGTATTGGTGGCGTGCGAAGTCGCCACCTGCAGCAGGGTATGCCCGTCGGGCGGCGAATTCAGCGTCAGTTCGGCACCGATGATGCCGGTGGCGCCGGGCCGGTTGTCGATCACCACCGCCTGACCCAGCGCCGCAGCGAGGCGCGGTGCCAGCACCCGCGCCAGCGTATCCGATGAACCACCGGGCGCCTGCGGCACGATGTAGCGGATCTGCCGCGTCGGATAGTTCTGCGCAACCGTCAGCGCAGGCCACAGCAGGGGCAACAGCACGCCGCTCCGGAACAGCAGTTTCAGGATGAATTTCGTGTTGGATACGCTCATCTGCGCCAGCCTCCTGAAAAACAGTACGGGAAAACCAGTATCGGAAACAACGCCCCGCACGCGGCAGTGCCGGGTGATCAGCGTGATAATATTCCCAATCGTTTTTCACCACGCGGTGCAGTCCGGATCACGGATGGCCGCGATTGTTGTTTCCGCGCGCCACAACCACTTCAAACATGTCGATGCTGCCCCTTGCCGACGTCAGGGTCGTCGAGTTCTGCCAGGTCCTCGCCGGGCCTTTTGCCGGCTGCCTGCTCGCAGACATGGGTGCCGACGTGATCAAGGTCGAATCGCCGGAAGGCGACCTGATGCGGCAGTGGCCGCCAATCCTCGACGGCTACAGCCAGTACTTTGCATCGGTCAACCGCAACAAGCGTTCGGTCGTGCTCGACCTCAAATCCGAACAGGGCCGCGCTGATGCGCGACGCCTCGCGCTGACCGCCGACATCGTGCTCGAAAACTTCCGCCCCGGCGTGATGGCGAAATTCGGCCTCGATTACGCAACACTCGCCGCGGCAAAGCCGGCACTGGTGTACTGCTCGGTTTCGGCCTTCGGCCAAAGCGGGCCGCGCGCCACCGAGGGCGGCTTCGACATGACGGTGCAGGCGATGAGCGGCGTGATGAGTGTCACCGGAGACCGTGACGGCCGTCCGGCGAAATGCGGCATCCCGATTGCCGACTTCTCTGCCGGCCTCTATGCCGCGTTCAGTGTCGCCGCCGCGCTCAACAAGGCCCGCAGCACCGGTCAGGGTGACCAGGTCGATGTATCAATGCTCGGCGCCATGCTCGGCATCGCCAACCTGCAGACCAGCGAACTGTTCGCTTTTGGGCGAGACCCGGTACGGTTGGGATCTTCGCACCCTCTGAACGCACCCTATGCCGCGTTCTGCTGCCGTGACGGTTATTTCGCGCTGGCCGCCGGCACCAACAAACTGTGGCAGGCTGCCTGCGATGTCATCGCCCGGCCCGACCTGACACAGGATCCGCGCTTCGGTTCGCCTTCCACCCGCGCGCAGCACCAGGATGCACTGCGCGAACTGCTGGAGGCCGAATTCATCAAATACGATGCCGCCGATCTGCTGGGCAGGATGAACGCCCGCGGCGTGCCCTGCGCGCCGCTCTACACCTACTCGCAGGTGCTCGCCGACCCGCAGGTCGAACATATGCAGTGGGTGGAACCGATGACGCTGCCCAATGGCGTCAGCAGCAAAACCGTGATCTCGCCGCAGCGGGTCTCCGGCCGCAAGCTCGGCCTGCGCCGCGGCCCGCCGGCACTCGGCGCCGATACCGGTGAAATACTGGCTGAGATAAGGAGCAAAGAATGAGCACGAACGCACAGCGTTTCCGCCACTTCATCGCTGAAATGACGCGACTGGTCGAAAAAAGCGGCAACGATGAAAAAACCATGCACGAATCCGGCGGCAAGCTGCTCGCCGATCTGATCAGCCATGATGACTGGCTGCCGGCAGAAGCCGCACAGCCGCATCCGCAGTATTACCAGCAGTTTCTGCTTTACTGCGATCCGCTGGAGCGCTTTTCGGTGGTGAGCTTTGTCTGGGGCCCCGGCCAGAAAACCCCCGTGCATGACCATACGGTGTGGGGCCTCGTCGGCATGATGCGCGGCGCTGAACTCGCGCGGCGCTTCAGCCACACCGCGCCAGGCCGGCCAATGGCCGTCAGTGAAACCGAGCGCCTGCTGCCCGGCCAGGTCGACCGTGTCTCGCCTACCGTCGGCGACATCCACGAAGTCTCGAACGCGTTCACAGACAAGCCCTCGATCAGCATCCACGTCTACGGCGCCAACATCGGCGCGGTGAAACGCCATGTCTTCGATCCGGCCACCGGCGCCGACAAACCCTTCGTCTCCGGCTATTCGAGCCCGCTGATACCCAATTTCTGGGACCGCTCGGCCGAAGTGCGCGCGAGTCTTTGAAGCAAAAAAAAATCAAAAGCAGCCACAGAGGGCACAGAGAACACAGAGAAAAGCCAAATCCTGAAATAATGCGGCGTCTGATCCTGAATTTATGATTTTGATTTTCTCTGTGCCCTCCGTTTTTCCTCTGTGCCCTCTGTGGCAAAGGTTTTAGCCCCATGAGCGACGAACTGCTGCGCAGCCGCGACGGCCCGGTCACCCGGCTGACACTGAACCGGCCGCAGAAAGCCAATGCGCTGTCGGCCGCGCTGGTCGAAGCCCTGCTCGACGCGGTCGAATACGCCGCCACCGACGGCACGCGGCTGCTGATCCTTGACGGTGCCGGCCGCCATTTCTGCGCCGGCTTCGACTTCAGCGAACTCGCCACGTTGTCCGACGGCGACCTCGCGCTGCGCTTCATCCGCATCGAAACACTGCTGCAGGCCCTGCAGCATGCGCCTCACGCCACACTCGCGCTGGCCCAGGGCCGTGTCTTTGGCGCCGGTGCCGACCTCGTCGCCTGCTGCAGCCGGCGCATCGCCACAGCCGACGCCAGCTTCCGCATGCCGGGGCTGCGCTTCGGCGTGGTGCTTGGCACACGGCGGCTCGCCGCGCTGATCGGAACCGACCGTGCCCGCGACATACTCGGCAGCTCGCGCGCCTTTGATGCCGGTGAGGCACTGCGCTGCGGCTTCCTGACCGGCATCACGGCACAGGACGAATGGCCGGCGGTCATCGAAGCCGCGCACCATGCCGCAATGACGCTGACACCGACGGCAGCCGCAGCCCTGCAACGCCGCAGCCAGAACGACACACGCAGCGAAGACATGGCCGAACTCGCGCGCTCGGTCGCGGCACCCGGGCTGAAGGAACGCATCCGCCGCTATCGCGAATCAAACGGCTGAACTGCAAATCCACAAATCCGAAATCATGAAACGAGGACCCGCCCGATGAGCACCACCCTGCCCGCCACGATGCAAGCCGTTGAAATCTCCGCGCCCGGCGCCCCCGAGGTACTGAAACCGGTGACACGCCCGCTGCCGCAGCCAAAAGCGCACGAAGTATTGATTGAAGTCGCCGCCACCGGCGTCAACGGCCCGGACATCATGCAGCGCAAGGGACTCTATCCGGCACCCGCGGGCGCCTCCGACCTGCCCGGCCTTGAAGTCTCGGGCAAGGTGGTGGCCAAGGGCGCCGCGGTGACACGCTGGAATACCGGCGACCTGGTGGTCGCGCTGACCAACGGCGGCGGTTATGCCGAATACGTCACGGCCGATGGCGAACACTGCCTGCGCGCACCCAAGGGCATCAGCCTGCACGATGCTGCCGGACTGCCCGAAACCTTTTTCACGGTGTGGAGCAATGTCTTCATCGGCGCCGGACTGAAATCCGGCGAAACCTTTCTGGTGCACGGCGGCGCCGGCGGCATCGGCACCACCTGCATCCAGCTCGGCAAGGCCTTTGGCGCCAAGGTCATCGCCACCGACAGCCCGGCCGCACGCTGCCAGATCTGCAAGGATCTGGGCGCGGATCGTGTGATCGACTACAAGACCGAGGATTTTGTCGAAGTGGTGCGCAGCGAAGGCGGCGCCAATGTCATCCTCGACATCGTCGGCGGCCCCAACATCGAGAAAAACCTGAAAGCGGCGAGCCACGACGCACGCATCATCCAGCTCGCCTTCGGCGCCGGCTCCAAGGTCGAGATCAACCTGATGCCGGTGATGCTCAAGCGCCTGACCTACACCGGCTCAACGCTGCGCACCCGCCCCGATGCCTTCAAGGCCCGTATCGCGCGCGAACTCGAAGCCCAGGTCTGGCCGCTGATCGAGGCCGGCAAGATCCGCGTAGTCACCCACAAGTTCCTGCCTCTGGCCGAAGCGGCCGCGGGCCATGCACTGATGGAATCCAGCCAGCACACCGGCAAGATCCTGCTCAAAGTGAAGTAAGGAAAAAACGGCTGGCGCGCAAAGCGCGCCGCGTCAGGCCGCCCGGGCGAGCTCGAGGTCCGGCAGGCGGCGGCGCAGTTGCGACACGTCGCCGCTCTGCACCAGGCTTTGCGCGTAATCGATGTTCTTGCGCGCTTCCTGGAAGTAAAGGTTGACGCCGTCGAAACAACGATCGGCGTAGCGGTAGACACCACCGAGATCCTGCTCAAGGCGCTTGTGGGCGCCGCTGAAAAAGCCCGGCGTCTTGAAAATCAGATCCTCGGGCGAGGCAAACAACACCTTTTCCTCGCCACACTCGTCAACCTGGCGTGCGATGCCGCCAAGAACGAACTCCGGATACAGCCGGTCGCGGCATTTTTCGAGATAACAACGGTCGGACATCTGCGCAAGTATGTCGGCACTGCCCAGCAGGTTGCCGAGCAGGCGCAACTGCGGATCGACCTCGATACGCTGCACCGGAATCTCATATCCGGTGAAATGGATGATGCGGCAGGCCGCGGGCGCAAGCTCGGGAAGGCCGACATCGGGAAGATACCAGGCCATGAAATCGGAGCCACGGCCGACATGGGTCCGGGTGTATTCCGCACCATGGCGTTTGTCGGTATCACCGATTCGGCGCAAATAACCGATGTCGTGAAACAGCGCGGTCGCCACGCCGAGCAGAAAATGGGTTTCGCTGATCGCGAGCCGCCCGGCAGCCCCGACCATGCAGCCGGCCATCAGGCGCGTCATCGCCAGCGTGACCTCGAGCACGTGCTGCACATCATGGTAATCGGTCTCGCAACCGTGGTAGCCGGGAAACTCGCCGCGGTAGAGCCGGCCGATGTCGGCAAACACCCGCACCATGCCGGACGGAAACTCACGCTGGTAGGTGGCCTCGAATATCTGCGCGACATGAATCGACACCGCCAGCGGGCTGGTGGTATCGATCTCATTGGTCACATCGTATTCGGCGCGGCGGTAAACCGCCTGCGTCAGCCCCTGCGTCATGTTGCTCAAGCCCCTGCGAAGGTTTTTTTGAGTGTTTTGAGTATTTTTAATGCTGTTTTTTCATCTGCGGGATCATGGTAACGACAAGTTCACGCCTGAATCAACAGAAATGATCCGCCGCGACGCCGGTCATCACCGGCAGGCTGCTTTACCGTTTGCAGCAAAACCGAAAAAAATCAATACAATAGACCTCTGTCGCCGCTGAATTTTTCCCGGTCCGGCAATCCAATACCCAATCCGCTTTTTCCGGCAGGAAGCCTTATGCACCCACAAACCGTCTACGCAAAAACCTCGAAGGGTGTCCTCGAGTTCAAGAACAAGACGATCAAACTCGACCGCAATGCCGGCCTGATTTTCCTCGGCGTGGACGGCAAGTCGACCTTTGCCGAACTGGTCGCCAAGAGCAAGCTCGATGCGAAGACCGTCGAAGGCATACTCGGTGAACTGACCAAGACCGGTTACGTCAAAGTGTTCGCCACCCCGGCAGCGGCCACCCCCGCTCAGGCAGCGAAACCGGCTGCACCCGCGACGGCGCCCCAGCCCGCAGCGTCTGCGGCTGTCGAGGAGGAAATGGACCTCGACTTCACCTCGCCCGAGGCGGTCGCCAAGGTCAACGCTGAAGCGGAGTCGCGCAAGCAGAAAGAAGAGGAAGCCAAGACCCGCGCCCAGGCCGCGGCCAAAGCCGCCCTCGAAGCCAAGGCGCGGCAGCAGGCCGAGACTCAGGCCCGTGCCGCGGCCGAAGCCCGCGCCAAGACAGAGACCGAAGCCAAGATCAAGGCCGAAGCACTGGCCAAGGCCGCCGCTGCCGCACGCGCCAGGGCCGAGCAGGAGGCGAAAGCCGCCGACGCCCAAGCCAAGGCCGCCGCCGAAGCCAGACTGAAAGTGGCACAGGAAGCGGCTACCAAGGCTGAAGCCGAATCAAAAGCCCGCGCCGAGGCTGAGACCCGCGCCAAGGCCGAGGCCGTGGCCAAGGCCAACGCCGAAGCCAGGGCCAAGGCCGAAGCCGAAGCCCAGTCCAGGGCCGAAGTCGAAGCGATGGCTCATGCCGCCGCTGAAACCAAGGCACGAGAGGCTCTAGAAGCGCAGATGAAGGCGATGGCCGATGCGCTGGCGCGCGCCCAGGAATCCGCCAAGCGCGAAGCCGAAGCACGCGCAAAAATGGAAGCCGACATCCAGGCACGGCTTGATGCCGAACGCCGTGCGCTGGCGGAAGCCGAGGCCCGAGCCAAGGCCGCTGAAAGTGCAATTGCAGAAGCGAGGCAGATGGCCGAGGAAGCCGCAAAAGCCAAGGCCGCCGCCGAAGCCAAGGCCGCCAGCCAGCAGGGCGGCGACCCCGAGGCTGTCGCGCGCGCCGAAGCGGCGATGAAAGCCCTCGAAGAAGCCAAGGCGCGGGCCCGTGCCGAAGCCGAAGCCCGTGTCGCCGCCGAAGCACGCGCCAAGGCCGAAGCCGAAGCCCGTGAGCGCGAAGAAGTGCAGCGCAGACAGGCCGAGGAAATCGCGCAAAAGGCACGCAGCGAAGCCGATGCCAAGGCCAGGGCCGAGCTGAAATCGCTGCAGGAACAGGCGCGTCAGGCCACGGTCGAGGCAGAAAGCCGTGCCGAACAGGAACGCCACGCACGCGAGGAAATGGAAGCCAGAGTCGCCACCGAGCGTCGCGCGCGCGAGGAGGCCGAGGCCAAGGTCACCGCTGAACGCGGGCTGCGTGAAGAGGCCATCCGCAAAGCGCAGGCTGAAGCCGAAACCAAGGCCCGTGCCGAGGTCGAGGCTGCGATCGAGATCGAACGCAAAAAACGCATGGAAGCCGAAGCCAAGGCTGCCGCGGAAATCTCGGCGCGTCAGGTCGCCGAACGCAAGGCGCGCGAGGAAGCCGAACGCCAGCTTGAGCTCGCGCAACAGGCGCGCCGGGAAGCCGAACAGCTTGCCCGCGAGGCTGCCAGCGGCGACAGCGCGCAGGCCCGCCAGGCCCGCGAAGAAGCCGAAATGCGGGCAAAAATTGCGGAAGCTGCGATGGCCAAGGCGCAGGCCCAGGCTGAAGCTGAGCGCAAAGCCCGCGCCGAAGCCGAGGAACGCGCCAAGACCGAAGCCGTCGCGCGCGTAATGCGCGAAACCGAGCTGCGCGAGAGCGCCGAGAAAAACGTCAAGGTGATGGTCGAGCAGGAACTGCGTGCCCGCGCCAAAGCCGAGGCCGACGCCGACGCGCGCTACCGCGCCGAGGCCGAGGAACGCGCCAAGGCTGCCGCCGCCGACCGCAAGAAACGCTCCGAATCAGAAGCCCGCGATGCCGCCTCCACATTCCGCAGCGAAAACAAACCGCGCAGCAAAGGCGCACTCGTCCTCATCGCCGTCGCCGTGCTGCTGGGCATTGGCCTCACCACACTGCAGCTGATGCCGCTGGCCGGCCACATCCCCGGCATGCAGCAGATGCTCAGTGAACGCTTCAAGCAGCCGGTGCACATCTCCAACATGCGCTACACGGTATACCCGGAGCAACAGCTCAAGCTCGAACGGGTAAGCATCGGCGGCGTGCAGCAGATCGTCGCCGAAACTGTGGTGATTCCGATGATGCCGTGGACACTGCTCTCCGGCACCCGCGACATCGATACCGCCTTCGTCACCGCGGTGGCGGTCGAACCCTCGGCCTTCACGCTGCTGCCCAGCCTGGTCAAGGGTGGCGGCAGCGCGCAGCTGCAGTTGCGCCAGTTGAAAATCAACGGCGTCAAGGTCGGCGGGCTGCCCTTCGAGGTGCCGATGTTCGACTCGACCGTGACCTTCGGCCGTGACGGCAGCGTGCAGAAAGTGCGGATGAACGACGGCAAGATGACAGTGGACCTGACGCCCAAGGACAACAGCGTGGCGCTGTTGATCGAAGCCCGTGAATGGCAGCCGCCGGTCGGCCCGCGGCTGCAGTTCAGCGATGTCACCATTTCCGCGCAGGTGGATGCCAGCCAGGCGACCCTCTCCGCCATCGAAGGCCGCCTCGCCGGCGGCCGGATCAAGGGCGCCGCGAAGGCAGGCTGGACCAACGGTGTGCGTGTAGAGGGCGAGTTCAATCTCGAAAACGGCCGTCTGCAGGACCTGATGCCGGCCTACACCCGCGAATTTTCCGCCAGCGGCAGCATGAAGGCGAACGGCAATTTCGTGCTGCAGGGCAAATCGCTGAAAAACCTCTTCGACAGCAGCGAGGCCGAGGCCAGTTTCACCGTCGACATCGGCGAGCTCGGCAACATCGACCTGGTGCGCGCGATGCAGTCGCCCGCGCCGGGGGGCTCACGCGGCGGCAAGACCAAGTTCGACACCCTCACCGGCGCGGTCAGCATCAGCAACGGCCGTTATGCCTACCGCCAGTTGCAGCTGACCTCGGGCCCGCTCAACGCAAACGGCGCCTTCAACATCGCAGGCGATGGCAGCCTGTCGGGACGCCTTAATGCTGAACTGGGCTCGAAGGGCCTGGTGGTGGCCCGCGGCGGACTGTCGATCACCGGCGCAGTGCGGGATCCCGTATTGCGCCCATGAGGTTACAGCCCTGATCAACAACACCGACCGATAAAAAAGCCCGTGTCCTGCGACACGGGCTTTTTGTTGGGGCCGGGGTCCGGTGAGGGATCAGCGCGCGGCACGAAGCGCGGCGATGCGCTCATCCAGCGGCGGGTGCGACATGAACAGCTTCATGATCGCTCCACCGCCGGAGATGCCCAGCGCCGACATCTGCGCCGGCAGCGCGGTCTGCTCGTGATTGCCCTTCAGCCGTTCCAGCGCGGCTATCATCTTCTCGCGGCCTGCAAGCGAAGCACCGCCGGCGTCGGCACGAAACTCGCGCTGGCGGCTGAACCAGGACACGATGATGCTCGCCAGTACACCGAGCACCAGTTCGGCGACCAGCGTCGCGATGAAAAAGCCCGGGCCCTCGCCCTTCTCGTTCTTCAGCAGCACGCGGTCGACAAAAAAGCCGATCACCCGGGCCATGAAGATGACAAAGGTGTTGACCACGCCCTGGACCAGCGTCAGCGTGACCATGTCGCCGTTGGCGACATGACTCACCTCGTGACCGAGCACGGCTTCCGCTTCTTCCTGCGTCATGTTGTTGAGCAACCCCGTGCTGACCGCGACCAGCGCATTGTTGCGGTTCCAGCCGGTGGCGAAGGCGTTGACATCCGGCGCGTCGTAGATGCCGACCTCGGGCATGCCGATGCCGGCGCGCTCGGCCTGACGGCGCACGGTATCCACGAGCCAGCGTTCGCTCATGTTCGAAGGCACTTCGATCACGTGCACATTCATGGATCTTTTCGCCATCCATTTCGAGATGAACAGCGAAATAAATGCGCCGCCGAAGCCGAACATCGCGGCGAACACCAGCAGACCCTGCAGGTTGAGGCCGGTCTCGTTGGTCAGCGCGCGGTCGATGCCGAGCAGGCTCATGGTGACACTGAGCACCGCCAGAATCGCAAAGTTGGTGACGATCAGCAGCATTACGCGTTTCATGGTGTTGTCGAACTCCTGGGAGATGGGACGCACATTAGATGATGGCGCCGGGTGCAAGTTCAAGGGCCGGACCGGTTCCGGAGATTATTTATAAGTAATTGATTTTATTATAAAATATTTTCACGCTGTAACCATGCGCAGATTGTAATCCAGTCTTTGTGCCCGGCCGATGACCGGCTCAGCGCCTGCCGCCTCCGGTCTGCAGCCAGAAAGTCACAGGGCCGTCATTGGTCAATGTCACCTGCATGTCGGCGCCGAAACGCCCCTGCCCGACCTGCGCATGCCGCGCCCCGGCAAACGCCAGCGCATGGTCAAACAGCTCGCGCCCGAGTTCCGGCCGCGCGGCCGTGGAAAAACCGGGACGCAAGCCCTTGCGGGTGTCGGCTGCCAGCGTGAACTGCGGCACCAGCAGCAAACCGCCGTCGATGTCGCGCAGCGAACGGTTCATCCTGCCCGCATCATCGGCAAACACCCGGTAGTTAAGCAGCCGTTCAATCAGGTGTTCACCATCCGCGGCGGTGTCGCCGGCCTCGACACCGAGCAGCACCAGCAGCCCGCGGCCGATTTCGCCGATCACGGCATCATCAACCTCGACCCGTGCCGCGCTCACCCGCTGCAGCAGCGCAATCACCGCGCAAGCTCCGCCGCCCGCATGCGCCGTCCGCTGCGGAACTGCCGCGTGTCGTCGTAATACGCCGGATCGGCATTGTCGGCACACCAGCCGGGAATGCCGAGCACCGGCAGCGGCGCAAGATCCTTTGTTCCCGCCAGCACGCCCGCATCGGCGATGATCGCGGCCAGCCTGGCATCAATCGCGGCCGGCAGTTCCCGCGCATCCAGTTTCATCAGTTGCGGCGTCACCTCCAGCAGCAGTGCCTGTCCGGTGATTCCGCGGTACGGCTTGAGCATCTTTTCGCACAGCGCGTGGCCGAACGGCAGCACCTGCAAGCGCGTCAGGCAGTCGGCGCGGCGCTCCCAGAACAGGCGCTTCCACTCAAAGCCGCGAATCAGCGCCAGCAGGGACGGATCGTCGGACAGCACCACCAGCCCGCTTTCATCGAACAGTGTCAGTGCATCGCGCACTGCGCCGCGCCTGCTGACGGACGCCTCCGGCCATGCCGCGTGGTGGCGCGCATTCAGCGCGGCCTTCGCCCGCGGATAGGCCAACCAGATCAGCAGGTTGAACCAGTCATGCCAGTTCCGCTCGCGGAACTCGAGTTCACCGCTGTCGTGCAGGCGCTGCTCGTAGGGACGCCCGCCATCCGGCGCGACCAGGCGCAGGCGATGACCTCCGGAAACGCGCAAATCCGCGGCATCGATGCGCAATTGCAACTTTTCGCGCCGCGGCCAGTCACTCTCCTGAGAAGCCAGTGGCTGCAGAGGAATGAGCAGCGGTGCACAGAAAGTCGCTTGCTTTAACGGATTCATGCGCCGAGTGTACGTCGGCAAGGTCATTTGCAGTAAAATCTGCCGCGGTTGCATCGCGCATAACACCACGCAAACCAGTAATTACAGATGACCGACCAAACCGCATATCGCATGACCAGCAGGGGCCGCGACGAGATTGCCGCCAGGCCCGGCCTGCTCAAGCCGGGCATGAAGGGTCTGCTCGCCGCGGTCGGCGACAGTGCCAGCGCCGAAATCCTGCGCAAAAAATTTCCCAAGGCCGGCGACATCGCCGCCGCGCTGGGTCAACTCGCGCGCGAAGGTTATATCGAAGTCGTCCCCCCGGCCGCGGCCAAACCGGCACCGGCAAAACCTTCCCCGGCCAAAGCCGCACCCGTCGCGCCGCCAGCCGATGACAACGACCTCGACATGTCGGCGCTGTTCGCGCAACCACCCAAGGAACCCACGCTGCAAAAGCGCAAGGAAGCCGAGGGCACCATCTCCGGCAGACGCCGCCTCAAGGCCGGTTACCAGATCAGCATCGTCAACCGTCCGGGGCGGCCGCTGCCCGCGCGCGGCGGCGGCAAACACGGCATCCTGCTGATCGACGGCCATGAAGCCGAGGCGCTGCAGGCCGCGCGCGACCTGATGCAGGCCGGCTTCGACGTGCGCGGCGCCGCGACCAAGGCCGAAATCGTCAAATCGCTGGGCCAGAAACCGCTCCCCGATCTGATAGTGATGGATGTTGATCTGCCCGATGCAGTCGGCCTCGACCTGCTTGGCAAGCTGCACGAACATCCCGAACTCAAAACCACGCCGATCCTGGTGGTCACCGCCCGTGCGGAGCGTGATGACGTGGTGGCGGCGCTGGCTTATGGCGCTTCCGGCTACCTGAACAAGCCGGTCAAATCCGAAACGCTGCTGGGCCACATCAAGGACGCGCTGGGCCTCGCCTGAGGCCACCATTGCACAATCCGTTTCAGCCGAGCAGCCTGCGGATCTGCGGCAGCACCAGCTCGGCCGCAGCACGCCCCTCCTCGATCGATTCCGCGGCGCGGTGGTAGTCAAGCGAACCCAGCGATCCGAGTTGCGGCATCACCAGCGCATCAGCCGGCTCGCCGGCAAGCCGGCTGCGCGTGATCCGCACCTGCATGATGTTGATGCTCTCGGCGAGCACCTCGATCATGCCCGGATCGCGCCTTTGTCCAGCGTCCCGGACATGGCGTCCGGCCGCATTGGACCCGAGGTCAACGCCGATCACGAAATCGGCGCCCATCGCGCGGCACAACGACACCGGCACCGGATTGACCAGCGCACCATCGACCAGCAGGCGTCCTTCGCGCTCGACCGGCGTGAACAGCCCGGGCAGCGCGATCGAGGCACGCACTGCATCGGCCGCGCGCCCCTCGCGCAGCCAGACTTCACGGCCGCTGCGCAAGTCGGTGGCCACCGCAGCAAACGGCAGCGCAAGTTCCTCGATCGGCCGGTCGAGCAGGTGGCCTTCGAGATGGGCGATCAGTTTCGCCCCCTTCAACATGCCGCCGTTGAAACTGAAATCGAAAAAACCGAGCACCCGGCGCCAGGTCAGGCCGAGCACCCAGTCTTCCAGCGCATCGAGGCTGTCGTTGGCATAGACCGCGCCAACCAGCGCGCCGATCGAAGTACCGCAGACGATGCGCGGACGGATGCCCGCCTTCACCAGTGCGCGCAACACGCCGATATGGGCCCAGCCGCGGGCCGAACCGGCGCCGAACGCAATACCGATGTTGAGCGTGGATTTCATGAATAAATTACCAATTAAAACAATTAGTTACGATGAATCCCAATCTTCTGTTCCTCTGCCGCAGCCACCCGCCCCAGAAAATCCGCGACCGCTGTGGTCCATTGCGGACGCGCAAACAGGAAGGCGTCGTTGTGATCCCCCGCCAGTTGCAGCAGTTCACGCGGCCCCTGCACTGCGGCATGCAGGCGCTCGCCATGTGTATACGGCACCAGCCGGTCCGCGGGGCTGTGCGCCACCAGCACCGGCCCGCGATAGGCACGCACACCGGTCAGAGTGTCGTAACGGTAACGGCTCACCCAGCGCACCGGCAGCCAGGGATACAGTTCCGCACCCAGTTCGATCATTGACGTGAAGGTCGAGGCGAGGATCAGCGCCTGCGGCTGCACCCGCGCTGCAAGCTCAGCCGCCACCGCGCCACCCAATGATTCGCCGAGCACCACCACCTGCTGCGGCGTGTAGCCGCGCGCAATCAGCCAGGCCCAGGCCGCGTCGGCATCGGCATAAGTGCCGCGTTCATTCGGCTGACCGCTGCTCGCGCCGAAACCGCGGTAGTCGGGCAGCAGCACCGAATAACCCATGCGCTGCAAGGGTTGCAGGTAATCGAGGCGATGACTGATGTTGCCTGCATTGCCGTGCAGTATCAGCACTGCGCGGGTTTTGCCATGAACAGCATCACGCGCCGGGACCCACCATGCCGCGAGTGTTTCGCCATCCGCGGTTTTAAGCCGCACATCCTCGAAAGCCAGGCCCAGCCGCCCCGGCGTCGATGGCGGTGTGGTGTAGGTACGCGGGTGATAGACCAGACTGTCCTGGGTCCACCACATCCAGCCTGTTGCCGCGAGCCATGCGAGGGACAATAACGCGGCCATCCGCGCCAGGGATTTCAGCGCGGCGGGCAGCAAATCCCGTGAACTCAACCCCGCCATTGCAAGGGCGGCTCTTCGAGCGCTGCGGCTTGTTCACGCAGCGCAAGGATGTGGTCCTGCCAGTAGTGCTGGGTGTTGAAAAAGGGAAAGTTCGCCGGAAAGGCCGGATCATCCCAGCGCCGCGCCAGCCAGCCGGCGTAATGCACGATGCGCAGCGTGCGCAGCGCCTCAATCAGCATCAGCTCGCCGGCATCGAACTCGCGGAATTCGCAATAACCCTCAAGCAGGCGCAGCAGCTGAGCCTGCTGCGACTTGCGGTCGCCCGACAGGCACATCCACAGATCCTGCACCGCCGGTCCCATGCGGGCATCGTCAAGATCGACAAAATGCGGGCCATCGTCGGTCCACAACACATTGCCGCCGTGGCAGTCGCCGTGCAGCCGGATCTGGCGCAGCGCGCCGGCGTCAGACCAGCGCCGCTCGACGCGCTCCACCACATCCTCGGCGACGCTGGCATAAGTGTCATAAAGGTCGTCCGGCAAAAAATCGCCGTCGAGCACAAACTGCACCGGTTCATAGGCAAAGGATTCGATATCCAGTGTCGGACGGTGCGCGAAGCCTTTGACCTGCCCGACCGCATGAATGCGCGCAATGAAGCGCCCCATCCACTGCAGCGTCTGCGGATCATCCAGCTCAGGCGTTCGTCCGCCGCGGCGCGGTGTCAGCGCGAACTGGAAACCGCCATGTCGGTGCAGTGTGCGGCCGTTGAAGGCCAACGGCGCCACCACCGGCAGCTCGCGGGCGGCGAGCTCGGTGGCGAAATCCTGCTCTTCCTGGATCGCTGCGCTGCTCCAGCGCTGCGGCCGGTAGAACTTGGCAACGACCGGCCTTGCGGCACCTGAATCACCACCCTCCAGCCACAGCTGGTAGACGCGATTCTCGTAACTGTTCAGTGCCTGCAGCCGGCCATCACAGCGCAGGCCACTGGCCGACTCAACGGCATCAAGAATCAGCTCGGGCGTGAGCGCCTGATAGACGGTCATTCCGCCACCGATCTTATAGCGCTGTCATCGTGAAATTTGCGTGAATTCATCAAAACTATATTCATGGATTTGCATTGCGCCCGTCGCTATTCTACCGGCGCCTTGAATCATCACGGGGCACCTAGTACAAATGAATAACAATTACTCCAGAAAGTTCCGTCATTACCGCCTGCTGCCGCTGCTGCTCGCAGCAGCCTGTGTGATACCGTCAGCAGCGTCGGCGGAAGCAATGAGCCTGAAACAGGCCGAAGCGCTGTTTGTCGAGCGCAACCGCGAACTGCTCAATGCCCGCCGCCTGACTGAAAGCGCCGAGGCCGATGTGCTCAGCGCCGCCGCTCCGCCCAACCCCAGCCTCGCCATCGCGACATCGCGCATCAGTCCGGCCATCGGTGTCGGCCCCGGCCGGCTTTCCGACAAACGTGTCGATACCGTGATCGGCCTTTCGCAATTGATCGAACGCGGCAACAAGCGCGAACTGCGCACCGGCGCCGCCGAATTCAGCGCCGCCGCCGCGCGCAGCGACGAGGCCGATGCCGGCCGCCAGTTGCGCTACCAGTTGCACGCCGCCTACTTCGACCTCGCACTGGCCCAGGAACGGCTGCAGATCGCCGAATCCGGCGCGGCTCTGCTCGAAAAATCGGTGGCCGCCGCCGAGCGCCGCCACCGTGCCGGCGACATCGCCGAAACCGAACTCACGCGCATCCGCGTTGAGGCGTTGCGCGTGCGCAACGAGGCACGCCAGGCGCGCAGCGAGCGTGAACGCGCCCAGCTTGGCCTGGCCTACCTGATCGGCCTCGAAACCCAGGCTGCCACGCTGGGCGCAACAGATCCCTGGCCGGAAATTGCAGACCGTGACTTCAAAACCGCAACCGAAATCCTGATCACCAACCGTGCCGATGTGCGTGCCGCCCAGGCCCGCGCCAGTGCCGCTGAAAAGACCCGCGACCTCGCCCGCGCGCTGCGCACCCGCGACGTCACTGCCGGCGTGCAGTACGAGCGCTTTCCCGGCGACACCGCCAACAACAGCTACGGCTTCGCGGTGTCGATCCCGCTGTTCACCCGTTACCAGTACGCCGGCGAGATCCGCCGCGCCGAAGTCGAATTGCAGGCCGCGCAGGAACAGGTCGAACGGGTGCGCGCCCTGGCGCTGGCGGAAATCCGCCGTGCCGAATCCGAGCTCGATGGCGCGGTTGAGCGCGCGCGCCGCGCCGGGCAGCAACTGCTGCCCGCCTCGGCCAAAGCCGCCGCCGGCGCCGAATTCGCCTACAGCCGCGGCGCCATCGGCGTGATGGACCTGCTCGATGCCCAGCGCCAGCACCATGCGGCGCGTATCGAAGCCGCCACCGCAGCCGCCGACCATGCCCGTGCCCTCGCCGCCTGGCGCAGCGCCATCCGTATCGCCGATTGAACCCGACCGATTGAATCCGATCCGCCCACGCCGCAAGCCATGAACAAAACTCCGCTGCTGATCCCCATCCTTGCACTGCTTGCCGCCGGCTGCAGTGAACCCACGGCTGTTGCAACACCCGCAGACCCGGTGGTGGACAAGAACTTCATCACCTTCCCCGCCGGCAGCAGCCAGCTTGAAAGCCTGCGCGCGCAAAGCATCGAGATGCAACCGGTACCTTCGATCCGCCTCAACGGCCGCCTGACCTGGAACGAGGACAGCACGGTACGCGTGTTCACACCCTTCGCCGGGCGCGTCGAGCGCATCCTGGTGCAGCCGGGTGAAACCGTCGCCAAAAGCCAGCCGCTGGCGGTGATCGCCTCGCCGGATTTCGGCCAGGCACAGGCCGATGCGCGGCGCGCCGAAAGCGACCATGCCCTGGCCGAGAAAAACCTCAGCCGGATGCGCGAGCTCGAGCAGCACGGCGTCGCCGCCAAAAAGGACCTGCAGGCCGCCGAGGCCGAGGCCGCTCGCAGCAAGGCCGAATACGACCGCAGCCGCGCCCGGCTCAAGCTCTACGGCAACGGCCGCGCAGACATCGACCAGACCTACACGCTGGTGAGCCCGATTGCCGGAACCGTGGTCGAGCGCAACATCAACCCGGGCCAGGAGCTGCGCCCGGACCAGATGACCGCCAACGCGCCGCCGCTGTTCGTGGTCACCAATCCCGCCACCTTGTGGGCGGTGTTCGACGCCTCCGAGCGCGACCTCGCCATGCTGCGCATCGGCAAGCGCGTCCAGGTCAGCACTCCGGCCTACCGCGACGAGCGCTACCTCGCGCGCATCGAAGCCATCGCCGATTTCCTCGACCCGGCCACCCGCACCCTGAAAATCCGCACCCGTATCGACAATCCCAGTCGCAGGCTGAAAGGCGAGATGTTTGTCACTTCCGAAATCACCTCCGACGGCGACCAGGAACTGCTGGTGCCGACCCGCGCGGTGTATTTCCAGGCCGAACACCACTACCTGTTCATCGATCTCGGCCAGGGCCGCTATGAACGGCGCGAGGTGAAGATCGGCGACGTGCGCGGCACCCAGGTCGAGATTCTCTCCGGCCTGCAGGAGCGCGAAAACGTGGTGGTCGAGGGCTCGCTGATGCTGCAGCAGGTGATGACGCCGCGGCGCGTCCAAAAGTAAGCCAAGATGATCAAACGCATCGTCAGTTTCGCGCTGCACCAGCCGCTGTTCATCATCCTCGGCACCATCCTGTTCATCGGCGGCGGCATTTTCGCGTTCAGGGCGCTGCCGGTGGAAGCGCTGCCCGATGTCACCGACACCCAGGTGCAGGTGATCACGCTGGTTCCGGGACGCGCCGCCGAGGAAGTCGAGAAGCAGGTCACCTTCCCGATTGAAGTCGCGCTCGCCGGCATGCCGAACATGATCCGCATGTTCTCGCACACCCAGTTCGGCCTGTCCTTCATCATTCTCACCTTTGACGACAAGGCCAACGCCTACTTCGCGCGCCAGCAGGTACTCGAGCGTCTGCGCGAGGCCTCGCTCCCGCCCGGCGTGCAGCCGCAGCTTGCGCCGCTGTCCACGGCGGTCGGCGAAATCTACCGTTACCGCGTCAAGGCCGCGCACCTCGATGCGCGCGAACTGCGCTCGATCCAGGACTGGACCGTGGCGCGGCAATTAAAACTGATCCCCGGCGTGGCGGATATCGTCAGCTTCGGCGGCTTCATCAAGCAGTACGAGGTCAATCCCGATCTCGCAAAACTCAAGTATTACAAGATCAGCCTGCAGCAGTTGTTTTCGGCGCTGGAACGCGGCAGCTCCAACGCCGGCGGCGGCTATGTCGAGCAGGGCCAGCAGCAGTTTCTGATCCGCGGCATCGGCCTGCTGCGTTCGGCCGAGGAAATCCTCGACATCGTCGTCACCGAACGCAATGGCTCCCCGGTGCTGGTGCGCCACATCGCCGCGCTGTCGGTGGACTCGGTGCCACGCCAGGGCGTGATCGGTCAGGACGACGACCCCGACATCGTCTCCGGCGTGGTGCTGATGCGCCGCGGCGAGAACCCCGGGGAGGTGCTCGCCGCGGTCAAGGAGCGTGTCGCCCAGCTCAATGCCAAAGGCCTGCCCAAAGGTGTTGAGGTCGTGCCGTTCTACGACCGCACCTGGCTGCTCGACAAGACGCTGAAAACCGTATTCACCAACCTCGTCGAAGGCGCGATGCTGGTGATGCTGGTGCTGCTGCTGTTCCTCGGCAACCTGCGCGCGGCAATCATCGTGGCACTGATCATCCCGTTGTCGCTGCTCGGCACCTTCCTCGGCCTGACCTGGCTGGGGGTGCCGGCCAACCTGCTGTCACTGGGCGCGATGGACTTCGGCATCATCGTCGATGGCGCGGTGATTGTCGTCGAAAACGTGTTCCGCCGGCTTTCCGAGGCCCACGGCACGCTGCGCCCGCGCGAACGCATCCAGGAAATCATCGACGCCGTGGTCGAGGTCGGCCGGCCGACGCTGTTCTCGATGCTGATCATCATCGCCGCGCACATCCCGATCTTCACGCTGCAGCGCCACGAGGGGCGCATCTTCGCGCCAATGGCCTATTCGGTGACCTCGGCGCTGGTGTGCTCGCTGATCTTCTCGCTGACGCTGGTGCCGCTGCTGTGCAGCCTGATGCTGCGCAAAAACCTGCCGGAAAAGGAAAACTGGCTGGTCCATCACTGCAAGCGCCTCTACGAACCGGCACTGCGCTGGGTGCTCGCACACAGCCGCAAGGTGGTGATCGCCGCGTCGCTGGTGCTGCTGGCGAGCCTTGCACTGGTACCGCGGCTGGGCACCGAATTCCTGCCCGAGCTGAACGAGGGTTCGGTGTGGATCAACATCCCCCTGCACCCCAGCGTGTCGGTGAGCGAAGCCCGCAACCAGATGGCGCAGATCCGCGCGTCGATCGCGCACATCCCCGAGATCAACACCATTGTCTACAAGGCGGGCCGCCCTGAAGACGGCACCGACCCCAAGCTGATCAGCATGGCCGAGTTCCTGATCGACATCAAACCAGAGTCGGAATGGAAGCGGAAAATAACCAAAAAAGAAATCCTGCGCGAGATGGAAGAGGCACTCGAAAAGCTGCCCGGCGTGCAGGCGAGCTTCTCGCAGCCGATCCGCGACAACATCCTCGAGTCGATCTCGCAGATCGACGGCCAGATCGTGATCAAGGTCTTTGGTGACGACCTCGCGGTGCTGCGCGGCACGGCAGGATCGGTGCTCGCCGCCATCGCCGACGTACCCGGGGTGGCGCGGGCGATGATCGACCGCCAGGGCGAGCTGCCGCAGGACCTGATCGAGATCGACCGCGCCCAGGCCGCGCGTTACGGCCTCAACATCGCCGACATCCAGGACGTGATCGAAACCGCGCTAGGCGGCCGCGAGGCCACCACCATCTGGGAGGGCGAGCGCCGCTACGGCGTGGTGGTGCGCGTGCCGCCGGAGCAGCGCTCGCTGACCCAGTTGCGCGACCTGCTGCTGACCACACCCGGCGGCACCTTCATCCCGCTTGCCCAGGTGGCGACCTTCCGCACCATCGGCGGCAGCATGAACATCAGCCGCGAGAATGGCGGCCGGGTGATCGCCATCGGCGTGTTCATCGAAAACCGCGACATGGGTTCGGTGGTCGCCGACATGAAGCAGCGCATTGAAAAAAGCGTGAAACTGGAACCCGGCTACTCAATGTCATGGTCGGGTGAATTCGAGAACCAGGAACGCGCGATGAAGCGGCTGGCAGTGATCGTGCCGATCTCGATCCTGCTGATCTTCCTGCTGCTGTTCGACGCCTTCGGCTCCTTCCGCAGCGCGCTGCTGATCATCCTCAACATCCCCTTCGCGCTGATCGGCGGCATCCTCGCCCTGCTCATCATCGGCATCCCGCTGTCGGTGTCGGCAGCGATCGGCTTCATCGCCCTGTTCGGCCAGGCGGTATTGAACGGCGTGGTGATGGTGTCCTACTTCAACCAGCTGAAAAGCGCCGGCGCTTCGCCCGAGGACGCAGTCATCACCGGTTCACTGGTGCGCCTGCGCACCGTGCTGATGACCGGCCTCTTGGCGATGATGGGCCTGATGCCGATGGCCCTGTCACACGACATCGGCTCCGAAACCCAGAAACCGCTGGCCGTGGTGGTCATCGGCGGCCTGATCTCGGCCACCATCCTGACCCTGATCGTGCTGCCCGCGCTGTATGTGATGTTCGAACGCCGCTGGCACAAGGGCCATCAGGGGCGGAAGGACGAATCCGCGGAAGCGCAGATCGTACATTGAGGTTTTGTAGATACCGTTATCCAAATCAAGCGTGATGCAAGGCTGGGCGGATGAGGCGCAAAGCGCCGTTATCCGCCGGATGGGTTAGCAACGACAAGATCACATACGGCGGATGGCGCTGCTATGCAGCTTATCCGCCCTACCGCGCTTACAGATAAAGTTGATTACGAAATGCCGAAACTTCCATCGCCAAAAGTCTGAAAGATCTTTTTCTCTCCCGCAAATCATCAAGGGTTAAGAAATTAGATTTTGATGAGAACGATGAATATGTCGAAAAAGGTTGAAGCTCAACTTTTTGCCTGCCATCTTTATCTGAATACTGAACCGCAGACGAATGCGCAACCTCATTCCTCTTACTGTATTTTTTCCGAATCTTTGCTCTGAGAATCTTCCAAGCAGCCGCACTATCCACCTTCAATTTAGGCGCCTCATTAGATGAGATTTTCCAATCGATTATCGCCCTAACCATATCCATTCTGGCGTCAATCGAAATCACGGAATCAAAAATCGCAGCATGCGGATCTGGATTAAAAAACTTTCCCTTCTTTGGGGATACACATTCACAATAAAGAAGACATAAGTTCCACTCAACCTCAGACCACGCCATAAGACATTCACCAATGGCATGCGATAGATCTTCAGCATTTCGCTCAGCATTCATACATGAATCGAAAAGTTCTCTGACACGATTACAGCCATCAAAAGTATCGGATTCAATTCAAACAGACGCCAACTCAGAAACTGCCTTTAACCGTCGGCCAATCGCCTGCTCCGCCAGCTTGAGGTCATAGGTCGCCTGCAGATTCAGCCAGTATTGGGGCGACTGCGCAAAAGCGCGTCCGAACAGCAGGGCCATCTCCGCCGTCACCGGGCGGCTGCCTTTGACAATATGCGAGATGCGCATCGGCGAAACGCCGAGCAGGCGCGCAAACTCCGCCTGCGATACGCCACGCTCCTCGAGAATTTCCCGGACAAATTCGCCGGGGTGAATTGCAGGTAATCCGTTCTTGGCCATAACAACTCCAGTCAATGATAGTCAACGATTGCCACATCGAACGCATCGCCGTTGGAGAACCGGAAGCAGATTCGCCACTGCTCGTTGATGCGGATGCTCCACTGGCCCTTGCGGTCGCCCTTGAGCGGCTCCAGCCGGTTGGATGGCGGAAATCGCAGATCGTCTATGCGCGTTGCCGCATGAAGCTGCGTCAGACGCATGATCGCGCGATTGCGGATTTCGGGAGGCAGGCGCCGGGATCGGCCACCCGTAAAAAATCGTTCAGTCTCGGAATCTGCAAAGGACTGGATCATTCAGACCATCATAAACATTATGTTTACAACGGTCAATCAACTTTGGGCGGTTGAAATTCCCGAGCGATTCAATAAATTATCAATAAAAACAATAGCTTATCGAGGTCTCATTCTTTAATGTCGTGCCGGCGCCTTGACCAAGCCCTCCAGCATCCGCCCGGCCACAAACACCGATCCATTCTGAAGCCGCTCCGGCAATACCTGCGGCAGCACGGTCACTGAAGGCACGCGGCATTCATTCAGCGTATCGAGCAGCAGCTTCGTCACTTCGGCGACGTCATCCTGCGGCTGCAGCGGCCAGGCGAACCCCTCAAACAGTGACTCATCAAAGGGCGTGCTGAGGCTCAGCCGCAGTTCGCCGGCGCTGTTGTCCAGACGGTGTGCGGACAGCACGGCTTCAGGATCGCCAACGGCCATACGAAAACGGCGCAGGTTGTTGCCGAGGAACAGGCTCAGCGCGGCTTCGAGCTGGGCGCGGCGGCCGGCGTGGGCGGCCTGGGTCAGCGGCTGCGGCGGGCGCGGCATCGGCAAAATTTCGAGGCCAGGCTGGGCAAGCTGGCGCGCCATTTCACGGGTGAACGGCATGCCCCAGGTGCCGATGTTCGAAGCCGACTCCAGAAAAGACGGCAGGTGTTCCGGCGTCACACCAGCGCCGACCAGAAAACGCAGATGCACCTGCTCGCGGCTGCCGGCCACTGCAATCGGCTCGGGCTGCAGCGTATCCAATGGTGCACGTTGCGCGGGATCGGCAGCGGCGCGCCACAGCGCCGAAGGCGACAGCGCATCCAGCGCCTCTGCACTGACCAGCGCGTTACCCATGCCGAAGTTGCGGGTGACGCCGATGGCGCCATGCTGCTCGAGCAGGCCGCGCAGCACATGCAGCTCGGGCAGCGCACCAGCCACCGTGCAGGGTTTGCCCGAGCCGGCCACAATCACCAGCGGAATCGCAAAAAAGCGCAGGCCGATGCCCTCGCCGCGGCTGTCGATGGCCGCGGCCAGCAGGCGCGAGGCTTGATGCGACTGCTCCGGGACAGACAGCGCGATGCGGATCGCCGGGTCATCCCCGGCCTCGAGCGCCGCGCGCAGCGCGGCTTCATCCATTGCGGAAACCCCGGCCGCAGGCCGCGGGTCTGGCAAGGTTCCGGTACTGCTCAAGCTGCTGTCGTTCAATCTACTTTGGCTCCCGAGGCCTTGACCGCCCGGCCCCACTTCTCGATTTCGCTGCGGATGTAGGCGGCGAACTGCGCCGGCGTGTCGCCGACAAATTCGGCGCCCTCGGCAATCATCCGGTCACGCAGGTCGGGCGCCTGCAGTGCCCTGGTAGATTCCGCATGCAGCTTGCTGATGATCGCCTGCGGCGTGCCGGTGGGCACCGCCATGCCGAACCATGAACCGGTTTCGTACCCTTTCAGGCCCTGCTCGTCGAGCGTGGCGATGTCCTTCGCCGCATCGACGCGCTTCAGGCTGGTCACACCCAGCGCGCGCAGGCGGTTGGAGCGTGCATGCGGCAGCGTCGACACCATCGCGCCGAAATAGACTTCGATGTGGCCGGCAATGATGTCGGCAATCGCCGGCGTCGCGCCCTTGTACGGCACATGCACCATCTTCACGCCGGCCATGGTCTTGAAGATTTCACCGGCGAGGTGGTGCGGGCTGCCGACACCGGTGGAGCCGTGGCGCAGCTTGTCCGGATTGGCTTTGGCGATGGCGATCAGTTCCTTCGCGTTTTTTGCAGGCAGCGAAGGATGCACAACCACGATGCCCGGCACCCGCGCGAAGTTGGTGACGTAGGCGAAGTCGCGCAGCATGTCGTAATTCAGTTTCGGATACAGCGTCGGGTTGATCGCGTTGGCGACCGTCGGCATGAACAGCGTGTAGCCGTCGGGTGGTGCCTTGGCGCCGAGTTCGGTGCCGATGTTGGTGCCCGCGCCAGGACGGTTGTCGATGATGACCTGCTGGCCCCAGGCCGCGGCGAGCTTCTGACCCACCGCACGCGCCAGCATGTCCGAGGTGCCGCCGGGTGTGTAGCCAACAATGTAGCGGATGGTGCGGTTGGGATAGTTCGACGCCGCATCCTGGGCCACTGCGGTCATAGGCAGCAGCGTTACCGCAGCACCGATGACGATATTATATAAGCCATTGTTTTTAAACACTATTTTCTCCTCCGGCGCTTTGCGCCTTTTTTATCCAGCAATCACCTTCAATCCACCTTGGCGCCGGACTCCTTCACCACACGACCCCATTTCACAAAGTCGGCGCGCACCACGCGCTCGAAATCTTCCGGTGTACCGCCCACCGCTTCCGCGCCCTGCGCCTGCAATGTCTTCAGCAGCTCTGGAGTGCGCAGCGCCTCGTTGAGTGCGCTGTTGATGCGCGCAGTCAGCGCCTTCGGCACACCGGCCGGCGCAAACACGCCGAACCAGTTCACCACTTCATAACCCTTCACCGTTTCCGCGATGGCCGGAATGTTTGGAAATGCCGGTGATCGTTTCGGACCGGTCACTGCAAGGCCGCGCAGCTTGCCGGAACGCACCTGCGGTGCCAGCGGCACCGCACTGGCGATGGTCACCCCAATCTGGCCGCCGAGCATGTCGGTGATCAGCGGACCGGTGCCCTTGTACGGAATGTGTTCCATGCGAATGCCGGCCATGCTCTTGAACAATTCCACTGCGAGATGGCTCGACGAACCGCTGCCGGCAGAACCGTAATTGAGTTTGCCGGGATTGGCTTTTGCGTAATCGATCAGCTCCTTCACCGACTGCGCCGGCAGCGACGGGCCGGAAGCCATCATCAGCGGCACCGCGACAAACTGCACCACCGGCGAAAAATCCTTCAGCGCGTCGTACGACACCTTCTTGTAGAGATGAGGATTGATCACGTGCGGAATCGACGAGAACAGCAGTGTGTAACCGTCGGCATTGGCACGCGCCGTGGTTTCGGTGGCGATCAGGCCGCCGGCACCGCCGCGGTTGTCGATGACGATCTGCTGGCCGAGGCGCTCGGACAACTGCAGGCCTGCAGCGCGCGCAAGAATGTCGGCCGCGCCCCCCGGCGGGAAGCCGACGATCAGCCGCACCGGCCTGTTGGGATAGTCGGCGGATGCGGCGATGGCCTGCGGCGCGATGACCGCGCCAAGCACGGTGAGGGTGACGGCAAACTGCCGCGACAATTTGAATGCTGACTTCATGATCGGTTCTCCAGTGTTACCGGTGCAATCCGGCCGCAGCGCCTTGAGCATCAATCGTGCCAAGTGCTGCCAGGCCACCGTTTTTCTCGTACTTACCAGCCCAGCACGTACGCCGGACGGCGCGGATCCGCACCGCCGTGGAGCACACCCTGCTGGAAATCGTTGACGATCGTGCACACCGAGCCGGCGAGCCAGGTCATGTCATCCCACCAGTAGACCTTGTGACCCAGCGCGGCGAGTGCATCACCGGTGGCCTTGTCGATGCGCGATTCCAGATACAGCCGCCCCGGGAAGTACGCATGCGGCTCGAAGGATCCGGGATAGCTGTAGCTGGCGAAACGAGGCGCTTCCACAGCATCCTGCACCGACATTCCGAAGACGTTGATGTTGAGGAAGACCTGGATCATCGCCTGGATCTGCACGTCACCGCCCGGCGTGCCGAAGGGCATGTAGGCGCGGCCTCCCTTCAATGCCAGCGCCGGATTCGGCGTCAGCCGCGGGCGTTTGCCTGGTGCAACAGAAGACGGATGCGAGGGATCAGACCAGGACTGCGTGCCGCGCCCCGAGCAGACGATGCCGACACCGGGAACGATCGGGGTCTTGTCGGAGCCGTCGGACGGGGTCGCAGAGAAGGCATTGCCGTGACGGTCAATGACGCAGAGGTAGGAGGTATCACCAGGACCCGGCGCCTCATCGGGCTGCGGCACCGGCATACAAATATTGTCCAGCGTGGTCATGGTCTTGGGATCACCGGCCGGCGGCATGCCGGGCCAGGCACGGTCGCCGCTGATCAGCGAGCGCCGCCAGCCGGCATATTTGTCCGAGAGCAGCCCGGTCAGCGGCACCTTGACGAATTTGGGGTCGCCGAAATGCTGGTGACGGTCGGCAAAGGCCAGCTTCAGCGCCTCGGTGACGACATGGATGTATTGCGGCGTGTTGTGGCCCATCGCTTTCAGGTCGTAACCCTTCAGGATGTTCAGCGCCATCGGTAACGCCGGTCCCTGTGACCAGGGCCCGCAGGCATGCACCTCGATGTTGCCGAACTTCGATTTCACGGTCGGCTCGAAATTGACCTTGAAGTTGGCGAAGTCCTCGTAACGCATTAGGCCGCCCTGCCCGGTGATCCACTTCGACACCGCCTTTGCGATGTCACCCTTGTAAAAGGCATCGCGCGCCGCCTGCAGCCCGGCCTTGCGGCCCTTGCGCTTTGCAGCACGGCGTTCTTCATCGGCCATGTATTTCAGCGTGCGGCCGAGGTCAGCCTGCACAAACACCTTGCCCGGCACCGGCGGCTTGCCGCCGGGCATGAACACTTTCTTGCTCGAGGGCCAGCGGCCGTAGTACTCGGTGTTGGCGCCGATAAAATCCGCCATCAGCGGATACATCGGAAAGCCCTCGCTGGCGAAACGTATTGCCGCCGAAGCCACCTCGCCGAAGCTCATGGTGCCGAAGTGTGAAAGCGCGGTGATCCAGGCATCCGGTGCGGCCGGCACCACGCAGCGCTCGACACCGGGCGGGATCTTGCCGCCGTGTTTTTTCTGGAAATAATCGGGTGTCACCGCCGCCGGCCACACACCAAGGCCGTCGATCGAGCGCACCTTGCGGTCCTTCGCGGTGTAGATGATCTGCGGCGCGACGCCGCCGATGTTGACCTTCTCGGTCTGAAGCACGCCGATGGCCAGCCCGGCGGCGACACCGGCATCGATGGCATTGCCACCGGCCTCAAGAATCTCGAAAGCCGTGTGTGCGGCCAGATAATGACCTGCCGCAACAACGTGGCGGGTACCCATGATGGTCATGCGTTTCATTGACATGTGGACACTCCTGCTGAAATGGCCCGATGGCCCGGCGAAGCTGCAAATTCTAACCTGCGGCCGCAGGTCCGGCCCGCCTGTAGTGCTGCACGGCCCTTCCGGGATTGGTAAACTCCGGGCAGAAATCCAACAACGCTTCAGTTCCCGGAGGAAAAACATGAAATCGCGTTTCCAAGCGGCCATCATGGCCGCACTTCTGATCGGCACCTTTGCGCCGGCGCAGGCCCAGAACTACCCGGTCAAACCGATCAGGATGATCATCCCCTTCGCCGCCGGCGGCAACACCGACATCATCGGCCGCATTTTCCTGCCGCGGATGGGTGAAATCCTCGGCCAGCAGATCATCGTCGATAACCGCGGCGGCGCCGGCAGCATGATTGGCACCGAAGCCGTGATGCGCGCACCGGCCGACGGCTACACGCTGCTGCTCGCCTCGGCGGCGCACACCATCAATCCGGCGATGGTGAAAAAGATGCCCTACGATTCGATCAAGGATTTCACGCCGCTGGGTGTTGTAGCGGATGTGCCGACGGCCTTTGTCATCCATCCCTCGCTGCCGCCGAAAAACGTCAAGGAATTCGTCGCACTGGCGAAGGCGCGCCCCAACGACATCTTTTACTCCACCTCAGGCATCGGCACCGTCGGTCACCTCGCATCCGAACTGCTGATCTCGACCACCGGCATCAAGCTCACCGCCGTGCACTACAAGGGCACCGGCCCGTCGATGGTCGACCTCGTCGGCGGACATGTGCAGATGCAGTTCCCGAGCATGCCCGCTGCGGTGCCCTATGTCGCCGCCAACCGCATGCGCATGATCGCCCAGACCGGCGAGAAACGCTCGCCAGCCGCGCCGACCATCCCGACCATGATCGAGCAGGGCTACAAGGATTTCATCGTGTCCAGCGGCTTTGCGATGTTCGGCCCGGCCAATCTGCCAAAACCGATCGCCGACCGCGTCAACGCCGCGATGGCGCAGGCGCTGAAGGATCCGAAAATCAGCAAGATCCTGCTTGAGCAGGGCGCCGAGCCCAACGGCAACTCGCCGGAGGCGCATGACAAGTTCAACCGCGCCGAAATCCAGAAATGGATGAAGGTGGTGAAGGCCGCCGGCATCCCGCCGACCTGATGCGGCACGGCATTGCCGTGGAGTAAGATACGGGGCCGGGTGGCCCCGTTTTTTTTGACAATTCCCGCAGCCGCCGCCGGCACGTCAAACCCGAAACCGAGACCGCAATGACTCCCTTTGATTTCCAGTTCCCTTACTCCTCCCAGCGCATGCCGGTACTGGCACGCAACTGTGTCGCCACTTCACAGCCGCTCGCCGCACAAGCCGGCCTGCGCATGATGCTGAAGGGCGGCAATGCGGTGGACGCCATCCTCGCCACCGCGATTTCACTGACCGTGCTCGAGCCTACCAGCAACGGCATCGGCAGCGACGCCTTCTGCATTTTGTGGGATGGCAAAAAGCTGCACGGCCTGAATGCCTCGGGCCGCTCGCCGGCGGCGTGGACGCCGGAACGGTTCAAGGGCGCGCAGGTGATGCCCAACCGCGGCTGGGATTCGGTCACCGTGCCCGGCTGCGTGTCGGCCTGGCTGGAAATGTCGCAAAAATTCGGCAAGCTGCCCTTCGCCGACCTGTTCGAGCCGGCGATCAAATATGCCAATGACGGGTTCATGGTGTCGCCGACGATTTCGCGGCTGTGGGCCAACCAGGCGCCGGAACTGAAAAACCAGCCCGGTTATGCCGAAGCCTTCATGCCGCGCGGCCGTGCGCCGCAGGCCGGCGAAAAATTCACCTTCCCCGCTCAGGCGAAGACGCTGGCACGCATCGCCGAAACCAGGGGTGAGGCCTTTTACAAGGGCGACCTCGCCGAGAAGATCGTCGCCTGGGCCAAGCAGCACGGCGGCGCGATGACCCTGGAAGACCTCGCCGCCCACAAGAACGACTGGGTGGAACCGATCGGCATCGACTACCGCGGTTACACGCTGCACGAGATTCCGCCCAACGGCCAGGGCATCGCCGCGCTGATTGCGCTGGGCATCCTCGAAAACTTCGACGTCGCCAAGCTGCCGGTCGATTCCGTGGACAGCATGCATTTGCAGATCGAGGCGATGAAGCTCGCCTTCGCCGACATCAACGAATATGTTTCCGACCCGGCGGCGATGCGGGTGAAACCGTCGGAAATGCTCGACAAGGCCTATCTGAAGGAACGCGCGAAGCTGATCGACATGAACAAGGCGCAGGAACCGGCACACGGCAACCCGGCCAGGGGCGGCACGGTGTACCTGACCGCCGCCGACGAGTCGGGCATGATGGTGTCGTACATCCAGTCCAACTTCGCCGGCTTTGGTTCCGGCGTGGTGGTGCCGGGCACCGGCATCAGCCTGCAGAACCGCGGCTACGGCTTCAGCCTGAAACCGGGCCACGCCAACATCGTCGCGCCGCGCAAGCGCCCCTTCCACACCATCATCCCCGGCTTCCTTACCCAAAACGGCAAGCCGCTGATGAGCTTCGGCGTGATGGGCGGATCGATGCAGGCGCAGGGCCACATGCAGGTGACCTCGCGCATGGTCGATTACGGCCAGAACCCGCAGGCCGCAGCCGACGCGCCGCGCTGGCGCATCGACACCGGCCTCAAGGTCGGCATCGAACACGGCGTTGCCGCGGAGACGGTTGCCGCGCTGCGCGCGCGCGGCCATGACATGCCGCAGGCCGACCGCTGGTCCA
The DNA here is from genome assembly GCA_001464815.1 of Betaproteobacteria bacterium Ga0077527. GTDB lineage: Bacteria > Pseudomonadota > Gammaproteobacteria > Burkholderiales > SG8-41. The sequence continues at coordinate 185,874 of LNDW01000018.1, read as the reverse complement.
CAGACTTCGGCCGCGCCCAGCTCATTTACAAGATGGAAGACGGCTACTTTGCCGCTTCCGAGCGCCGTACCGACGGTCAGGCGGTCGGGTTCTGACCGGCAGCCCGCAAAAAAGGGGGAAACACCATGCGCCATCACTTCCGCCCGCTGCTGGCAGCCGCGCTGTTAGCGGCCGCCACCGCAGGAGCACAAGGCAACCTGCCGCCGATCCCGCCGGCGGTCGACGAGGCCTACAAGAGGATCACCGCCCATGACGATGTCAGCGCCGCGATGATCACCATGCGCGAGGCCGGCGTTCGCATGTTCGAGGAGCAGGTTCGCATCAACGAAATCCCGGCCCCGCCGTTCAAGGAGCAGCAGCGCGCCGAGTACTACCTGAAGCGCATGCGTGAACTGGGCCTGCCCAAGGCCTATATCGACAAGGAAGGCAATGTCATCGGTATCCGCGCCGGCAGCGGCAACGGCCCCAGGCTGGTGGTTTCAGCCCACCTCGACACCGTGTTTCCGGAAGGTACAGACGTCAAGGTACGCGAGAAGGACGGGCGTTTTTACGCGCCGGGCATCTATGACGACGCGCTGGGACTCACCAACCTGCTGACCCTGCTCGAGACGCTGAACAAACACAACATCCGTACCGTCGGTGACATCATCTTCGTCGGCACCGTCGGCGAGGAGGAACTCGGAGACCTGCGCGGGGTGAAGGCGCTGTTCCGCGACATGAAGGACATCGACGGCTTCATCTCGCTGGATGGTGTCGGCCTCGGCCGCATCGTCAACCAGGCCACCGGCAGCCACCGCTACCTGGTCACCTTCAAGGGCCCTGGCGGCCACAGCTTCTCCGCTTTCGGCCTGCCCAGCGCGATCCACGCGATGGGCCGCGCGGTGGCGAAAATCGGCGATCTGGTGCCGCCTGATAATCCGAAGACCACCTTCACCGTCGGCACCGTCGGCGGCGGCACGTCGGTGAACGCCATCGCCGCAAACGCGACCATCGGCATCGACATCCGCTCCAACAGCAATGCGGCACTTCTCGAGTTCGAGAAAAAAGTGCTGGGCTCGCTGCATGAGGCGGCACGCGAGGAAAACATGCGCTGGAAGGCTTCCGCGGCGAACCAGATCAACGTCGAGATCAAGCAGGTCGGCAACCGCCCTGCAGGCATGACCCCGGTGGATTCGCCGATCGTCGCCGTGGCCCGCGCCTCCTTTCCGCTGGTCGGCGCGCAAGTCCGCTCGATCACCGCATCGAGCACCGACTCCAATACGCCGATGTCACTGGGCATCCCTGCGATCACGCTCAGTTCCAGCGGCACAGGCGGCGGCAGCCATTCACCCGGCGAATGGTACTCGCCGGTCAACAATCACCTTGGCGCGCAGAATATTTTCCTGGTTACAGTGGCACTTGCCGGCATGGACGGCGTGACCACGCCGCTGCTGCCCAGGCGAAATCGTTGAAAACACGCACCAAACACGGAGCCTGATTGATGAAATACAGCCTCGGCGAACGCAAGGTGGTGTGCAAGGGCGAGCACTGGATCGCGCCCAATGCCGTGCTCATCGGCAGCGTCACCCTCGAACGCAACGCCAGCATCTGGTGGAACTGCGTGCTGCGCAGCGACAACGAGCTGATCACCATCGGCGAGAATTCACAGGTGCAGGACGGCTCGGTGCTGCACTCCGACCCCGGCTTCCCGCTGACCCTGGAAAAAAATGTCAGTGTCGGCCACATGGCGATGCTGCACGGCTGCACCATCGGCGAAGGCAGCCTGGTCGGTATCGGCGCGGTGATCCTGAATGGCGCGAAAATCGGCAAAAACTGCCTGATCGGCGCCCGCGCCTTCATCGGCGAAGGCAAGGAAATCCCGGATGGATCGATGGTGCTGGGCATGCCCGGCAAGGTGGTGCGCCAGCTCTCGTCCGAGGAGATCACCCGCATCAACCGCATTTCAGAGCACTATGTGAAGAACTGGCAGCGTTACCGCAAAGAACTTAAGCACACCTAGCAGCATGAAACACGTGTGCGTTACAGCTAGAATCGACCCTCACGCGAAGCGCGGCGCGGCTCATATCGCGAATATGAGCCGCGCGACAAAGTCAGGGCCCGCATCTTTCTATGATGAGTGGCTTTAACCCGATGATTTCGTTGAGCATTGATAGTCCGTTTTGGGCTGGCGCGATTTTGGCCGGAGGCAGCGTCGCGGTCCTTGCCTCCAGCCAAAATCGTGTCAGCGCATCACGCGTTTCATGCTGTTAGGCGTTCCAAACCCGACGAATCCTGAGACTCCCCTTGCTGGAGGTGCCGCGATGTCAGAACTGACGAAATACGGATTCCGCATCCGAACCCGCGGCGGCATGACTGTTGACAACCTGGCCGTGCAGGCGCAAACGCGCGAAGATGCCGAGGTACGCATCCGCCAGATCTATCAGCACTGCGAGATTCTGGAATGCAGCGAAATCGCCGCCAGCAGCCGTGGTGAAGGTGTCGATCTCGAAAGCATGATTTCGCTGATCAGCCGACAGGACGAACCCCGTTGATGCTGCGCTGGCCGCCTCAGCGGCCGGACCGGCCTGATTGCACCAGGTGCAGGCCCGCCGCAACCTGATGCCGAGCGGCGGCTTCGCGCCCGGCGCTGAGCGCGGTGCGCGCGCCTGCAGGCACATTGCGCAGTTGCGGCCGCGGTTCTCTGACATGCGCCCGCAGGAAGCCGGCGCTGACCAGTTCCTCCAGCAAATCCGCATAGTCACGCGCGCCACGGCTTGCCGGTGCATGTTCAAAGACATCGCGGTGGCTCGCCGGGCTTTCGGCGAGGCTGACATTCTCGGATATGCGCGTGGCGCAGACTTCTTCGCCATAACGTTCGCGCAACTGCCTCTCAATGTCGACTGACATCCGCCGCCGCGCATCGTAACGGGTGATCAGGTAACGCCGCGGCATGCGCCGCTTCAGCACCTGCTCCAGCGCCTTCAGCGTGCGCTCCATCTGCAGCGCCCCCTTCATCGCCAGATAATCGGCCGAGATCGGGATCAGCACGCCGTCCGCGGCAAACACACTGCCCAGCGACAACACGCCGAGCATCGGGCATGCATCCATCAGCACAGGGCGCTCCGCCGCCTCGCGGTCCAGGGCCTGACCCAGCCGGTAGAGCACGCTCGGTCCCCTGCCGTACTGGGTATCGACCTTGGACAGCTCCAGATGCGAGGGAATCAGCTGCCAGCCGTTGGCCGTGGCACATTGCAGTGAAGACAGTGCCGCGCCGTTGGCATACAGGCCGTAAAGACTCATTTCCGCGCGCGGCACGGTGATGCCGCAGACACCTGTCAGGTGGGCCTGGGGATCCAGATCAATCACCAGCGGATCGGCTGCGCGGCGCGCCAGCAGACCGGCAAGGTTCAGCGTCGTCGTTGTTTTGCCGACACCACCCTTCTGATTGAAAACGGCAATACGCGCCACGAGGACTCCGGATAAGAAATTACCGCTACCACCGCATGGAACTGCTTGGGGAAGGTGATTCTGCCCTGTCAATCAGGACCTTGGCAACCAAAGCTTATTCAGACGTTGAACAAACTCGCGCAACTGCCTGCACCCCCTGCAGTCCGCACCCATCACGCACCAGGATTATCACCAAGACATCAGAAATATTGTTAAAAAACAATTACTTAAAAACATCGTAATACGATCAACCCTCTTGAATAAGACCCGGCCGATACCATTCCGACCACCTAAACCTGCACCCTGCCCGGTTTCTGGTCATGGAAACGCACCCTCGATGAATGGCAGCGGCACGCCAAACAAAACAGCTTCAATTACGATATGGGGCGCTGGCCAGACCCAATTACATCCTGCCGTTGCCGATGCCACGACCACGGGTTCAGCGGCTGAATAGATGTGGTAATTGTTAGCGAGGCCAGCGAAATTCGGTTATCCTTCCAAAAAAATATCAATAAGGAGCAGGGCAATGGCGTTTTATGCTTTTTACGTGATTGCGGTTGTCGTATTGATTCTGCACTTCACCGGTTGGCTCAAGCGCAAAAACCTTGAATGGCTGGTTCTGGCACTGGCCGTCTCGGTATTCCCCGTGGTGATCTTCCTGCGCTGAACGCTCAGCCCCGAATCAACACAGACTACTTGACCAGCAGGCTCACGCCGCTCGCTAGCAGGAGCAGAGCCAGCAACCGGCTGAAATTTTCCGCCTTGATCCGGTTGCCCAGACACTCGCCGACGAGTGTCGCCACCCCCATCACCGGCAGCATCAGCAACAGCAGCCACAGCACCTGACCGGTGTAGTAACCCGACCAGGCGTAACCGGCGATCCGCGCCAGCATCTCGAAAAACCAGAGCGCCGCAAGCGTCGCGCGGAACGAGTCGCGCGCAATGCCCCGGGCATTGACATAGATCACCACCAGCGTACCTCCGCCCCCGCCGAAAATGGTGTCAAAAAAGCCGCCGGTCACCCCAGCCGGCCAGGCCCAACGCGTCGAACAGCGCAGTTGCTGCAGGCCCAGCACGCTGACCACCAGCATGTACAGCGAGTACACGATCAGGAAACCACCCAACAATTGCACCAGCAGGCGGTTGTCGAGGGTGGCAAACAACCACAGACCGGCCACCGCGCCGACCATCGTCGGCGGTATCAGGCGCCGCAGTTCAGTCCAATCAATCTGGTGATGGTCGCGGATCATCAGCGCGATGAACAGCACAAACACCAGCAGACTGTTAAGCGGAACCGCCAGTTGCAGCGGTACCACGAAGGCGAGCAGCGGCACCGCGATCATGCCAGCGCCGAAACCGGACATGCCACGCACCGTGAACCCGGCGAACAACGACAGCGCGACCCACAGCAGCTCGGGATGGCTCAATCCGGTCATGGCTCAGCGAACCAACAGCGCCGCACCGCTGACCAGCAGCACACTGCCCACGGCGCGGTTGAACCACAAGGGATTAAAACTGCGGATCAGCCGCGCACCCAGCCAGGATCCGAGCAGCATCGTCGGCAACGCGGCGGCGAGCAACAGCAAAGCCTGGCCATCATAGAAGCCGAGCATGGCGTAACCCGCCGTACGGGCCGCGCCCTGGAACAGCATGATGGTGGTGATGGTGACGCGGAAGGCGTCACGTGCCAGTTGCAGAGTGTTCAGATACAACACGTACACCGGTCCTGCGGCGCCGCCGAACAGCGAACCGATCAGTCCCGCAGAAAAACTGGTGATGATGGCAATCAGGGCCACCAGGCGCGGCGCCACCCTCACCTCGCGACCGGCGAGAAGCAGCACATACAGCGCATAAAGCATCACGAACACACCCAGCGCCTTGCCCAACGGCCGCGGATCAACGAGGTTCAGCAGATACAGCCCGATCAGCACACCGAGAAGGCTGCCCGGCACCATGCGCCAGATCGCCGGCCAGACGATGTGCCGCCAGCCGGTGATGCCATGCCCCACCGAAGAAAGCATGTTCAGCACCGTCACCACCGGCACCGTGACCTGCAGCGGAAACACCAGCGCGAGCAGCGGCACCGCGATCGCACCGCCACCAAAGCCGGTGCCGCCGCGCACCGCGAAGGCCACGGTGACCACGACCACGCAGAACAGCAACTGAAGAAGGCTCAGCGATTCCATGTTCAGGTCTTCTGCGCCATCGCCAGCCGCGCCGCGCGCAGGGCCCACAGTGTTACCAGAGCCATCACGATGACCAGACTGAAGCTCATCACGTAACTGCCGAGCAGCTGATAAACCAGCGTGAATGTCGCCGGCCCAACCAGGATGCCGGCAAAATTCCACACCATTGCGCCGCCGGTTGCGACACTGACCTGCCCTGGCGGGCTGCGCCGCGCGACCTCGGCGATATAAAGGCCGTTCCAGCCGATGGCCGTGGCGCCGAGCAGCGCGAACAGCGCGGCCGCGGTGGTCACCGGCCAGCCTGGCCCGATGAACAGCAGCGCGGCGCTGCAGACAATGGTCAGCTGGCTCAGCGCGCGCAGCGCAGCCAGACAGTCACCACTGCGGTCAGCCAGCCAGCCCCAGCCGATACGACCGAGCACGCCGCCGATCTGCGCCACAGAAAGCATCACGCCGGCGGCGACCAGGCTGTAGCCCGCCTCCCGCACCAACATCACCACGGTGAAAGTGCTGACACAGAGCTGGATGAATGCCAGGCAAAAAGAGGCCAGACCCAGCCAGCGCAGAGCGGCAATCCGCCACACCAGCACGAAGCCATCAAACACCCGCAGCTTGACAGACAGCTCGGGCTGCCGGTCATCATCCCAGGCCGCACGCGACGGCTGCATAGCAATCAGCGTCAGCATTGCTGAGGCGAGCACCACCATGGCCGCCCAGCGCCAGCCGAAATTCAGCGTCAGCACTGGGGCGATCAGCGCCATCAGCGCCCAGGCCATCGGCACGCCGGTCTGCTTCAGCGAAAAAATCAGGTTGCGCCGCCGCGGCGGTGTGTAGCGGAACAACAGGTGTGTCGCAGCCGGCAGATTCATGCTCATTGCCAGGCCGATGATCACCGAAGCCAGTGCCAGCATCACCACGCTGCCGTGCAAAGCCAGCGCCATCGCGATCACGCAGCAGGCCATGCCGATCTGCGTGGTGCGGCAGCCGCCGTAGCGGGCGACCATCCAGGTGAAGATCATCGAGCCGATCATCGCCGCGCCGTAGATCACGCTCATCTGGTAGCCGACCAGCGCGGCATCGACTCCAAGTTCTCGCGCCAGTTCCGGCGCGATCACCGGAAACACTGCAGCCCCCATCGCACCGGCGATCTGCGCCGTGGTGGTTGCGGCGACCACCGCGGTCACGGTGCGCAGCGCATGGGTTTTACCGTCCGCAGCGGAGGCTGATTGATTGTTCAAGTGCGCGGCTCCGTGCGTGCCGCGAGGACGGCGAGCACAGCACTTGCCACACCCGCCGCGGCAAGAAAACCGAAGGTCGTGGTATAGCTGCCGATGCCGTTATAGGCCAGCGCAAACAGCGAAGGTCCGACGAGGATGCCGGCGAAAATCCAGATCATCATTCCGCCGGTGACCACGCTGACCATGCCCGGCGGGCTCAGCCGTGCGATCTGCGCGTGCATCACGCCGTTCCAGCCGTAGGCGACGATGCCGAACAGCAGATAGAACAACACCAGCGCCCAGACCGGCCACTGCGCCGAGACCAACACGCTGATCAGGCAACCCGCGGCCGCGCAAAGGCTGGTCACGCCCAGCGCGGCAATCGCCTTGCCGCTGCGGTCGGCAAGCCAGCCGAAACCGAGGCGCCCCGCCATGCCCGCGACCTGCACCAGTGACAGCATCACGCCGGCGGTGACCAGGCTGTAACCGACATCCTTGACCAGCAGGTTGACGGTGAAGGTGCCGACACAAAGCTGCAGCAGCGAAAAGAAAAACGCGGCAGTGCCCAGATAACGCAGAGTCGGATACCGCCACAATTCGGTGACACCGGTGAAGAGATGGGTGCGGCCGGCCGCATGCGGGTCACGGTCATCATCCCAGAACCGCCGCCAGCGCTCAAAAATCAACGCCGCCGCCACCGCGTAAACCAGCACCACCAGCATCGGCAGGCGCCAGCCCCAGTTGAGTGTCAGTACCGGCGCGACCAGCGCGATCAGCGCCCAGCCCAGGGGTACGCCGGTCTGCTTGATCGAAAAAATCAGGTTGCGGTGTTTCGGCGGGCCGAAGCGGTACAACAGATGCGCGGCTGCCGCGGCCGCCAGTGCGTTGCTAGAGCCGATACACAGCGCGGCAAGCGGCATCGCCCAAAGACTGCCGGTCAGCGCAATCAGCATGCCGGCCGCCGCCAGCCACAACGCCCACTGCATGCCACGGCAGGCGCCCCAACGCAGTACCACGGTGCCGACCAGCGTCGAGGCGAGCATCGCCGCGCCAAAAAGCAGGCTGATCTGGTAGCCGACATAAGACGCATCGACACCGAGCATCAGCGCAAGCTGCGGCGCGATCACCGGAAAAATCGCGATGCCCATCGCTGCGGCAATCTGCGCCGCGGTCGCCGCGAGGACGACCACCACGATGGAAGGTGGCGCGCTGTTGTCCGCAGCCTGTTCCGCCGTCATCGTCAACTGGCGCGGGGCGCCCGCCCGCCGGAAAACAGCAGGAGAAGCGCGATGCCGGCGATCAGTGGCACCATGACAAAGGTATGGCTGTAACTGCCGATGCCGCCATAGATCGCGGCGAAAGCCGCCGGACCGATCAACACGCCGGCAAACACAAAAAACGTGGTACCGGCGGCAACAACACTCGCCATGCCCGGCGGGCTGAGGCGCGCAGCCTCGGCATGAAACACTCCGTTCCAGCCCACCGCGGTGGCGCCGATTACAAAAAACAGCAAATAAATCAGTGTCTTGTTCCAGTCAGCCCGGAAGAGTACCAGAGCCAGCGTGGACACGATGGTGATCACGCAGATGATCATCAGCACCCGCGAACTGCTGCCCATGCGGTCAGCCACCCAGCCCCAGCACACCCGCGACAGCGAACCGCCAATCTGCACTACCGACAGCAGCACGCCGGCCTCGACCAGTCCGATGCCACCCTCGGCGACCAGATAGATCACAGTGAAGCTCAACACGATGCGCTGGATCGCGGAAAAGATCATTGCCACCAGCGACAGCCCGCGCAGGCCGGGCTCGCGCCACACCAGTGGCACACCGCCGAAGGCGCTGCGTTCGCCACCACCGTCACCGCGCACATCGCTGTCCCAGACCGCGCGGTGACGCTGGCTGTAGGCGAGCAGCAGCACGATCATCACGCCGACCACCACCAGCGACCAGCGGTAGCCAAAATGCACCGCAATCGCCGGCGCGGTCAGCGCGGTGATCACGCCGCCCACCGGCACCCCGGTCTGCTTGATCGAGAACATGATGTTGCGGCGCTGCGGCGGTGTGTAGGTCACCAGCATGTGCGCCGCCGCAGGATTGAGAAGGCCCATGCCGATGCCGACCGCGGCCGAGCCCAGCGCGATCGCCGTCACCGAAGGCAGCGCGAACAGCAACATGCCCAGACCGCAGAACAGCGCCGAAAGCTGGGTGGTCCGCGCCGCGCCGTAACGCAGCACCGCCGTGCCCGCCCACATCGTCGCCAGCGTCGCCACGCCAAAGGTCAGGCTGACCTGGTAGCCGATCAGCACCGGCTCGACATCAAGCGCCTCGGCGAGCTTGGGTGCGATGGTCGGCAGCAGGATGTTCGACATCGCGACGATCAACTGTGCGAACGTCGCGACAGCGACCACCATCCACGGTCCGGGCAGTGCTGCGGTGGAGGTCATGGTGACGGTAGGGCCCGGAAAAATTGCGGTGAAAACACAGCACATTGTGTGGATTGCGCCGCAATGGTGCAAGTTACGGCCCACGATGCGGTCTGCGCACACCCGCGGTGCGTGAAGAATGTCAGAAGAATCTCTTTGACATGTCAGTGATTTTTTCCTAGCCTAGGATGAATCGTTTCCCGAAATTTCAGGGCATGAGCGTCGCCGCCAAGACCATCCCGCTGCTGAGTGAACGCGCCTACGAGCGGGTCAAGCACGACATCATCTGCTGCCTGATCCCTCCCGGCGCAGAAATCTCTGAAGCCATGCTGTGCGTCCAGTACAAGCTGGGCAAGGCGCCGGTACGCATGGCCCTGACCCGGCTTGGGCACGACGGACTGGTCCGTGCCATCCCGCGCCGCGGTTACATGGTGACGCCGGTAACACTGAAGGACATCCAGGACGTGTTCGAACTCAGACTGATGCTGGAACCCCAGGCCGCGCGACTTGCCGCCGGCCGCGTCGACGCCAAACGCCTGCGCCTGCTGGACGAAATCTGCCGCGCCGGCTACCAGCCAGGCGAGGCCAGGAGCACGGCACGCTTCCTTGAAGCCAACAAGGAGTTTCACGTTTCCATCGCGCAGGCCTCGGGCAATGCCCGGCTCGCCCATGCGGTGGCCCAGTTGCTCGATGAAATGACCCGTCTGCTGCATCTCGGACTGGGCATGCGCAACCGCAGCCAGGAAATGCAGCACGAACATCGCGCGCTGATGCGGGCGCTGGTGCGCGGTGAGGGCGGCAAAGCCGAGACCATCTGCCGTGAACAGATCGAGGCGGCACGGGAAATGGTGATGAAAGCCATGCTCAACAGCGACAGTCTGCTCAATGTCGCCATCGCTGCGGAGGCCCGCTGATGACGCAAGCCCTGCAGGAGCTGGTGCGGCGCCTGGATGCCGCGGTCGGCATGGCCGGAGGGAATTTCGCGACAGCCGTCACCACGGCGCTCGGCGACGCCGTCGCATGTCGCGACTGGCTGCAGGATTCACAGCGCAGCCCCGGTGCTGACTGTTATCAGCGGCATCTGCTCCATGCCGACCCGCTGGACCGCTACACCGTGGTGGCACTGGTCTGGGATCACGATCAAGGCAGCCCCATCCACGCCCACCACACCTGGTGCGGGGTGGCCGTCTACAGCGGCAGCATCAGCGAAACCTTCTATGCCGGGGACCGTGATGCCCTCCAGCCCCTGCGCAGCATCGTCCGGGGCGAAGGTTCGGTCAGCTTCGACAATGGCGGCGCCGGCATCCATCGCATCAGCAACCCCGGTAAAGACCTCGCGGTCTCGATCCATGTCTATGGCGTCGGCGCGGCCCGGGTCGCGACCGGGGTCAACCGTGTGCTGGGTTGAACGGAGAAAGCCCGCCATGCTCACGCGAAACGTATTTCAAGGTTCATAATCACGGCCTCGGCGCCGACCCGCTTGGCCGCGGCAGCGCGGCAGTTTCACCCATCATCACCAACGGAGATTCGCAATGAAAGCAGTCGTACTTCGGGCACATGGCAGCATAGACTCACTGGAATACGTGGCCGATTTTCCCGATCCGGCGGTCATCGAAGGCCATGTCGTGATCCGCGTCAGGGCAACCTCCTTCAACTACCACGACGTGTTCACGGTGCGCGGCATGCCCGGCATCAAGGTGCCATTCCCGATGATCATCGGCCTCGACCTTGCCGGTGAAATCCTCGAAGTTGGCGCCGGCGTGACCGGCTGGAAGGCCGGTGACCGGGTTCTGGTCAACCCGCTGAACAAGAAAAAAGGCCTGATGGGCGAGATGATGCACGGCGGGCTGGCCGAGAAATGCCTGGTCGCCGCCGACCAGCTGATCATGATGCCCGACAACGTCAGCTTCGAGCAGGCGGCCTCGCTGCCGGTGGCCTACGGCACCGCGCACCGCATGATCATCACCCACAACACCATCAAGAAGGGCGACAAGGTTCTGGTGCTTGGCGCCAGCGGCGGCGTAGGCACCGGCTGCGTGCTGCTCGCCAAGATGCTCGGCGCGGAAGTGATTGCCTGCGCCTCCAGCGAAGACAAGATCCAGCGCCTCAAGGATCTCGGCGCGGACCATGTCATCAACTACAAGACCACTGATTTCTCGAAATGGGCTGTCGAAAAATTCGGCAAGCCGCAGCGCCGCAACTACGAAGGCGGTGTCGACGTGGTGATCAACTTCACCGGCGGCGACACCTGGGCGCCTTCGCTGAAATGCGTCAAGCGCGGCGGCAAGATTCTGGTCTGCGGCGCCACCGCCGGCTACGACCCCAAGGAAGACCTGCGTTACGTCTGGAGCTTCGAGATCCAGATCATCGGTTCCAACAGCTTTTATGACGAAAACCTGAAAGCGCTGATGGACCTGATCCAGGAAGGCAAGATGAAGCCGGTGGTCGATGAAGTGCTGCCCCTGGAAAAAGCCGGGGAAGGCCTGAAGCTGATCGAAAACCGCGAGGTTTTCGGCAAGGTTGTGATTACCCCTTAAAGCGAAAATCTTTTTGCCACAGAGGTCACAGAGAGCACAGGGAAACCCAAAACCCGTATACGACCGATCTGTCGTTACCGGGCTTTTCTCTGTGTCCTCTGTGACCTCTGTGGCAAAGTTTTTGACTTTGACCTTCTTCCAAGCCACATGACCATCCCCTGCCCTGAGCCGCGTGGCCAGCCGGGCAATCTCGGCGCGCCGTTCATCGCGCATGCCGGTTCGTCGCGCACCGCACTCGTCGATCTGCATGACGCGAATACGCCGTTTGAGCATGGCTACCGCGAACTGGATGCGCTGATCAATGCAGTGGCGCGCGGCCTTGTCCGCCGCGGACTGAAACCAGGCGACCGCGTCGCGATCCTGTCGCTGAACCGCGGCGAATTCGTCGCGGTGCTGCTCGGCGCGATGCGCGCCGGCATGGTGCCGGTGCCGATCAACATCAAGCTCGCCGCCGATACCGTGGGTTATATCGTCAACGATGCCGGCGCGAAGCTTGCCTTCTGCGAAAACGCCTGGGCACATCTGTTGCCAGCCACAGCCGAGCGCATCGATTTCGATGGCGGCTTCAGGGATTTTCTCGACCCCGGCACATTCACGCCGGTCGAGCCGGCAGCGGACGCCGTAGCCATCCAGCCCTATACCTCGGGCTCCACCGGCAGACCCAAAGGCGTGCTGCTGACCCACTGGGGCCAGAACTGGAGCCGGCTGATCCTTGCCCACACCCGCGGCACTTCCGAAAACGACGTGATCCTGATTGCCGCGCCGCTGTACCACAAGAATGCACTGAACGCGATCAAGCAGGGCCTCACCGCCGGCGCGAAGCTGGTACTGATGCCGCAGTTCAACGTCGAGCGTTATCTCGCCGCGATTGCACGCTACCGCTGCACGGTGATTTCCGGAGTGCCGACGATGATTTCGATGCTGCTGGCGCGCCGCGATCTGCTCGCCGCCACCGACACCACCTCCGTGCGCACGGTGATGATGGGCTCGGCGCCCTCCTCTCCCCAGCTGCTCGCCGACATCCACAGCCACTTTCCCAACGCACAGCCGCTGGTGGTTTACGGTGTGACCGAAGGCGGACCGGTGCCGCTGGGTCCCGATCCCAAGGGCCGGCCGCGGCCTGCCGGCTCGATCGGCGCGCCCTATGAAGGCACCGAAGCCCGGCTGATCAACGGCCCGACGCCTGATGAAGGTGAACTGATCCTGAAAAACCCCGGCATCCTCGCCGGCTATCACAACCTGCCGGAAGAAACCGCCAAACGCATCCGCGACGGCTGGTACCACACCGGCGATGTCTGCCGCCGCGATGCCGATGGCTTCTACTACTTCGTCGGCCGCACCGATGACATGTTCGTCTGTGGGGGCGAGAACATCTTTCCGATCGAAGTCGAGCGCTTGCTCGAAAAACACCCGGCCGTGCACCAGGCCGCGGTGCTGCCCTTCGCCCACGAACTGAAGGGACAGGTGCCCTATGCCTTTGTCGTGCTGCGCTCGGGCAAGACCGCCGCTGAGGATGAACTGAAACAGCATGCGCTGGCCAACGGCCCCGTCTATCAGCATCCGCGGCGGGTGTTTTTCCTGGAGCAGCTACCGCTGGCCGGCACCAACAAGATTGACCAGGCGAAGCTGCGCGCCATTGCCGCGGGTAGCCCTGAGAAAAACTCGCAGACGGCCTGACAATTTCTATGTTGCGCGGCCCCGCCGCGCGGTTTTCAATCCCTGAACCACCGGAGCATCCAATGACAGACGCAAAACCCACCCCTCCCACACTCGAACAGCTGCAGAAACTGATCACCCGCGGCCCTTTCAACCAGTGGCTGAACTTCACCTTCCTCAAGGCCGATGAATCCGGCATCGAGGTCAAGGCCGGCTGGCGCGAGGAATGGGTGGTCAATCCGGAACGGAAATACACCCACGGCGGCATCCTTGCCGCGATCGTCGATGTCGTCGCCGACTACGCCATCGCCGCGCAACTCGGCCGCCCGGTGCCGACCATCGACATCCGCGTCGATTACCACAAGGCCGCGATGCCCGGTGATCTGACGGCCAAGGGCCGCGTGGTGCGCAGCGGCAGCCAGTATTCGACCGCAGAAGCCTATGTCTACGACAAGGACGGCGCCCTGGTCGCCAGCGGCCGCGGCACCTACTTCACCGCACCGCCAAAGTAATCATCCATGGCCGAAGCTCCCGCCATCCCGCTGCGCGGCACACCCAGCCGCTTTCGCGCCGGCATCATCCTCCAGCGCCTGGCCCTGGTCGGCGGAATACTCGGCGTGTGGTGGATCTGCTCGCTTGGCGTGCCGCACTACATCCTGCCGGGACCGGCGCGGGTGTGGAACGCTCTGTTGCAGATTTCCGCCAGCGGCGATCTCTGGCACAACCTCGGCATCACGCTCTACCGGGTTGGTGTCGGCTTCGTGCTGGCGACGCTGATCGGCCTGCCGTTGGGCATCCTGTTCGGCGCCAACCGCCGCATCGGCGAATTCTTCGAACCGGTGATCCCGGTGATGAACACGGTGTCCTCGGCAATCTGGGCGATCTTCGCTCTGATCTGGTTCGGGGTGTCCAATGCCACGACGATATTCGTGGTGTTCATGACCGCGATGCCGCTGATCATCACCAATGTCTGGCAGGGCACACGTACCGTCAACGCCGACTTCATCGAGCTGGCGCGGGTGCTGCGCATGCCGTCATGGAAAGTGATGGTGAAGATCTACCTGCCAACCATCCTGCCCTACTTCTTTTCCGGGGCTCGGCTCGCCTTCGGCTTCGGCTGGCGGGTGTCGCTGGTCGCGGAAACGCTGGGCTCCTCGAGCGGTGTAGGATACCGCTTGCGTCAGGCTGCGGACCTGATCCAGACCGATCAGGTTTTTGCCTGGACCCTGACCCTGGTGGTGATGATGGCCGTGCTCGAAATGGGCATTCTGCGGCCGCTGGAAGACCACCTGTTCCGTTGGAAAAAAGAGGCGGAGCAGCAGTAACCCAACCGCAAGCCGCAACTGAAAGCAAAGCCCATGAGTGCATCTGCCTCCAGCAACACGCCGCGCCGCCTGATTGTCGCCATGACCGGCGCCTCTGGCGCCATTTACGGCATACGCATCCTTGAGCGCCTGCGCCAGCTTGGCGGCTGGGAAACCCACCTCGTGGTATCCGAAGCCGGCGTGCTCAACGCCTTCCAGGAATACGGCATGGACCGCAAGGCATTGCACCAGCTCGCCGATGTCACCCACAACGTGCGCGACATCGGCGCCACCATCGCCAGCGGCTCCTTCATCACCGCCGGGATGGTGGTCGCCCCCTGCTCAATGAAGACGCTGGCCGGCGTGGCCCACGCATTCGCCGACAACCTGATCACCCGCGCCGCCGACGTGATCCTGAAGGAACGCCGCCGCCTGGTGCTGATCACGCGCGAGACCCCGCTCAACCTCGCCCACATCCGCAACATGGAGGCGGTGACACTGATGGGCGGCGTGATCTTCCCGCCGGTGCCGGCCTTCTACAGCGGCGGCAAGGACATCGACGCCCTGGTCAACCACTCGGTGGGCCGCGTGCTCGACCTCTTCGACGTGCAGCACGACAGCATCCCGCGCTGGGCCGGCGTCACCGGCCCCGCCGGCACCAAGGAAAAATGAACACCATGAAACCCCTGCCCTACGCTGACGAAACTTTCCGCGGCTTTCTCGACCGCCTGCGCGCCGAGAAGGAACTGGTCGACATCAAACAGCCGGTGGACAGCCGCCACATCGCCACCCTGGTCGACCAGTCCGACAAGGCCCTGCTGTTCCACCAGGTCATCGGCTACGACATGCCGGTGGTCTCCGGCATCATCCGCTCGCAGAAACGCGCGATCATGTCGATGGGCTGCGAAACCTACCCGGAAATTGAATTCCGGCTCGAGCGCGGCATCGCCAATCCCCTCGCGCCGCGTTATGTCGAAAACGCGGCGCTCAAACAGGTGATCAAGACCGGCAAGGATGTCGACCTGTTCAGCCTGCCGATCCCCATGTTCTCGATCTACGACGGCGGCCCGATGATCACCGCCGGCATCACCATCGCGCGCGATCCCGAATACGGCCTGAACTCGGGCATCTACCGCTTCATGGTCAAGGAACGCAATCTGACCGGCATCGACATCGTCACGCCGAACAACATGCGCCTGTTCGCGCAGCGCGCCTTTGAACGCGGTGAAGCGTTACCCATTTCCATCTCCATCGGCAACCATCCGTTTGAAAACCTCGGCTCGGGCTTCCGCGCGCCGCTGGGCACCGACGAAATGGGCATCGCCGGCGGCATCCGCGGCAAGGCGATTGAACTCGCGCAGTGCGAAACCATCGATCTGCCCTGCATCGCCGATTCCGAAATAGTACTTGAGGGAGAGATACTGCCGACCGGCTGGACCCAGCCCGAAGGCCGCTTCGGCGAATTCACCCGGCTGATGGGCGGCCTGCACTGGAACCCGGTGGTGCGCATCAATGCCATCACCATGCGCAAGGACGCGATCTACTACGCCCTGCACATGCCCTGGGAGAACACCTGGCTGATGGCGCCGACGCGCTACACCCAGATCCGCCGCGCACTGAAGACCGCCGGTGTGCAGGTCAAGGACATTAACGTCACGCTCGGCGGCTGCGGCATGTGGCATGCCGTGGTCTCGATCAAGAAACAGGCAGGTGAAGGCAAGAACGCGCTGCTCGCCGCGCTCTCGGTGATGGACCTGAAACATGTGGTGGTGGTTGACGACGACATCGACGTGTTCAACGCGATGGACGTCGAATGGGCGATCGCCACCCGCGTGCAGGGTGACAAGGACGTGGTCATCATCCCGGGCAGCCGCGCCAAGCCGCTGGATCCCAGCCTGCCGGTGATGCCTCCGGGTGTGGTGCCCACCGGCGCCAAGGTCGGCATCGACGCCACCATTTCCGAAGGCATCCCGAAAGAACGCTTCGAGCGCATCGCCTACGCCTACACCGACCGCGCCAAAATCGCCGATTACTACGATGGCAAGGCCGATCCGGTGCATCAGGCCTCCTCAGGCGATCAGGCCGTGGCCGAACTCGCCGGCAAAATCGTCGCCGTCATCGAAAAAACGCCGAAATATTATTCCGAGCTCGCCGAACAATTTGCCGATTATGACTTCAGCACGGTCGCCCGCGCGCTGGGCAAGCTGCATGAGGACGGCAAGCTGTGGCAGGACCCGCGCGGCCGGATGTGCCTGCGTGATTCGAAATTTGCCGCCAAGCCGCCGGTGAAAGGCCACTGAGATGAGTGCCGCCACCGCCATCGCCGGCGCCATCGAGGTGCGCGGAGTGTCGAAGTGGTTCGCCGGCAACGACGGCCAGCCGCTGCAGGTGCTCGACAACATCCAGCTCGAAGTCGCCGCGCAGTCGGTGGTCGCCATACTCGGCGCCTCGGGCTGCGGCAAATCAACGCTGCTCAACATCATCTCCGGGCTGGTCACGCCGGAGCGCGGCGACATCCGCATCAACGGTGTCGCGGCGCGCGACTTCGATGACTGGCGCAGCATCAGCTACATGTTCCAGGAAGACCGCCTGCTGCCCTGGCGCACGGCGCAGCGCAATGTCGAATTCGCACTCGAAGCCGGCAGCATGCCGCGCAGTGAGCGCGAGTCGCGCGCCCGCGAGTCGTTAAAGCTGGTAGGGCTCGACAGCTTTGCCGATGCCTTTCCCTACCAGCTCTCCGGCGGCATGCGCAGCCGCGTCGCGCTGGCGCGCAGCCTGGTGCAGGAACCCTGCATCCTGCTGATGGATGAACCGTTCTCTCGGCTCGACGCGCTGACCCGCGCGCAAATGCATGAAGAGCTGCTGCGCATCCAGGCGCTGAAGCAGATGACCATCGTCTTTGTCACCCACGACGTCGAAGAAGCCGTGGTGCTGGCTGACCACGTGGTGGTGCTGGCGCCGCGCCCTGGGCGTGTGCGCGAGCAGGTTGCAATCGATCTGCCGCGGCCACGAGACACCACCGAAGCCGCCACCGCACAGCTAACACATCAACTTAAGTCATTGATTTAATTAAATATTTTTATCAGGAGCTGCTCATGAATACCGTCATCAAATCGTTGTTGCTGGCCTTGCTGCTCGGCGCCTTGCCCGCGCAGGCGCAAAAAATCCGTGTCGGCTACTGGACCAGCGGCTTCAGCCTCGGTTTCGGTGCGGTGATGGAGCAGATGAAATTCGCCGAGAAGGAAGGCCTCGATGTCGAATGGATCAAGTTCGCCGAGGTCAACGGACCGACGCGCGCCATCGCCTCGCAATCCATCGACCTCGCCTTCGGCGCGCCCTCCACCGCGTCGATGAGCATTGCCGCCGATGGCGTGCCGGTGAAGATCGTGCTCGCCTCGCAGATCGCCGAAGCGCAGATCGTGGTGCCCGCGGGCTCACCGATCAAATCGGTCGCCGACCTGAAGGGCAAGAAAATCGGCATGTCGCCGCCCGGCAGCGCCACCCACGCCATCGCCAGCGCGATCCTGCAGAACATCTACGGCCTCAAACCGGGTGAATACAACGTGGTCCCCGGCAACGAAGGCCGGCTCGCCCAGTTCCTGATCCAGAAGGAAGTCGATGCCGCGGTGATCCGCTCGGTAACCATTGGCCAGATGAGCGACGACATCAAGCTCACCAACCTCGGCAGCGTGGTTGAAGACTGGAAAAAACTGACCAAGGGCACGGCGGCGCCGATCCTCGCGGTGAGCATCGTGCACAACGACTACGTCGGCAAGAACCCCGAAGCCGTCGCCAGGTTCATCGCCGCGATGCGCAAGACCAATGAATACGGCTCGAAGAACAAGGACCGTGTCGCCGAAATCCTGCAAAAGGCCGCGAACATGAATCCGGTCGATGCCAAGGCCTATGCCGCGCAATGGGATGGCGCGTACATGGTCAGCTTTGAAACGGCCGACGTGAATTCGCTGAAGCGCATGCAGGAAATCGTCAAGGCCGCCGGCACCGCCAAGCTCGATCCGCCCGAAGCCGCCTTCCTGACCGCGCCTTTCCAGCGCTCGAAAACAATCAAATAACGTCATCAAATAACGATACGCTGCGATGGCCATCCGCAAGCTCAATCTGCACATCGAGAACGCACGCAAGAAGAATCCGATCTTCCACACCCTGCCGGAACACTGGCAGGCCGCCTGCAAGCGCCACAAGGCGCTGGCGAAACAAATTGGCAAGGTCAGCTTCGGCTGGGATGGCGATATTCTTGAATCGGTACTGCCGCAGACCGATCTGGTGATCGGCGTGCCGGCGCAGCGTGACAGGCTCGCGCAGCGCGCGCCCAGGCTGCGCTGGCTGCACTCCACCTCGGCGGGCATCGACGGCGCCTTGCCGCTGGACTGGCTGCCCAAGGGTGTCACCTTCACCAACAACAGCGGCGCCCACGGCCACAAGGCCGAGCAGTACATGATGATGGCCTACGCCCTGCTCAATGCACGCCTGCCGGCGATTGTCGCCAACCAGCAGGCCCGGCACTGGGAAGCCCTGTTCTCGCCCAGCATCACCGGCAAGACCGCGGTGGTGGTCGGCCTCGGCGACCTCGGCGAAGCCGCGGCACGCGCCGCAAAAAAAACCGGGCTCAAGGTGATCGGCGTACGGCGCAGCGCGCAAAAGAACCGTCATGCCGACCGCGTGGTCAGCTACAAACAGCTCGACAAGGTGCTGCCGCTGGCCGACTTCGTGGTGCTCGCAGTGCCGCTGACCAGCGAGACCCGCAGCCTTCTCAACGGCAAGCGGCTCGACCTGCTGAAACCCTCGGCCTTCGTCATCAACATTGCACGCGGCCCGGTGCTCGACCAAAAGGCGCTTGAGCAACGCCTGCGCAAAGGCCGGCTCGCTGGCGCGATGCTCGATGTTGTTGATCCCGAGCCGCTGCCCGCCAGCGCCTCGCTGTGGACCACGCCCAATCTGCTGATCACGCCACATGTGTCGTGCGACGATGGCGAACACTACATCGACATTTCGCTCGACCTCTGGTTCGAGAACCTTGAACTGCTGCTCGCCGGCAAACGGCTGAAGCGGCGCATCGATCCGAAGCTGGGCTACTGATGACCGGCAGCGCACCGCTTGCCGCCGTGCAGCAGCCTTCCGCGGGCAAGCTCAACATCGATCATGTCGCGCACTTCGTGCCGCACATCGATGATGCCAGCGCGGCACTGGAACAGGCCGGCTTCACGCTGACGCCGTTCTCGGCGCAGTCACACCGCCTCGAACCCGGCGGCCCGCTGGTGCCTGCGGGCAGCGGCAACCGCTGCGTGATGCTGCGCGAGGGTTATCTCGAATTCCTGACACCGACCGCCGACACGCCGATTGCGCAACAGTTGCGCGAAGCGATCCGGCGTTACACCGGCGTACACCTGATCGCCTTCGGCAGCGCCGCGGCCGAGGCCGACCATGCCCGCCTCGACAAGGCCGGCTTCAAACCGCTGCCCACCGTTGCCCTGCAGCGCGAGATCGCCACCGACCATGGCGACGAAACCGCGCGCTTTTCGGTGGTGCGCGTGCCGCCCGGCACCATGGCCGAGGGCCGCATCCAGTACTGCCAGCAGCACACCCCGCAGTGGCTGTGGCAGGAACGCTGGATACACCACGCCAACGGCGCACGCGGCCTTGCTGCGGTGGTCATCTGCGTGGAAGACCCGCGCGAGGCGGCACAACGTTATTCACATTTCACCGGCCTGCTTGCCCAGGTCGGCAACGACAGCTGGCGCATCGACAGCCAGCGCGGCTCGCTGCTCTTTGTCACACCACAACGGCTGCGCGCGTCACTCGGCCTTGAAGCACCTGCACTGCCGTGGATCGCCGGTTATGTATTGAGCTGCGACAGCCTCAGCGCCACCCGCACCCGGCTCGCCGCGGCCAGCTGCGCCATCCGCGACGCCGGCGAACAACGCCTGCTGCTGGAATGGCCGGCGGCGCTGGGCGGCTTTGTGCTGTTCCAGCAGCCGGGCACGATGCTGCCCGACTTCTTATCACAGAAAATTTCATAAACCATTGTTTTTATTAATTATTTTAAAGATCCGCCCATGAAATTCACAGAACAGTTCGACGTCATCGTGATCGGCTTCGGCCTAGGTGGCGGCATCGCCGCACTGAATGCCGCGCAGGCCGGCGCCAAAACCCTGCTCATCGAAAAATCAACGGTGCCCGGCGGACTGTCGATCTGCTCCTATGGCGCGGTGCGCAGCGCGCACGATCCCGAACTGGCTTTTGCGTACCTGAAAACCACCAACGGCGGACGCACGCCGGATGATGTGGTGCGCACACTGGCCGAAGGTTTCTGCGACCTCGAACGTTATGTGCGCGAACTCGCCGAAATCAACGGCGCGCGGGTCATCACTTCCGTCGAAGAAAACGAAGAGCGCGCCAAAGCCGGCGACCCCTACCGCCGGCAGATCCGCGGCAACTATCCGCTTCCCGGCACCGACACCTTCTATCACACGTCGGTGGTCGATGTGCCCGGTTTCAAGGCCGGCGAAAGTTATCCCTGGGCCAATGGCGCGCCGAACGGTCCCAAGCTGTTCAAGGTGGTGCATGACAACGTGATTGCCGCCGGCGTCGATATCCGCCTCGGCTGTGGCGCGCAACGCCTGATCGCCGATCCGGTCACGCGCGAAGTGCGCGGTGTCACCGTCCACGTCAATGGCCAGGAACAGCACATCGGCGCCAGCCGCGGCGTGATCATCGCCACCGGCGGCTTCGAGGGCAATGCCGAGATGAAGGCGCAGTTCCTCGAGACCTATCCGGTATTGAACGCCGCCGCGCGCAACAACACCGGCGACGGCATCCGCATGGCGCAGGACCTCGGTGCCGCGCTGTGGCATCTGTGGCATGTGCATGGCGCCTACGGCTTCCGTCACACCGACCCGGCCTATCCCTACGGCATCCGCGTCAAGCGCTTCCCCGACTGGTTTCCCGGCGACCACGACAAGGTCAACCTGAAAATGGCGTGGATCCTGCTCGACGCCTCGGGCAAACGTTTCATGTCCGAATACCAGCCCTACACCCAGGACACCGGCGTACGCCCGCTGTCGTACTTCGACCCGGTGACCCAGCGCGCCGCGCGTAACCCGGCCTACCTGATCTGCGACGACATCGGCCGCCAGATGTATCCCTTGGGCAAGGCCACCTCGAACGACGAAGGCCTGCGCTACGACTGGAGTGACGACAACCTGAAGGAAGTCGGCAACGGCATCATCAAACGCGCCGACACGCTCGAAGACCTCGCCAAGCAGCTTGGCCTGAATCCGGCCGAAGTCAAAGTCTCCGTCGCGCGATGGAACGCGCTGTGCGCCGCCGGCCGTGACACCGACTTCGATCGCCCCGCCGGCAGCATGCTGCCGATCATCAAACCGCCGTTCTACGGCTCGACGATGTGGGCAGTGATTTCCAACACCCAGGGCGGCCCGGTGCACGATGCGCAATCACGCATCATCGACGCCTACGGCAAACCCATCCCCCGCCTCTATTCCGCCGGCGAATGCGGCAGCGCCTTCGGCCACCTCTACCTGTCGGGCGGCAATATTGCGGAGTGTGTGGTGACGGGGCGTATTGCAGGGCGTGGTGCTGCTGCGCCATCCTGAATCGCTGGTGCCGGCATCACAGCCGGTTAGCTGTGTTGGGAGAGTGCGCCCGCAGCAAGTCTTCCTGGGGGACGACTTAACGCCCTACTGCGTTTACAGTTCGGCCTTGATCCCGGCTGCCTTCACCACCGCCGCGTATTTGGCGATGTCGGCCTTGATGGTGGCGGCGAACTGCTCCGGCGTACCACCCAGCGGCTCGTAGCCCAGCGCAGCCAGGCGCTGCAGCACATCCGGTGACTTTAACGCGGCGGCAATCCCGGCGTTGATCCGCATCACAATTGGCCGCGGCACCCCTTCGGTGGTGATCACGCCGAACCACGGTTCGATGTCATAACCCGGCAGCCCCGATTCGGCGATGGTCGGCAGCTCCCGGGCCGAGGGCGAGCGTTTAGCCCCGGTGATGCCAATCGCGCGCAACCGTCCGCGCTCGGCGAGAGGCTTGATCAGGGCAAGGTCGGCGAACATCAGGTCAATCTGGCCGCTGACCACGTCGGTCAGTGCGGGTGCGGTGCCCTTGTACGGGACATGCACGATCTGTGTCTTGGACAGCGACTTGAACAACTCGGCGGCGAGGCTGGACATGCTGCCGGTGCCCGAGGAACCGTAGCTGAGATAACCGGTCTTGCGCAAGGCAATCGGGATCAGTTCACGCGCGGTCTTCGCCGGTACTGTCGGATTCACCGCCAGTGCATAGGGCACCGCCGCGACGTTGATGATCGGCGTGACATCCTTCAGCGGGTCGTAGGCGAGTTTTTCGTAGAGGCTGGGCGCCACCGTCAGGTTGCTGGTGCCACCCATCGCCAGCGTGTAGCCGTCCTTCGGCGAACGCACTGCCGCCTCAAGGCCGATGGTGCCGCCGGCGCCGCCACGGTTCTCGACGATGACCTGCTGTCCCCATTGCTCGGTAAGTTTCTGTGCCACCAGGCGGCCGAGAATGTCGTTGGGGCCGCCGGGCGCAAAAGGCACGATCAGACGCACCGGTTTTACCGGAAACTGCTGCGCCGCTGCCGGCCACGCCGCAACCAGTCCCGCGATCACCATCAAGCGCAACACGATAAACATGATTCACCTCACCTCGTGACTGTATTTTCCACAACCAGTGTGAGCAAACATCATGCCCGTTATGGAGCCGGGTTTGAGAACAAAAAATTTACAGGATGGTAAATGCGCAGGATGAGGACCATCAGGGAACCGGCACGAGCAGTTTTATCATGAATATCCTGTACATCCTGTAAGAACACCTTTGATTTTTCTGCCGTCATACGCACCACGGCAAACCACGATGCCCCATGCCGGTGCGGAATCAGGCTGGGTGTGACAACATCCGGTCGGCCTTCCACACACACCACAGGCCGAAACCGGCCGGCAGCGCGAGCATGGCGAAGGTGATGGTGTAGTCGCCGGTGAGCAGAAAGACGTTGGCGCAGAGGATGGGGCCCAGCGCCTTGCCGGTGTTGACATAGATCAGCGCACCGCCGGTCAGCGGACTGATCTGCTCCGCCGGCACGATGCGCGCGATTTCGGCGAGGAAGGCGCCGTTCCAGCCGCTGGCGGTGGAACCGAACACAAAGAACAGTGCGCAGGCAGCGAGCATCGGCCAGTTTGGTGTCAGCGTGAAGCACAGCAGCGCCGCCACCACCATCACCGCACCGAGGATCACCAGCGAGCGGAAGGCGCTGCCCATGCGGTCGGCCATCCAGCCCCAGAAAATCCGCCCGGCCACGCCACCCAGCTGCGAAGCGGTGAGCACCAGCCCGGCTTCGATCAGCCCCCAGCCCAGCTCCTCGTTGAACAGGATCACGGTGAAGGTCGTGATGCCGAACTGCACGATGACAAAGGTGCCGCCGGACAGCGCCAGCAGGCGCAGCACCGGATGCCGCCAGTTGTCCATCACGCTGGCGAAGGGATGGCCGCCGATCGGCGCCTTGGGGTCGATGTCGGTGTCCCAGTGATGGCGCGCCCGGCCCAGCACGCAAACCAGGCCGAACAGCACCATTGAATTGCCGGCGATGGCCCACTGCCAGCCGAAATGCACGGCGACCGCCGGCGCGATCAGCGCGGCGCCGATGCCGCCCAGCGGCACACCGGCCTGCTTGATCGAGAAAATCAGGTTACGCCGTTCCGCCGGCGTGAAGCGCAACAGCAGGTTGGAGGCCGAAGGCGTGAGCACGCCATAACCCAGCCCCAGTGCAATCGAGGCAAGGAAAAAGAACGCGACATGCGGCAGGATTGCAATAAGGCCGCCGATGGCGATCATGCCCAGGCCGAGCTGCTGCATGCGTGTGGAACCCCAGCGGCGGTTGAACTTCGCGCCGAAGGCCAGCGCGACAATCATCGCGCAGGCGAGCAGGCTGATCTGGTAGCCGATCAGCGCCGAGGTGATGCCGTAGGTCTGCGCGACCTTGGGCGCCACCGCCGGAATCATCGTGGTGCCCATGGTGCCGACACTCTGCCCGACGAGCAGCACCGTCATCAGGAACACGAATGACGGCGCTCGCGCGCCGCCGGGTGCCGCCGGTGTCACTGGCCAGCCGCGGTCACTGTGCGGAGCGCTCCGGCACCACCCACAGGAAGATATTCGAGGAGAAGCGGCCCGGCGAATCGTATTTTTCCTCGAGCTCCAGGTTGACACTGCGCGCCGGTTTCCAGTCGCCGAAATCGAAGTCGTGCGAGACGATGCGCGTGCCGGGTTTCAGTTCGCTGAGAAACTTGCTGCGCAGCGCCTTCATCATTTCCGGCAGCAGGTAGAGCGTGATCACCGTGGCGTCACCGATGGGCGCCTTCAGCACATCCAGCTCATGGAAGCTCGCGCGGGCCTCGACACCCAGCTTTTTCGCGGTGTTGTTGCTGCGCTCGACCAGCTTGGAGTCAATGTCATAGCCGCGGCCGCGCGCACCGTGTTTCTCCACCGCGGTGAGCACGATGCGGCCGTCACCGGAGCCGAGGTCGATCACCACGTCCCTGGCGTTGACACCGGCGATCTTCAGCATCTCGTCCACCACACGCTGCGGTGTTGGCACATAGGGACCGCCGGACAGCGGCAGGTCGGCGGCACGCAGCGGCAGGCAGGTCAGCAGCAACAGGGCGGCAAGGAACGGCGTTCGGCTCAGGGTCATCACGATGGCAGTCTCGTCGGGTAAAAATCAGGAATCGGCGGGTTCATCCAGACCGACCTTGGATCGCCAGTCTTTCCCCTTGAAAATCAATGGCTTGACGGCAAAAAACAACAACACCACAGCCAGCACCAGCATGGTCACCGCAATCGGCCGCTGCAGGAAGATGGCGTAGTCGCCACCACTCATCGCCAGCGACTGGCGCAGCGAGAGCTCGAGCATCGGCCCCAGCACAAGGCCCAGCGCCACCGGCGCGAGATCAAAACCAAACTTGCGCAGCACATAACCGACCACCCCCATCACCAGCATGATCCACACATCCATCGTGCTGTTGCTCACCGAGTAACAGCCCACGATGCAGAACGCGAGGATGCAGGGATAAAGATAAGCATACGGGATACGCAGCAGATTGACGAACAGTCCGACCATCGGCAGGTTCAGCACCAGCAGCACCACGTTGCCGACGTACATGCTGGCAACAAATCCCCAGAACAAGTCGGGCTGCTGCTGAATCAGCATCGGCCCCGGCAGGATGCCGTGAACCATGATTGCCGCCAGCATCACCGCGGTGACCGGGCCGGTGGGAATGCCCAACGCCAGCATCGGCACAAAGGCACCGGTGGCCGCGGCATTGTTCGCCGACTCAGGCCCCGCCACTCCCTCGATCGCGCCCTGGCCGAAACGCTCGGGGGTTTTCGAAAGACGCCGCTCCATGCCGTACGACACAAAGGAAGAAATGATGTGCGCCGAGCCGGGAATGATGCCGATCATGAAGCCAAGCAGGCTGCCGCGTGCAATCGGCCCCACCGACTGGCGCAGGTCGCTGGCGGTGGGCACCAGCTGGCGCAGCGTGGGCTGCTGCACTTTCGGCGGATCGGCCTGCCCCGCGGTCATCAGGATTTCTGAAATGCCGAACAGGCCCACCGCCACCGGCACGATGCCCACGCCGTCTCCCAGTTCGGTGATACCGAAGCTGAAGCGGGTGTAACCGCTCATCACATCGATGCCGATCATCCCCAGCAGCAGGCCGAACACCGCCATCGCCAGCGTCTTCAGCATCGAGCCGCCACTCATATAGGCGAGCACGAACAGGCCCATCAGCAGCAGCGCCGTGTACTCCGGCGGACCAAAGCGCAGGGCAAAATCGGCCAGTGTCGGCGCCAGCAGCATCAGGCCGATCACGCCCAGCGTACCGGCGACAAAGGAACCAATCGCGGCAATCGCCAGCGCCGGGCCGGCGCGACCCTGCTGGGTCATCGCATAGCCGTCAACACAGGTCATCACCGAGGCGGCTTCACCCGGAATGCGCATCAGGATCGAGGTCGTCGAACCGCCGTACATCGCGCCGTAATACACACCGGAAAGCAGCACGATGGCGATGATCGGATTCAGGCCGAAGGTGGCCGGCAGCAGCAGGCTGATGCCGGCCAGCGGTCCCAATCCCGGCATCATGCCGACCAGCGTGCCGATGATGCAGCCGAAAAAGGCGTACATCAGCACCTGCGGCTGGAAAGCCACCGAAAAACCCATCATCAGGCTGTTGAAGGTTTCAACCATCAGAAGCCCCAGGGCCCGCGCGGCAGCGGCACCTTGAGCATCACGCCGACCACGTGATACGAGGCGAGGCTGAACACGCCGGCAACCAGCGCCGTCACCCACCACGCCTTGCGTTCGACCACGCCGACAAAAAATACCAGCAGAGCGGCAATGGTGATGCGGTAGCCGATACGCTCCAGTGCAAAGGTCGCGACGACACAGGCGGCCATGATCACCAGCGCGCGGGTGGCCTCGGGCCAGGCCAGCGTCCGCAGCGGCATGGATCGCACACCGAAGGCGGCAACCAGCACACCGATAACACCGAGCCCGACCGCGAGCAGCAAGGGCACATAGCCGGGTCCGGGATCCGCCAGCGTGCCCACCGGGAACTCCCGGTTGAGCCAGCCGACCAAACCAGCCAGCGCGAGCAGCGTCAGGCCCGAGGCCTGGTCACTGCGCAGGCCTCGGGTCTCCGCTGCCTGCACCTGCAAGGTCGTTTCAGTCATGGCCTATTGCACCCGGCCGATGGCCTTGACCACAGTCGCCAGACGTTTTGCGTCGGTATCGACGTATTTCGCGAAATCCGGCGCGTCGAGATAATTCACCGGTGAGTTAACCCGAGCCATCTGCGCCTTGAACTCCGCGTCATTGACCGCCTGGCGCACCGCATCACGCAGCACCTTCATCACCGGCTCCGGCGTGCCGGCCGGCGCGAACATGCCGGCCCAGATGTAATAGACGATGTCGTAGCCCTGCTCCTTGAAGGTCGGCACTTCCCTGTAGTTGGGATGGCGCTCGGCGCCCCAGGTGACGATGGTGCGCAGCTTCCCGGCCTTGACATGAGAAGTGATCGCCGCCGGACCACCGGCGGTCATCGTCACATGGCCGCCGAGCAGCTGGGTGATTGCGGGGCCGCCACCGGTGGTCGGCACATGGCGCATCTTCAGTTGCGCCGCGTGCAGGAACATTTCCATTGGCATGTGCAGCGCGCCGTAAACGCCCGAGGACGAGAAGGACAACTCACCTGGCTGCTTTTTTGCCAGCGCGATCACATCCTTGACCGTTTTCACAGGCAGCGAGGGATGCACCACCAGGATCATCGGATCGGCGGATACCAGCGCGATGGGCGCCAGTTGATCGAGGGTGTATGCGGGCTTGCGGTTGAACAGCTTGTCGGCCTCGGGAATCACCGTGATGCTCGACAACGCCATCAGCACCGTATAGCCGTCAGGCCTGGCATTGGCCACCGCGGCGTTGCCCACCGCACCACCGGCTCCGGGCCGGTTGGCTATCGTCACTGGCTGCTTCAGCACCTTCTCCAGCGCCGCCGCCGTCGGCCGGCCGGTGACATCCGCCACCCCGCCCGGCGGGAAAGGCACCACCATGGACAGCGGGCGGCTCGGAAACACTTCCTGCGCATGGGCAGCGCCGCAGAACAGCAGCAACGCAGCCATCAGATAACGCTTGTTCATGACACTCCCCTCCGGATTTTTAACTACTGATATTTTCAGGATGCACAGGATATTCAGGATAACCCGCAAGCAGATGCGGGCCCCGTCTCCAACGGTTTTTATCCTGAACATCCTGCCAATCCTGTTAATTGCGCTTCCTGCCTTTCACCCCGCCACCACACGATTGACCAGCCGTCCCACACCTTCGATCTCGCAGACCACCTCGTCACCTGGCTGCAGGTAACCGCTGGCGGTGACCACATCCTTGCGCATCGGCTTCTTGCCGCCGAGTTCGGCATCCGAACCCCAGGCGGTGCCACCGGGTGTGCCGGTGGAAATCACCACCCCGGGCTGCAGCGTGACAAAGGTCGAGAAAAACTCGACCAGCTGCGCGCAGGTCCAGATCATCTTGGCGGTGCTGTTGTTCTGACGTAACTGGCCGTTGACCGTGGTGCGCAATTGCAGTTTCTGCGCATCGTCTATCTCGTCCGCGGTGACGATGGCCGGGCCCATCGGCGCGCAGGTGTCGAAGTTCTTGCCCGGGCCGAGGTTATAGACCGAGGAACCGTCGGGCCGCAGCGTGACCTGGCGGTCGCGCGCGGTGACGTCGTTCATCACGGTGTAACCCCAGATGTGCTCATGCGCCTTCGCCGCCGGAATGTGGCGTCCCGGTTTGCCGATGACGATCAGCAGCTCGGTTTCGTAATCGAGTTTCCTGGTCACCGCGGTATCGAGCACGATATCGTCACCCGTCCCGGTCACACCCAGCCCGGTCTTCAGGAAAAACTCCGGATCCTTGCGCGTGACTTCGGGCTTCTCCTCGCGGTGGTCCCAGTAATTTTCGCCGCTGCACAGGATCAGCGACGGCACGATGGGCGAGAGCAGCCTGACTTTGGCTAGCGGCGTACGTGCCGCGTCCGGTGCTTTGGCGACGGCCGCACGGGCGGCCTTCAAACCCGCATCACCCGCGGCAATCAGCCGCGTCATGTCGGACAGCGCGGCAAGCAGCGCCGGTGCCGTACCCAGCGGCGCCGCGTCGAGCAGGTCTATGACCGACTCACCGTTGAGTGCGCCGAGACGCAGCGCGCCGCCGCGCGTGTAACGAACCAGGCGCATCAGGACACCGGGTTCTCGAGGGTGCCGATCGGCTCGATGGTGATCGCGACATGATCACCCGGCTTCAGATACTTGGGCGGATTGAAGCCGATGCCGACGCCGGCGCAGGTGCCGGTTGCGATCAGGTCGCCCGGCTCCAGTGTCATCACCTTCGACAGATCCTCGATCAGGCGCGGGATGTCGAAAATCAGCTGGCTGACGAAGGCATTCTGGCGTACCTCGCCGTTGACCTTGGTGATCAGCTGCAGTTGGGTCACGTCCTTGATCTCGTCGGAGGTGACGATGCACGGCCCCATCGGGCAGAAACCGTCGAGGCTCTTGCCGAGGAACCACTGCTTGTGGCGGTTCTGCAGCGTGCGCGCGGTCACATCGTTGATGATGGTGTAGCCGTAAACATGCTTGTAGGCGTTTTTCTGCGAAATGTTGCGCCCGCCCTCGCCGATCACCACCGTCAGCTCGCCCTCGTAATCCACCGAATTGGTGTAGTCGTTGGCGCTGGGAATTGCCGCGCCCGGCGCGATTACCGAGTTCGGCCATTTTGTGAACATGATCGGCACATCGGGAATCGCATTTGCACCGGCGCTGGCATCAAAGCCGCTGTTGTGGAATTCCTTGGCGTGGTCATGATAGTTCTTGCCGACGCAGAGGATGTTCTTCGCCGGCCGCGGAAAAGGCGCCAGCAGTTTCACGCTGTCAGCCGGGATGCGTCCCTCACCGCTCTTGACCGCCTTGCGTGCGCGCGACAGCCCCTTCTTGCCCAGCGCGACAAAGGCCGTCATTTCCTTGGGCAGCCGGGTCGATGCCGACAGGTCGACAATGGTTTTGGTTTCAGGATCGTGCACGCCGATACGCGCACCCTTGGCATCGGAAAAGGTCACCAGACGCATGACAAAAACTCCTCGTTCATGAAGGGATAAGGAAAAGCTTCAATCCGGCTTCGCACCGGAGACTTTCACGACATGCGCCCATTTGGCGATGTCCTGGCTCAGGTATTTCTCGAATTCGCCGACGCTCATCACCAGCGCCTCTGCGCCCTGCTTCTGCCAGTTGGCCGCGGTATCGCTGCGGGTGGTGACCTTGGTGATTTCTGCATTGAGTCGGTCGAGCACCGGCCGCGGCGTCGCTGCCGGCGCCATCACGCCCAGCCAGATTGTCGCCTCGTAGCCCTTGACGCCGGCCTCGATCACGGTGGGCAGTTCCGGCGTGACTTTCGAGCGCGTCATGCCGGTGGTGGCCAGCGCGCGCACCTTGCCCGCCTTGGCGTGCGTGGTCATCGTTGTTACCGCGTCGAACATCATCTCGACCTGGCCGCTCAGCACGCTGGTGCGCGCCTCGCCGCTGCCCTTGTGCGGCACATGCACGATGTCGGCCTTGATCAGTGCCTTGAAATATTCACCGGCCATGTGGTACGGCGTGCCGTTGCCTGATGAAGCGTAGTTCAAACCCTTGTCCTTGGCCTTCGCCAGCCTGACCAGTTCAGCGACGCTGCGCACCGGCAGCGAGGGATGCACCACCAGGATCAGGTCCGAATAATTGATCGGCGCCACCGGCGCAAAATCCTTCATCAGCGTGAAGGGCTTTTTCGGGATCAGCGATTCGTTGACGGTATGGGTGTTCGACATCAGCAGCAGCGTGTAGCCGTCGGGCGGCGATTTCGCCACCACATCGGTGCCGATGATCGAGCCGGCACCGGGCCGGTTCTCGACAATGACGTTCTGGCCCAGCGGCTGCTGCAGTTGCTGCGCCAGAAATCGCGCATAAACGTCTGCCGGGCCACCCGCGCCAAAAGGCACCACGATGCGCAGCGGCTTCGCCGGATAGGCCTGCGCCTGGGCGTCAGTCACCACCAGCGCAATACCCATGGTCGCGACACCCAAACACGCCCATTGACGTATACGCATCAGCAGCCCCTCCGGATTTTTGTGGTCACGAATGTGCACTCAGCGGCAATATTGAAAGCGAATCTAGAACGGCTGCCGGTGGCACAGAATTATTCCGCATATTGTACCCCGGCACCGCCGCCCGCGGGCAAGGATGGCACCCCGCTTGACCCGCTCTTATCCATACCCCTCTGCTAGACTCAAATCATGCCTGCAACCACCCGCCAGCAACGCCGATGAACACCGGTGCAAATGGATTGCTGTCCCGCCTGGTCGCACTGCGCCCCGGCGAAACCCGCGCCCTGCTCTGGTCCTTCGCCTATTTTTTCTGCCTGCTCGCCGCCTACTACCTGCTGCGTCCGCTGCGCGACGAAATGGGCATCGCCGGCGGCGTGCGCAACCTGCCCTGGCTGTTCACCGCCACCTTTTTTGCGATGCTCGCCGCGGTGCCGCTGTTCGGCGCCGTGGTCGCCAAGCTGCCTCGGCAGCGTTTCATTCCGCTGGTCTACCGCTTTTTCACCGTCAACCTGCTGCTGTTCTGGCTGCTGCTCGCGCTCGACATCGAAAAGGCGCTGGTGGCGCGGGTGTTCTTTGTCTGGATCAGCGTATTCAACCTGTTCACGATCTCGGTGTTCTGGTCGTTCATGGCCGACCTCTATGCCGCTGAACAAAGCAAACGTCTCTACGGCTTCATCGCCGCCGGTGGTTCGGCCGGCGCGTTGCTCGGCCCCAGCATCGCCATCGCGCTGGTTCAAACGGTGGGCCCCGCGAATCTGTTGCTGGTTGCGGTGGTGCTGCTCGAACTCGCCGTACTGTGCGCCGCCGGACTGGAAAAGGCCGCCGGACCGCTGCGCGCCGCGCGCCTTGCCGCCACCGAAACCACGGCCGCACCGCCGGCACCCATCGGCGGCGGCTGGCTCGACGGCCTGAAGCTGGTGCTGCGCTCGCCCTACCTCGCCGGCATCGCCGGCTGGGTGGCGCTGCTGTCGCTGGCCGGCACCTTCCTCTATTTCCAGCAGATCGAAATCGTCAGGGCCGCCTCCGATGATCCGGCGGTGCGCACCCGCATCTTCGCCAGCATCGACCTTGCTGCAGGACTGCTGACGCTGCTGGTGCAGTTTGTCGCCACCGGCCGGCTGATCAGCCGCTTCGGCGCCGGTCCCGCGGCGGCGGCGCTGCCACTGGTGTTCATGCTCGGTTTCATCACGCTGTGGCTGTCACCGATGTTGTGGCTGGTGATCGCCTTCCAGGCCCTGCAGCGCACCACCAACTTCGCGCTGTCGAATCCGGCGCGTGAGGTGCTGTTCACCGTCGCCGGACGCGAAGAAAAATACAAGGCGAAGAGCGTGATTGATCTGGTTGTATTCCGTGGCGGTGATGCCGTCAGCGGCTGGCTTTTCCACAGCCTGCGCGGCCTCGGCCTCGAACTCGGCGCGATCTCGCTGGCCACGGTGCCGGTCACCGCGACCTGGCTCGGCCTTGCGCTGTGGCTGGGGCGCGAGCAGGAACACCGCGCTGCGCCAAATCCGACATCCACCAAGGAGAGGCCATGAAATCCCCGCACTTCAAAACCCGCCGCGACCTGCTGAAGCTGGGCGCCAAACTCGGCGCCGGCCTTGGCGCACTCGCCATCGCGCCGCAACTCGCCGCCCAGGCCAAACCCGCACCGCTGCTCAGCCGCAAAATCCCGAAAAGCGGGGAACTGCTGCCGGTGATCGGGCTGGGCACCGCGATCATTTTCGACATCGGCAACGACCTCGAAAAACGCACCGAACGCACCGAAGTCATCCGCACCCTGCTCGACGGCGGCGCGCGGATGATCGACACCGCGCCGTCCTACGGTACGGCTGAATCAGTGGTCGGGGACCTGCTCGCCGCGGCAAAACTGCGCGACCGGGTTTTTTTGGCGACCAAG
Organism: Betaproteobacteria bacterium Ga0077527; assembly: GCA_001464815.1. Classification (GTDB taxonomy): domain Bacteria; phylum Pseudomonadota; class Gammaproteobacteria; order Burkholderiales; family SG8-41. The sequence continues at coordinate 152,481 of LNDW01000018.1, read as the reverse complement.
GTGCGCTCCAACGACAACGAGGCCTTTGCCGCGCAGATGAAACAATCGCAGCAACGCCTGCACTCGCCAAAAATCGACCTGATGCTGATGCACAACGTCGGCTTCCTCGACCGCGGCATGGTCGCCTCACAGCTCGCCATCGTGCGCGAATGGAAACAGCAGGGCCTGTTCCGCTACATCGGTGTCACCCACTCGCAGGACCAGCCGCGCGCCAACGAGCGGCTGATCGAAATCATGCGGCAGGACAAGATCGACTTCATCCAGGTCAACTATTCGATGGCCGAGCGCAGCGTCGAGGACCGGCTGCTGTCGGCCGCAGCCGACACCGGCACCGCGCTGATGTGCAACCTGCCCTTCGGGCGGGCACAGCTGTTCCGTGCGGTGAAGGGCAGGACGGTGCCGGACTGGGCCGCCGAATTCGACGCCACGACCTGGGGCCAGTTCTTCCTGAAATACCTGCTCGCCAATCCCGCGGTCAACGCCGTGATCCCCGGCACCGACAAGGTTGAATACATGCTCGACAACCTGAACGCCGGCCGCGGCCGGCTACCGGATGCGGCGATGCGCAAGCGCATGGTGGCGCACATCGACGCGATACTGTGATCCGCTAGGCCAGCTTCACCGGCCGCACCGCGACGCGGTCTTCGCTGATGCGCTGATTCAGCAGGTTGACGCAGGCAGCCACGACATCCAGCGTCGGCGTCGCAGTGCCGGTCATCCGCGACAGTTCGAGCACCGCATTGACGATGGCATCCATTTCCAGCGGACGGCCGGCACGCACATCCTGCAGCGTTGAGGTCGGCAGCGAGGCGCGCTTGGCGGCATCGGCCACCCGCGCCTCGGCATCGATGTCGAGGTGGGTGCCCGCAGCACCCGCCACGGCGACCACTTCGCGCATCAGCGCCACCGCCAGCGGCCGCGTGCCCGGATAAGCGGCGGCCTCGCGCGCGGTGGACTGGGTGATCGCACCCAGCGTGTTCCACACCGCGTTCGACAGCAGCTTGGTCCACTTCACCTTGCGGATGTCGTCCGACACCTTGCCCGGCCAGCCGGCGCGGGTGGCGATCGCGGCAATCGCTTCGAGCCGCGGCGTGATGCGGTTGTCGATTTCGCCGATGACCAGTGCGTCGGTGTCGCCGTCGGGCAGGCGCACATGGCCCGGTGCCACGAGGTCGGCCGGTTTCAGCGCGGTGCCGCCGATGATCATCTGCGGCGGGAAACTGCGCGCGAGCACGCCATCGGGGTCGAGCACCTTGATCGGCGCGTCGCGCCATTTCGATTCGATGCCCTGGAAGTACCACCACGGCAGGCCGTTCTGCGGAAACACCAGCACGCCATCCTTCGCCACCAGGCTGCGCAGGTGCTGCGCCACCGGCGCGATCTGCTGCGACTTCAGCGTGACAAAGATCAGGTCGTACGGGCCCTGCTCCTCGCCGGGCCTGCACACACGCACCTTCACCGGATCGGGCACGCCGCTCTTCGGGCCTTCGAGGATCAGTCCGCGGCTGGCGAGTGCTTCATACTGCGCGCCGCGCGCGACCAGCGTCACATCCTCACCGGCCAGCGTCAGCCGGCCGCCAAAAAATCCGCCGATCGCGCCGGCGCCATAGACCAGAATTTTCATGGGATTCCCGAAGAGGCGCAGGGCATGGACGCCACTACGAATTTGATTGTAAGTATTTGTTTTTATTAACTATTTTTTTGACACCAGATGCTCCAGCGCCCGCGGCAGAGCGGCATCGGCCACTGCCGCCAGTTCATCCGCGCTGCGGTTCTGCACCGGATGCGGAACATACACCACCGCGGGCTCGAAGCCGAGTGCGCGGCTCTGCACCGCAACCGCGTCACGGAACTCGGCAGTCACGATCGACACACCGGGCAATCCCTTCGCATCGAAGGTCATCAGGTCGTGCAGACTGCACGACGTGCACGAACCTCAGTCGGAAAGCCCGATCAGCACCACGTCGGCTTCGGCGACCACGCGCTCGACGATGTCCGCCGAGGCCACCTTGGCATTGGTCGGCTTGCCGAAGCGTTTGCTGCGGATGCCGCGTTCGGTGAGGCGTTGCTCGATGCGGTTGAGGAATTCGTCGCTGCGTGTCTTGCCGATATCGAACAGGCCGACGGTCAGGCCATCGAGGCTGGCCGGCGGCGCACGGCGCGCGCGTTTCACCGCCGATGTCTCGGCCGTGGGGTCCCGCAGGTAAGGCAGCGTCATTCTCGGATCTCCTTGGTCACCGGTTGCAGTTCGGTACGGCTGCGCCCGGCCAGCCAGCCCGGCAGGATCGCCGAGAACAGGCCGGCCGCGCCGCCGGCGCGCACCACCATCAAGCCATCTTCATGGAATTTCGGCACCTGCTCGCCGGCGCGGCTCGCGGGGATGCCCTCACCCACACCATCGGCGCCGGCCACCAGTTCAGCGCCGGGACGGATCGTCGCTTCATACAGCGCAGCTTCGATGTGCGTACGGTCCCAGCCCGCATCACGATAGATGCCGTAATGCTCGGGCGACAGCACGACAATGACACGCGCCGACTGCACCAGCTTGGGATGACCGATCTTCACCAGCGACATGGCAAAGGACTGGGTCAGCGCCTCGGGCGTGCGCGAACGCTGATCGACAAAGGCCTCGGGGCCGTGGCCCTGGAACAGCGTCACCGCGGATTTGCCGGGGGCGATGCCGCGCGCCTGCGCCAGCGGCTGCCAGGCCGGATCGGATTCATCCTCGGCAAAACACAGCGTGTATTTGCTCGGCGCGCCCAGCGTCGAACGGTCGATCTCGCCGGGCCGTCCGCCGCCGACATTGCGCACGATCAGGTTCAGCGCACGTCCGATGGTGGCATTGGCGCGGTTGCCCTGGCCCAGCGCATTGATGCCGCTGTTCATGCCGATCTTTTTCGTGATCGGGCCGTTGACGATGATCACCGGCGATGAGAAATAGGTGGTGGCGAGCACGCCGTGCAGCGTGAACACCGGCTCCAGCGCGGCCTCGATCGCCGCCAGCAGCACCGGCATGTATTCCGGTCGGCAGCCGGCCATCACCGCATTGATCGCGACCTTCTCGATGGTGCACGGCGCGAGGTTGGGCGGGATGTTGCCGACGAGTTCATCGGGCCGGCGCGCTGCGCCCTTCAACATCGCGATCACCCGCTCGTCGGTGGGCGGCGTCACCGGCAGGCCGTCGCTCCAGCCGCGCTCGAAGCAGACCTCGATCGGGTCCGTGCCTTCGCCGTATTCGATCTTGCGCGAGGCAAGCCAGGTCTTGCCCAGGTGCCGCGCTTCCAGCTTCTCGGCCACCCCGGGCTCGAGTGAGCGGGAGCCTCATCCCGGCCGCATGGCCGGCAGATGCGCACCCAGCCCCTGCAGCCCCGTCAGCCGCTGCCAGGCGGCGCGATCCCAGCCCATCACCCGCTCGGTCTCGCGGCCGTTCTCGATGCGCAGCAGCGTCGGCATCGCCTCGATGTTGCTGAGCCAGGACAGGTCGAGTTCACGGTCATCGATCACGGTCGCCACACCGCGCGGGAACGCAGGATCGTCCTGTGACACCACATGAAAATCCGGCACCCGCTGCGCGACCTCGCGGATTTCCGCCTCGATCAGCTCGCAGGTCGGGCAACTGCGCTTCACAAACACCACGAGGCCCTCGGGCAATGACGTTCTGGACAAGGCGGGGACTCCATGTGTCAGTCAAAAAGCGGAAGCTCCATTCTGCTACGCTCACGCTCCATGCTCAACCACAAAACCACCCTCCACGGCCTGATCGCCCCGCTGGCACTGCTGTTCGCAGGCGGCTGTGCCTCCTACGAGTGGCACAAGGACGGCACCAGCGCCGCCGAAACACAGCAGCTGCTGGCTCAGTGCAGTGCCCAGGCTCGTGCAGAGGCCGCACGTCATCCATCAGCCGCTGCGGCGGTCCCCAATCTCACCGTTGATGGCCAGGGCCGCGTCATCGCCACCCAGCCCCAGCGCAACGACAGCGAACGCCTGCTGCTCGAACAAAACATGACGCGCCGCTGCATGACCGCCAACGGCCACACCCTGCGCCGCAGCGACGCAAGCCCGCCATGAAACCGGTATCCATCGGACGCCGCCGGCTGCTGCAGGCCGCTGCCGCCGGCACCATCAGCCTGACCATGAATCCCGCAATCGCCGCAACCACGCCACTGATCACCCGTCCGATTCCCTCCAGCGGCGAACGCCTGCCGGTGATCGGGCTCGGTACCTATCAGGTGTTCGATGTGCCCGAGTCACGGCTCGCCGCCACCGAGCTGCAGGCGGTGCTGCGCCGCTTCGGTGAACTCGGCGGCAAGGTCATCGACTCCTCGCCGATGTATGGCCATGCCGAGGCCGCCACCGGCACCCTCGCCACCGCACTGAAGCTGCGGCCAAAACTGTTTTACGCCACCAAGGTCTGGACCAGCGGCCGCGACGCGGGCATCCGCCAGATGGAAGAGTCCTTCCGGCTGATGCAGACCAAGACCATCGACCTGATGCAGGTGCACAACCTGCTCGACCTCAAAACCCATCTGCCGGTACTGCGTGACTGGAAAAAATCCGGGCGCATCCGCTACCTCGGCATCACCCACTACCACGCCGGCACCCATGCCGAGCTTGAACGGCTGGTGAAAAGTGGTGACTTCGATTTTGTGCAGTTCAACTATTCGCTCGATGAACCCGAGGCTGAGGCGCGGCTGCTGCCGGCCTGCGCCGATGCCGGCGTGGCGACGCTGATCAACCGCCCCTTCTCGCAGGCGGGGCTGTTCGGCCGCGTGCGCGGCAAACCGCTGCCACCGTGGTGCGCCGAGATCGACTGCAACAGCTGGGCGCAGTTTTTCCTGAAGTGGATCGTCAGCCATCCCGCGGTGACCTGCGCGATACCCGGCACCGGCCGCGTCGCGCACATCGAGGACAACCTCGCCGCCGCCACCGGCCGGCTGCCCGACGCCGCAACGCGCAAAAAGATGGGCACCTGGTTCAACGCTCTATGACCGCTGCAAGCATGATGCAGCGCGCCCTGCTGCTCTGCGCACTGTCAATGCTGCTAGGCAGCTGCAGCATGATCCGGGTCGGTTACGGCCAGATCGACACCGTCGCGGGCTGGATGGTGCAGGATTATTTCGAGCTCGAACCTGCGCAGCGCGATGTCTTCAACAACCGCTTCCAGCGCCTGCACCAGTGGCATCGCCGCGAACAACTGCCTGAATACGCGCGGTTTTTCGGCGAAGTGCGCGACCGCGCGCAAAAAGGCATGCGCAGCGAGGACGTGCAGTGGCTGGTCGACGGCATCAAGGCGCGTTTTGCCATCATCGCCGCGCGTGCAGCGCCCGATGCCACGGAACTGCTCGCCGACCTCACGCCGGCGCAGATCGAGGCATTGCGCAAGCGTCTCGATGCCAACAACCGCAAGTTCATCCGCGAACACCGTCTCGACCAGCCTCCGGCCGCGCGCAAGCAGGCCCAGCAGCGCCGCCTGCTGTCGCAAATCAAGGACTGGGTCGGCCCGTTGTCCGCGGAACAGGAAACACGCGTCATCGCGCTGATCCAGCCACTGCCGCTGACCGAAAGCCTGCGTCACGAAGACCGACTGCGCCGGCAGAAGGAATTCTTCACGCTGCTCGAACAGCGCGGCAACCGCGCGGTATTCGCGCCGCGGCTGCGCGACTGGCTGATCAACTGGGAAAACGGCCGCAGTCCCGAACTTGCGCGCGGCATGGACGAAGGCTGGCGCAAACGCGCCGATTTCTACGCTGCGGTGGACAAGCTGCTCACCCCGGAGCAGCGCAGCCACTTCACCGGCCGCCTGCAGGACTACATCGAGGATTTCCGCGAGCTGGCCACACGTGGCGGCGGGAGTAATAACAACAGCGGCGGTTGATAGAATCGGCCCACACCGATTCCGCGATCAACATCATGCCCAGCCACCCGCACCCGCTAGCCTCCAAACTGCCGAAGGTCGGCACCACCATCTTCACCGTGATGTCGCGGCTCGCCGCCGAGCACAACGCGATAAACCTGTCGCAGGGCTTTCCCGACTTCGACTGCGCGCCGGAACTCAAGGCGCTGCTGGCCCAGCACATCAACGCCGGCCGCAACCAGTATCCGCCGATGGCCGGCATCCCCGCGCTGCGCGAAGCCATCGCCGACAAGATCGCCACGCTCTACGGCACAAGCTACGACGTCGAGCAGGAAATCACCGTCGTGCCCGGCGCCACCTATGCCATCTACACCGCCTGCGCCGCGCTGATCCGCCCCGGTGACGAAGTCATCCTGTTCGAGCCGGCCTATGACAGCTACGCGCCGGCGGTGGAAGTGCATGGCGGCGTGCCGGTGTATCTGCAGTTGCGCTACCCCGACTACAGCATCGACTGGCAGGCGGTGCAGGCGGCGATCACGCCGAAGACGAAACTCCTGATCATCAACACCCCCAACAATCCGACCGCCACCGTGCTATCGGCAGAAGACCTGCGCATGCTCGAAGGCACGCTGAGCAACACCAACATCGTTGTCATCAGCGACGAGGTCTATGAACACATCGTCTTTGACGGCCACCAGCACCAGAGCGTCGCGCGTTTCCCGGGCCTGGCCGAGCGCAGCTTTGTCGTATCGTCTTTCGGCAAGACCTACCACGTCACCGGCTGGAAAACCGGCTACGTCGCCGCACCCAAGGAACTGATGGCCGAATTCCGCAAGGTCCACCAGTTCAACGCCTTCGTCGCCAACGGCCCGCTGCAATATGCCTTTGCCGATTACATGAAGAACAGGGACGCCTACCTCGAACTGTCGGCCTTCTATCAGAAGAAACGGGATTTCTTTCTGGACGGATTAAAAGGCTCGCGCTTCAAACCTCTGCCCTCGCGCGGCACCTTCTTCCAGAACCTCGCCTATGACGCGATCAGCGACGAGAAAGATACCGACCTTGCGGTGCGGCTGACGAAGGAGAAAGGCATCGCCTCGATTCCGGTGTCGGTGTTCTACCGCCAGCCGCCGGTGCATCGCGTACTGCGCTTCTGCTTTGCCAAGTCGGAGGCGACGCTGGCGAAGGGGGCGGATATACTCAGCCAACTTTGAATAAAAATCAATAAAAACAACAATTTAATGATCTATCAGCCTGCTGTCATTCCGACATAAACATATATGACGGCGATACAAATCCCCGTCACCTTCATGCTGAACACCCGGTTCCGCCGCAGCAAATCGCCGAACGGCAGCCCGTAACGCCCCGCCATGCCGAGCATGGTGTTGGACATCGGGCAGGCGGTGAGGCCGACACCCCAGCTCATCAGGAAAGTCATCGCCAGCAGGGTCTGGTCAGGTTGCAGCGGAAGGATCCACGGGCCGAGCACCGACACCAGGATGATCGGGTGCAGACCCAGCCAGGCGGCGACGTTCATCAACACCAGCACCACGCTCGCCTCGAAAGCACCGAAGTTCGAGAACGGCAGCTTGAGATCAAGCACGTCGATGGCGCCGTTCATGCCCGCCGACAGAAAGCCCGCGGCGAGGAACAGCGTCAGCTCGCCGTTCATCGCCGGCAGCCGCGCGCGGCCGTGGCGCTGCAGGATCACGGCGGTGGCATCGCCTTCGCGTAGCAGCAGGGTCAGCAGCGTCACCAGCAGCGCCATCGCCGCGATCACCGCCAGCACCGGCCACGCCGGCTGCCATTCATGGATGGCGAGCACGCTCACCGCCAGCACCGCCGGCACCCACAGCGCCTCGAGGTGCAGCGGGTAACCGACAAAATCGCGGGCGCCACTGTATTTCGCCGAGGTCAGTGTCAGCCAGGTGACGGTCATGCCGGCCGCGGCCACCGGCAGGCCCCACAGGATGAGCTGGGTCAGGCTCGCCGCAGGTGCCACGGTCAATGCCGCGGCCATGGCGCCGTAGAACGGCGACCACGCGGCGCCAACGATGAAGGCCTGCGACAGCGCCATCGCCTGCGGCAGGCTCAGTTTGCTGCGTGCGCTGAGGCGGTCTGCGAAAATCGCCACCGCCGAATAATTGATCACCGCGCCGAAGAGGTGCACACCGAGCATGGTCTTGGCGAGCGCGCCACGGCCCTGCTCCGGCGACTCGGCCGACTGCTGGCGCCCGACGGCAATCAGTTGCAGGAAGGACACCGCGATCAGCATGCCGGCCAGCGGTACGTTCTGGGTCAGCGCAATTTCGATCAGGCCGCGCACGCCCTGCGTCATGCTCCAGGCAATGCCCGCGACGCCGAGCCCGGCAAGGATCAGCACCAGCCGCAACTGGTGGCGCGGCAACCGCGGCAGCAGCAGCAGGCAGGCGCACCAGGCGATAACACCGGTGATCCACGCCGGATAGCCCGGCAGCCAGACCGCGACGATCACCAGCACGACGACGGAGAAATAGAGCCAGGCGGCGACGGAATCGCGAATTGAAGCGAGGGTGTTCAACTTCAAATTACCCGGAGGCAGTCATTCCGGGCGCGCCCCGGTGGAAGTCCCCTTGGGGGGCGCCGGAATCCAGGGAAAAACCCCTGCAAGGTCCTGAATTACGGATCGCACGCAGCGCATCCGAAGTGACGGAAAGAAAACCTGGGTGATCAGCAACAATCACCCAGGAAACATTACAGCACGCCCGACAGACCGCCGTCGACGTTGATGCAGCAGCCGGTGACATAACTCGCGGCATCGGAGGCAAGGAAGGCGATGACGTTGGCCACCTCGGCCGACTCACCCATGCGCCCCATCGGCACGGTCTTGCCGGTGTCGAGATAATGCTGCTCGACCGGTTTGCCGCTTTTGGCGGCGCGGCGTTCCTGCTGCATGGACTTGATCTTGCCCACGGCGACCACGTTGACCAGGATGTTGTGCGGCGCAAGTTCCTTCGACAGACCCTTGGCCAGCGCGAGGCCCGCAGCGCGGCTCACCGTGGTCGGGAACATCGCGGCACCGGGCTGCTTGGCGCCGACCATGTTCAGGTTGATGATGCGGCCGCCGCCGGCCTTCTTCATGTGCGGCAGCGCGGCGCGGGTGGTGCGCACATGCGCCATCACCTTGATTTCGAGGTCCAGCTTCCATGCCGGATCAAGCACCTTGTCGAAGGGATCCTGACCGGTGCCGCCGGCGTTGTTGACGACGATGTCGAGGCGGCCGAAATGTTTGGCGGCGGCATCAATGAAATTCTCCAGCTCACCCTCTTTCGAGGCGTCGGCCACGATGCCGATCACATCGCCGCCCTGTTTCTTTAAATCAGAAACGAAGGCGTCGATCAGTTCGGCGCGGCGCGCGCACAGCGCGACTTTTGCACCCTCGGCGACCAGCCGTTCAACGGCGGCCTTGCCGATACCCTCGGTGCCACCGGTTACCGCGGCAACCTTGCCTTTGAGTCCGAGTTCCATTTTGTGAGCCCTTTCAAATGACGTTGGCAGTTCGCAAAGGTGGCGATTGTGACACAAGCCCCGCAGCCGGGTTAGACTGCGCCGCCATGAATATCGCCATCCCCGACGACTACCACAAGCTGGTCCGCACACTGGACTGCATCGGCCTGCTCAAAGGCCACGAAGTACACACTTTCAATGATGCCGCACCGCCCACCGCCCGGCTCATCGAACAGTTACGTAATGCCGAGATCATCGTGCCGATCCGCGAGCGTACACGCTTCACGCGCGAGATCATCGAAGCCCTGCCAAAGCTGAAAATGTTCAGCCAGACCGGACGCAGTTGCCACCACATCGACCTCGATGCCTGCAATGAGCTCGGCATCGCGGTGGCCGCCGGCAGCCATGCCTCGCCGTACACCGTAGCCGAACAGACCTGGGCAATGATCCTCGGCAGCCTGCGCGAGATTCCCGCTGAAACCGCGCTGATGAAAGCCGGACAGTGGCGCAGCCGCTTCAGCTTCGGGCTGAAAGGCCGCACGCTGGGTGTCTATGGTCTGGGCACCATCGGCAGCCTGGTCGCCGCCACCGGCGCCAGCTTCGGCATGCGCGTGCTGGTCTGGGGCCGCGACAAGTCACTCGCCGAAGCGCGGGCCTGCGGTTATGAAACCGCCGCGAACCGTGAGGATTTTTTTGCGCAATCGGATGTGCTGGTACTGATGGTGCGGCTGTCAAAGGAAACCCGCGGCCTGGTCAGCGCGCAGGATCTGGCGCGGATGAAACCGACCGCGCTGCTGGTCAACACCGCGCGTGCCGAACTGATTGCGCCGGGTGTGCTCGAAGCCGCGCTGAAGGCCGGCCGACCCGGTTACGCCGCCATTGATGTCTACGAAAACGAGCCGGTACTCGGTGGCAAACATCCACTGCTCGAACTCGAAAACGTCCTGTGCACCCATCACAGTGCCTGGCTGGAGCGCGAGACCTACGAACTGTATTTCGGCGAGGCTTTCGCCAACGCCGCGGCGTTTGCGGCAGGCCAGACACTCAAGCTGGTCAACAACCCGCGCTAGCAAGCTCAGGCCGCAGCACCAGCCGACCCTGCATCCTCTTCCACCAGCCTGACCTGGTTTCGCCCGGCTTCCTTGGCCCTGTACAGGGCGGCGTCGGCACGCAGCAGTGAGGCATCAGCCGATTCATCGGTGGGCCGCATCGCGGCGACGCCGATGCTCACCGTGACCGCGATCGCCTTGCCCTCGAAAACGATCGCTGCGGCGGCGATCTTGCGGCGCAGGCGTTCGGCAAATTCACGCGCCGATTCCGCCGCAGCACCGGCGAGAATCACCGCGAACTCCTCTCCGCCCAGCCGCGCGCACAAGTCGACGCGGCGCGGCTCCTCGCGGATCAGTGTCGCCACCTGACGCAGCACCTCGTCGCCGGCGGCGTGGCCGTTGGTGTCATTGATGCGCTTGAAGTAATCAAGGTCAAGCATCAGCACTGCCACCTGCTGGGTGTCAAAGCGGCGCAGGCGCGCATATTCCTCCTCGAGGCGCGTCATGAAGGTGCGGCGATTGGGCAGACCGGTCAGCGAATCGGTGGCAGCCAGCGCCTGGAGCTCCTGCTCGAGACGTTTCCTCTCGGTGATGTCCTCGACCAGCCGCAGGAAGTACAGCGGCTCGCCGGTGTAGTCGCGCACCAGTGAAACGGTGCGGTTGACCCAGATCACCTGGCCGTCCTTGCGCACATAGCGCTTCTCGGCGGCATGACTGTCGATTTCGCCCGACAGCAGCTTGTCGCGGAACTGCGGTTCATCGCCGCGATCCTCGTGGTGTATCACCTCCCACACCGGCTTGCCGAGCAGTTCCTGGCGGGTATAGCCGAGCATCTCGCAAAACGTGCGATTGACGGCGATATAGCGCCGCTCGAGCGAAGAATGGCAGATGCCGATTGCAGCCTGCTCAAAGGTGGCACGAAACCGCGCCTCGCTGGTGGCGAGCTTGATCGCAGCGCGTTCCTGGCGGTGCACCGCGACCACAAGCACGGTGGTGAAACCGAAGATCACCATGGTGATCAGCGAGGCGACGAAGTAATCGCGGTTGCGGTTGCGGGTGACATCAGCCAGCACCTCGGCGCGCGAGGCTCCGACCGCCACCACCAGCGGATAGCCGGAGAGCGTACGGTAGCTGACATAGCGCGGGATGTTGTCCACACTGCCCTGGCTGACAAAGCTGCCGAACTCGCTGCGCGCCTGCTCACGCAGCAGCGTGCTGTCGCCGAGGTCCTCGCCAAAGGATAACTGGTTGCCGACACGGCGCGCGCGCGACACGCCATCAAGCCCGGTGAGCAGCACCAATCCCTGCGAACCAAGGTCGATCTTTCGGTAAAAACGTGCGAAATAACCGGGATCCACCGACAGCACCACCACGCCGCCGAAGGTGCCGTCAGGCTTGAGCAGCGGCCGGCTCAGCGGTATCTGCCAGGCATCGGACAGGCGGCCCGCCACCGGTACGCCGACATGCAGCACATCACGGTCGCGGCGCGTCTGGTGCACGCGAAAAAACTCTAGCTCGGCGTAATTGGCCACAGGCATTCTGCGGTTGCTCAGCACCACGTTGCCGCGCTCATCGGTGATGCTGATCGAGCTCGACAGCCGTTCGTCGATGATGCCGTCCTCGATGTAGCGGCTGATATCCAGCCCGCGGCCAAGGCGGCGGTATTCCTGGCGCACCACCATCAGCGCACTGTCAAGCCCTGCGAGTGTGCGTACGACATGCTCCTCGTAGGCCACCGCGAGGTTGGAGTTCTGCTTCACCGCCGCCGCGGCGGCCTCATCGCGCTCGGCACGTTCCTCGGTCCACACCACGCTCCACAACACGCCGATCAGGATCAGACCGAAGGCCACCACTGCTATCGACATGCCGACACCGCGGCCGTCGATGCCCATCAAGGTTCTGCGCATGCGGTCGGCGAATGCCATCACTCAGGCCTCCCGCCAGCGGCCATCGGTGCAGACCGCGGCGCCGAGGCGTTCGAGGCGGATCAGCGAGGCATGCAGCGAGCGCATCGCCACCGGATGGATGCGCGCCGGCACATCGTCATAGGCATGGGTGACCAGCACATCCAGCGGCGCCGGACCGGCAATGCGCAGCGCGGCGCGCACCTTGTCCTCGCGTTTCATGCGGTGCGCGACCAGGCGACGGACTTCGTCACCCGGTGTCGTGATGACATGGCCGTGGCCGGGCGCAAAATGGGTCACCGGCAGATCCAGCAGGCGCCGCAGTGAATCGAGATAGGCCTGCATGTCGCCGTCGGGCGGAGAGATGACCACGGTCGAGCCCTGCATCACATGGTCACCGGTGAACAGCAGGCCGCGATCCTCGAGCAGGTAACACAGATGGTTCGAGGCATGGCCGGGCGTGTGCACCGCGCGCAGCCGGAACTTGCCGCAGTCAACCGCATCGCCATCACGCAAAACACGGTCCGGCCTGAAGGTTTCATCCTGCCGGCCGTCGCCGGGGGTCACACCATGGCCCAGCAGTTGCGCGCCGGTGGCGGCCTTCAATGTACTCGCCAGCGGGGAATGGTCGCGGTGGGTGTGCGTGCAGAATATCCAGCGCAGGCGTTTGCCGGCGGCGGCGAGCAGCACGTCGCGATGGGTGTCGAGGTCGGGACCGGGATCGATCAGCGCGAGTCCGTCGTCACCTTCCGCCTCGCCGATCAGATAGGCATTGGTGCCGGGGCCGGTCATCACGCCGGGATTGGGCGCGGTGATGCGGCGTACGCCCGGCGCGATGGTGTCGACCTCACCGGGAACGATTTTGTCCGCGTTCAGTTCTGCCATGCCCCTGCACCTTCGGCGGTGCCCGCTTCTTCGTAACCCGTTTCGCCGGGCAGGATGCGCCGCCCGTCCCTGGCGATGCGCGGCATCAGTGCCTGCACATTGCCCTGCACCGTGGCCAGGCTGCGGCGCAGGGTCGCCACACTGTCGCAGGTGGCGAAAGTTTCCAGCGTGCGAACGGTCGGCGTACGCATTTCGAATGAACCGCGCGCATGCAGCGACAATGCTTCAGCGGGACTGATCCAGGTCGCGGCGATGGTTTCGTGATCGTCGTGCAGCGGCTCCTGTCCGGGCGGTGCCTCGGCCATGAAGAAGCGCGTGTCGTAACGGCGCGGCGCGGTGACCGGCGTGATCCAGTGCGCGAAATAGGTCAACTGGTCTGCGGCCAGTTGCAGACCTTCCTCGCGCAGCAGGTCGGCGAACCCGAGTTCACCGGCATTCAGGCGCCGCCGGTGTTCATCAAAACGCTGTTGCGTCGCGGCTTCGCTGAATGCCAGTGGCTGGCCGCGGGCGTCACGCGCCATCAGCAGACCAGCTTCTTCAAAGGCTTCGCGGATCGCCGCGGCCCAATAGCCGATGCCGTCACAGCCGAGACCCAGTGCCGCGCTGGCCGCATGATCCTCGAGACATTTACATAAGCCATTGTTTTTAAAAGATAAATCCTCCAGATCCAGACCGCCGCCGGGAAACACATACATACCCGGCACAAAACCCGATTTGAGATTGCGGCGCATCATAAGCACTTCGATGCTGCCGCCGGCATCGCGCACCACGGTCACAGTGGCCGCAGGCAGTGCAGGCGCCACCGTTTGCGGTGCCGCCGGATGCCGGGACTGTTGCTGATCACTCACTGGTCGTCTTTTTCATTTTTTAGCGGGGGAGGCCAGCAGCTTGATCAAGCTGCTGGTATCGAGCTTACCACCGCCAAGTTGCTGGACGCGGGCGTAGAACTGGTCAATCAGCGCGGTTGCCGGCAGTTGCGCGCCGTTGCCGCGCGCCTCATCCATGGTGATGCGCAGATCCTTGCGCATCAGGTCCACCGCGAAGCCGAAATCAAAACGGTCATCGACCATGGTCTTGCCGCGATTCTCCATCTGCCAGGAATTCGCCGCGCCCTTCGAAATCACATCCACCACCAGCTTGGCATCAAGGCCGGCATGCAGCGCGAAGGCCAGGCCTTCGGCAAGACCCTGCACCACACCGGCGACACAGATCTGGTTGACCATTTTTGTTTTCTGGCCGGCACCGGCGGGCCCCATCAGCGTCACCGCGCGTGAGTAGTGGCGCAGCAGCGGTTCGGCACGCTTGAAGGCGGCCTCGTCACCACCAGCCATCACCGTCAGCGCACCATTCTCGGCACCGGACTGGCCGCCGGACACCGGTGCATCAAGAAAATGCAGGCCCGCCTTGCGCGCGGCGGCGTGCAGCTCGACCGCGAGTGTCGCCGAGGCCGTGGTGTGATCAACAAAGATGGCGTCTTTCGCCATCGCCGAAAAAGCGCCCTGCGCACCGGTGGTCACCTCGCGCACATCGGCATCGTTGCCGACACAGCAGCACACCAGCTGCGCGCCCTGCACCGCCGCTGCCGGTGTCGCGGCGATACGGCCGCCATGTTTTGCGGCCCAGGCTTCCGCCTTTGCCGCACTGCGGTTGTAAACGGTGACGTGGTGCCCGGCCTTGGCCAGATGTCCGGCCATCGGCCCGCCCATCACGCCGACTCCGATGAATGCAATGTTCATGACGCCTTCCTGTGCAAGAAATGGGTGCTGCTAAAACATCAACTATAGCCGTCACCTTTCGCCGCGACTGTAATTCAGCGATATAACTCCAGACACTTGATTCAACATGGTTGCATTTTGAAACAAGAATCATTATTATTGATAGCTATTCACTATAATTTTATTGTTTAAATTCAATTATTTAACATTTTAATGGTTGATGAGACACCACCAATGCTGTCCGGCCTGTTGGCCCGATTCAGCTGGAATCCGGGACTGTGGACTGCCGCAGTGCTGCATCTGGCAGTGCTTGCCCTGCTGCTGAGTCACGCCCCGGTGCGCGAAGCCATCAGCGAGGCCACGCCATTGATGGTCAGCCTGCTGCCGGGGCCACCCGCGGTGAAACCGACCGAATTGCCGAAACCGAAACCCGTCGCCAGACAAACGCCGCAGCCGACCCAGCCACAGCCGGTGCTGGCAGCTGCAACACAAGCCGCGCCCCAGGCCACCTGGGTCGCGCCGCAGGCGGAACCGCGCGCGCTCGAACCGCTTGCCGCCGCGGCGCCACCCGCACCGGCGGCTGTCGCCCCGCCGCGCTTCGACGCCGAGTATCTGAACAACCCTCCGCCGCAATACCCCGCGGTATCACGCCGCCTTGGCGAACAGGGCCGCGTGATGCTGCATGTGCTGGTCAGCGCCGCCGGCCTGCCACTGGAAGTGCGGCTGCGCACTTCCAGCGGCTTCGAGCGGCTTGATGCCGCGGCACTCGAAACCGTGAAGCAATGGAAATTTGTCGCCGCCCGCCAGGGTGACACCGCAGTCAGCGCCTGGGTGCTGGTGCCGATCGCGTTTTCAATCAGGAGCTGAAACATCTTGGACATTCCGCAAACACTGGCAGCACAAGCCACTGAACCCCGGACGCTGGGCCTGATGCATTTCCTGGCGCAAACAGACGCCGTCGGCGGCACCCTGCTCGCCGTGCTGTTGCTGATGAGTGTGATCACCTGGGCGCTGTTCATCAACAAGGTCATCGCGCAATGGCGCACCGCCAGCCGCAGCCGCAGATTCCTTTCGGCTTTTGCACAGGCCGGCGAAGACCTGAATCAGGTCAACGCAGCCATCGACAACGGGGAGCCGTTTTCGCGCCTGACGCGGCGCACGCTCGACGCCGCGCGCCTCGCCGCCGCGCAAAGCCCGGCGCTGCGTGACGAGCTGCTCACGCGCAGCATCCGCCGCGCGATTGCCGAGGAATCACATCGCTGCGAATCCGGCCTGACCGTACTCGCCTCGATCGGCAGCACGGCTCCCTTCATCGGCCTCTTCGGCACGGTGTGGGGGGTGTATCACGCGCTGATCAACATCGGACTCAGCGGCCAGGGCACGCTGGACAAGGTGGCCGGCCCGGTGGGCGAGGCGCTGATCATGACCGCGCTCGGGCTGGCGGTGGCGATTCCCGCGGTGCTCGGCTACAACTACCTGATACGCCGCAACCGCACCCAGCTCGCGTCACTCGACAGCCACGCCCACGACCTGCAGCTGATGATCCTCACCGGCCGCAGCCTGCGCGCCGTCGCCTGATACCACGGAGCCCGCACATGACATTCTCCGACCCAGGCACTGGCAGCGACGGCGCGCCACTGCCCGAAATCAACATGGTTCCGCTGATCGACGTGATGCTGGTACTGCTGGTGATTTTCATCATCACCGCGCCGCTGCTCACTCACGCGGTCAAGGTCGACCTGCCCAAGGCCTCCAGCCAGGTCAACCAGACCAGGCCCGACAACATCCAGATCGGCATCGACCGCAACGGCGTGGTGTTCTGGAACGGCGAGATCGTCGACGAATCCGCGCTGCGCTCGCGCATGCGCGCGGTTGCGGGACAAAACCCGGCGCCGGAGCTGCACCTGCGCGCCGACGGCGAAGTCGCCTACCGCAACGTGGCCCGCGTGATGGCCGATGCCGCGAAACACGGCCTGACCAGAATCGGCTTTGTCACCGACCCGAGCGACCGGAAATAGCCGGGCCACGGCGTCATACGCTACCGCAGCGTGTTGTCGTTTCACCGCCTGCAGCCAAGCATACAACCTCGGCTTGAGCGATTAACTCAGCCCGATCGCCGTATCGCCGTCCCCTACCTGCTCAGTGCGACACCGCTGTCGCCGGAAACCGGGGACGGGATCAAGCCTGGTGTGAAATGGCTGCTCGCACCGGCCGCAACCGCCGGCCACGCCCGGATCACGCTGCGGGACACCGAAGTTTTGCGCCGGGGGGGACGGCATTGCGGATGTCGCGCTCGTTTACGCCGTTGCCGACACAGATATGCAGCGGGTGGCCAGCCATGGAGCAAAATGAGGTGAATGATTTCCAATCAATGACATGATCATTATTTATATAAAGACCAGCCGCATTACAAGAAATAACTAATTGTTTTTAAATGTTTTTTCTATACGGCGCAGCCCGCAGTGGTTGCCTTTGGCGGCTCCTTGAAGGTCTGCGGATCCACACCATTACGGATGGCCGTCATCTCGGCGAGGATCGCCACGGCAATTTCCGGTGGTGTCTTGCTGCCGATCTTCAACCCCACCGGGCCGTGCAGACGGGCAATTTCAGCCTGCGACAAGTCGAACCCGGCAAGGCGCTCGCGCCGTGCATCGTTGTTATTTTTCGAGCCAATGGCGCCGATGTAGAAGGCCGGCGACTTCAGCGCCTCAAGCAGCGCCATATCATCGAGCTTGGGATCATGGGTCAGCGTCACCACCGCGCAATGGCCGTCGAGGTTCATCGCGGTAACCACATCGTCGGGCATGCCGCGCTTCAGTTCCACGCCGGGCACATTGAAGGTGGTGGTGTATTCCTCGCGCGGGTCACAGATCGACACCTGGTAGTCGAGTGCCTGCGCCATCTGCGCCAGATAAGTCGAGAGCTGGCCGGCGCCAATGATCAGCAGCCGCCAGTGCGGGCCGTACACCGTCTGCAGCGTGGTGCCATCGAAGGAAAGCTGGTCCTGCCACTTCGCCTGGCCGGTGGTCGCGCGGCCGCTGGCCATGTCGAGGCGGCGCAGCACCAGCTCGTGGCGTTCGATGCGCGAGAGCAGTTCGTCAAGGTCACTCGCCGCGCCGAGCGGCTCCAGCACCAGTTCCAGCGTGCCGCCGCAGGGCAGGCCAAAACGCTGCGCTTCCTCGGCCGAGATTCCGTATTTGGTGGTCGCCGGCTTGTCCTGGGCCAACCGGCCCTCTTTCACGCGAAGGATCATGTCGTCCTCGACACAGCCGCCGGACACCGAACCTATCACCATGCCGTCGCCGCGAATCGCCGACATCGCGCCTATCGGACGCGGTGCAGAGCCCCAGGTGCGGATCACCGTGGCGAGCACCACACGATGCCCTGCCGCCACCCAGTCACGGGCACCGCGTATCACCTGAAGATCGACACTATCCATCACGAATTCCCCGGCTGAAGATTGATAGTTCTATTGTATCCCGCGTCATGCGGCAACTTGCGGGGCAAGGCATGGGTTAACATCGGCACCGCCAAAACGGAGTGATGCCCCATGGAAATGAACGGCGAACAACTGATCCCCCTGTCGCAGCAGGCGACCTGGGATGCACTGAACGACACCGCGGTGCTGAAGGACTGCATCCCCGGCTGCGATTCGATCGACAAACAGTCGGACACCGAATTCCTGCTGACGATGACCGCGAAGGTCGGCCCGGTCAGCGCCAAGTTCAAGGGCCGCATGCTGCTGGCCGAAGTCGATGCTCCAAACGCCTACACCCTGAGTTTCGAGGGCCAGGGTGGTGTCGCCGGATTCGCCAAGGGCGAGGCCCGGGTCATACTCACGCCGGAGGGCGCGGCCACAAAACTCGGCTACGGCGTCAAGGCCAATATCGGCGGCAAACTCGCCCAAGTGGGCGCACGGCTGATCGACGGTGTCGCCAAAAAAATGGCGGAACAGTTTTTCAGCGCGTTCACCAAACGGGTCAGTCCGCCCGAGGCCTGATGCCGGGCGGTTGCCACCCCGACCTGTTTCAGCCGACGTGTTTGCGCAGGAAGGCCAGCGTGCGTTCGCGCGCGAGTTTCGCGCTGGCCGCATCATAAGAGCCACGCTGGTCGCAGTTGAAGCCGTGGCCCGCAGGGTAGACATGGTGTTCCCACTGCGGGTGCGCGGCCTTGACCTTGGCCACTGCATCCATCGGGATGCCCTGGTCCTTTTCGCCCCAGTGGAACAGCACCGGGCATTTCGCCTGCAGCCCGGCATGGGCGGGAATGCCGCCGCCGTAATGTGGTGAAGAGCAGGAGAGCCCGGCCACTTCGGCCGCCGCCTTCCACGCCACGGTGCCACCCCAGCAGTAACCGACGATGCCGGTCTTGCCGGCACCCTGCAGCGCATGCACAGCCACGGTCACATCCTTGATCGCGTCGTCGAGGCTGGCTTTTTGCATCAGCGCGCGGCTGGCTTCGATCTCGGGCGGGGTGTAGCCGCATTCGTAGCCGCGCTGCACGCGGTCGAACATCGCAGGCGCGATGACCAGGTAACCGTCGGCGGCATAACCGTCAGCCACCGAACGGATGTGGCTGTTGACGCCAAAAATTTCCATCACCACCACCAGCCCGCCGCGCGGCTTGCCCGCGGGCTCCGCCTTGTAGGCCGAAAATTTATGGCCGTCAGCCGCGGTCAGTTCGATCATGCTGCCCATGTGTATTCCTCCGTCCCGTAAATGAATGGCCTTGATTATAGTCAACGCGGGGCAGCCGGGGCGGTCCCGGCCGTACTGTAGACTGCGGCTCTTGTTTCGATATGGAGTGGGCCTGCCATGCTGAAAATCTGGGGACGCGGCAATTCGATCAACGTGCAGAAGGTGCTGTGGACCTGCGCCGAACTCGGCCTGCCCTTCGAACGTATCGATGCCGGCATGCAGTTCGGCGTCAACAACACGCCCGAATTCCGGGCAATGAATCCGAACGGCCTGGTGCCGCTGATCGATGACGACGGCTTCAGACTCTGGGAATCCCATGCCATCGTGCGCTACCTCGCGCGCAAACACGGACTCGGCACGTTGTGCCCGGCCGACCCGCGGCAGGCCGCGGACGCCGACCGCTGGATGGAGTGGTACAGCACCACGCTGTGGAACCACATGAAGCCGGTGTTCTGGATACTGATCCGTACGCCGCCGGAAAAACGCAATATGGCCGAGGTCGAGGACAACCGCGCAAAACTGGCGGGTTATCTGGCGATGGCAGAGACCCACCTCGCCAGCCGCGACCATTTCAACGGCAAGGACTTCACGATGGCCGACATTCCGCATGCGGTTCTCGCCCACCGCTGGTTCAATGTGCCGATCGAACGCCCCGCGCTGCCGAACTACGAACGCTGGTTCAAGACCGTTTCTGCCAGGCCGGGTTTCCAGAAACACTGCGCGGCGCCATTGACGTAAAAAAGTCAAAAACATGGCCACAGAGGGCACAGAGATCACAGATAAAAACCAAAACCGGTTTGTTTTTCTGCCCTTCTCTGTGACCTCTGTGGCTAAAGGTTTTAAGGTTTTCAGCCAATGACAACCCCGCGCAATTTCCGCTATTACGAACTGGTAATGGCGGCCTTTGTCACCGTACTGGTGTGCTCGAACCTGATCGGCCCGGCGAAGATCGCGCAGGTGGACCTGCCGTTGGTCGGGGTGCTGACCTTCGGCGCCGGGGTGCTGTTTTTTCCGATCTCCTATGTCTTCGGCGACATTCTGACCGAGGTCTACGGTTATGCCCGGGCGCGACGGGTGATCTGGGCCGGCTTTGCCGGGCTCGCCTTCGCCTCGTTCATGGCGGCGGTGGTGGTGGCGCTGCCGCCGGCACCGTTCTGGACACACCAATCCGCTTACGAAGTCGCATTCGGCAACGCGCCGCGCGTGGTGGCGGCATCGATGGTGGCCTACTTCTGCGGCGAGTTTGTCAATTCCTTCGTGCTCGCCAAGATGAAAATCGCCACCCAGGGACGCTGGTTGTGGTCGCGCACCATCGGCTCGACGATCTGCGGTGAAGCGGTGGATTCAGCGCTGTTCTACCCGCTCGCCTTTTATGGCGCGGGCATCATCCCCGATGACAAGCTGCCTGCGGTGATGCTGGCGCAGTTTGTCGCCAAGGTCGGCGTCGAGGTCGCACTGACGCCGGTGACCTACAAGGTGGTGGGCTTCCTGAAAAAAGCCGAGCAGGAGGATTACTACGACCGCGATACCCGCTTCACCCCTTTCACGCTGCGCACCTGAATCCCGGCCTCAGTTGCAGCTGCATCAACAGCCCCCCCCTATCACCACCCTTGAAGGTAACGGGCGAAGACCAGCAGAGCGCCGCCGAAAATCAGACCAAAGCCGATCAGCTGCACGGCGTAGCTGAACCAGGCATGACCGGTGGGTTCGCCGCGTTCCGCCAGATTGTGGCAATAGATCAGGAACGGCGATGGCGCGTTGAAGAAAGGCAGCTTCTCGAAGCGGATGTCGGCGATCACCTTAAGCCCCAGCGAAACGGCGAGCACAACGAAAGCCAGCGTCAGGGGCAGCGCGGTAAAACCGAGTATGGCACCCAGAAACAGGGCAAAAATCATCGTTGCGGCTCTTTGAACATGCGGGTTGCCATGAACTAAGCGGCCCGCATCGGGGAATTTGCTGGTCAGGGAGGTGGGATTCGAACCCACGACCTCCTGCGCCCAAGGCAGGCGCGCTACCGGGCTGCGCTACACCCTGATTTCGCAGGCGGCATTCTACCGGAACAGCGGGCCGCCGGGCAGCGTCGGTCACCCGACGGGCATCCGCTAGAATCGGCTTCTGTTTTGATCAGACGCGGAACCCCATGAGCACAACCAACTGGCGCAGCCCCACCGTGATCCTGATCTGCGGCGGCCTGATACTCACCATCGCGCTTGGCGTGCGCCACAACTTCGGCCTCTATCTGCAGCCGATGACCGCCGATCTCGGCATCGGCCGAGAAGCCTTCGCCTTCGCGATTGCGATACAGAATCTGATGTACGGCATCTCGCAGCCCTTGACCGGCATGATTGCCGACCGCTACGGCACCGCACGCGTGCTGATCGGCGGCGCCGTCGCCTACGCGCTGGGCCTGTATCTGATGTCGCTGTCTTCCACCGGACTTGAACTCACGCTGAGTGCGGGGCTGCTGATCGGCGCGGCACTGGGCTGCAGCGGATTCTCGATTGTCTTCGGCGTGATCGGCCGCGCGGTGCCCGCGGAAAAACGCAGTGTCGCGCTGGGTATCGCCGGCGCCGCGGGTTCCTTCGGCCAGTTCGCGATCATTCCCTACGGGCAATGGCTGATCAACCAGGTCGGCTGGCAGCAGGCGCTGGCGGTCCTCGCGCTGACCGTGCTGGTGATCCTGCCGCTGGCCGGCGCGCTGGTCGAGAACAAGCAGGCACAGGCGGCCTCGCTGCACAAACAATCCATCGGCGAGGCCCTGCGCGAAGCCGCGGGCCACCGCGGCTATGTGCTGCTGTGCCTGGGCTACAGCGTCTGCGGCTTCCAGTTGCTGTTCATCGCGGTGCACTTTCCGGCCTATCTGGTTGACCAGAGGATGACGCCGGAGACCGGCATGATGGCGCTGGCGCTGATCGGTTTTTTCAACATGATCGGCAGTTTCATCTGGGGCTGGCTGGGCGGACGCCACACCAAGAAATACCTGCTGTCATTGCTCTACTTCATCCGCTCGGTGGTGATCACGCTGTTTGTGCTGCTGCCGGTGTCGCCGCTGACGGTGTATCTGTTCGCCACCGCGATCGGCTTTCTGTGGCTGGGCACGGTGCCGCTGACCAGCGGCCTGATCGCGCAGGTCTTCGGCGTCAAGTACCTGTCGACGCTGACCGGGTTTGCCTTCCTGTTCCACCAGATCGGCAGCTTTGCCGGGGTGTGGATCGGTGGTTATGTGTTTGATGCGACCGGCTCGTACACGATCATGTGGTCGCTGACCATCGGCATGGGCATTGTTGCGGCACTGCTCAACCTGCCGATTGATGACCGCCAGATCGTGCGTCCGGCGGCACGTGCCGCCTGAAACACCGGCCTAAACGACGGGCAGGTTCGAGGGATCCTTCGCCGCTTCGGCGATCAGCCAGTCACGGAAGGCCGCGACCGCGGGCCGTGTGCGCGCATGCGGCTCGCAGACCAGGTAATAGGCCGAAGGCAGCGGCACTTTCAGGTTGAAGGGCATCACCAGCTTGCCCGCGGCCAGATCCTCGGCTGCCAGTGCCGGCATCGAAGCGACCACACCCACCGCATCCATCGCCGCCTCGAAGGCCAGCACGGCATGGCTGAAATGCGCACCGCGCTTGGCGTCGATGCCCTTCACACCCGCGGCCTCCAGCCAGACATCCCAGAACGACTCGCCGTCATACATGTCGCCGGTGTCGTCATGCAGCAGCATGTGATGGCGGAGATCCTCGGGTGTGCGCAGGGCATGCTCACCGGACAGCAACTGCGGGCTGCAGATCGGCGTGATCGTCAGCGACAGCAGCTTGTGTACGTCCAGTTCGGGGTAATGGCCGTGACCGTAGAGAATGGCGACGTCGGAGTCATCAAGCCAGGTTTCGATCGTCGCGCGTTCAGCGACATCCACCTTGCCATCGACACTGACCCGGCGCATCCGCGCCGACACGCGTACATCGATTTCGTGGTGGGCGGCAATAAAACGGTGCAGCCGCGGCATCAGCCAGCGAGCCGCGAACGACGGCGCCGCGCTGACGGTGAGCATGCCGCCGCTGGTATGGGTGCGCAGGCGCTCCACCGCCTGGCCCAGGCAGTCGAATCCTTCACGCAGCTTGGGCAGGCAGGCGCGTGCGGCATCGGTCAATTCGAGCGCACGGTTGTAGCGATGAAACAACTGCACGTCGAGATACTCCTCAAGCGTGCGGATCTGATGGCTGACCGCGGCCGGCGTGACGTTGAGTTCGACGGCGGCCTTTTTGACGCTCAGATGGCGCGCAGCCGCCTCGAAGGCCTTCAGTGCGTTCAGTGGTGGCAGACGTTGTGACATAGTTGGCATTCAGCTTACCAGAAGTAACCTGAATACATACAATAAATCAGCTGTTGCGTTGCAACAAACGGTGTCGAACCCAGTCTATACTTACGTCCGAACTCATTGACTTTAAAAGCTGTGAGTCCAAAACGCCGGGACGGCGAACTACAGGAAAGGTTAGGAAAATTAACATGAAAAACGAACTCGAAATCAAATTTGGCTCAGTCATTTATGACAAGATCAACACCGTGCGCATGAGTGATATTGAGCGCCAGGTGGCGATCAATGCGATGCGCGATGCCGATGCGATCGTCGACGGACTGTTCTGGGTGGTGCGCAAAATCGAGCAATTGGGCTGCGCGCTGTTCCTGAAACCGAGCATCAAGCACTAAGCAGGCTGGCGCGAGGCTCAGTGCCAAGCGCCTGATTTTCAATGGGAATTCGCTGAAGGCTGGCGAATTCCCGCGGACAGGCCTTGCCTTCCGCATGACCGGCCCTGACGGGCCGGGGTGGTCAGTGTCGGGCGAATCCCTCCTCCTCCGCCCGGCGCACGGGCAGTACTGCATGGTATTGCTCGTGGGCGCAGCGCCTGGCGCTGCGCCCTTTTTTTGCCTGTCGCTCAGGCAGGTAAAAAATAACCAATAAAAACAATTATTTGGTTATTTTTTCTGGATTGGCGTCGCCAATACACGACGAATGACCAAGCCAATCCGTCAGCCATAATCCATAAGCAATTGATTTTAATAACTTTTTTAATCTGGCCTCGATCCTGCTTACCGTATCGTCCGGATGACCCCACCCTCCGGACCAGGGCATTCCATTCAGGAGCAGACATGTTGAATCGAGATGCTTTTTTCAAAAAACGCGAAGAACCTCCGCGCCGCAGCGTCAACGTCACCCCGGCACTGGCGGAAACCGCCGCCGAAGTCACATCGCGTGACATCGTGGCAGCAGCCAGCTCGCGCAGCCCCGCTGCCGCGACAAGCGGCACAGCCGAACGCAGCCGCAGCGAGCCGACTCAGGGCAGCCGCCTGATCGTCGGCCCGGACATCAAGCTCAAGGGCGTCGAAATAACCGACTGCGACACCCTGGTGGTCGAGGGCACGGTCGAGGCCGCGATGGACAGCCGGGTGATCCAGATCGCAGAGCGCGGCGTGTTCAAGGGCACCGTCAGCATCGACATCGCCGAGATCCACGGCCGTTTCGACGGTGAACTCACCGCGCGCGAGCAACTGATCGTGCATGCCAGCGGCAAACTCTCCGGAAAAATCCGCTACGGCCGGATCAAGATCGAGGAAGGCGGCGAACTGTGCGGTGATGTCGCGCGCACCGACAGCACCAAACCGCAGAGAAGCGGCGCCACGCCGCTCAAGCCGGCGGCAACCGGCGACTGGGCTACTAGCGACTGAGCGTCACCGTACTCAGTTCAGCAAGAATCAGCTCATTCAGGTCACGAGGCATCGGCGCCACGCCGGAGCGCAGCAGTTGCAGCAGCTTGTCGCGGTCATCCTGCGGCAGGCGTTCGAACTCCGAGCGGGTGTCGATGGCTATCGCGCGTTTTTCCGCCGCGCTGAGGGCGGAGAGCCGCTCATGCGCGCCACGCACCATCGAGGCCTGGCGCGCCAGCTCCTCGATGATCAGCGGCCGTGCCGGTGCGTTGCGCGGGTCGGCGAGCATGCGCACCAGACTGGCATAGACGTCCGCGCGCTGTGCTGATGACAGATGCACAAAGCCGACATCGATCAACCCGCGCAACTGCTCCTCGCTGATGCCGTGCACCCCCTCCAGCGCCGGCAGTTGCGGCCTGGGCTTAACCGGCGCGGCAGCGGCATTCGCCGCGGACTCAATCGCCGCGGTCGCAACCTGGTCGCGCAGCATTTTCAGGATGAACAGGGTCAACGGCTCGGCGGCGCGCGCAGGTGACGACATTGCCGCTGCAATGATGGTGAAGAGGACCGCTCGCCAGTGGCGCTGCAGGATCAGCATGATGCGAGAGTGTCGGCCGGGACTGGCCGCTTGAACCAGGGAGAGCGATAAGAACGCCGAAGCCACCACGCTGTCAAGGCTGGACTGCCGACACGCCGCAAGCTGGACGCAGGAAAATTATTTAACCAATTGATTTTATTTATTATTTTTATCTGCACAACCACCAGCCCTGACCACATTTTCGGCAGGCGGCCTGGAACGCCGCAGTCTCGGCGGCAGGCCGCGTTTGCGCCGCGTCGATCACCCGCACCGGGCCATACACTGCGCAGGCCGGGCAGATGTACTACCCTGCAATCGACACTGCACGCTGCAGCAAAAAAATACAACGACGCGATGCAATCACGGTCAGCGGTACCTAGCCTCGATCAGAAACAGCGCCGTCCATGAAAAAGGCCCGGGTTTGCACGGCCCCAATTCTTCGATCAACGCCACAATCAGCACGCCGGACATGAAGCCGGAGACCGGCCAGGCATGGCATTCAATCAGTTACCGCTCATACCAGCAGCGAAAGCCGAGCCGGCTGATGTCCTGCGCGGTCGTCGCCGTGGATGGGGAGCGTCAGCGGCGCCGGAAGTCCTCCACCGATTGCGCCAGCCTGCCGTCGGCGGTCTTCAACGCCCGGGTCACCGGCAGCGTCGCGCCAAAAGTCGGCACAAAGGCGGAATGTTTGCCGGCGCCGCCGATCACAGCGATCAGCAGGTCTTCGGCGCGCTGCACTGCGTAGAGCACATCATCAGGCTTCGGGTTCGACAAGCGATCCTTGAACGTCACCTTCACCCGGCGCTCGATGTTGTCCCTCGACAGCCGCCCCACCGGCAGCGTTGCGTGCTGCTGCAGGAAACGCTTCGCTTCCGCTTTGGAAAAATGCGCGGCCACCGCCCTGGCGTGCTCGGGTCCCATGATCACCAGCGGCTGCGCCTTGTAATAGATGTCGTTGGAGCCCGCGGTCGCCATGGTGCCGGCGATGGTGGTCAGCACACCTTCGCCATCAAGGCTTTCATGGTCATTGACGTTGTGCAGGCATTCGGCGCCGATCACCGTCACCGCGCTGGCTTCGCGCGGCAAACCGCGCTCGACGTGTAATGGTTCCCACGGACTTTCGGCCTCATTCTCAGCGACGAGATATGAATACTTGGCCGGCGAACCAAAGGTCGACATGTCACCCAGCGCCGGAATCGCACCACCGATGTTGAGCAACGCCAGCCGGATCGCGCGGCCTATGCTCGCATTGGCCTTGTGGCCGGGACCAAAGGCGTTATGCCCCGCATTGACGTTGAGTTCCCTCGCCACCGGGCCGTTGACGATGACCAGCGGCGCGCAGAGATGGGTGGTCGCCTGCACGCCATAGAGGTTCAGCGGTTCCTCGCACATCGCCTCGATCGCGAGCAGGTAGAGCGGGAAATATCGCGGCTCGCAACCTGCCATCACTGCGTTGGCGGCCAGCCGCAGCGGTGTCGCCTCGCCCCAGCGCGGCGGAATTTTCGCCACCGGCTGATCCCAGGGCCGGTCGCAGTATTCGAGCATCGCCGCGACACGGGCCTCGGTCGGCGGCACCACCGGCAGGCCGTCGCCCCAGCCTTTTTCCATCACCAGCGCATTCACCGCATCAAAATCACCGTCGGCGTCGATGCTGGCACCCGGAGCCTGCAGCAGCTGTGCGAGCGCGCTCATTGCGCCTTCTCCTTCAGCAGTTTCACGAATTGCGTCACCGCGTGGTCAGCCCGCGCCTTGACCCCCTCGATCGACTGGCCACCCAGCGGATGCTGGATTTCCAGCAACGGCAGGTCGGGCACGCCGAACACGCGCGCCTGGGCCTGGCCCAGCTTGAGGAAGGGACCGGAACAGATCACCGCTGTGGTCAGACCGCGTTTGCTGAGATTCGACATGTCGTGGACACTCCACGACGTGCACGACCCTCAATCGGCCATTGCGGTAATGACGTAATCCGATTCCGCAACGAGACGATCAAGAATGTCGGCCGGCGCCGGCAGGCTGACACTGTCCTTGCGCAGCGATACCACGGACGCCACCGGCAGCACCGCCTTGACCCCCTCGACAATGAACTTCAGCAGATGATCGGCATTGCCCTTGCTGTTGTCGAGTATGCCGAGACGGATGCCCGCGCCTATGGCCACCGCGCGGGTTTCGGTCGCAGCTACGGTTTGCGGGGATGGCGCTTCGGGGACCACCAAACGGACTTTCGAACTCATCGTGTACTCCTGCATCGGGTTGAAGCGCCGCCAGATGTCCTGCTTTGTCGAGAACCATCGAGGCACGGCGCGAGGCGACTCTAGCGCATGACCGATACCCCCGCAACGCAGGATCCGGAGCAAAACACAGCCGGCTGTAGCGGTTTACACGGGATATGCCCGTCGGTATAATGCGCCGCTCTCGTGGGGGTATAGCTCAGCTGGGAGAGCGCTTGCATGGCATGCAAGAGGTCAGCGGTTCGATCCCGCTTACCTCCACCAGCAGTTCGATTCGCTGTAACTGCTGACACCAAGACGTAGTCCCTATCGTCTAGAGGCCTAGGACATCGCCCTTTCACGGCGGTAACCGGGGTTCGAATCCCCGTGGGGACGCCAGCCACTGAAAAGCCGCCCAACAGCGGCTTTTCTTTTTTTATACGCCTTCAGGAAGCTTCAGGCCGGAACGTGTGCAAGTTCCCGCGCCATCCGCGCCAGCACCTGCTCGCGGCCGATCAGTTCCAGCGTTGCATCAACTGAAGGCGTCTGCGGTTCTCCGGTGACCATCACCCGCAGCGGCATCGCCAGTTGCGGAAACTTCAGTTTGTGCTCGGCGACCGCCGCCTTCATCGCGGCGCTGATGTTCGCACGGTTCCACTCGATGTTCGCGAGCTGACCGTGCAAGCCGGCAAGCGCCGGACGCAGCGCAGCGGTGTAATGCTGTGCGCGTAATTCAGTCGACGGCTCCAGTGCACGGTAAAAATACACAGCCGCATCAGCCAGCTCCTCAATCGTGCTCACCCGCTCCTTGAGCAACGCAACCACCCGCCGCGGATCCGGACCATCGGCCACAGCGCAGCCATCACGCTCGAGGAAAGGCAGCATCAGCGAAGCCAGGCGCGCGTCATCGCCCTCCTTGAGATACTGCTGGTTGAGCCAGCCCAGCTTTTCCGGATCAAAACGCGCCGGCGACTTGCTGATGTGCCTCAGGTCGAACCATTCAACGAGCTGAGCCATCGAAAACTTCTCGTCATCACCATGCGACCAGCCAAGCCGCGCCAGGTAGTTGTTCAGTGCCTCAGGCAGGTAGCCGTCTTCGTGGTACTGCATCACGCTGACCGCGCCATGGCGTTTTGACAACCGCTCGCCGTCGGCACCCAGAATCATCGGCAGGTGTGCGAACAGCGGCAGGCAGGCGCCCAGCGCCTTGTAGATGTTGATCTGCCGCGGCGTGTTGTTGACATGGTCGTCACCACGCACGACATGGGTGATCGCCATGTCGATGTCATCGATGACCACGCCGAAGTTGTAGGTGGGTATGCCGTCGGCGCGCATGATCACCAGATCGTCAAGCTCGGCATTGGCCACCGTGATCGGGCCTTTGACCAGGTCGTTGAAGGTGACTTCGCCGGTGTCCGGCGTGCGGAAACGGATCACCGGTTTTGCGCCGGGCGGCGGCACCAAATTGAGCCGTTTCGCGTTTTCCGGCCTCCAGCGGCCGTCGTAACGCGGCTTGTCGCCACGGGCACGCTGCTGCTCGCGCAGCGCATCGATTTCCTCACGCGTCGCATAACACTCATAAGCCCGGCCATCGCGCAGCAGCTGCTGCACCGCGGCCTGGTAACGCTCGAGGCGGTGCATCTGGAAGTACGGGCCTTCGTAATCCAGTCCGAGCCAGTTCATGCCGTCGAGTATGGCCTGCACTGAAGCGTCGGTTGAACGCTCGCGATCGGTATCCTCGATGCGCAGGACGAAGGTGCCACCCTGCTGTTTGGCGAAGGCCCAGCAGAACAGCGCGGTGCGGGCGCCGCCGATGTGCAGATAGCCGGTGGGACTCGGCGCAAAACGGGTGCGAACCATGCTCAGATATTCCAGCCGCTGAAAAAAGGCGCCATTTTACGCGGGCCCGGGGCTGCCCGCCGGCCAAGAGCAGTCAAAAGCGGTCCGGACGATATGGCGCGAGGTCGATCTGCGACGGCCTGCCGCCAATCAGGTCGGCCATCAGCCTGCCGGTGGGCGCACCGCCGCAGAGGCCGACATGGCCGTGACCGAAGGCGTAATACGTGTTTGCGTAACGCGTCGCGCGACCGATCACCGGGGTCGAATCCGGCATCGACGGCCGCCGCCCCATCCATTGCGTGGCATCGACCCGGCTGATGCCGGGGAACATGCGCTGCATCAGTGTCGCCAGCCGGTCTGCGCGGCGGTAGTCGGGCGCGGCATCAATGCCGGCAAACTCGCTCTGCCCGGCAATGCGCAATCCCATTTCCATCGGCGTCACGAAACACTTGTGCTCCGGCACCATCAGCGGCATCGGTAACTCGAAGCGCGGATCGGAAAATGTCACGTGATAACCACGCTCGGCCTCCAGCGGCACCGCATCACCCAGCGCGGCACTGAACTCATTCGAATGCGAGCCGGCGCAGATCACCAGCGTCTCCACCGGCAGATCGCCGGCATCCGTGCGCAGCGCCCGCGGGCCGTCGGGCCCGACATCGATGCCAAGCACGCTGCGCTGCAGGATGCGCCCGCCATCACGCTCGAACTGGGCAGCCAGCGATTTGGTCAGGCGTTCGGGGTTGGCACACCAGCCGTGGTCGTGCAGGAACAGCCCCATGCGGAAATCACCCTTGAGCTGCGGCACACGCCGCCGCAGTTCCTCCGCATCCAGCTCGTCGATGACCACGCCGCGGTCGCGGCGCAGCTTCCAGCCGAGCGCGTCCGCTTCATAGGCCTTGCTATCCGAATACACCGCGATATAGCCGCTGCGATGAATCAGATCCTCGACGCCGGCGTTTTTCACCAGTGGCGCATAGGCTTCGAAAGTCTGCGACAGCAAGGCACGCAAGCCGTCGGCAATGCGTTCGACGCGCTTGCGCTCGGCAGCGGCGACAAACCGCAGCAGCCAAGGCACGGCCTTCGGCAGGTACGACCAGCGCAGCGCCAGCGGCCCCAGTGGATCGAGCAGGTATCCGGGCACCTGGCCAAGAATTCCGGGCATCGAAATCGGCACGCAGGAACCCGGGCTGAGGATGCCGGCGTTGCCGAAAGAGCAGTATTCGCCGGGGGGGCGCTGATCAACAACCGTGACGGCGTGACCGTCACGACGCAGGTAACTGGCGGTGGCGATGCCAACGATGCCGGCGCCGATGATGGTG
This sequence comes from Betaproteobacteria bacterium Ga0077527, assembly GCA_001464815.1. Taxonomy (GTDB): domain Bacteria; phylum Pseudomonadota; class Gammaproteobacteria; order Burkholderiales; family SG8-41. The sequence goes on along the minus strand of LNDW01000018.1, from coordinate 121,249 downwards.
ATGTTTCGGGTCTGCATGAGGTGAATTGCTGAAGGGAAGTCGCAGGCCTTGATTATAGCCAGCGGTTTGGCGGCAGCCCGCCGCCAGTGGTAAAATCCGTGCCGGCTCGGGCGGTTAACTCAGCGGTAGAGTGCCACCTTCACACGGTGGAAGCCACTGGTTCGATCCCAGTACCGCCCACCAACTTCTCCTGCCACCGGGTTTGTCACGCAGGATTTGCGGCAGAAAAATCCCGCGCGGCCGTGCCCGGACAAACCGGAAAATAGCGCGATGCCCGACCTGATCTACACGCCGCTGCACACCCCGCCGGAACAGCTCGACCAGCCGGCGCTATGGTTTGCCTTCCAGCGCTCATCGATCATCGTCATCGATTCCGCCTCCGCCACGCTGCCGTGCTGCGGGCATCTCGCCGAACACGGCATCGAAGCGTTGCGCAGCACCTACCTCGGCCTGCTCGACGGCCGGCACTGTTATGCCGCCGAAGTCCACGAACAGCATCCCCTGCCCGAAGGCTGGGCCAAACTGGGGCTGCGCGAGATGTTCGCGATGGTCGATGGCACCACCGCGGCGTTATCAGGCCGCGCCCTGCAGCTCCTCGACTGGGAGCGCAACCACCAGTTCTGCAGCCGCTGCGGCACGCCGATGCGCGCGCGCAGCGACGAACGCGCCCGCGCCTGCCCGGCCTGCCGCTTCACCAGTTATCCGCTGGTATCCCCGGCGGTGATGGTGCTGGTTACCCGCGGCCGCGAACTGCTGCTTGCGCGCAAGGCTGAGTGGGCGCCGGGACGGTATTCGGCGATCGCCGGTTTTGTCGAACCCGGTGAAATGCTCGAGGACACCGTGGCGCGCGAAACGATGGAGGAAGTCGGCGTCCGCGTCGGCGAGCTGCGTTACTTCGGCAGCCAGCCCTGGCCCTTCCCGCACTCCCTGATGATCGCCTTCACTGCCGAATACGCCGGCGGCGAAATCCGCCCCGACGGCGTCGAAATCGAACAAGCCTCCTGGTTCGATGCCGAGGTCCTGCCCAACCTGCCGCCCAGCGTCAGCATTTCGCGCCGGCTGATCACCGCGGTCGCCGCCGATCTGGCAAAGCGCATTCCGCGCGGCTGATCAATCATGAACATGCCTGCACTCAACCCCCTGCTGCGCCTGCATGCCCTGGGCCAGCGCGTCTGGCTCGACAACCTGTCGCGTACACTGCTGCGTGAAGGCGCGCTGCAAAAACTGATCACCGAAGACCGTATCGCCGGCGTGACCTCGAATCCGACGATTTTTTTCAAGGCGATCAGCGAAAGCCCTTATTACCGAGAAGACCTCCAGCGCCTGCGCGCCGATCCTGGCCTGAGTGCCGAACAGCGCTACGAAGCGCTCGCTGTTGCCGACATCCAGGGCGCCTGCGACCTGCTGGCACCGCTGCACAAATCAACGCAGGGTAATGACGGCCATGTCAGCCTCGAAGTTTCCCCGGCGCTGGCCCATGACGCCGCGGCGACGGTCGCGGCCGGGCTGCGGCTGAAGGCCGCGGTGGCGCGCGACAATCTGATGATCAAGGTGCCCGCAACCGCGGCCGGACTGCAGGCGATTGAAGCACTTGCGGCCCGCGGCTGTTCGGTCAATGTCACACTGATGTTTTCGCTGCGCCATGCCCGCGATGTCCACGCCGCATGGCTGCGCGGCATCTCGGCGCTGGTCACGGCGGGTGGCGATCCGCGCAAGGTCCGGTCGGTGGCCAGCGTCTTCCTGAGCCGCGTCGATACCCTGATTGACAAAAAACTCGAGGCCATCGGCGGTGATGCGCTGACCCTGCGCGGAAAATCTGCGGTGGCAATGGCACGTGTCGCCTATGCCGAGGATCGGGAGCGGCGGGCCCAGCCCGCACATGCCGCACTGGCGGCGCGCGGCATGAATGCCCAGCAACTGCTATGGGCCAGCACCGGCACCAAGAATGCCGCTTACAGCGATGTGCTGTATGTCGAGTCGCTGATCGGCCCCGGCACCGTGAACACCGTGCCCGACGCGACACTGGCCGCATTCCGCGACCATGGACGTGCCGAGGAAACCCTGACCCAGGATGTTGATGCCGCACGCAGCCAGTTGGCCGCCCTGCACGGCCTGGGCATCGACCTTGATCAAGCCGGCGCGCAGCTGCAGACAGAAGGCCTGAAACTGTTTGCCGACTCCTTTGATCAGCTGCTGAAACTGACCGGCTGATGCTGGATCAGGCGTTTTCCCGACGCCACAGGGCGCCGCCGCTGGCCTTTTCGATGTCCGTCAACTGCGCTTCGTGCGCGGCCAGTTCCTCGGCCGTGGCGAGCTGCACCACAAACTTCAGGCTGCCGCGCTCAAAACCGGCCACCTTGTGTTCGGTGCGAGTGACCTCGGTTTCGCCGATCAGGCTGTCCTGCCCGCGCGTCATCGACAGGTAAACGTCGGCCAGCAGCTCGGCATCGAGCAGCGCGCCGTGCAGGGTGCGCGCCGAATTGTCGATCTGGTAGCGCTCGCACAACGCATCCAGACTGTTGCGTTTCCCCGGATGCAGGTCCTTGGCCATGCGCAGCGTGTCAATCACCGACGGGCAGAAGGTTGACAGTTTTTTCCGCCGCAGCAGCGCCAGCTCGTGATCCAGGAAGCCGATATCGAAAGGCGCGTTGTGGATGATCAGCTCGGCACCCTGCACATACTCGAGCAATTCATCGACGATCTCGGCAAAGCGCGGCTTGTCACTGAGAAACTCGGTGGTCAGGCCGTGCACCTGCAGGGCACCTTCATCACTGTCCCGCCCGGGATTCACGTAACGATGGAAATGCCGCCCGCTGAGCCGGCGGTTGACCAGTTCGACACCGGCGACCTCGATGATGCGGTGACCGAGTTTAGGCTCGAGACCGGTGGTCTCGGTATCGAGGATGATCTGTCTCGTATTCATCAGTTGTCGCCCCCTGCTGCCGCAGCGCCATCCAGCACGCTGTCCACTCCGCGATTGGCCAGAACGTCAGCCCGCTCATTGCCGTCATGCCCGGCATGACCCTTGATCCACAACCACTCGACCTCATGCCGTGCCGCCAAATCATCAAGCTGCCGCCACAGGTCCTCGTTCTTTACCGGTTTTTTGTCGGCGGTTTTCCAGCCGCGCCTTTTCCAGCCGTGTATCCACTCGGTGATGCCCTGCTGCACGTATTTCGAATCGGTATGCAGGCGCACGGCGCAGGGCCGCTTCAGCGCCTCCAGCGCGCGGATCACCGCGGTGAGTTCCATGCGGTTGTTGGTGGTCTGCGCCTCGCCGCCGAACAGCTCGCGCTCGCGGCCACCACTTTTCAGCAGCGCGCCCCAGCCGCCGACACCGGGATTGCCCTTGCAGGCGCCATCGGTGTGAATCTCGACCACAGCCTCATCCGTTCTGCCGTTCATTTCGCCGACCATGGCCTCGTTCATTGCGCCCGCGTACGCGCCGCAGCGGCCTCGTCGTCACGCACGCGCTCCGGCACAGGCGCCAGGTTTTTCTTGGGCGCGGCCAGGTCACTCCACTTCGGCATGATCAGGCGGATGCCGCGAACCCGCTTCACTGCCTGCAGGAAAAACACGCCGCCGGCAATCGGCCACCAGCGGTCACCGGCTTTTTCCATGAAGGCGAAGCGTTCCAGCCACTTCTGCTCGCCGCAGGGCGGTGCATAACAGGCCATCGAACCGGCAACAATTTCCAGGCCGAGCAGCGCCAGCCAGTCCTTGATCCGCGCCAGATGGATGAACCGGCCATGCCAGGGAAAATCACGGCTGCCGCCGACGCGCCGGCGCAGCCCCCACAGGCTCAGCGGATTGAATCCGGCAATCACCACATGTCCCTCGGGACGCAGCACGCGGGCCACTTCGCGCACGATCTGGTGCGGATTGTCGGAAAAGTCGAGAGTATGCGGCAGCAGCATCAGGTCAACACTGTTGGATTCAATCGGCAGATCGTGGAAATCGGCACACAGCCCGGCTCCGGCGGCACGCCCCGAGCGCACCCGCAGCGGGATGCGGCTCGCCCGCAGCAGGTTGATGTCTTCCATGCCCAGCTGAAGGGCGTGGTAACCAAAAATATCAGCCACCGCGCTGTCAAAATAAGCCTGCTCGCGGTCGAGCACATAACGGCCCTGCGGGGTGTCAAGCCACTGGGTTGCGTTCACCGCGGGTTCCGTTGCCGGGCCGGCATCAGGGATTGTCATCAGGGCAGTTTAAATCATTATTTGTCATAATCCCCGCGCATCTCCGCAGCCGCCTGCGGACCGGCCCGGCAAAACAGACAAGGAGCACCATCCATGGCCGCATACGACATCGTTGCACTGCGCGCATTCAGCGACAATTACATCTGGACCCTGCGCGATGCCACACACGCCGCCGTGGTCGATCCCGGCGAAGCACAACCGGTGCTCGACCACCTCGAGCGCGAGGGACTGCAGCTCGCCGCCATCCTCAACACCCACCACCACGCCGACCATGTCGGCGGCAACGCCGCGCTGCTCGCAAAGTTTCCGGTGCCAGTCTACGGGCCGCGCGACGAGCGCATTCCGGAAACCACGCATCCGCTGGCCGGCGGCCAGCGCTTCACACTGCCCCACTTCGGCATCGAATTCACCGTGCTCGACATCCCCGCACACACCCGTACCCACATCGCCTTCCACGGCGACGGTCTGCTGTTCTGTGGCGATACGTTGTTTGCCGCAGGCTGCGGCCGGTTGTTCGAAGGCACGCCACGGCAGATGCACGAGGCACTGACGCTGCTGGCGAAGCTGCCCGACAGCACCCGCGTCTACTGCGGGCACGAGTACACGATGTCCAACCTCAAATTCGCGCGCGCCGCCGAACCAGACAACGTGCTGCTGGAAGAACTGACCGCCAGCATGCAGAAGCTGCGTGATGCCGGCCAGCCGACCCTGCCATCAACCATCGCCGTTGAGAAAGCCAGCAATCCCTTCATCCGCGTCACTGCCCCCGGTATCATCGCCACTGCCAGTGCACGCGCCGGTAAACCGCTGAGTGATCCGGTCAGCGTGCTCGCCGAAATACGGGACTGGAAGAACAATTTCTGAGCCTTGGTCGGGGCTGATCGGCCGATTTCACGCCAAATCTGGAATTTTGTTCGTAATCCATTGATTTAGAATGGATATTTGGTTTGACAGGGCGAGGGGTCGCGGCTACCATTCGCGACATTCCGGGTTGCCGTGGCAGCCGTTCGTGGATGGAGCCTGAAGCGATGCATGAACCCCACCGCATGAACCGATCAATGGCCAGCCTGATAAACCATTTTGTTGCCCGCCCCCTGCTGCCTGCTGTGATGCTGTTGGCCGCCGGCTGCGCCCAGATTCCCGTGGAGATGCCGGCATCCCCCGAACTCGCTTCCGTTCCTTCGGCAGCATCAGCAGAAGACCCCGCCCCAACCCTCGCCCTGCGCCCTTCGCCACCACCGCCGGTGACCGCCGTGCTGCGCGAACCCGCAGCCAAGCCCGCACCCAAGGACGTCTGGGAACGCATCCGCACCGGCTACACGATGCGGCCGATGGACACCGACCTGGTCCGTCACTGGGAGAATTTCTACTCGTCAAAACCCGAATTCTTCGCGCGCCTGGTTGACCGCAGCCGCCACTACCTGTTCCACATCGTCGAGGAAATCGAACGCCGCAAGATGCCCAGCGAGATTGCGCTGCTGCCGGTAATCGAGTCAGCCTATAACCCGCAGGCTTATTCCAAGGCACACGCTTCGGGGCTCTGGCAGTTCATCCCCTCCACCGGCAAGAACTACGGCCTGCGCCAGAACTGGTGGTATGACGGACGGCGGGACGTCATCGCAGCCACCGGCGCCGCGCTCGACTACCTGGAAAAACTCCATGGCATGTTTGGCGACTGGGAACTCGCGCTCGCCTCTTATAACTGGGGGGAAGGCGCGGTCAGCCGTGCCATTGCACGCAACCAGGCGCGCGGCCTGCCCGCCGACTACGCCAGCCTGACGATGCCGGCGGAGACGCGCAACTATCTGCCAAAACTGATCGCAGTCAAAAACATCATCGCCGATCCGGCGCGATTCGGCATCCGCCTTGCCCCGGTACCAAACGAACCTTATTTTGAAATCATCACCGTCCAGCGCCACATCGACGTCAAGCTCGCGGCCAAATTCGCGGGCATGCCGCTGGAGGAATTCCGCTTCCTGAATCCTGCGCACAACAAGCCGGTTATTAAGGCCGGCTCGGCGGAAACCATCGTGCTGCCGCGCAACCGGGTGGCCACCTTCTTTGCCAACTATGAAAACCATGACAAGCCGCTGGTGACCTGGCAGGCACACACGATGAAACCCGGTGAAAAACCGGAAAAGATCGCTGCCAGCTACGGCATGAGCGTGTCCGAACTGAAATCGGTGAACAATATCGGCGGCAAGAACCAGTTCCGCGCCGGCCTGCCGCTGCTGGTGCCGGTCCAGGAAGGCGGCACACCCAATCTACCCGATCTGCCCGCCACTCCGGTGACCCTGACAAAGGCCTACAGCACGGCGCGTAACACCCACGCCAAAGGCAGCCAGGGCGCCAAACATGCCGTCAAGGCCAATAACGCCAAACGCGCTCCGGCGAAGCGCGCGCAAACACCGACCAAACCCGGAACCACCAAGGCCAAGGCCGCACCCAAGGCCAAGCCACCGGCAAAATCAGCGGTCGTCGCGACGCAGCAGCGACGCTGATCTTCCCTCTCCATCAGAATGATTTCGCCCGTCAGCGGGCGAGGTGGCAGCGTACGTGGTGTTGTGCCGTCAACGCGCGCTCTTCCGGATAAGCCTGCGCACAGGCAGCCTCGGCAACCGGGCAACGCGGATGGAAATGGCAGCCCGCCGGCGGATTCACCGGCGATGGCAGATCACCGGAGAGGCGCAGCACCGGCCGCTGCGCCTGCGGATCGGCCACCGGAACCGCAGCCAGCAATGACTTCGTGTAGGGATGGCGCGGGTCGCGCAGCACGTCCTGCACCGCGCCGCGCTCGACGATGCGGCCGAGATACATGACCGCAACTTCGTCGGCCATGTGTTCGATCACCGCCATGTTGTGGCTGATGAACAGATAGGCCAGGCCTTTCTCTTTCTGCAGCCGCTTCAGCAGGTTCAGGATCTGCGCCTGCACGGAAACATCCAGTGCACTGGTCGGCTCATCACAGACAATCAGCTTCGGCTCCACCGACAGCGCGCGGGCAATCGCGATGCGCTGGCGCTGGCCACCGGAGAATTCGTGCGGATAACGCGACCTGACCCCGGGGGCAAGACCGACTTCGCCGAGCAGCGCATCGATACGCGCCTGCCGTCCGGCGGCATCACCACCCACACCCAGCGCCAGCATGCCCTCCTCCAGCGCGTCGCCGATGCGGATGCGCGGATTCAGGGAGGCATAAGGGTCCTGGAAAATGATCTGCACCTCGCGCCGCTTCTGCCGCAGCGCTTCCGCCCCCAGCGCCAGAAAATCCTCGCCGGCAAGGCTGACCCGCCCGGCAGTCGGCTGCAGCAGGCGCAACAGGCCCTTGCCCACCGTGGTCTTGCCGCAACCCGACTCACCGACCAGCCCCAGGGTGCGGCCGGGCGCAATCGAAAACGACACCCCGTCCACCGCACGCACATGCCCTGCCGTACGCTGCAGAAGCCCCTTGCGGATCGGGAAGAACACTTCGAGCTCTTCGACCTCGAGCAGCGATGACTGATGATTGACCGGTGATGAACCCAGACCTGCCTCAGGTTCCGTCTTGTGCTGATCACCCATCACTCCACGCCCCGAAGGAAGTCCCCTTGGGGGGCGTTGATCACTGCCGTACAAGTGGCAGCGCACCATCTGCTGCTCACCCGCACCATGCCACTCCGGCAGGACATCGGCGCAATGGGCTAGTTTGTGTTCGCAGCGCTCTGCAAAGCGGCAACCCGAGAATTCGAGGCTTAGCGGCGGCACGGCCCCGGGGATGGCCGCCAGCGGGCGCCCGCCAGCGGCGCGCTCGGGCAAGGCTGCAAACAGCTTCTGCGAGTACGGATGCGCGGGACTGGCAAAAAAATGTGCCACCGGCGCGGTCTCGACGATCTGCCCGGCATACATCACCGCAACACGCTGCGCCATCTGCGCCACCACGCCGAGGTCATGAGTAATCAGCAGCATTGCCATGCCGCGTTCGCGCTGAAGCTCACGCAACAGATCCAGCACCTGCGCCTGCACCGTGACATCGAGTGCCGTGGTCGGCTCATCGGCGATCAGCAGCTCCGGATCGCAGGCCAGCGCAATGGCGATCATCACCCGCTGCTTCATGCCGCCGGACAGCTGGAAGGGATACTCGGTGACGCGCCGTTGCGCATCGGGCATCCGCACCGACTCAAGCAGCTCGAGCACCCGCGCATCGACCGCGGCACCGGTGAGCGCGGTATGGCGGCGCACCGATTCGGCGATCTGTTCACCCACGGTCATCACCGGGTTCAGCGACAGTCCGGGTTCCTGGAAAATCATCGCCACACGGCGGCCGCGCACATCGCGCATCGCCGCCTCCGGCAGCGCAAGCAGGTTCTCGCCCTGCAGTTCGACCATGCCGCCGCTGATCGCCGCAGCTTCAGGCAGCAGGCGCATGATCGACAGCGCGGTCATCGACTTGCCGCAGCCCGATTCGCCTACCAGGGCAAAAGTTTCACCGGCGGCGATGTCGAAGGACACGCCATCCACCGCGCGCACCGGCGGCCCGTCGCCGTGGATGGCCATGCGCAGATCGCGGACACGCAGCAATCGCATTGCTTCACTCCGGTTCATGCCCGGCCTCCCGCCATCGCCACCCGCGGATCGAAGGCATCACGCACCGCGTCGGCAAACAGATTGGCCGCCAGCACCAGCAGCAGCATGAAAAAGAACGCCGAAGCCAGCGACCACCACACCATCGGCTCACGCGCCATCTCCAGCCGCGCGCTGTTGATCATGGTGCCGAAGCTGATCATCGACGGATCGACACCGACCCCGACATAGGACAACACCGCCTCGGCCAGCACCAGGCCGCTGAAATCCATCACCAGCGCGATCATCACGATGTGCATCAGGTTTGGCGTGATGTGGCGCATCATGATCCGCCAGTGCGAAACGCCGAAGGCGCGCGCCGCCTGGATGTATTCCAGCTCGCGCAGCTTCAGCGCCTCGCCGCGCAGCAGCCGGCACAGGCCCGTCCAGCTGGTCAGGCCGAGGATCACACACAGGGCAAGCAGGCGCACATCAGCGCGGATTTCGGTGCTCGGGAACAGATCGGCATGGTTTTCGATGTAAACCTGCATCATCAGCACGGCGGCCGCGATCAGCAGCACGCCCGGAATCGAGGACAGCGTGGTGTACACGTACTGGATGACATCGTCCACCCAGCCCTTGAAGTAGCCGGCCATCACGCCCAGAACCAGCGCAAAAGGCAGGGTCACCAGCGTCGCCAGCGTGCCGATCACCAGGCCGGTGCGTATGCTTTTCAGCGACTGGTAGAGCACGTCCTGGCCAACCTTGTCGGTGCCGAGCACATGGTAGTACGGTGCCAGCGCAACCACCGGGCCCGCAATGACTGCCAGCACACCCAGCGTGGCCAGCACCGCCCGCCACGGCAGCGGCGTGAGACCCGACCACAGCGAACGCCAGGCCGCCTCGATGCCGCCACCCTGCTGCCGTGCCAGCGCCGCACTCAACAGCAGCGCAAAGGCAAACCAGGCGAGCAAAGCCGCCACCACACCGCGAAAAGCGCGCAGCGCGATGTCGGCAGCGCTGTCTGCGGGACTTTCCAGATGCTTGCCGCCATGGCGCAGCCGTGGAAACTCGCGCGTTTCCACGCCATCGGCACGCTTGATCGTTTCCTTGGCATAGAGCTCGGTGGCAAAAGGTGCGGAATAGGTTTTTTCGCGCTGTGCGCGCAGCGGCGTGAGCACCAGATCAAGCACGCTGCGCACCTCGGTGGCATACACGGGCTTGCCGCCCTGCGGCGGCAGCAGCGGACGGTAATGCAGCGAATCGAGCAGGCCGACCAGCACAAAGCAGCAGAGTACGGTCGCCGCAGCCATCGCGCTGGCACTGCGCGCGACCCGCGACCAGGGTGCGCGCAGATGCGGATGGCGGCGTGCGTAAACCGCGTAGGCGACGACCGCGATGACCAGCAGCCATACCAGCCCGTCGCTCCACAGCACCTCGATGCGGAAAGGCAGCGGCGGCATCAGGAAAACCTCACCCGCGGATCGACCAGCGTGTAGGAAATGTCGGTGAGGATCAGCCCGATCACGTACAGCACCGAACCGAGGAACACCATTGCACGCACGATGGCGAAGTCCTGCTGATTGATCGCATCGATGGTATAGCTGCCCAGCCCGGGAATCCCGAAAAACGATTCGGTGATCAGCGCGCCCATGAACAGCAGCGGAATCACCACCACCACACCGGTGAGGATCGGGATCATCGCGTTCTGCAGCACATGGCGGAACAAAACGCGCAGCTCGCCGATACCCTTGGCACGTGCAGTGCGCACATAATCCTTGCTGATTTCCTCGATAAAAATGCTGCGGTACCACCGCGTGCTGCCACCAATGCCGCTGGCAACACCGATCAGCACCGGCAGCACGAGAAATTTCAGCGCCTCGAAACCGCCGTCATAACCGGAGATCGGCGCCAGACTCCATAACTTGCCGAACACGTACTGGCCGCCGATGATGTAGAACAGCGATGAAATCGACATCAGCAGCACGCAGAACACCACGCCGCCGACATCAAAGGCGCTGGCGCGGAACAGCGCGAGCAGCAGCGCAAAGGTGATGTAGACCAGCAGTCCGATGACAAAGGCCGGCAACTGCACCGCGAGGCTGGGCCACATCCGCGTGCTGATGTCGTAGCCGATGTTGCGCCCCTGGTCGGATGCGCCGAAGTCGAAGGCGAACAGCCGCACCGACTTGGTATAGAACACGGTTTCGGTCACGCGCTCGATGCCAGACATTTTTTCATTTAAAAACAATGGCTTATCGTAACCCCGCTGCTGCTTCCACTTTTCCACGGCTTCCGGGGTGACCCGCTTGGCGCCGAGCTGGGCGCGCGCCATGTCATCCGGCGAGTTGACGAAAAAGAACAGCGCGAAGGTCAGCACATTGACTCCGGCCAACACCAGCAGGCCGTAGAGCACACGTCGCAGCAGATAGGAACTCATCGCCGCGCCCCATCAAGCGCACTGCGCTGCTCACGACGGCGCCAGGCGCGCTGCGCCGGCCAGACCAGCAACAGCACAGCAGCCAGCGCAGCAGCGATCGGCCACAGCACCGGCGGATTCCATTCGCGACGCAGTTGTTCGCGCTGCACGGCATCAAGGCGCTGGTACTTCAGGCCGTTGTTCGCCATCTGGTTCGGTTTGCGGTTGTGCAACCAGCCGTGGTGCAGCGAATAATCCTTCGGAAAAAAACTCCACACCCAGGGCGCGTCATGGCGCAGCAGCGCGACCATCTGGTCAATCAGCGCCTGCCGCTCAGGGCCATTGGCCATGTGTTTTGCGCGCTCGAACAGGCGGTCGTATTCGGGGTTGGAATAGTTGGAGGCGTTCTCGCCCTGGGTTTTCGCCCGCGCCTGCGGGCCGTTGAACAGGAACAGAAAGTTTTCCGCATCGGGATAATCGGCATTCCAGCCGAGGAAATACAGCTGCGCGGTGCCGCGGCGCAGCTTGTCCTGCAGGCGATTGAAGTCGGTGGCACGGATCACCAGCTGGATGCCGAGCTTGGCGAACTGCGCGATATACCAGTCAAGCCGCGCCTTGCTGTCGGCACCGCTGGAAGTGGTATCAAGATGCAGCAGCAGCGGCTTGCCGGACCTTGCATCACGACCGCCGGGATAGCCCGCTTCAGCCAGCAGCTTTTTCGCATGGTCGATACCCTTGCGCTGCGGTGCCCCGTCACGCCAGTCGTAGACATAACGGTTGATGCCCTCGGCATCGGCCTCGCGGTGACCGAAGATGCCCGGTGGTATCGGCCCGTGTGATGGCACACCGCGGCCATTGCGGAAAATCGAGATGAACTCCTCCTGATCGACCGCGATCGACACCGCCAGTCGCAGCTTTCGCGCTCGCTCGCCGCCGGCATCACCGACCAGCGGGTCGAGCATGTTGAAGCCGAGGTAGAACACGCTGGTGGCGAGCGAAGTCTGCAGGCGGATGCCGCGTTTTTCCATGTCCTCGGTCAGCGTCACCTCGCCGCCGGAAAACTGCACCGCCTGATCGAAGGTATCGGAACCGATGCCGGAAGCGTCGTAATAGCCCTGCAGGAATTTGTTCCAGTACGGAATCTGCTCCTTCTCCAGGCTGAACACCACGCGGTCGATCAGGGGCAAGGCCTTGCCGGCATCCCTGAGCAGGCCACGCGCGGCATCGGCGGGCTCGCCCTCGGCGGGATAGGTTTCACCGCCGTAATTCGGGTTGCGCTCAAGCACCATCTGCCGGTTGGGATTGTTCACGGTCAGCATGTACGGCCCGGTGCCGACCGGATACCAGTCCAGCGTGATGTTTTTGCGTGCCAGGCCGGCCTGGCCGTAGAAGCGGTCAGCCTCCGGTGGCACCGGTGCAAAGAACGGCATCGCCAGCCAGTACTGGAACTGCGGATACCTGCCCTTGACCCGTACTGAATAGGTATGGCGGTCGATCACCTTCACGCCGGACAGGCTGTGTTGCTCGAGATCGATGAAACCGTGCTCGGGCAGCCCCTTGGCCAGCGCGGCCAGTTCGTCCGCCAGCGCCTTCAAGCCGACAATGTAGCTGCCCATCAACTGCAGGATCGGCGAGTGCAGACGCGGATGCGCCAGCCGCTTGATCTGGTGTACATAATCACCGGCTTCAAGCTCGCGGGTGCCGGTTTCTCGGAAATCAGCCAGGGTGTCGATGCCGCGGATCTCGGCTTCGCTCAAGGCGTGGTAACGCGGCTTGCCGGAGGCATCGCGGGCAAAAGCCGGATGCGGCTGGTAACGCTGGCCTTTCTTGATGCGGATCACGTATTCGCTGAACGCCACCCGCTCCGCGGGCGCGCTGTCTGGCAGCACTCGCCCCGCGGCATCCAGGTACACCGGTTTCGGCAGCGTTTCCGCGCCAAAGGGAATCAGCTCGTATGGCCGCTTGAGGTAGTGGTACTGCAGCGGCGGCTGGTAGATGTTGGCGATGAAGGTGTATTCATTCGAGGCATAGGCCTGCACCGGATCGAGGTGCTTGGGCTGCTCCGAAAACGAGGAATACAGCGTGTTCGCCCGCGCTTCGCTTTCGGGATAGGGATTGTTCCACGGCGAGCCGTCACAACCGGCAATGACCGCGGCGAGCAGTACGACTGGAAGCACCTTGGCGGCGCGCAGCAGCTTCATCGCAATGAGTGTAGCCCATTCAGCAAGCGATTCCCGCCGGCATCGGGCACCGGGCTTCTGGTTATAATTCCGGCCCAACAGCGGCAGCCCGTCGTCTTGGCTGCCGTGCCCCTGAAAGGATTCGACATGGCGTTTCTGCAAGGCAAGAAAATCCTGGTTACCGGCCTGCTTTCCAACCGCTCCATCGCCTATGGCATTTCGCGCGCCGCGCACCGTGAGGGTGCCGAGCTTGCCTTCACCTATCAGGGCGAGGAGATCAAGGAGCGCGTGATCAAACTCGCCGCCGAATTCGGTGACGTGCCGGTTCTGCCCTGCGATGTGAGCCAGGACAACCAGATTGACGCGCTGTTCGCGGAACTGAAGTCGCGCTGGGGCCAACTCGACGGCCTGGTGCATTCGATTGCCTTCGCCCCGCGTGAAGCGCTGAAGGGCGAGCTGCTCGACGGCCTGACCCGCGACGCCTTCAAGACCGCACACGACATCAGCAGCTACAGCCTGGCCGCTCTGGCCAAGGGCGCCGCGCCGCTGATGGCCGGCCGTCCCGGCGCCATCGTCACCCTGTCCTACCTCGGTGCCGTGCGTACGGTGCCCAACTACAACGTGATGGGCCTCGCCAAGGCCAGCCTTGAGGCCTGCGTGCGCTACCTCGCCGCCAACCTCGGCCCCCAGGGCATCCGCGTCAACGGCGTGTCCGCCGGCCCGATCAAGACGCTGGCCGCGGCCGGCATCGGCGACTTCGGCAAGATACTGAAATTCGTCGAGGAATGCGCGCCGCTGCGCCGCAACGTCACCATTGATGACGTTGGCAATACCGTGGCCTTCCTGCTCTCCGAGCTGGCCAACGGCATCACCGGCGAAATCACCTATGTCGACAGCGGCTTCAACACCACCGTCGCGGGCATGAATCGCTGATTGCGGAAAACCGCAGCCCACAAAAAAGCGGCCCGAAGGCCGCTTTTTTGTTGCCGAAAAAATGTGCTGCCACTTACTGCTTGCGCTCCACCTGGTCCTTGCGCACCTTGACGTCTGCCTTGGCGCGCAAGCTGGCCAGATAGGCCGCCGCTTCCGCCTGTCCTGAAACCTGGCGCAGGGTCTGACCGATCGCGTTCTGTTTGTCCCTCGCGCCCTCGCCGGCTTCCTGCACCTTGCTGATGCGGATCAGCGTGTAACCGCCACCGGCGCTTTCGACGCCGCTGAATGACGGCAGCTTTGAGGTATCGGATTTGAAAGCCTGGCGCAGCGCCTCGACCGGGATGTTTTTCGGATCACCACGGCCCACCATCTGCGGCGCACTCCAGGTCAGCTGCGCATCCTTGCCCTCGCGCAGAGCGGTCAGTTTGGCACGGCCTTCCTGGGCAGCGAGCTGCGCCGCCTGCTGCAGCGTGAGCTTCTTCGCCAGACCGGCGCTGACCTGATCAAAGGGTTGCACCGCGCTCGGCTTGTGCTCGATCACCCGTGCACCGACCAACACGCCCGGCGCGACTTCAATCGCCTCGGTATTACGCTTGTTCTTCAACACGTCATCGGAAAAAATCGCCTGCATCAGCTTCGGATTCGACATCAGCGGATTATCCGCGCTGCCCCGCGACAACCAGCCGCTTTTCTGCGGAGCGGATTTGATCAGATCAGCCGCCGCCTTCAGGCTTTCCGACTGCTCAAACAGTGTATTGCTGAAACTTTCGGACAGCTCGGCAAATTTCCTCGACGCCATCTGCTTCTTCATGTCGGCCTCGATCTCGGCACGCGCCTCTTCGAAGGATTTCGCCTTGCCGCCGCGCACGCCCGCCAGCCGGATGATGTGGAAGCCGAACTCGGTCTCGACCGGACCCGAGATCTCGCCCGGCTTCATCGAAAACACCGCCTCGTCAAAAGCCTTGACCATGTTGCCGCGCTCGAAAAAGCCGAGGTCGCCGCCATTCGCCGCAGACCCCGGATCCTGCGAATGCTGTTTCGCCAGCGCGGCAAAATCCTTCGGGTTCTTCCTGACCTGGGCAAGAATTTCATCCGCCTTGGCCCGCGCTTTTTTCTTTGCATCCGCGCCACCCTCGGCGGCAATAAGGATATGGCTGGCCTGGCGCGCCTCCTTGACCTCGTATCGCCTCATGTTCTCCTCGTAAGCCTTGCGCACGTCGGCGGCGGCAGGCTGCATCTGTGCCAGCAGCACCTCGGCGGCAAGCACCACGAATTCCACACGCACCTGCTCCGGGATGCGGAACTCGTCCTGGCGGCTGTCATAGTATTTCTTCACCGCGTCAGGCTCCAGCTTCACCTGCGGCAAAAAACGCTCGACCGGCAAAGTGAAAAAGCTCAGTTCGCGCTGTTGCTCCGAAATGCGCAGCAGGTTGGCCGCCTCGCTGCGCGACACAAAGGTCGAAACATTGAAGGCATGCAGCGCGAGATCAGTGAGCATGTCCTGGCGTACCCGGTCCTCGAATATCACCGGCGTCATGCCCTGCGACTTGAGCAGCGCCTCGTAGCGGGCAAGCGAGAATTTGCCGTCCTCCTTGAATGCGTCGATGGCGCTGACGATGTCCTGCACCTGACGGTCGCTGACAACCAGCCCGGCGCGCACCGCGCGCTGGATCAGCAGGCGCTGCTGCACCAGGTTATCGAGCACGGCGAAACGCAACTCGCTGCTGTCGAGCAGTGCGGGATCGGTGCGCCCTCCGGCCATGCGCTGCAGCGATTCCTGGCGCTCGCGCAGGGCCTCCGTGAATTCGTTCTGGCTGATCTTGTAATCGCCGACGACGGCAACGCTGTCACCACCACCACTGCCGGCGAAGTAGGAATCAATGCCGAAAAATGCAAAAGGCGGAATGATCAGCACAAAAATCCCGATCATCACAGCCTTGCGGTATTTGTCGATCAAATTGAACATCACTCTCTCCACGGCCGCAGAACCCGCGGCGCACATAACAAAAAAGGCGAACCGGGTTCGCCTTTTTCTTAAAGTTGGCGGAGTGGACGGGACTCGAACCCGCGACCCCCGGCGTGACAGGCCGGTATTCTAACCAACTGAACTACCACTCCGAAATCAGTGATGAACGATGAGTGATGATTGATGAGCAAAAACCAGCCACTCGCTCAATCACTTATTACTCATCGCTGCACTTACTGGTGGGTGCTGACGGGATCGAACCGCCGACATTCGCCTTGTAAGGGCGACGCTCTACCAGCTGAGCTAAGCACCCGCGACAACTGCGCCGGCCAGCGGGCTCAACCACCTGCACATCCGCCCGACGAAGCAACCCAAACAAAGGGCCGGATTGTAGACCAATCCAGCCCCGATTTCCAGCCTGAACCGCGCCTCTTAATGCTTGATCGCTGCGGGCGCCGTGCCTTCCGCCGCCACCGGCACCGGTGCCGCCGGTTCTTCGGCCAGCGGCTCGGGCTTGCGCTCCAGCGCCAGTTCCAGCACCTGGTCGATCCACTTCACCGGATGGATGTCGAGCTTGTTCTTCACATTGTCAGGAATCTCACGCAGGTCCTTCACGTTTTCCTCCGGAATCAGCACGGTCTTGATGCCGCCGCGGTGCGCCGCCAGCAGTTTTTCCTTGAGCCCGCCTATCGGCAGTACCTCGCCGCGCAGCGTGATCTCGCCGGTCATCGCCACATCGGCCCGCACCGGGATACCGGTCAGCACCGACACCATCGCGGTGCAGATGCCGATGCCTGCGCTGGGACCATCCTTTGGCGTCGCGCCTTCCGGCAGGTGAATGTGGATGTCATTCTTCTGGTAGAAATCCGGATGGATGCCGAGGCGCTGCGAGCGCGCCCTCACCACCGACATAGCCGCCTGCACCGATTCCTGCATCACCTCGCCGAGCTTGCCGGTGGTGGTCATCTTGCCCTTGCCGGCCATGGTCGCTGCCTCGATCGACAGCAGCTCACCGCCGACCTCGGTCCAAGCCAGCCCGTTGACCTGGCCGATCTGGTTTTTCTTCTCGGCGATGCCGAAGCTGTAGCGGCGCACGCCCAGGTACTTGTCGAGATTGCGGGCGGATACCGTGATCTTGCGCTCCTTGCCGCCGCTGACCAGCTCCTTGACCACCTTGCGGCAGATCTTTGAGATTTCACGGTCAAGGCTGCGCACACCGGCTTCACGCGTGTAGTAGCGCACGATATCGCGCAGCGCGCTCTCCGCGACCACCAGTTCGTCCTTCTTCAGGCCGTGGTTTTGCATGGTCTTAGGCAGCAGGTGGCGCTCGCCGATGCTCACCTTCTCGTCCTCGGTGTAGCCGGAGAGGCGGATGATTTCCATCCGGTCGAGCAGCGCCGGCGGAATGTTCAGGGTGTTGGCGGTGGCGACAAACATCACGTCGGACAGGTCGTATTCGACCTCGACGTAGTGGTCGACAAAGGTGTTGTTCTGCTCGGGATCCAGCACCTCGAGCAGGGCGGACGCCGGGTCGCCCCGGAAATCCATCCCCATCTTGTCCACTTCATCCAATAAAAACAAGGGGTTACGCACACCCACCTTGGACATGTTCTGGAGGATCTTGCCGGGCATCGAACCGATGTAGGTGCGGCGGTGGCCACGGATCTCGGACTCGTCGCGCACGCCGCCCAGCGACATGCGCACGAATTTGCGGTTGGTGGCGCGGGCAATCGACTGGCCGAGCGAGGTCTTGCCGACGCCGGGAGCACCTACCAGACACAGGATTGGCGCCTTGACCTTGTCGACACGCTGCTGCACGGCCAGATATTCGACGATGCGCTCCTTGATCTTGTCGAGGCCGTAGTGATCCTCATCCAGCACCCTTTCGGCATTCTTCAGATCGGTGCTGATCTTGCTCTTCTTGCGCCACGGCAGTCCGACCAGCGCGTCGATGTAATTGCGCACGACGGTGGCCTCGGCCGACATCGGTGACATCAGCTTCAGCTTTTTCAGTTCGGCATCGGCTTTCTTGCGTGCGTCCTTGGGCATCCGCGCCGACTTGATCTTTTTCTCGATCTCGTCGATGTCAGCGCCCTCCTCGGTCTCGCCGAGTTCCTTCTGGATCGCCTTGACCTGCTCGTTAAGGTAGTACTCGCGCTGGCTTTTCTCCATCTGGCGCTTGACGCGGCCACGGATGCGCTTCTCCACCTGCAGGATGTCAAGTTCACCCTCGACCACCTTCAGCAGGTGCTCCAGGCGCTCCTTGACGCCGATCATCTCCAGCACCTCCTGCTTCTGCTCGAGCTTGAGCGGCAGATGCGCGGCAATGGTGTCCGCAAGGCGACCGGCCTCGTCGATGCCGGCCAGCGAAGTCAGTATCTCCGGCGGGATCTTCTTGTTCAGTTTCACGTACTGGTCGAACTGCTGGATCATCGTGCGCCGCATCGCCTCGGACTCGTGGTCGGCGGCCGGATCGCTGGCAATCGGCGTCACCTGCACCGTGAAATGCGACTTCAAATCCTGGATGGCATGGATGCGCGCGCGCTGGCTGCCTTCGACCAGCACCTTCACCGTACCATCGGGCAGTTTCAGCATCTGCAGGATGTTGGCGATGCTGCCGACATCGTAGAGGTCTTCCGGCGAAGGCTCGTCCTTGGCGGCGGATTTCTGCGCCACCAGCACGATGCTCTTGCCGGCCTCCATCGCGGTTTCGAGGGCCTTGATCGACTTCGGACGGCCCACAAACAGCGGAATGACCATGTGCGGGAACACCACCACATCCCGCAACGGGAGCAGGGGCATTTCCAGGCTGCTGTTTTCGTTTGCTATTGGGTCATTCATTGGCGTTCACCTGAGAGTTTCAACATGAATGCAGCTTGGGGCTGGCGGCTCCAAATACAAGCGCCGCAGCCTGATAATCCCACAAATGTATCCCATGAAAGCAGGGGAAACGGTGCCCTTGCAGTCCGCAATCCGGGACTTTGCAGGCCGGGACCGGAAAACCGGTCAGACGGTCGATCCGGCAACTTTGGGCGGGTCCGAGTAGATCAGCAACGGCGTGGCGTCGCTGGTGATGGTGCCTTCGTCAACCACAACCTTGACCACGTTCTCCAGCGACGGCAGGTCAAACATCGTGTTGAGAAGCGTGTGCTCGAGTATAGAGCGCAGGCCGCGCGCGCCGGTCTTGCGTTCCAGGGCCTTGCGCGAAATCGCCTTCAGCGCGCCTTCACGCACCTCCAGCTCGGCGCCTTCCATGCTGAACATTTTCTGGAACTGCTTCAACAGCGCGTTTTTCGGCTGGGTCAGGATCTCGATCAGCGCCGCCTCGTCCAGCTCGGCAAGTGTCGCCACCACAGGCAGGCGGCCGACAAACTCCGGGATCAGGCCGTACTTGATCAGGTCCTCGGGCTGCACGTCACGCAGCACCACCGCCATGTCCTTGCGGCTGTCCTTGCTGCGCACGTCGGCACCGAAGCCGATGCCGCTTTTCTCCGAACGCTCGCGGATGATCTTGTCCAGCCCGCCGAATGCTCCGCCGCAGATAAACAGGATGTTGGTGGTGTCGACCTGTACGAATTCCTGGTTCGGATGCTTGCGCCCGCCCTGCGGCGGCACCGAGGCGATGGTGCCCTCGATCAGCTTCAGCAGAGCCTGCTGCACGCCCTCGCCCGACACATCACGGGTGATCGAAGGATTGTCCGACTTGCGTGAAATCTTGTCGATCTCGTCGATGTAAACAATGCCGCGCTGCGCCTTCTCGACATCGTAGTCGCACTTCTGC
Organism: Betaproteobacteria bacterium Ga0077527; assembly: GCA_001464815.1. Lineage (GTDB taxonomy): Bacteria > Pseudomonadota > Gammaproteobacteria > Burkholderiales > SG8-41. The sequence goes on along the minus strand of LNDW01000018.1, from coordinate 101,232 downwards.
AGCAGCTTCTGGATGATGTTCTCGACATCCTCGCCGACATAGCCCGCCTCGGTCAGCGTGGTGGCATCGGCCATCACGAAAGGCACGTTGAGCAGGCGCGCCAGCGTCTGCGCGAGCAGGGTCTTGCCCGAGCCGGTGGGGCCAACCAGCAGGATGTTGGATTTGGCCAGTTCGACATCGTCGTTTTTGGTGACGTTGCGCAACCGCTTGTAGTGGTTGTAGACCGCGACCGAGAGGATTTTCTTCGCGACCTCCTGGCCAATCACATACTGATTGAGGATGTCGCGGATTTCGTGCGGCACCGGCAGGTCGGACTTGGCGCCCTTGGCGGCATCACCACCCTGGGTTTCCTCGCGGATGATGTCGTTGCACAGCTCTATACACTCGTCACAGATGAACACCGACGGACCGGCGATCAGCTTGCGCACCTCGTGCTGGCTCTTGCCGCAGAACGAGCAGTACAGCAACTTTTCACCGCTGGCTTTTTCCGTCATCCCTTCAATCCTCAGCTAGCCCTGTTGATTCCTGTGACCAATCGACCGTCCTGAAATTCCCGCGGCCTCAGGCCGCGGCCTCCGCCCGGCTGGTCAGCATCCGGTCAACCAATCCGTAGTTTACCGCCGCCTCGGCGGAAAGGAAGTTGTCGCGATCACTGTCCCGCTCAATGGTGGCGACATCCTTGCCGGTATGTTTGGCAAGGATGGCGTTCAGCTTGCCCTTCAGGAACAGGATTTCCTTGGCATGGATCTCGATGTCCGAGGCCTGCCCCTGAAAACCGCCCGAGGGTTGATGAATCATCACCCGCGAATTGGGCAGGCAAAAACGCTTGCCCTTGGCGCCGGCCGTCAGCAGCAGCGCGCCCATGCTCGCCGCCTGGCCAACGCACAACGTGGACACATCCGGCTTGATGAACTGCATGGTGTCGTAGATGCCCATGCCGGCAGTCACAGAGCCGCCAGGGGAATTGATATAGAAGGAAATGTCCTTGTCCGGATTCTCCGACTCAAGGAACAGCAACTGGGCAATGATCAGGTTGGCCGTGGAATCGTTCACCGGACCGACCAGGAACACCACACGCTCCTTGAGCAGGCGCGAATAGATATCGTAAGCGCGCTCGCCGCGACCGCTCTGCTCGACCACCATCGGCACCAGGCCGAGGTTCTGCGGCTCCTGCATCATTCCAAACGGCTCGGTAAAGCCTCTCATTTGGCATTCCCCATCAGTTCATCGAACGATACCGCATCGTCCTCGACCTGCGCATTGGCCAGCACCCAGGTCACCACGTTCTCTTCCAGCACCATGCCTTCAATGTCGCGCAGCCGCTCCGGCGAGGAGTAAAACCATTTCACCACCTCTTCCGGACGCTCGTAGCTCTGCGCCTGTTCCTCGACCGCGGCCTTGACCTGGTCGGGCTTGGCGGCAAGATTCTGCCCGCGCACCACCTCGCCGAGAATCAGGCCGAGGGTGACGCGGCGCTGCGCGTTTTTCTCGAACATCTCCGCCGGCAACGGCACGTTGTCGCCCACCGGAATACCGCGTGCAGCCAGATCCTGGCGCGCCATCTGCTGCAGGCGCTCGATTTCCATCTCAACCAGTGCCTTCGGTACCTCGATCTGCGTGACTTCAGTCAGCGCATCCATTACCCGTTCCTTGGTGCGCGCCTTGACCCGGGCGACAACTTCGCGCTCCAGGTTGCCGCGCACTTCGGCGCGCATCTTGGCGATGTCGCCATCGGCCACGCCGAGGCTTTTCGCGAACTCGGCATCAATCTCCGGCAGCTTGGGCGCCGCCACGGCCTTCACCTCGACCTTGAACACCGCCGTCTTGCCGGCCACTTCCTTGCCGGCATAGTCATCGGGAAACCTGACCTCGAAACTCTTGCTCTCGCCCGCCTTCAGTCCCGGCAACGCCTTCTCGAAATCCGGCAGGAAACGGCCTTCGCCGAGCACGATGCCCTGGCCCTCGGCCTTGCCACCGGCGAACTCGACGCCATCAATGGTGCCGACATAATCCATGGTCACCCGGTCGCCGTCGCCCGCCGCACGATCGACGGTGTCGTAGCTCACGCGCTGCTTGCGCATGATCTCCAGCGTCTTGTCGACATCGGCCTCACCGATATCGAGCTTCGCCCGTTTCACCTTGGCTTTGCTCACGTCACCCACCACGACCTCGGGATAAACCTCGAAAGTCGCGCTGTAGCTGAACTCGGCCGCCCCGTCGCCCGGAGGCGCGGCATCGAACTTTGGATAGCCGGCCACGCGCAGGTTCTGCTGGTTAACGGCATCACCGAAGCTTTTCTGCAGCGTGTCGCCAAGCACTTCCTGCCGCACCTGCGATCCGAACTGCTGGGCCACCACCTTGAACGGCACCTTGCCGGGCCGGAAACCGGCCAGTTTGACGGTTCGCGACAGGCGCTTGAGGCGCGACTCGACTTCAACGTCGATCTCGGCCATCGGCACCACGATATTCAGTTTGCGCTGGAGGTTGCCCAGCGTTTCCAAGTTCGCTTGCATTACTTCATTCCCTGTTCGATTGATCGGGTGCACTCATTAATCCGGTCCAGTTGGTGCGAAAGGAGGGACTCGAACCCACACGCCTTTCGGCGCCAGAACCTAAATCTGGTGCGTCTACCAATTTCGCCACTTTCGCGCTGCAACAACGGCCCCCGGAAGCCCGGCGGTTGCCAGCGGCACGACCGGCTTTTTTGCAACCCTTTGATTGTAAACTATATGCAGCCCGGGCGAGACCCCCGCCGCACGTCGCGAACCCTGCCGCCAAGCTGTTGATCGGGTTCTGCTTTTCCGGTTTTTCCAGGATTTTTTCGAGGTTTTTTTCGACAATTGCACCGGCTTTGTCCGGCTGTTCCCGGCCGCGACACGGCCCCCACCTTCCCCAGCAGACCAAGCAGCCCTTGTCCAATACTTCCATCGATCACTACGAGAATTTCCCCGTCGCCTCGGCACTGCTGCCGGCGCGGCTGCGGCGGCCAATCGCATTGATCTACCGCTTTGCCCGTGAATCCGACGATTTCGCCGACGAAGGTGACCTGCCTGACGCGGAACGGCTGGCCCGGCTGGCAACTTTCAGCCGTGAACTTGAACGCATCGAACGCGGCGAGCCGCCGGGCGTTCCGTGGTTTGCCGACCTCGCGCAAATCATCCGCGAACACCATTTGCCCACCGGCCTGTTCCACGACCTGCTCTCCGCCTTTGCGCAGGACGTCACCCAAAAGCGCTACAAGGACTATGCGCAGCTGCTCGACTACTGCCGGCGCTCGGCCAACCCGATCGGACGCCTGCTGCTGATCCTCTACCGTGCCGACACGCCGCAGAATCTGCAATACTCGGACGCCATCTGCTCCAGCCTGCAACTGATCAACTTCTGGCAGGACGTGGCCATCGACTGGCAGAAAAACCGCGTCTACTTCCCCCTCGACGACATGCAGGCCCACGGCATCAGCGAATCACGGATTGCAGCAGGCGACAGCAGCGGCGCCTGGCCGGCATTCATGGACTTCCAGGTGCGGCGCTCGCGCGAACTGCTTTACTCGGGCAAGCCGCTGGGCCGCGCGCTGAAGGGCCGCATCGGGCTGGAAATGCGCATGGTCATCGCCGGCGGAGACCGCATCCTCGAAAAAATCAGTGCCGTGCAGGGCGACGTGTTCCGCCACCGTCCGGTGCTGAAAAAGCCGGACTGGCTGCTGATGCTGGCCCGCGCCCTGCTTTGACGACATGGCCATGAAAGATCACCACCAGTACTGCCAGGACAAGGCCGCCGCCAGCGGCTCCAGCTTCTATTACAGCTTCATGTTCCTGACGCCGGAACGGAGGCGCGCGATCACCGCGCTGTATGCCTACTGCCGCGAGGTCGATGACATCGTCGACGAATGCAGCGACGAAGGTGTCGCACGCACCAAGCTCGACTGGTGGCGCCAGGAAGTCGGCAGGCTCTATGAGGGCCGCGCCCAGCACCCGGTGGCGCGCGCGCTGGCCGAGGTCGCCGGCCCCTGCGGCATCACCCAGGACCAGCTGCTCGAAGTCATTGCCGGCATGGCGATGGACCTCGACTACAACCGCTATCCCGATTTCGCCACGCTCAAGGTCTACTGCCACCGCGTCGCCGGCGTGGTCGGCCTGATGTCGGCGCGCATCTTCGGCTTCACCGACCCGAAAACCCTCGACTACGCCGCCGAGCTGGGCCTCGCGTTCCAGCTCACCAACATCATCCGCGACGTCGGCGAGGACGCCCGGCGCAACCGCGTCTACCTGCCGCTCGATGAACTCAAGGCTGCCGGGCTCGAAGCCGCGCAGATCGTTCACGGCAGCGCTGAAACCGAAGCCGGCGAGCCCTTCCGCAAGCTGATGCAGGCGCAGATCGACCGCGCGCTCGCCACTTATGACCGCGCCTTCGCACTGCTCCCCGCCGCCGACCGCAAGGCACAGATTCCGGGCATCATCATGGCCGCGATCTACCGCACCCTGCTCGAGGAAATCCGCGCAGACGGCGCGCGGGTGCTCACCCAGCGCACCTCGCTGACTCCGCTGCGCAAGCTGTGGATCGCCTGGAAAACCTGGGTCAGAAAACAGTGACAGGCAATGAGTGATGAATGCAGAGCAAAAAAACGTGGGAGCGCTTGCACCCATCTTTCATCATTCAGCGCTTGATGCGTAACCAAAAACGGAAACCAAGGGCAAGGACATGAATCTCGAACTCACAGGAAAAACCGCATTGGTCACCGGCGCCAGCCAGGGCATCGGCCGCATGACCGCGAAAATGCTCGCCGCCGAAGGGGTGAAACTGTGCATCGCGGCGCGGCGCAAACCGCTGCTTGAGGAACTGGCGCGTGAAATCACCGCAGCGGGCGGCCAGGCGCCCGCGATGGTCGAAGTGGACATCATGCAGGAGGGTGCGCCGCAGCGGCTGGCCGATGCCGCGCGCGCGGCGCTGGGCCACATCGATATCCTCATCAACAGCGCGGGCGGCAGCCGGCCGAAGATTCCCGTCGACGCGCCTGAAACGGAATGGGAAAGCGTGATGACGCTCAACTTCGTGCGCGTGCGCCAGCTCACCCACGCCGTGCTGCCGGACATGATCGCGCGCAAATGGGGCCGCGTGATCAACTTCTCGGGCAAGTCCGAACCGGACTCGCTGCTCGCCGCGACCCCGGCCAAGGCCGCGATCCACGGCTGGTCAAAAGGCCTGTCGCGCGAAGTCGGCAGGCACGGCATCACCGTCAACTGCCTCGCACCAGGGCGCATCATGAGCGAGCAGATCCGCCGCAAGTACTCGCCCGAATTCCGCGCGCATGAAGAGCAGCACGAAATCCCGCTCGGCCGCTACGGCGAACCCGAGGAAATCGCCGCGATGGCGGTGTTCCTCGCCTCCGCGCGCGGCAGCTACATCACCGGCACCGTGATCCCGGTCGATGGCGGCATGCGCCGCTATGCGTTCTAGGTACGCGGGGAACCCCGCCCGATGATCGCGGTCATCTTCGAAGTGTGGCCGGCCGCGGGACGCCGCCAGGAATACCTCGACATCGCCGCCGAACTGCGGCCATTGCTGGAACAGATCGACGGCTTCATTTCGGTGGAACGCTTCGAGAGCCTGAACGAGCCGGGCAAGCTGCTGTCGCTGTCGGTGTTCCGCGACGAAGCCGCGGTGCAGCGCTGGCGCCAGCTGGAGACCCACCGCATCGCCCAGGCGCGCGGCCGCGGTGGAGTGTTCCGCGACTATCGCCTGCGTGTGGCCGGCGTGATCCGCGACTACGGCCTGCACGAACGTGCGCAGGCACCCCGGGACAGCCGCGAACGTCATTCATAAGCAATTGTTTTAATTGAATATTTTATATGCCCCATGAAATCGGCCTGATCACGACCATTGCCATGGCCTTCGGCCTTGCGATCGTGTTCGGGCTGGCGGCGGCGCGGCTGAAGCTGCCGCCGCTGGTGGGCTACCTGATCGCCGGCGTGCTGATCGGCCCGCACACGCCCGGCTTTGTCGCCGACATGGCGCTCGCCGCGCAGCTTGCCGAGATCGGCGTGATGCTGCTGATGTTCGGCGTCGGCCTGCACCTCTCGCTTGACGACCTGCTCGCGGTGCGCCGCATCGCGCTGCCCGGCGCGGTGGTGCAGATCGGCGCGGCCACGGTGATGGGCGCGGCAGTTGCGCATTTCTGGGGCTGGAGCCTTGGCGCCGGCCTGGTCTTCGGGCTCGCGCTGTCGGTGGCGAGCACCGTGGTGCTGCTCAAGGCGCTGGAAGCACGCGGCCTGGTCGATTCAATGAACGGCCGCATCGCGGTGGGCTGGCTGGTGGTCGAGGACCTGGTGATGGTGCTCGCGCTGGTGCTGCTGCCGCCGCTGGCCGGCCTGATCAAGGGTGACGGCGGCGCACTCAGCGGCGGCGACCTCGCGCTGACCCTGGGCAAGACGCTGGGCATGGTCGCCCTCTTCATCGCGCTGATGCTGGTGGTGGGCAAACGCGTGTTCCCGTGGATCCTGTGGCAGGTCGCGCGCACGGGATCACGCGAGCTGTTCACGCTGTGCGTGATCGCGGCCGCCCTGGGCATCGCCTTCGGTGCGGCGGCGCTGTTCGGCGTGTCCTTCGCGCTGGGTGCCTTCTTCGCCGGCATGGTGCTGCGCGAATCCGAGCTCTCGCACCGCGCCGCCGAGGAATCGCTGCCGCTGCGCGACGCCTTCGCGGTGCTGTTTTTCGTGTCGGTGGGCATGCTCTTCGACCCGATGATGCTGGTCGAGGAACCGCTGCGCGTGCTCGCGGTGGTCGGCATCATCGTCATCGGCAAGTCGCTGGCAGCGCTCGCCATCGTACTGCTGTTCCGCTACCCGCTGAACACCGCGCTCACCGTCTCGGCGAGCCTCGCGCAGATCGGCGAGTTCTCGTTCATCCTCGCCGGCCTCGGTGTCGCGCTGGGCCTGCTGCCGCTGGAGGGCCAGAACCTGATCCTTGCCGGCGCGGTGATCTCGATCGCGCTCAATCCGCTGGTGTTCAGCCTGATCGAGCCGATGCTGCGCTGGGTGCGCGAACGCTCCAGCCTCGCACGCGCGCTGGAGCAGCGCGACGATCCGCTGGCGCAGCTGCCGATGAGCACCGACCAGGACCTGCTCACCGGCCATGTGCTGGTGGTCGGCTACGGCCGCGTCGGCCGGCGCATCGGCGCGGCCTTGCGCGAACAGGGCATCGCGGTGGTGGTCGCCGAGCAGAACCGCGAAACGGTGGAACACCTGCGCGAGGACGGCATCCCGGCCGTGTCCGGCGACGCCGCCGATCCCGCGGTGTTGATCCAGGCCCATGTCGCACGGGCGCGCCTGCTGGTGATCGCCGCGCCGGACGCCGCGCGCGCGCGCAAGATGATCGAGACCGCGCGCATGCTCAACCCCGGCATCGAGATCGTCGCGCGCACCCACAGCGACGAAGAAGCCGGCCTGCTGCAGGAAGACCGCCCCGACCGCGTGTTCATCGACGAACGGGAACTGGCCATCGCCATGGCCGAACACGTGGTCAGCCGCTGCGCCTGGGCCGACAAAAAAACCGGCCACTAGGCCGGTTTTTTATGGATCAGGTCACACCGTTCGGGCTGGGCCCTGTGACAAGCTCAGTGCGAACGGTTTTTCAAGGCGCCGGCTACTTCTTCTTCGCCAGGTCGGCGATGCGTTTTTTCTCCTCGGCCTGGATCGCAGCCAGCATTTTCGGGTCCGGATCCTTCCACTTGCCGCCGGCACTGTTGGCCATGTAGGCCACGGCCTTGGAGAAATCCTCCAGCGACATGTTGGGATTGCCGCCCTTGGGCGGCATGCCACGGACGCCGACCCAGGCATGCGCGGTGAGCACGGCCTGACCTTCCTTGATCAGCGGCGTCCAGGCCTTGGCATCGCCCAGTTTCGGCGCATTGGCCGCGCCCGTGGCATGGCAGGCGAAACAGATCGACTTGTAAACCGCTTCGCCCGACTGCTGCGCCTGCGCCGGCAGCGCCAGAGCCGCTGCGACCGCCATACCTGCCAGTTTCCAGTTCATTGCTGCACTCCTTTTATCCCGGTCCGGGTGATTGAAAAAGCTCCATCCATCCTAACGCGCCAGCCCCTGCCGCGGATTACTTCGCCGGCTTGGCCAGCCCCAGCTCGACCAGGATGTCGCGGATGTCGTTGTATTCCTCGGCGATGTACTTGGTGGTCTCGGCGCTGTTGCGGTAGCTGTTGGGCATGTTCGCGGCGGCGAGGTCATCATTCCACTCCTTGCTCTGGGTGAGCGCGCGGAACCCCTGGTCCCAGTACGCCACCTGCGCCGGGGTCAGCCCCTTGGGCGCGATCACCAGGCGCCAGTTGTCGGCGACCATCGGAAACCCGGCCTCCCGCGCGGTCGGCAGCTTGGCCAGCGCGCCGGGCATGCGCTGCGGCGAAGCGATCGCCAGCGGCCGGATGGTCCCCGCGGCAAACGGCGTGGCAATCGAGGACGCCGAATTCACCCACACCGTGACATGGCCGCCGAGCATCGCCGCCAGCGCCTCGCCGCCGCCGTTATAGATCACCACCTTGAGCCGCTTCAGGTCGGCGCCCGCGGCACGCGCGAACAGTCCGGTGGCGATGTGGTTGGCACCGCCAGCGGCGCTGGAAGTGCCGAAGGTAATCGCATCCGGATTCTCGCGCAGCGCCTTGGCCAGCTCGGCCAGCGTCCTGTACGGTGAGTCGGGCCGCACCGCGAAGCCGATGTATTCGCTGACCAGCAGCGAGATCAGCGTGAAGTCGCTGTAGTTCTGCGGGCTGCGCCCGGTGATGTGGTTGGTGACCAGGTTGTACGAAGTCACCAGCAGCGCATGCGCATCGCCGCCGCGGCCGGCGAGATAGGCCCAGCTCACGGCACCGCCGCCGCCGGGCCGGTTGACCACCGCCACCGGCACCGGCAGCGCCTTCTGGTCCTGCCAGATTTTCTGGATCAGCCGCGCGGTGCGGTCGGTGCCGGTACCGGCGCTGGAGCCGACAATGATTTCGACGTTGCGCTCCGGCTTCCACGCGCCCTGGGCCGAGGCAGCGCCGCTGGCCGCAGCCAGCACCAGCGTGGCCGCGAGTGTTGCGAATGTGTTCATGGTCTCCTCCTTCGGTTTGTTGTTGGTCACTACAAGCCCTGCAAAATCAGGCCACTGCCGCGCTCGGCGATCATCATCACCGGCGCATTGGTATTGCCCGAGGTGATCACCGGCATCACCGAGGCGTCAATCACGCGCAGGCCCTCCAGCCCGCGCACGCGCAATTGTGTATCGACCACCGCGGAGGCGTCATCCGCACGGCCCATTTTGCAGCTGCCCACCGGATGGAAAATCGTGGTGCCGATCTGCCCCGCCGCCTGCAGCAGCTCGGCATCGCTCTGCAGGGCCGGCCCCGGCATGAATTCCTCCGGCCGGTACGGCTGCAATGCGGCGCTCGTATTGACGATGCGCCGCGTCAGGCGGATCGCATCCACCGCCACCCGGCGATCGTCATCGGTGGAGAGATAGTTGGGCGCGATCGCCGGATGCGCGCGCGGATCGTTCGACACGATGCGCACCGTGCCGCGCGAGGTCGGGCGCAGGTTGCAGACACTGGCGGTGAAAGCCGGAAACGGATGCGGCGGTTCGCCGAAGCGGTCCAGCGACACCGGCTGGATGTGGTACTCGAGGTTGGGCGTGGCCTGCCCGGGATCGGATTTGGCAAAAGCGCCGAGCTGCGAAGGCGGCATGGTCAGCGGCCCCGTGCGATGCAGCGCGTATTCCAGGGCCATCTTCGCTTTCGCCCACCACGAGCCGAGCATCGTGTTCAGCGTCAGCGCGTTCTGCACGCGGAAGGCCAGCCGCAGTTGCAGATGGTCCTGCAGGTTCTCGCCCACCGGCAGGTCGGCCACCGGCGTGATGCCGTGCTCGCGCAGCAGCGCGGCCGGCCCGACACCGGAGAGCTGCAGGATTTGCGGGCTGCCGATGGCCCCCGCGGCGAGTATGGTGTCGGCGCGGGCCTGCGCCTGCTGAATGAAACCCTCCCGCTCGAATTCGACGCCCGATGCGCGCCGCCCCTCGAACAGTACCCGTCGCACCAGTGCGCCGGTGATCACCTTCAGATTCGGCCGGCCACGCGCCGGATCAAGGAAGGCCCGCGCCGCGCTCCAGCGCTCGCCGCGTTTCTGCGTGACCTCGAAGCGGGCCACGCCTTCATTGTTGCCGCGGTTGAAATCATCGGTTTCGGGAATGCCCGACTCGACCGCAGCCGCGCGGAAGGCCTCGATGATGTCCCAGCGCACCCGCGGCGTTTCCACGCGCAGCTCGCCGCCGGCGCCGTGCTTCTCGTCCGCGCCGCGCCAGTGGTCCTCATGCTGCATGAACACCGGCAGCACCTGCGGCCACGACCAGCCGGCATCACCGGTGAGCCGCGCCCACTCGTCGTAATCACGGGCCTGGCCGCGCAGGTAGAGCATCGCGTTGATCGACGACGAACCGCCGATCACGCGGCCGCGCGGATAGTTGATCACGCGGCCGTTGAGCCCCGGTTCGGCGACGGTCTTGTAGCACCAGTCGGTGCGCTGATTGCCGATGCAGTACAGATAGCCGACGGGAATGCGGATCCAGTGCCAGTCATCATTGCCGCCGGCCTCGATCAGCAGCACCGAGCGCGCCGGATCGGCGGAGAGCCGGTTCGCCAGCACGCAGCCCGCGCTGCCGGCGCCGACGATGATGAAGTCGAAAGTCCCGAAACTGGGCATTGATTATTTATTCAATTAAATCAATGACTTATATATTTTTCACGCCCTCTCACCATGGTCTCATGGAGAGAGGGAAGAAATACGCAATCAGCCGTTTTTCACCAGCTTCTGCACATTCCAGTTCAGCGAATCCGCGACATAGATGTTGTCCTCGGCATCCAGCGCGAGGTAATGCGCCTCGCCGTAACGGTTCGGGCCCTTGCCCTGGCCGCCAGTTGCGGCGAGCAGATTCAAATCCATGTCGAGCTTCATGATGCGGCCGGCATGGCCGTGCGCCATCATGATGTGCTTCCTGTCGCTGCACAGCGCGAGGCCGCAGGGCGTGCCCGGATGTTTTTTCTCGCGTAAAAATTTTCCATCGCCATCAAACACCTGCAGCCGCTGGTTGGAGCGGTCGGCGATGATCACCTGCCCCTTCGGATCGACCAGCACCGCATGCGGCTGGTTGAACTGCCCCGCGTCCTTGCCCTCGCCGCCCCAGGTCAGCAAAAAGTTGCCGTCGCCATCAAACTTGAGCACGCGCGATTCACCCTTGCCGTGGCCCTGGGTGATGTAGACCTCACCCTTGGGCCCGAAGGCGATGTCGTTGGGTTCGTTGAAACAGCGCAGGTGGCCGGCCTGGTGCCATTCGGTGGCGCGGCCTTTGACGCCGAGCACCATCTGGATGCGGCCCTGCGCATCCATCTTCACCACGATATGCGCCACGGTGTCGGTGGCCCAGATGTTGCCGTGCGCATCGAGCTTGAGGCCGTGCGGGTTGTCGAAGATGCCACGGCACAGGCTCTTCAGGTACATCCCCTGCGGGTTGAACTCCATCAGCGCGTGTTCGCTGCGGTTGAATACCAGGATGTTGCCGTTGGCGCGCACCGCCACCGCCGAGCAGGGCCCGAAGTTGAGGCCTTCGGGCATCTGGAAAATGTCCGGCACCACCTTGTAGTTCAGTTCCGGGACGTTGTTCTCGATTTCCATGATCGCCGCTTGCGCCATGAACCACTCCTTTTCAGTGCGTTGTTGTTATTGCCGCGCCTGAAAACGGTGCGGACGGTCGCCGCAGGATACCCCGGAAAGACCACCCGCAAGCCGCACAGTCCACGGCCCAAGACGGTGATCATAAGTAATTGTTTTTATTGATAAATATGCTTATGCGCAGAGTGCTGGAAAAGTGCAGTAACGGCACTTGGCATGGTCCATGCACTGGTCAGTGCGCAACCATGACCGCCACCGTCACCCCGATCACCTCGATGCACCGCCTCTACAGCTTCGTCGCCGGCAACAGCGGCGGCTGGCTGGTCGAGCAGGTGATGCGTGTCAGCGGCGAACTGTTGCCCGCGGCGCCGCGCATCGCGGTGGTCGCCGAGACTTCCGCCCATCCGCCGCGCGACGCCACCTGGTGCCTGCGCGGCATCACCAGCAACGAGCGTTACGTCACCCGCGAGGAAAAAACCGCGCTCGCCGCGAAACAGGAAGGCCTCGGCCGCGCGCAGGCGAGCTGCGCCGCGATGATCCCGATCCGCAAGAGCGCCGCGTGGTGGGCGATGCCGCAGGACGAGCGCCGCGACATCATGGAACAACAGTCGCGCCACATCGCCATCGGCCTCAACTACCTGCCGGCGATCGCGCGCCGGCTGCACCACTGCCGCGACCTCGGCAGCAACGAACCCTTCGACTTCATCACCTGGTTTGAATACGCCCCCGCCGACAGCGCGGCATTCAACGAACTGCTGCGCGAACTGCGCGCCTCGCTCGAATGGCGCTACGTCGAGCGCGAGGTGGATATCCGGCTGCGCCGGGCGGACAGCTGATCCGCGCCGGGCTCCGCCCGGCGCATCCTGCGGGCTAGAATGTCCGGGTGACCCATCACCCGACAGGTACAGCCATGCACAAAGCCCTCACCCTCACCCTCGCCTTCGCCGCCACGCTCGCCTTCGCCGCGATGCCCGCCGCCGCGCAGACCATGAAACCCGGCCTCTGGGAAATGACCCAGAAAATGGGCGGCGACCACGGCGCCAAGATCGCCGCCGCGCAGGCTGAAATGCAGAAGCAGCTCGCCGCGATGCCGCCCGAACAGCGCAAGCAGATGGAAAAAATGATGGCCCAGCACGGCATGGCCATGGCGCCGGGCGCCGCCCCCGGCGGCGGCATGGCCACGCGCATCTGCGTCAGCAAGGAAATGGCCGCGCGCAACGAAGCACCGGCCGCCTCCGGCGACTGCAAGCAGGAAACCCTCAGCCGCAGCGGTAACACCACCAAGTTCAAGTTCAGCTGCAGCAACCCGCCGTCCAGCGGCGAAGGCGAAGTCACCATCCACAACGCCGAGTCCTACACCACGCGCATGAAGGTCACCACCCAGCACAAGGGCAAGCCGGAGACCATGACCATGGACAGCCAGGGCAAATGGCTGGGCAGCGACTGCGGCAACCTGAAACCGGTCAAGGGCTGATCCCGCGATGAGTGCAGAACAGAAACTGCGCGAGCTGGGCCTGACGCTGCCTTCGGGCAGCGCGCCCGCCGCCAACTACGCCAATGCCGCGCGCAGCGGCAACCTGTTGTTCATCGCCGGCAAGGCGCCGTTGCCTGAGAACGGAAAAATGCCCAGGGGCAAACTCGGCCGCGAATACACCACCGCCGACGGCTACCGCTTCGCGCGCAGCGCCGCACTCGACCTGATCGCGGTGGCGCGCACCGAGCTCGGCTCTCTTGACCGCGTCGCACGCATCGTCGAAGTCCAGGGCATCCTCAACGCCACCGATTGTTTCGAGGAACACCCGCAGGTGCTCAATGGCTGCTCCGACCTGCTGGTTGAAATCTTCGGCGAACGCGGCATCCATGCCCGCTCGGTGCTCGGCGCCAACTCCTTGCGCGGCGGCGTGCCGCTGGTGATCAAGGCGACGCTGGAAATTCTGCCCGACTGAAATCCACAACAACCATAAAAACTCCGAGGAGCTTCTTTTGCAACCCGCATACCCATTCATCGCCGCCGCACTGCTCGCCGCGGCCTTCTCCGCGCAGGCCGCGCAGCCCTACCCCAGCAAGGTCATCCGCATGATCGTGCCGCTGGCCCCCGGCGGCACCGGTGACACGCTGGCGCGCACCGTCAGCGAGGAAATGGGCAGGCAGCTCAACACCAACATCGTGGTGGACAACCGGCCCGGCGCCGGTGGCCTGATCGGCACCGAAACCGTGGCCACCGCCGCGCCAGATGGCTACACGCTGATCAACGTCAGCCCCTCGCACGTGATCAACCCGGCGCTGCACACGCGCAAAACCTACGACCCGGTGCGCGACTTCGAAGCGGTGATCCACATCGCCAACACCTACCAGATCATCGTCGCCCATCCCTCGCTGCCGGCGAAAACGCTGAAGGACCTGATCGACCTCGCCAAAAAATCACCGGGCAAGCTGAGCTACGGCTCCGCCGGCACCGGCTCGGCCACCCACCTCAACATGGAACTGTTCAAGTCCATGGCCGGCGTGGACATCGCGCATATCCCGTACAAGGGCAGCACCTTCGCCCGCAACGACGTCGTCGCCGGCCAGATCCAGATCGCGATGGACGGCCTGTTGCCGGTGCTGCCGCTGATCCGCGACGGCCGCCTGCGCCCGCTGGGCCTGACCAGCAGCAAACGCTCACAGGCCGCGCCCGAAATCCCCACCATCGGCGAATTCGTGCCCGGCTACGCCACCGACACCTGGTACGGCATCCTCGCCCCGGCGAAAACACCCAAGGCCATCATCGCCACGCTGCACGGCGCGGCGGTCAAGGCGATGAACACACCGGCCACGGCGGCGCGGTTGAAACAGTTGGGGACTGACCCGGTGGGCGGAACTTCAGAACAGTTTGCGAAACTGATTGCGAGTGAAGCGAAGCTTTGGGCGAAGGTGGTGCAGGTTTCGGGAGCGAAGGTGAATTAAAAATTTCACTTCAGTTAACACGCCCTCCTAGGCCAACAATTCTTTGAAATGGAGAAAACGGTGATATCGACAACAAACGCGTCACCTTATTTAAAATCTGGCCGTTTATCCGATGTATTAGCCTTGATTCAGATTCTCGCTTACCACCGATTAGCGAAACGTACTCATGAAGGACTTCGAGCCCAATTACGTCGACACCCCCTCACCGCTGACACTTGGACAGAAATTGGTCAACAACACCCAGAGTTTTTTCGGGTACTAGAAGCCAGCAAACACTCCTCCAATCAAGAAACAGTGACCCTAATAACCCGCTTTGTTCAAGAAGGCATTCCAGCAGAAAACCCCGACGAACCCGGCATCTCTCCTCCTTTGACGCCAGAGATAACAGGCAAGTTATTAGATTTGGCCATACAGCTTCACGACAGAGAGGCTCAGCGAAGAGATCGCTGGAAAAATGTTATTGTTCCGACGATCGTTGCCGTGATCGCAGCTGGCGCGTCAATAATCGCCGCTGTAATCAGTTCCACAAAACAAAGCAAATCACTCGAAACAAACACTTGCATTGCGAAGCCGGAAACCACATTTAGTAAAAGCAATGCTACAGATATTGAAAAATCCACAAAGTAATTACCCCCTTCCGAGCCGCCGAGTAGCGCAGTGCGGCCGGGGGAAGTCGGCGAGGACTGTCTGAGCCATTGACGCGTAGCGGCGATGGCGAGTTCCGCAGCCGCCCGGCTGTGCGAGCAACGCAGGGAACCCCCGGAGGGGGCGGCGAGGCGGGGCCGCCTTCTTTTGGTTACTTTTCTTGGCGGAGCAAGAAAAGTAACTGGCCGCCGGGCCACCCCCGGCGAAATTGAAGCACCGCATCAGCCCCTATAATCCCCACTCCATTGTTCAGCAAACGCTCAGCGCAATAGCCCCGGCGCATTGCACCGACACTCACCGCATTGCCACCCAACACCCCCGCCCTCCCCGCCGCCATCGCCTGGATGACCGGCGCGCTGGTGCTGTTCACCGGCATGGCCATCGGCGCACGTGAACTCTCGTCCGACCTCAGCACCATCCAGTTGCTCGCGATCCGCAGCCTGATCGGGCTGGTGATCATCTGCATCCTGCTGGCCCGCAGCGGCTGGTCGCAAATTTCCACGCCACATCTGAAACTTCACGCGCTGCGCAACCTGGCGCAGTTCGGCGGGCAGTTCAGCTGGTTTTACGCGATCGCGGCGATACCTCTGGCGACCGTGTTCGCGATCGAATTCACGGTGCCGATCTGGACGGCGATCTGCGCGGCCCTCCTGCTCGGCGAACGCATCACCGCGCGGCGGGTGTTCGCCATCAGCTGCGGGTTGATCGGTGTGCTGGTGATCCTGCGGCCGGGTGCCGGCCTGATCCACCACGCAGCGCTGGTGATGCTGGCCGGCGCGATGTCCTTCGGCATGGCCTTCACGCTGACCAAGAAACTGGCCACCCGCGATTCGATGCTGTGCATCCTGTTCTGGATGTCGGCAATGCAGCTGCCGTTCAGCCTGATTCCCGCGCTGTGGCAGTGGACACCGCTGGAACTGAAACACCTGCCGTGGCTGCTGCTGATCGGATTTGCAGGACTGGCCGCACACAGCTGCATGGTGCGCGCGCTGGCGCTGGCCGACGCCACCATCGTGGTCACGCTGGATTTCATGCGCCTGCCGCTGATCACGCTGATCGGCTGGTGGGCCTACCAGGAGCCGGCGGACTGGTATCTCGCCGCGGGTGCCGCGCTGATCCTCGCGGCAAACCTGGTCAACGTGTTCGAGAAGGCACCGCCGAAGGCCTGACTCCTGGACCGCGGGCATTACGCATGCTGGAAACCCCTGCGATTCATCGTCTGCGCCGACCTATAATTCAACCTGTATACCACCTGCATTCCACCTGCTACCCCGATGTAGCCGCTACGGCGGCCTGGAGTCCGACATGCAAACCAAAATCCCCTGCGTGATCATGCGCGGCGGCACCTCGCGCGGCCCCTTCCTGTTAATGGATGACCTGCCCGCCGACCCCGCCACCCGCGATGAAGTGCTGCTGGCGATCATGGGTTCGCCGCATGAAATCCAGGTGGACGGCATCGGCGGTTCGCATTCGGTGACGAGCAAGGTGGCGATGATCGGCAAATCCAAACGCCCCGACGCCGACATCGACTACTTTTTTGCGCAGGTGCAGATCCACGAGAAGTTCGTGGACACCAAGCCGACCTGCGGCAACATGCTGGTCGCTGTCGGCCCCTTCGCCATCGACGCCGGGCTGGTGCCGGCGCAGGACGGCGAAACCCGGGTGCGCATCCACAGCGTCAACACCGGCGCACTGGTCGAGGCCATCGTGCAGACGCCCGGAAGACAGGTGCAGTACGAGGGCGAAGCCTCGATTGACGGCGTGCCCGGCACCGCGGCGCCGGTGGGCATCAATTTCAGCGAGGCCATCGGCGCGGTCACCGGCAAGCTGCTGCCAACCGGCAAGCCGCTGGACGTGATCGACGGCGTGGAGGTTAGCTGTGTCGATATCGCGATGCCGATCGTGATGATGCGCGCCGCCGACATGGGCAAGACCGGTTATGAAACCGCGGTTGAACTGGATGCCGATCGCGCGCTGATGGAACGCATGGAAGCCATCCGCCGCAAGGCGGGTGTCTTGATGGGCATGGGCGATGTGTCGAAAAACGTGGTGCCCAAAATCGCCCTGCTCGCGCCGCCGCGACACGGCGGCACCATCAGCTCGCGTTATTTCGTGCCCGAGACCTGCCACAAGTCACATCCGGTCACCGGCACGGTGTGCATCAGCGCCGCCTGCGCGATTCCCGGCACGCTGGCCGCGCAGATTGCGCCGCTGAAGCCGGCGCCGCAGGGCATGGTGAAGATCGAACATCCGTCGGGAATGATCCTGATTGACCTCGATGCGGATTTTACGAACGGCAAACAGGAGCTGCGCCGTGCCGCGCTGGTGCGCACGGCGAGAAGGATTTTTGAAGGGTTGGTGAACGTGCCTTCGAAGGTCTGGGCGGGTAAAACCGCAACGGCCAGCAAACGTGCAGCTTGACGCCGCCCCCATGTATTTCTCCCTCGCCCCGCTTGCGGGGAGAGGGTTGGGGTGAGGGGCAGACAATGCCCACATCCTTCCCCCTACCCTCACCCCAACCCTCTCCCGCCCCAGGGCAGGAGAGGGCGTTTAGTCATTGACTGGCTCCGACCATCACATCATGGCCAAAGCCAATCACGCCTCAGTCGCCATCATCGGCGGCGGTTATGCCGGCATGGCCGCGGCGGTGGAACTTGCCGCGCGCAACGTGCGGGTGACGGTGTTCGAGGCCGCGCCGGCGCTGGGCGGGCGCGCGCGCCGCGTCACCGTCAACGACACCGCGCTCGACAACGGGCTGCACATCATGATCGGCGCGTACCGCGAAACGCTGCGCCTGATCACCAAGGTGGCGCCGCCACGCACGCGGCCCGGCGACCTGCTGCTGCGGATGCCGCTGGACCTGCAGGTGCAGGGCAAGCTGCGCCTGCGCGCGCCGAAGCTGCCGGCACCGCTGCACCTGGCCTGGGCACTGCTCACCGCACAGGGCCTCTCCGGCGCCGACAAACGCGCACTCGCCGCCTTCATGCGTGCGATGAAGCGGCGTCGCTGGCGCCTGGCGCAGGACTGCACGGTCGCAGCCCTGCTCGAAGCCCATCAGCAACCCATTGTTTTAAAAGAATATTTTTTTAACCCGCTGTGTGTGGCTGTGCTCAACACGCCGGCCGGACGGGCCTCGGCGCGGGTGTTCCTGAACGTGCTGCGCGACAGCCTCGGCGGCGCACGCGCCGACAGCGACCTGCTGTTCGCGCGCTGTGACCTGACCGCGCTGTTTCCGAAACCGGCGGCGGAATTCGTGCGCGCCCGCGGCGGCCAGGTCGAGGCCGGCGCCACGGTGGACAGCGTGGTGCGCGAACACCACCAGTTCACGCTGCATGTGCAGGGCAGCAAGCGCAGTTTCGACCAGGTGATCTGCGCGGTGGCGCCGCACCGCGCCGCGCCGCTGCTCGGGGGCATCAGCGAACTGCTGCCGGTGCTGCGGCAGGTCGAGGCCCTGCGTTACGAACCCATCCATTCGGTGTGGCTGCAGTTCGCGGGGCCAGTAAAACTGCCGGCGCCGATGATCGGGCTCGCCGGCAGTCCCGCGCAGTGGCTGTTCGACCGCGGGGCGATCTGCGGCCAGCGCGGCCTGATCGGCGCGGTGATCAGCGCCTCCGAAGAACAGGTCGGCGAGGCGCAGGATGCGCTGGCCAAGCGCGTGGTGGCGGACATCGCCGCACACTTCGGTCCGCTGCCGCCGCTGCAATGGCATCGTGTGATCGCCGAGAAACGCGCCACTTTCAGTTGCACGCCGGACCTCGCACGCCCCGCCGCACGCACGCCCTGCCCCGGCTTCATGCTCGCCGGCGATTACGTGGCCTCGGATTATCCGGCGACGATCGAGGGCGCGGTGCGCAGTGGCATCGCGGCGGCGCGGCTGGTTTGAAACCGGGCCGCGTTCACATCGCGGCCACCGCGGGGCGCGCAACCCCCGGCGTATAATCAGCGCAGAATTTTTCCACCTGGAGTGAGTGATGGCCGAACGTGAAGCCATGGAATATGACATCGTCATCGTCGGTGCCGGCCCCGCCGGCCTCGGCGCGGCGATCCGCCTGAAACAACTCGCCGCGGAACAGGGCCGCGAGGTCAATGTCTGCGTGATCGAGAAAGGCTCGGAAGTCGGCGCGCACATCCTTTCCGGCGCGGTGATGGACCCGATCGCGCTGAACGAACTGATTCCGGACTGGAAGGAAAAAGAAGCACCGCTGAACGTACCGGTGAGCGAGGACCGCTTCATGTTCCTCGGCGAACGCGGCGCCTTCAAGGTGCCCAACGCGCTGCTGCCGGGCTGCTTCCAGAACCACGGCAACTATGTGATCAGCCTCGCCAACGTGGTGCGCTGGCTGGGACAGCAGGCCGAGGCGCTGGGTGTGGAGATTTTCCCCGGCTTCGCCGCCGCCGAGGTGCTGTTCCACGATGACGGCCGCGTCAGGGGTGTCGCCACCGGCGACATGGGCATCGGCAAGGACGGCCAGCCCACCGAGGCGCACCAGGTCGGCATGGAATTACATGCGAAATACACCTTCTTCGCCGAGGGCTGCCGCGGCCACCTCGGCAAGCAGTTGCAGGAAAAATTCAAACTGCGCGACGGCGTGGATCCGCAGACCTACGGCATCGGCCTGAAGGAACTGTGGGAGATCAAGCCCGAGATGCACCAGCCCGGCCTGGTCATCCACACGGCGGGCTGGCCGCTGGCGGGCGACACCTACGGCGGCTCCTTCCTCTATCACCTCGACAACAACCAGGTCGCCATCGGCTTCGTGGTCGGCCTCGCCTACCAGAATCCGTACCTGAGCCCCTATGAGGAATTCCAGCGCTACAAGACGCACCCGGAAATCCGCAAGTTCCTCGAGGGCGGCAAGCGCATCGCCTACGGCGCGCGCGCGATCTCGGCGGGCGGCCTGCAGTCGCTGCCGAAACTGGTGTTCCCCGGCGGCTGCCTGATCGGCGACGACGCGGGCTTTCTCAACGCCTCGCGCATCAAGGGCAGCCATGCCGCGATCAAGTCGGGCATGCTCGCCGCCGAAGCAGCCTATGCGGCGCTCGCTGATGAAGCGCCGGCCGCGGAACTCGCCGCCTACCCCGAGGCCTTCAAGTCGAGCTGGCTGCACGACGAGCTGCACCGCGCGCGCAACTTCAAGCCGTGGATGAGCAAGGGGCTATACCTCGGCACGCTGATGGTGGGCATCGACCAGGTGCTGCTCAAGGGCAAGGCGCCGTGGACGCTGCGCCACAACCACGCCGACCACGAATGCCTGCGGCCGAAGACCGAGTTCGAGCCGATCCAGTACCCCAAACCCGACGGCGTGATCAGCTTCGACCGCCTGTCCTCGGTGTTCATCTCCAACACCAACCACAACGAGGACCAGCCGGCGCACCTGACGCTGAAGGACGCGTCGGTGCCGGTCAACGTCAACCTCGCGCTCTACGACGCGCCCGAGCAGCGCTACTGCCCGGCCGGGGTCTACGAGATCGTGCGCGATGACGACGGCGGCAATCCCCGCCTGCAGATCAACGCGCAGAACTGCGTGCACTGCAAGACCTGCGACATCAAGGATCCGACGCAGAATATCGTTTGGGTCACGCCGGAAGGCGGCGGCGGCCCGAATTACCCTAACATGTGAGGCCGCAGGCACGGCGGGGCCCGACCCTCAAGTTCCGCCGCCGCCTGCCGTTATCGCCGGAGTACTCCGCACGATGCCCACGATGAACGCACCCCATGATGGAGCGACCCCCCGCGCGGACGGCAACGCGCTGTACCTGCGCACCATCACCGAAGACGTGCTCGGCTGGGACAACCCGGAAGCACGCCTGCGCAAGGCGCTCAGCGACGATCATTTCCTGCTCTATGCCCAGCGCATAGCCGGCATAAAGCCCCGGCTTGCCGACGAAGTCGCGCTCGAAGTGCTGCTGCGGCTGAAGGAAGAGGAAGACAACCTGCTGCCGCCGGGCGGATTCTTCCCGGTGGCCGAGGCGCTGGGCATGCTCGGCGAGATCGACAACTGGGTGCTGCGCAAGACCGTCGCCTGGTGCGCGGCCGGCGGCGAGGAGCACCGCGCGCCGATGTGCTGCATCAATCTCTCGGCCGATTCGCTGCTCGATCCCGAATTTCCGGAGCGCGTGCGCGCACAACTGCGCGAACACGACCTGCCCGGCCACCGCCTGTGTTTCGAGCTGGAGGAACTGGATGTGCTGGCGCACACCGACGCGGCGCAGCGGCTGATCACCACACTGCATACCCGCGGCTGCAAGTTCGCGCTCGACAATTTCGGCAGCGTCAAGGTGTCCTTCGAGCACGTGCGCGCGCTGCCGGTGGACTACCTGAAAGTGGATGGCGGGATGATCCAGAACATCCTGAAGAACCCTGGCGACCTGGCGCGGGTGAAGGCGATCAGCCTGACCTGCCAGCGCCTGGGCATGCGCGTGATCGCGAGCAGCGTCGAAACCCCGGACATCCTCAACAAGCTGCGCGAGATAAGTTTCGATTTTGCCCAGGGATTCGGTGTCGCGCGTCCGGTCGCGCTGGACAGCCTGCGCCCGCCACCAGCTGCGGCTGCGCCCGTGCCTTGAACAGCCGCACGGGGAATTCAATAAGTATTTGTTTTTATTGAATAATTTTTGATCCGCGGGGGCCGGCCGGGTGTCAAAGCGCTTCGAACACGCCGGCCGCGCCCATGCCGGTGCCGATGCACATGCTGACCATGCCGTATTTCTGCCGCCGGCGGCGCAGGCCGTGCAGCAGCGTCGCGACGCGGATCGCGCCGGTGGCACCCAGCGGATGGCCCAGCGCAATCGCGCCGCCCAGCGGATTGACCTTCGCCGGATCAAGCCCCAGCTCACGCATCACCGCCAGCGCCTGCGCGGCAAATGCCTCGTTGAGTTCAATCCAGTCGAGTTGCGACAGGTTCAAGCCCGCCTGCTTTAGCACTTTGGGTATCGCCTGCACCGGGCCGATGCCCATCACATCAGGCGGCACACCGGCCACCGCAAAAGCAACAAAACGGCCCAGCGGCTTGAGGTTGTAACGCTTGAGAGCAGCCTCACTCATCAGCACCACGGCGCCGGCACCGTCCGACATCTGCGAACTGTTGCCGGCGGTGACGCTGCCCCTTGCGGCGAAGGCGGGCTTCAGCTTCGCCAGCGCCTCGACCGAAGTGTCGCGGCGCGGACCTTCATCCTGCGCCAGGGTTTTGCGTTTGACGTTCACTTCACGCGTGGCGAGATCGGGCTGGCGTTCGATGACCTCGAATGGCGCGATTTCGTTCTTGAACTCACCCTGGTCGGCCGCATGAATGGCGCGGCGGTGGCTTTCGGCGGCGAACAGGTCCTGGTCTTCGCGGCTGACCTTCCATTTTTCGGCAACCCGTTCCGCGGTGATGCCCATGCCGTAGGCGATGGCGTAGTTCGCATCGTTTTCGAAAATCGCCGGACTGAAACTCGGCTTGTTGCCGCCCATCGGCACGAGGCTCATGCTTTCAGTGCCGGCGGCAATCATCACGTCGGCTTCACCGAGACGTATACGGGCCGCGGCATCGGCCACGGCCTGCACGCCGGATGAACAGAAACGGTTGATGGTCAGCCCCGGCACGGTGTCGGGAAAACCCGCCAGCAAGAGGCCGATACGCGCCACGTTCATGCCCTGCTCGCCCTCGGGCATCGCGCAGCCGGTGATCACGTCGCCAACTTCGTGCAGGTCCAGCCCGGGACACTGCGCCACGGCGGCTTTCAGCACATGCGCCAGCAGATCGTCGGGCCGCGTCGCGCGCAACATGCCGCGCGGCGCCTTGCCCACCGCGGAGCGGGTGGCGGCGACAATGTAGGCGTCCTGGATTTGTCGGCCCATGGTCAGTTCCTCAGCGGTTTGCCGTTTTTCAGCATGAACTCGATGCGCGCCTGTGTTTTTTCAGTCGCCATCAGTTCCATGAAGTGCTGCAACTCAAGATCAAGCAGCCACTGTTCGTCGACAAGGCTGCCGGCATCGACATCACCGCCGCACATCACGGTGGCGACCTTCAGCGCGATCAGCCGGTCGTGGTCGGAGATGTGGCCACCGGCGTGCATGTTCTCGACAAAGGCCTGGATGGTGGCGATGCCGCCGCGGCCCAGCACCGGAATCGCTTTTGCCCGCAGCGGCGGGCGGTAGCCGGCAGCGGCCAGCGCGCGGGCCTCGGATTTGGCGATCTCCAGCAGCTCGAAGCGGTTCATCACCACGCGGTCGGTGGCGCGCAGATAACCCAGCTCACGCGCGTGCTCGGCGCTGCGCCCGACTTCGGCCATCGCCACCGTCTTGAAATATTTCTGCAGGAAGGGCGCCGGATCGCCGCCCTTGGCATCCGCCACCGCGCGCATCGCGAATTCCTTGCAGCCGCCGCCCGCCGGCAGCAGGCCGACACCAACCTCGACCAGCCCGATGTAACTTTCCAGCGTGGCCACCGCGCGGTCGCAATGCATGATGAATTCGCAGCCGCCACCGAGCGCCAGGCCATCGACCGCGGCCACCGTCGGCACCATCGAGTATTTGAGTTGTTGCGTGGTCACCTGGAACTGCTCGACCAGATGTTCGACTTCGGCGAGTTTGCCCGCCATCAACTGGTCGGCGACGCCGAGCTGGCGCGCCGCCTTAAGCGCCATCGATTCGGCCTCGCGCCGCACCGATTTGATCAGCTTGCCCAATGCGGAGGGCTGGGCGGGTTTGGCGCCGCCTGCAGGCGTTTTTTTCAGGTTGGCGCCGACCGAGAACGGCGCCTCGGTCTGCCAGATCACCAGGCCGGCAAAATTGCGCTCGGCTTCATCCACCGCGCGCTGCACACCTTCAAGCACCTCGTCGCCGATGGTATGCATGCGACTCTTGAAGCTGACAATGGCCACGTCATCGCCCATGCTCCAGCAGCGCACGCCATCGGTTTCAAATATGGTGCTGCCGTATTGACGCTCTTCGCCGACAAGGCGGTCCGGGAAGTGCTGGCGTTTGTAAACGGACAGCGAGGAGCGCGGCTGGTAGGCCTGGCCCGCCGGCGCCCAGGAGCCGTCCTGGCGATGCACACCGCTGCGCGCCGCATCGGCCGCCCAAGCCGGCAAGGGTGTGCTGACCAGTGTCTTGCCGGCGGCAATGTCCTCGGCGATCCAGCCCGCCACCTGCTGCCAGCCGGCCGACTGCCAGATTTCAAAGGGGCCGGTGTTCCAGCCAAAGCCCCAGCGGATCGCGAAGTCAAGGTCGCGCGCATTGTGCGCGATCGATTCCAGATGCACCGCGCAGTAATGGAAGGAATCACGGAAGATGGACCACAGGAACTGCGCCTGCGGATGGCTGGAGGCATGCAGCTGCGCAAAACGCTCCGAAACATTCTTGTTCTTGAGGATTTCCACCACCGACTCGTCGGCCTTGCCGTCGGCGATGCGGTAATCACCGCTCTTGAGATCGAGCACCTGGATATCACGGCCGGGCTTCTGGTACACACCTTTGCGTGTCTTCTGGCCCAGTGCGCCGCCGTCGATCAGCTTCTGCATCCATGACGGAATGCCGTAATACCTGTGCCAGGGGTCTTCCGGCAGCGTGTCGCGCATGGTGTGCACGACGTGGGCGAAGGTGTCGAGGCCGACCACATCCGCGGTGCGGAAGGTGGCACTCTTCGGCCGGCCTATCAGCGCGCCGGTCAGCGCATCCACGGTGTCAAAACCGATGCCGAGGCGCTCGGCGTGGTGCAGCGTGGCGAGCATGGAAAAAACACCGACGCGGTTGGCGATGAAGTTCGGCGTATCCTTCGCGCGCACCACGCCCTTGCCCAGTGTGGTGGTGAGAAAACGCTCCAGCCCGTCGAGGATGCCGGCTTCGGTGCCGCTGCAGGCAATCAGCTCGACCAGGTGCATGTAGCGAGGCGGGTTGAAAAAATGCACGCCGCAGAAGCGCGGCCGCTGCGCCGCCGGCATCGCCTCGGCGAGTTTGTTGATCGACAGGCCCGAGGTGTTGCTGGCAAAGGTGGCATGGTCGGCGATGTACGGCGCAACCCTGCGGTAGAGGTCGGCCTTCCAGTCCATACGCTCGGAAATCGCCTCGATGATCAGGTCGCACTCGCGCAGCCGCTCAAGATGCTGGTCGTAATTGGCCGGCTCGATCAGATCGGCGACATCGCGGGTGGCGAGCGGTGAAGGCTCGAGCTTCTTCAGGTTGGCCAGTGCCTTCAGCACATTGCCGTTGGCGTCCCCTTCTTTTGCCGGCAGTTCGAACAGCATCACCGGCACGCGGGCATTGACGAGGTGCGCGGCGATTTGCGCGCCCATCACACCGGCACCAAGCACGGCGGCCTTGCGCACCACGAAGGGGGAAGCGGACATGGGGAACTCCATGAAGGACTGCTGTGTATCCGCGTTGATTCTAGCACCGGCATCGGCAGCCATCGGTGGACCGGTGCCATGAAAAAAGCGGCCCGCAGGCCGCTTTCAGGAACGCCGGTGATGCTCAGAAACGGTGTGAATAGGATACGGTCAGTATGTCAACCTTGTTTTCATAGGTGCCGATCAGGCGGCCCGACGCCGGATTGGGCGTGGTGTTGATGCTCGCGTCCTTGATGAACTGATGGACGTAACCCACCTCGATGGCGCCCTGCTTGTTCGGCTTGTATTGCGCGCCAAAGGCAAGCCAGGTGCGGTCCTGGTCGGGCAGCCGCGGCGTGCGGTCGACATCGTTGGACGGCGTCTCATCGAAGGCGAGGCCCATGCGCAGCTTCAGACGGTCGCTGTATTTGTAGTTGGCACCGACGCTGTAGCGCATGGTGTCCTTCCAGTTGAACTGGATCGTCGTCAGCACCTGTCCTGAGAGCGCGCCACTGGTGCGCTGCACGTCGAGGCGCTTGATGCTGCTCCAGCCGGTCCAGGTCAGGTCGGCCATCAGTTCCCACTTGCTGTTGAGCCTGTGGACGGCGCTCAGCGAGGCCGAGTCCGGCATCGTGATGTCGGCACGGGCAAAACCGTTGCCGGCGGTGTTGGTGCCGGTGAAGTAGACGCTGCCGTTGACGGTGTAACGCACCTTGGAGCGGTAGGTCAGGCCAAAGCGGGTGTCCGGAGTGGCCTGGATCATCGCGCCCAGGTTGTAGCCCATGCCGGTGTCCGAAGCTTCGAGGCGCAGATTGCCGGTGGTCGCAGCGCCGGTGTTGGCGGTGAGCGTGGCATCGGCGTGCTGCATGCTGACACCGGCCCCCAGCGACAGCCTGTCATTGACCTTGTAGGCCAGCGAGGGGTTGATGTTCAACGTGCTGATGCGCGACTGCAGCGCGGTCAACTGGCCGCGCCAGCCCTGGTCGTGATTGCTGCCGAGGCCGAAAGGCACGTTCACCGACAGGCCGAGGCGCAGGCGTTCGTTGATCGCCGTGGTCAGATAGAAGTTGGGGATCAGGGCCACGCCGATGCCGTCGCCACCCTCACCCGTGCCACGCGCAGCGAAAGCGCCGGTTGAAGCGGTGTTGCGGAAATCGGCTGAAGGAAAAATCAGGTGGCCCACCGCCGAAACCTCGGTGCCGGGTGCAAGCAGCGTCATCGCTGCCGGATTGGTCCAGGCCACGCTGGCGTCCTCGGCCACCGCTGCGCCGCCGGCATAGGCATTGCCGGTGCCGCTGCCGCTGACCGTGCCAACACCAAAACCCCCGGCCAGTGCAGCGCCGCTCAGTCCGGCCAGCGCCGCAGCGACGGCCATGCGCAACTTCAAGCACTTGTTCATGATCTCCCCCTTTTTTTGAACATCAGGTGACTTGCCACACCCTCTCATGCGGCAGGTTGTGACAGCATCTTTACATGTTGCCCCCGGCCCCGCACCCCCGCCACCGGGGGAAGCCGCCCCCCTGCAGCCTATTGTTGCGCGGAAACCACACGCGGGCGGCGCTGGTTGTCCACGGCTACATAAGTCAGCACCGCCTCGGTGACCTTGACGCACTCCCGCTCCTCGGGACGGCGCTGGGCATAGACGGTGACCTCGACCGTGATCGAGGTCCGTCCGACCTTGATCACCTCGGCATAAAAACTGACCAGGTCGCCGACCAGCACCGGCTGCCTGAAGCTGAAGGAATTCACCGCCACCGTCGCCACCCGCCCCCGCGCCAGCCGGATCGCCGGCACACTGCCCGCCAGATCGACCTGCGACATGATCCAGCCGCCGAAAATGTCACCGGTGTAATTGGCATCCGCCGGCATCGGAATCACTCGCAGCGTCGGCTCCTTGCCCTCCGGCAGGTTCGTCATCTCAGCTGTCATTGCCTGCGCTCATCATTCATCACTGCCTGCCATACATCAGGTCGATCTCGGCATTGAACTTCTCCATCACCTTCGCCCGCTTCAGTTTCATGGTCGGTGTGAGCAGGCCGTTTTCGATGGTCCAGGGTTCGAGGGTCGCGGTGGCGCGGCGGATCTGCGCGTAACCGGGGAATTCGGTGATTTGTGCCGCAACCCGCTGCAGCACCAGTTGCTCGGCCGCCTTGCCGCGCAGCACCTCCTCGCTGGCGCCGTCGAGACCGGCTTCGGCGGCCAGTTTCTGCCAGTGATCGCGGTTGAGCACGGTCATCACCGACAGGAAGGGCTTGCCCTCGCCGAGCAGCATCACCTGATCGAACAGCGGATCGCGTGCAATCGCGGCCTCCATGTCGTTGGGCGGCACCTTCTCGCCGTTGGAGAGCACGATGATTTCCTTCAGGCGGCCGGTGATGAACAGATGCCCCTGCTCGCCGATGCGTCCGGTGTCGCCGGAATTGAGCCAGCCGTCGGACTGGATCATCGCGTGCGTGGCTTCCTCGTTGTTCCAGTAGCCCATCATCACGTTGGGCCCCCTGATCAGCACCGCGCCGCGCTCGCCGAGCTTGATCTCGATGCCGGGAATCGGCTGGCCAACACTTGCCGGAATGTTGTTGCCCGGCTTGTTGGCGGTGGCAATCGGGCTGGTTTCGGTGAGGCCGTAGCCCTGCAGGATGGGCAGGCCGAGCCCGATGAAAATGCGCGAGATGTCGGGCGGCAGCGCGGCACCGCCGGACAGCGCGTAACGCAGCCGGCCGCCGAGCCGCGCCAGCACCTTGGAGGCGACCAGCTTGTTGAGCAGCGGCCAGAGCAGGAAGGACGGTCTCCACGGCCCGCGGCCCTGGGCGTGCTCGAAGCGTGCATAGCCGACTTCAGCCGCGAGCAGGAACAGTTTTTTGCGTACCGGCGGGCCTTCATCGAGCTTGGCGCGAATCGCGCCCCAAATGCGCTCGTAGATGCGCGGCACCGAGATCAGCATCGTCGGCCGGATGTTCTGCAGGTCTTCCGCGAGCTGCGGGATCGAACGCGCGTAGGCGGTGACCGAGCCGGCCATGATCGTCAGGTAGTAGCCGCAGGTGCGCTCGAAAGTGTGCGACAGCGGCAGGAAGGACATGAAGATGTCGTCATGGTTCGTGGCCAGCACCGACAGCGCGGACGCGGTGTTACTGAGGATGTTGTCGTGCGACAGCATCACCCCTTTCGGCCGCCCGGTGGTGCCCGAGGTGTAGACAATGGTCGCCAGCGTGTTGCCGGGGCGTTCGAGGTGGCGTGTGGCACCGCCATCATCGGGCAGCCAGTCATCGATGCACTGCACGCGCGGATCGCCGGCAGGCGTGCCCAGCTTTTGCACGGTGAGCACGCGGGTCAGGCCCTTCATCACCGGCATCACTTCGCGCAACAACTGCCAGTGCTCGTCGCCCTCGATCAGCAGCACGCGGCAGCCGGAATCGTTGATGATGTAGGCGACGTTGTCGGCACGATCCTGGGTATACAGCGGCACCGTGACCAGTCCCAGGCCCAGCGCGGCCTGGTCGTAAATCACCCACTCCGGCGAGTTGCGCAGCATCATCGCAACCCGTTCGCCGGGCTTCACACCATCTTTTTCGAGTGCCGTCTGCCAGCGCGCGATCTGGCGGTCGATCTGCGCCCAACTGTAGTCGCGCCAGTTGGCGTGGGTTTCGTTCCAGGCCTTGTAGGCAGTGATGTCCGGCGTGCGTTTGACCCGCTCGCGGAACAGGCCGTCGAGGGTGCCTGCTTCGGCATGGCTGATGACATGCGATACGTCATTCGATAAATTATTGTTTTGATTCATGATTTTCTCCTCCTGGCAAAAACCTATTCAAGAAACAGGTCGGTCTGCAGCGGACCGCCGGGGGTGACCGCGTAGGGCGCGAAGTCGGTGACACCTTCCTCACGCAGCACGGTTTCGTCTATGTAGAAATTGCCGGTGGCCTGGCGGCTGTCGCGCCTGAGAATCACATGCGCCGCGTCGGCCATGATATCGGGTTTGCGACTGGCCTTCAGTACGGCCTCCGGGAAATTGACCTCGATCGCGGCGGTGGCGATGGTGGTGCGCGGCCACAGCGAATTCACCGCGATGCCCTGCGCGCGGAACTCGGCCGACATGCCCAGCGTGCACTGGCTCATGCCGTACTTGGCCATGGTGTAGGCAACATGCCCGGCAAACCATTTCGCCTGCATCGCCAGCGGCGGCGACAGGTTGAGGATGTGCGGATTCACGCCCCTCGCCAGATGCGGCAGGCAGGCCTGCGAGCAGAGGAAGGTGCCGCGCACATTGACACCGAACATCAGGTCGAAGCGCTTGGCCGGCGTCAGCAGCGTGCCGGTCAACTGGATCGCGCTGGCGTTGTTGACCAGCGCGTCGATGCCGCCGAAATGTTCCGCCGCCTGTTGAACCGCCGAGGCGATGGCCTGTTCATCGCGGACATCCAGCAGCAGCGGCAGCGCGCGACCACCGGCAGCTTCGATTTCTGCCGCGACGCTGTGAATGGTGCCCGGCAGCTTCGGATGCGGCTCGGCTGACTTCGCGGCGACCACGATGCTGGCGCCGTCCCGCGCGCAGCGCAGCGCGATGGCGCGGCCGATGCCGCGGCTGGCACCGGTGATAAAAATGGTTCTGCCTTTGAGATCAGCCACGTTGAGCCTCCGCCCCCTGCGCATCGCGGCGTCGCGCCAGCGCCTCGAAGGTCACCGGCTGCGTGGTTTGGGTGATCTCGCTGCGGCCGAGGTCGCGCGGGAAATCATCGACCATGATCGCGCGGCGGCGCAGTTCCGCGGCGCGCCGCAGCAGGTCAAATTCGTCCTGGCTGATCACGCCATGTTTGAGGCCCTCCGCGGCAATCTGGTCGGCGTAGCGCCGCGCGATGCGTCCATCCTGCTGCGCCTTGCGCAGCCGCGCTTCGACCGGCTCTGCGGCAATCGCCGCCTCCAGCGCCAGCTCCAGCGTGCGCACCGCATCATTCTCATCCGCGGAGATGAACACGCCCCTGGTCAGCCGCTTGCGCGAAGGCCCCGGCGTCATCATCAATCGCACCACGGCGTGGCCCAGCGGATCGCGCGGCGGCGCGAACTCGCGGCCGTACGGCATCACCACCGGAAAAATCAGGCCGCGCAGCATCCAGGCGGCAACCGGCCACGGCAGATTCTCGAATATCGAGTAAAACGATTCCTCGATGCGGTTCAGGCAGTCGAGCAGGCCCCAGCGCACCAGCGGCAGGTCCTCCTCCGGGCGGCCGTCGTCTTCGTAACGCTTGAGCACCGTCGAGGCGAGATAAAGCTGCGACAGCACATCACCGAGCCGCGCCGACAACCGCTCACGCCGCTTCAGCGAGCCGCCGCAAAGAAACATCGCGACGTCGGCGGTCAGGGCGAAGGCGCAGGAGAGCCGGGTGAACTGCTGGTAATAGCGGCGCAGCTCAGGTGCGCCGGCGGCGCCAGTCAACCGCGCGCCGGTAAGCCCCAGCCACAGCACCCGCGCGACATTGGACAGCGTGAATGCGAGGTGCCCGAAAAAAGCACGATCAAGCCGGCGCACCGCCGTCGCGCGGTCGGTTTCACGCACCGCCTCGATTTCCTCGAGCACCCAGGGATGGCCGCGGATCGCGCCCTGGCCGAAGATGATCATCGTCCGTGTCAGGATGTTGGCGCCCTCGACGGTGATCGCGATCGGCGTCTGCATATAGGCACTGGCGAGATAGTTGCCAGGCCCCAGGCAGATACCCTTGCCGCCGTGGACGTCCATAGCGTCGTTGACAACCTGGCGGCCGCGTTCGGTGAGGTGGTATTTGACGATGGCCGAGACCACCGAAGGTTTTTCACCGAGGTCGAGCGCGCCGGCGGTCATCACCCGTGCCGCATCCATCACATACAGATTGCCGGCGATGCGCGCCATCGCCTCTTCCACACCTTCGAAGCGGCCGATCGGCAGCTTGAACTGCTGGCGTACGCGGCCATAGGCACCGGTGGTCAGCGTCGACAGCTTGGACATGCCGACGGCATTGCCCGGCAATGAGATCGAGCGTCCGGCGGCGAGGCAGTTCATCAGCATTTTCCAGCCCTGCCCGACCTGCTCCACGCCGCCGATGATGCACTCCATCGGCACGAACACATCCCTGCCCCAGTTCGGGCCGTTCATGAAGGTCGCGGTCATCGGCCGGTGGCGGCGGCCGATATTCACGCCCGGCGTATCGGTGGGCACCAGCGCCAGCGTGATGCCGATGTCGTCCTGTTTCCCCAGAAGGTGATCGGGATCGTAGAGACGGAAGGCGAGACCCAGCAACGTCGCGATCGGGCCCAGCGTGATGTAGCGCTTTTCCCAGGTGAGGCGCACGCCGAGCACGTCCTTCTGCCCCTGCCATTCGCCGCGGCAGACGATGCCGAAATCCGGGATGCCGCCGGCGTCAGAACCGGCCTCGGGGCTGGTCAGCGCAAAACAGGGCATCTCCAGCCCCTTCGCCAGCCGCGGCAGATAATGATTTTTCTGCGCCTCCGTGCCGTAGTGCAGCAGCAGTTCCGCCGGCCCCAGCGAGTTGGGCACCATCACCGACACCGCGGCGGTGCCGCTGCGTGTGGAGAGCTGCATCACCACCTCGGAATGTGCCAGCGCGGAGAAACCCTTGCCGCCGTATTGCTTGGGAATGATCATGCCGAGGAAACCCTGATCCTTGATGAACTGCCACACCGGCAGCGGCAGATCGCTCATCTCGTGCATGATGCGCCAGTCATTGAGCATCTCGCACAGCTCGCGCAGCGGGCCATCGATGAAGGCCTGCTCCTCGGCTGAAAGCCGCGGCCTGGGATAGGCGAGCAGCTTGTTCCAGTCAGGACGGCCACTGAACAGCTCGCCCTCCCACCACACGGTGCCGGCTTCCAGCGCCTCGCGCTCGGTCTGCGATACCGCGGGCAGGATGCGCCGGAACACCGCCAGCATGGGCAGGCTCACCAGCGTGCGCCGGATGCCCGAGGGCATCACGATCAGCGTGGTCACGCCGAGCACGAGCCACGCCGCCTGCAGCAGCCCGTCCGGCCACCAGCCGGCTTCGCCGTACACCGAGAGCAGTGCCGCAAACACCACCGCCCATACCCATGCAGGCAGGCGGTGATAGGCCAGGAACCAGCCGGCGACAAAGGCCGCGAGCAGGGAAAACACCAGGGTCATCGCTGTCCTCCGCTTCGCAGCGTTGTGCGAAGCCCGTTCTTCAATCGTGAACGGCCAGCATACACGGCAGGTGCCGGGCGAACAACAGAGACTATTTATAAGATATTGTTTTTATTGGATATTTTTAATGCGTCTTGAACATTCTAGTCGACCACCTTGCCAAGAAGGGTGGCGACGTCGGTCTGGTTGTGCACCATGTTGTCGGGGAACACCACGGTGATCGCCTGCGTCGGGCAGATGGTCTGGCACAGGCCGCAGTACCAGCATTCGTCGGGATACTTGATCACCGGCAGCGTGTCGCGGTTGTCCTCTTCCTTGTAGATCAGGTCGCCGGGACAGATCCAGTCGCAGAGATTGCACTTCACGCAGGTCTCGGGGTTGATGACGATGGGATTGTGAACAACAGGTTTCATCCGCATTCTCCTCAGGCCGCAGCCGCGGTCTTGTTGCGCGCAAAGGCATCGGCAATCGCGTGATCGGTGCCCAGTGTTTCCACCTGTGGTCCATCGGCACCACGGCTGACCAGCACGAACTTGCGCCACTGCTGCTCGTCAGGCTGCGGATGGTCGATGCGCCAGTGCGCGGAGCCGGTGCGGGTTTCGGTACGTGCCAGCGAAGCGCTGGCCATCAGCTCGGCGTTCAGCCGGATGTTCTTTGCCTCGTGTACACGCATCAGGCCGTGCAGGTCATCAGCCTTCAATGCCGGCTCGCGTTTGGCCAGCGCATGCAGCGTCTGCAGCGCGAGGCGCAGGCCCTTGTCGTTGCGGCGCACGCCGACGTAATCGGTGACGGTCTCGCGTGTGGCGTCTTCCATCTGGCGCCAACTGAAATCACCGTCGCGCTGGAGATGCGCCATCGACTGCGCGCGCACCGGCTCGACGGCACCGGCATCGATCTCGGGCAGGGTGCCGGTGGCGCGCACGCGGTGCACCAGACCCTCCCCTGCAATGTGGCCAAGCACCGCGGCACCGGCGATGCCGCCGCTGACCGTGGCGCAGTCACCCGCGGCATAGAGCCCGGTGACCGAGGTTTCGCCGTGGCTGTCCACCGCCAGCCCGCTGCCGCGGAAATACACGCCGCTGCGGCGGATCGACAGCTCCGACACCGAAATCTCCACCAGCTCCTCGCGGAAATTGACGCCTTTCTGCTTGTAGAAGGCCGGCAGCGTGTAGCGATCCACCTGCAGCGTGTATTCCATGCGATCGAGCATCTCCTGCGACAAATGGCGGCAGTCGAGGTAGACCGGGCCGTTGCCGAGCAGGTATTCGTTGATCACCGCATCAGCAAGCACCGCACGGCGCGCGTTCTCGCCCTTCTTGTCGTAGCGGAACATGAAACGCTCGCCCGACTTGTTGACGAAGTAGGCGCCGAGGCTGACGAGGGCATTCAAGCCTTGTGTCGAAAAAC
Organism: Betaproteobacteria bacterium Ga0077527; assembly: GCA_001464815.1. GTDB lineage: Bacteria > Pseudomonadota > Gammaproteobacteria > Burkholderiales > SG8-41. The sequence continues at coordinate 67,085 of LNDW01000018.1, read as the reverse complement.
CCTTCGGCGTCAGCGTCGCCTCCACCGATTCCATGTTGGCGAGCACCGCGCCGGCGCGGTAACCCATCGCCTGCGCATCGCCGGTGTTGTACGGGAAATGCCAGGAATCGAAGGCCATGCCCGAGGCGTTCTTCGACAGCCGGTTGACGTCGCCGGCGGCCAGCACCACGGCCTTGGCGCGGATGGTGAACCACTCGCCGGTCCTGAAGTTGAAGGCCACTGCGCCGTAGATGCGGTTGTCCCGCTCCAGCAGTTGAACCACCATGGTGCGCATCAGCACCGTGGCCTTGCCCTTGCGCACACGTTCGCCGATGTGCTTCTTGAAATCGGTGCCATCGAAATTGATGTGGTACGTCCCCGGCAGGCCGAAGGAGCGCAGGCGGTAGTAGTCGCCGGTCTTGCGGTCCTTGAAGTCCACGCCCAGCGCTTCGATCTTGCGGAACACCCGCGGCATTTCGTGGATCACCTTCGATGCCACCGCCATGTCGACGATGTGGTCGGTGAGTTCCGGCACATGCTTGATCAGGAATTCCGGCGTGTCCCATTCGGGGCCGGTGTCCATCACCGTCAGGTAGTGGTCAACACCGCAGCCGATGCTGCCGCAGTGGTCGAGCACCTTGCCTTTTTCGCAAATCACCACCTTGAGCCCGGCTTCGAGCGCCGGGATCGCCGCCATGCTGCCGGCAACACCACCGCCGACGATCAAGACGTCGGTTTCCAAGTGATTGAATTTATTCATGATTTTTTTGCCTGCCCGATGGGGAACGATGGACCATGCTAAGGCCCCCGGGCATCCGCGGCCAGTGACGGAACGACCGATTTACAGGACTTTCTTACGCAGCCCACTCAGCCCGTGCGCGCGCGGCGGCGGTACTGGGTCGGGGTGCTGCGGTAGCGCTGGCGGAAGCGCCGCGTGAAGTAGGCCTCGTCGGCGAAGCCAACGGCCGCTGCAATATCGCCGATGCGCTCGCTGCCGTGGGTGAGCAACTCACAGGCCTTCTCCATGCGCCGCTCGGTGACGAGGTCAAGGAAGGTCTTGCCGGTGTCCTTGCGGATCAGGTGCGCGAGGTAATTCGGCGACAGCTCGGCCGCGGCTGCGGCCTCCGCGAGCTGAATGCGGCGGCCGAGGTTCTCGCGCACATGGCGCATCACCCGCGCCAGCGCGTCGCGCCGGCTCGCCTGCTGCGCCTTGCGCGCAGCCTGGGCCTGCAGCGCGCGCTCGTGGCGGCGGCACACGGTGCCGAGCAGCCACAGCAGCCGGCCGCGGATGATCTCGGTCGAACCATGGCGGCGCTGCGCGTTCTCGGCCTGCATCTCGCTGCAGGCGGCGACCGCTTCCGCAAGGTCGGCCCCGGCGAGCGCGAAGTCGAGGTATTCCTGGAACAAAAAGGGCGCCAGCTCGGGCGCGCGCGCCAGCGGAACATCCTCGAGGTCGAGCGGATGCACGTCGAGTTCCGGACGCAGGAACTTCAGGTTGAAGCTGAGGATGAAAAAGCGCGAGCGCGGCGGATGCGGAATGCGGTGGATGCGGTACGGCAGGATGAAGCTGAGCCCGCCGGGGCCCAGCGGCCGTCGTGCGGCGGCGATGTGCTGCTCGGTGCGGCCGGCGAGGTTGAGCTGGACCTGGAAATACTCGTGGCGGTGCGCCTCGGCGATGCGGGTGACGCTGCCCTGGTCGCGGATCGCGAAGTCGGGGCCGGCGGCGCGATCCGCCATGGTGTAGGTGCGGATCGCGCGCGCCATGACGCCGGCCGGCCTACTGGATGTCCTTGACCGCGGCCTTCAGGATCGGCGACAGCGCCGCGCTGGTGCGCGCCATCTCCGCCATCGCCTTCTGCTGCACCGTGCCTTCCATCGGCGAGAGCAGGCGCTCGCCCTTGGTCGATTCGGCGTGCAGGGCCGGATCCTTCATCGTGGCGTTGACCGCGGCGCGGAACGCCGCCACCGCCGCGGGCTCCATGTTCGGCGGACCAATGTAGCTGCGGTGGGTCTCGAGGATGGTCGCCATCGCCTGCACCACGCCGCGCTTTGCCGGCGGTGCGATGTTGGTGACGATGGGAATGTTGGGGTAATCGGGCGAAGCCTGCGAGGTCACCATCATCACCGGGAACTTGTCGCCGGAGCGTATCGCACCGAGCGACTCGCTCCAGCCGGTGATGTGGCCGTCGCCGTCGCCCTTGATCACCGCCAACGAGGTATCGGCATTGCCCTCATAGCCGGTCACCGCCTTCAACTTGAAACCAAGCGCATCGGCGAGCACGGCCATGGTGTAGAAATCCTCGTCGGTGCCCTGCGACGGGAAGATGAAGGGCCGCTTCATCGCCTGCATGTCCTTGACCGAGCGGATGCTCGACTTGGCGCCGACGGTGAGCACCCGCGGTTCGCTGGTGGCGCGGCCGAGGAACATGAATTTGGTCGGGTCGAAGGTCGCTCCCGGGCTGCCGGCGAGATTGGCGAGCAGCAGCGTCGATACGTTGCCGAAATAGATCTCGCTGGCGCCGGGTTTCAGGCGCCAGATGTAGTTGGCCGCCTTGAGACCGCCACCGCCGGGCATGTTGACCAGCCGCACCTCGCGCGCACCGAGGTGTTTTTCAAGGTACGGCGCCAGCATCCGCGCATAACGCGTGTGGCCGCCTGCGGGACTGCCGGCAATGTTGATGATCACCAGCTTGCCCTTGTAATAGTCGTTGGCCTGGGCGCGGGCCAGGGGCGGCAGCGCCATCGCCGCCGGGGCCATCGCACCGGCGAACAGCAGCTTGCGGCGTTGCGGATAGTGCGTCATGTCATCCTCCTCTTTTATTGGAATCACTGAAACCATGCGCCCGGCAGTCCGTGATAGGGCTGCATCTCCAGCCCGAGCACGAACAGCAGGTAGATGGCTAGGGTCATCAGCGCCGACCACGCCAGGCCCTGCAGCAGCGAGCAATAGCGCGACAGGATCAGGTAACCCGCGGTGAACACGAACACCGCCGGAAAAATGCCCGCAGTGAACACCATCGTGACCAGCAGCGCGACGATGGCGAAGGCCCCGGCCTCGCCCCAGCGTCCGAGCTGCTCCTGGGTGCGTTCCTCGCGCGGCCGGCCTTCGCCCCCGGCGGGTATGGCATTGGCATCGACGCTGATCATTTCCATCGTCGGCGGCTCTTCATGCCCGAGGTTGTGCCAGACCATCTGGATCAGCGTGAGCACGATGCCGAACACTGCCAGCGGCTGCGGGATCATGCGCGCCCGCGGCCCGAAATCCTGGCACAGCCACAACACCCCGCCGAACAGCGCCAGCATCGCCACCGACATCAGGTTCTCCTGCATTCGTCGCGTCATGCCGCACCCCCCCTCACGCCGCGCTTTTTCCTTCTTGCGCGCCAGAACGGCAACACGGCGGTGAACAGCACGAACAACAGCATCGCCAGCGCGATCGGCCGGTCAAGCAGGAAATCCTTGCCGTAGAGGTTCAGCGAGATGTGCAGGTTGCGCTCGATCATCACCGCCAGCACCATGCCGATGACGAAGTTGGCGCGCGAATAGCGGTACTTGTCCATCACATAGCCGACCACGCCGAACACCGCCGCCACCAGCACGTCCTCGATGCGGCCGCGGGTGGCATAGGCGCCGACGAAACACACCGAGAGCACGATCGGCACCATCAGGTTGGCCTGCAGCGAGGGCAGCCGCGCCAGCCAGGGTGTGATTCCCAGCCCGATCACGGTGACCACGATGTTGGCGAGCACGATGATCCACACCATGCTGAACACGATGTCGAGGTTCTTGGTCAGCATCTCCGGCCCCGGCACGATGCCGAGACCGATGAAGGCGACCAGCAGGATGGCCATGCTCTCGCCGCCGGGTATGCCGAAGGCGAGCGTGGGCATCAGCCCCCCGCCCTCGTTGGCGCCCATGGTCGCGTCGGGCGCGATCACGCCCTCCACCGCGCCCTTGCCGAAGCGCTCCGGCGTCTTCGAGGTCTGCGCCGCCTGGGCGTAGGCGGCAAGCCCGGCCACGCTGGCGCCGACGCCCGGCAGCACGCCGATCCACAGCCCGAGCAGGCTGGAGCGGATCACCAGCCACCAGTGGCTGAAGGCATCACGGATTCCCTGCCACACGGTGCTGTCCTCGCGCACCAGCGAACGGTCGATGATCGGCGTGCCGCGGATCGACATCTTCATCATTTCCGACACCGCAAACAGCCCGATCATCGCCACCGGGAAGGAAATGCCGTCCATCAGGAATTCGCTGCCGAAGGTGAAGCGCGGCGTTGCGGTCACCACGTCCATGCCGATGAAGGCGGTGAGCACACCCAGCACGCTGGCGGTGAGGCCCTTCATCAGCGAACCGTCGCTGAAGGTGGCGATCACGGTGAGGCCCCACAGCGCCATCATCAGGTATTCACTGGGCCCCAGTGCGAGGATCACCGGCCGGATCAGCGGGATGCACAGCGCGAGGAAGATCGCGCCGATGATGCCGCCCATCAACGCGCCGGTGGCGGAGGCCGACAGCGCGCGTTTGGCCTGGCCCTGCTTGGTCATCGGGTAGCCGTCGAAGCACAGCGCGAGGCCCTTGGCCGAGCCGGGCACGCTGAACAGTATGCTGGTCACCGAATCGCCCCAGATGGTGGCGATGTGGGCGCCGAGCAGCAGCGCCAGCGTCGCCACCGGATCGAAGCCGTAGGTGAAGGGCAACAGCAGCGCCATGGCCACCACGCCGCCCAGCCCCGGCAGGATGCCGATCACCAGGCCATAGACCACGCCGATCAGCAGGAACAGCAGAGCCTGTGGTGTCAGCAGGGCAAACAGACCCGCCGTAATGGCGTCAATCATGCTTCGCTCCTGCTGCTGCGCCCGGTGATGCCGGTCGAAACTGGCTGCAAGGTGGCTCCTCCCGCAAGTTTGCCGGTGGCTGCGTGCATGTGCCTGCGCGTCGGCTGACCGGAGTGGAGGAACTTTACCGCAACTGGATCAATTGGGAGTGCCGTCAGTGCACATATCGGACGCCAACCAAATTGGAACCGCCCGCAACCAGGTTAGGGGGGCGCGGGTCGCGCAGTGGCCGCAAGGGCACGCATGGTTTCGACCGCAAAGCACAGGTCTTCCCAGGCTTTGGCCTTGTCAGACAGCGTGCGCAACAGATAGGCCGGATGGTAGGTGACGATCAGCGGGATGCCCTGATATTCATGCACCGCGCCGCGCAGGCTGGAGATGCTGGCATCGCGTCCGAGCAGGTTGACCGCGGCGACCTTGCCCAGTGCGACTATCAGCCGCGGTCTGATCAGGCTGATCTGGCGCTTCAGGTAGCCGCTGCAGGAAACGGCTTCTTGGGGTTGGGGATTGCGGTTGCCCGGCGGCCGGCATTTGACGATGTTGGCGATATACACATTGCTGCCGCGCTTGAGTTCGATGGCAGCGAGCATGTTGTCGAGCAGCTTGCCGGCCTGGCCGACAAAAGGTTTGCCCTGCATGTCTTCATCGGCACCCGGCCCCTCACCCACAAACAGCCAGTCCGCCCGCTCGTCACCGACACCGAACACCGTCTTGTTGCGCGTCTTGTGCAGGCCGCAGGCGGTGCAGCCGGCAACACAGCTCTTCAGTGCCGGCCAATCCATCTCCGCGACGTCGCCTGCAGTCATCGCCACCGTGGGCGCAAGTTCGGGTTCGGACACCCGCGCGCTCGCCGGCGCGGCCGCCAAAGCGGGTTGCGGCGCAGCGACAACAGCTGCCGGTACGGGTGTCACTTCCTCATTGACCGCTTCAGCAGCGGCCGTACGCAGCCGCCACAACGGCGTGATGCCCATCTCGCGCAGCATCTCGACCTGCCTGCCCGTACGTTCGCCGCTCATTTCAACCCATCTTACTCAAATCAGCACTCTGGTCATGGTCACTGCATCCTCCCGCCCCTCATTTGCCGGATAACTCGCCGGATAATAACCCTTGCGCGTACCGACTTCGGAGAAACCGTGGCGCGCATACAAGGCCCGCGCCGCGGCATTGGATTCACGCACCTCCAGATAAATGGTGACCGCCGCACAATCCCGCGCCAGTTGCAGCACAAAACGCAGCAGCTCGCTGCCCAGGCCCTGGCGCTGCAATGGCGCCGCGACACTGAGATTGAGCAGGTGCGCTTCACCCGCGGCGATCATCGTCACCACATATCCGGCAAGCAGGCCATCCCGTTCGAGCACCCAGCAGTGATAACCCGCGGCCAGAGAATCGGCGAAGTTGCCGCGTGTCCAGGGATGGCTGTAGATGACGCGCTCGATCGCGCTCACCCTGTCGAGGTCGCCGGCGCCCATCTGCCGCATTTGGGTCAGCGTGTCCGGCCTGGCGCTCATCGTTCGCCGGTTTTCAGCGCGACCTTGTCGCGCACATAGACCGGAACCGCGAATTCGGCGGCACGGCCGCGGCCCGCGGCAAACTCCGGCGCGGCCAGTGCTGCAATCTCCCGCGCATGAGGCATCAAGCTCGCTTGGCTGGATTGCAGTGCGGCACCCAGACGGCCGCGCAGGATTTCGCCGTAAGCGGCAAAACCGCTGCCGCAACCTGTCCAGCCTGCGGCCTCCGGCAGCGGTACCGCGGCTGGCGGGCAAACCCGCGGCGCCGATACCTCGCGCCACGCACCGCCCTCCCGCAGATAGGCCGCATGGTAGACCTCAGCCATCCGTGCATCGAGGCAGGCAATCACCCGCTCCACGCCACTGCGTGCGGCCAGCGCGCGCAGGGTGCCGACACCTGATACCGGCAGGTCATGGGCAAAGGCAATACCCTGCACCACCGCGCAGGCAATACGCAGACCGGTGAAAGCGCCGGGCCCCTCGCCATAGGCAATGCCGTCGAGCGCGGAATAATGCAGGCCGCTTTCGGCAAACAAACTGTCGATCATGCCCAGCAGCAGCGTCGAATGGGACTGGCCGGCGATGGTCCCGCGCTCGATGACCCGGTCATCGCAGCTGAGTGCCGCGCTGCAGAATTCAGTCGAGGTGTCGAGCGCAAGGATGTTCATGAAAGGCGGATCAACCCGGGAAAATTTCAGTTCCACAACGCGGCGCATTGTAGCCCAGCACCTGCGTGACGAAGCCGGGCTGGGTTATACTTTCAGCCGCTTCAGCCTCTTTCCCCAAGGACGTCAAGATCCGTCATGAGTCACCTGTCATGAGCCCCCTGTTCACACTCCTCGGTTCGATTCTCGTCGGTGGCCTGGTGCTGCTCGGCATCGGTGGCATCACCTATCACCTGTTCCGGGAAGACGGCTGGCTTTCACAGGGCCTGGGGGCGTTGTGGGAGGCTCACTACCAAGCGCCGATTATGACCATCGTGCTGATCATTGCCGCGCTGTTCGTGATCAAGACTCTGCACTCGGCGCAGGTTGGCGGCAAACGCGAAAGCAAACTCCCGGATTTTGTGCTGTTCGCCTTCATCGCCGTTGGCATCTATTTTCTCGGCCGCTGGCTGACCACCGGCCAAATCTGACCGCCGCCCCGGCGGCTTTTTCAACTGCCCCCAAGGACGACTCATGAGCGACATCCAGCGCCACCACAGCGACCAGCGCCTTTCCCGTCTGGTCATCACCGGCAACATGGTCTACCTCGCCGGCCTCACGGCCGACGATCGCAGCAAGGACATGAAGGGCCAGACCACCGAGATTCTCGGCAAGATCGACAAGCTGCTGGCCGAAGCAGGCACCAGCAAGTCGCGGATGCTGACCGCCACCATCTGGGTCACCGACATGCGCGACAAGGCGAAGATGGACGAAGCCTGGATTTCCTGGGTGGATGCGAAGAACGTGCCGGCACGCGCCTGTGTCGAAGCCCGCCTCGGCTCGCCGGACACGCTGGTTGAAATCATGGTGCAGGCCGTCAAGTAAGGCCCGCGGCAACTCGCGCGCTCAGGTCTGGGCGCGCGACTTCGACTTGACCTCGATGCCGGCCCAGCGTGCGAGGTCACGGTGGATGCGGCCGACACGTTCGGTCTGCCCCTTGGCCGGGAAACGCTCGTAGAACCCTTCGCCCTTGAACTGTGAGCGCTGCGCCGCCCACGGCGCGAGGCGTTCCTCCCAGCGTTTGATGCGGCCCTGCGCCGGTTCTGCGTCGCTGCGCGCCAGATCGGCGCAGACACGGATCATCGCTTTCAACGTCACCGGCCGCGTCACCTGATAGCCCTCACCAACCCAGGCTTCCCCCCAGACCTTCGCTGCCGCTTTCAGAAAATCGCGGATGATTTCGTAGTATCGCTCGCTCTCGCGATAGAGATTGCTGTTGCGGGTGATGCGCCGCCAGTCGCTGCTCACCCAGCGGTGCAGTTCATTGAACAGTTCCGCCTGCAATATCCATTTGTCCTTCTGGCTGCGGCCACCGAGGCGGTTGATACGGTACTGCAGCGGGCTGTCATCCTCCGAATACAGGTCTTCGACCATGCGCGCGGCAAAGCGCTTGTCGGGATCGGCCCACGACACACGCTCGTAGAGATCAACAAGGTGGCTTTTGTTGATGCGCGTCGGCGTCGAATTGATGATCACGAACATTTCCGCGGCGAAGTCCTCGCTGCGGCCGTCGAATATCACGCAAGGCACGTTGATTGATGCCGCTTCTGCGGGATGCTCCATCAGGTAAAACTTCAGCGCCGCCAGACGGTGCTGGCCGTCGATGATCAGGTATTTTGATGCCGGCTCGGAGAGATGGCCGACGCTGTCCTGGCCCGGCAGCGCCTGGAAGCGCAGGTTGTCCGAGGTGAACAGCAGCACCGTGCCGGGTATCGGCGGCTGGCTGACCGCCATCTCGTAGAAATTGCGCAACTGACGCACCTTGGCCTTCGACATCTGGCGCTGGAAAGCTTCATCAGTACGCTCGATTCGCGAGATGAATTGCGCGATCTCGTCCTGCTGCGGCAGATTCTGCGGCGAAATTTCCTCGTTCTCGCCATAAAAACGGCTGATGAAGCGCACCCGGTCCAACACCTCCTTGGCCGGATAGCTTGCAAAGTAAAACAGACCGTCTTTTTGCCTGATTCGGGTTGCCAGCATGATGCCTGTTCCCTCTCACCTGTTGTTATAAGTGCTTGGCGCACCGCAGGTTTTCAGCAGTGCCGCCAGACCGGTTGGGGTGCTGTCGTCATTCTAGCGTCGGATTCACCTGAAAAGCGAGCCGTACGATGTTGTTTTTATGGGGAAAATAAAAAAAATTCATTAAAAACAATGACTTAATATGGCGCAGGGATTGCATGCTGATGGCCCGCCTTATTCGGCCTGCGAAGCCACCAACAAAAGCCCCGGCGGGCGCAGCGCGCATGGGCCGGGGTGGACGGGATATCCGCAGGACAGCGCAGCAATCAGGCGCCTGAGCGACGCTCCGCAGCACCATGACCGCCGTGACCGGCCTTGCCGGCGTGGCGCGCCTTGCGTGCGACCTCAAGCTCGTCACGCGAGAGCTGACCATCCTTGTTGCCGTCGATGGCCTCGAAATTGCGCGCCATGCGCGGCATGCCCTTCTCCGCCTCTGCTTTCGACAGCGTGCCGTTGCCATCGACATCCGCCTTCTTGAAATGTTCGGCGGCGCGCGCCTGGTGTTCCTGCCGGCATTTCTCCGGATCAGCCTTGCACTGCGCCTTACGCTGCGCCATGTCCGCCTTCATTTCCTTGCAGCGCTGCGGATTTTCGGCGCAACTTTTTTCCATCATCGCGCGGCGCTCCTCGCGGCATTTCGCCGGATCGGCCTGGCATTGCGCGCGGCGCTGCTCCATCTGCGCCCTCATCTCCTTGCAGCGATCAGGGTTCTCGGCGCAGTGTTTTTCCATCATGGCCCGGCGCTCGCCGTGGTGCGGCGCGGCCGGTGAATCGGCGGCCCAGGCTGGCGTGATGCCAAGGGTGCTGAACAACAGTATCCATGCGGTTTTCATGTGATTTCCTTTGCGGTTGGGGTCAACGTTCGCGCGGCCGGTAAATCTCCCGGCGCGCCTTGTCGAGGTCTCGATGCAGTTCACGGCGCTCCTCATCGGACAGCCGTTGCGGCCGTTCCGGCCGCTCAGGACGGTCGGGTCTGCCACCTTCATGCTGGCGGTGCGGGCCGCGGTCACCACGTCCGGGACGATCCTGGACAGACCATCCCTCGCGCCAGGGCCCGGCATGTGCCGCGCCCTGAACCACCGCGAATCCCGAAATCAATAAAACCAGCGCCAGCCGGAACTTCATGCCGCATCTCACCTTCCGCCTCTCCTTCAGCTCGTCCACCAACCTGATCCGCCGCCGGCAAACGCCGGGATGGCGGATTCGATTGTAACTGCGACGGCTTACGGAACAGGCATCAGTGCCTCTGGGTTCAAGTCAGGCCCCGGCCTTGCCGGCCGAAGCGCCGCTCCGGTGGAACGACGCGCCCAGCATCGCGCCAGGATGTAAGCGAACTGTGTCCTGTCGCGTTGATTGTGTAACGGTTTGTTGCACGACGCCCAACGTTTTGTAAGTCAACTTTGTAAGCAGTTGTTTCAGGACGATGGCCGGCGGCCATTGAACTGGCTAGCATGGACCCCATGAACACCACGACCGGCAGCAAAACCCGCATCCTCGTTGTTGACGACGACGCCCGCCTGCGCGAACTGCTCAACCGCTATCTCGGCGAGCAGGGTTACGCCGTGCGCGTGGTCGCCGATGCCGTCGAAATGAACCGCCTGCTCAGCCGCGAACGCTACGACCTGATGATCCTCGACCTGATGCTGCCCGGCGAGGATGGCCTGTCGATCTGCCGCCGGCTGCGCGGCGGCGGCGAAACACTGCCGATCATCATGCTTACCGCCAAGGGCGACGACGTCGACCGCATCGTCGGCCTCGAGCTCGGTGCCGACGACTACCTGCCCAAGCCCTTCAACCCGCGCGAACTGGTGGCGCGCATCCAGGCCGTGCTGCGCCGCCGGCCGCCGCTGCCGCCGCCGGGCGCGCCTGCCGCCGCCGGACAGGCTGTCGAGTTCGGCGAATTCCGCCTCAACCTCGGCAGCCGCACACTGACCCGCAACGGCAGCGAAGTGCCGCTGACCACTGGCGAATTCGCGCTGCTCAGGGTGCTGGTTGAACATCCGCGTACGCCGATGTCGCGCGACAAGCTGATGGAACTGGCCCGAGGCCGCGAATTCGGCGCCTTCGACCGCTCGATTGACGTGCAGGTCTCCCGCCTGCGCAAGCTGATCGAGCCCGACCCGGCGAAACCCGCCTTCATCCAGACCGTGTGGGGTTTCGGCTATGTGTTTATCCCCGACGGTAAAGCACAATAAAACCCGCCTCAAAACCGGCCGCACCTGACATGACTGCGTCGCACGCTGCGTTCCTCCCCGCCTTGCCAAAAAGTAATGTGCCGTCGGAGCCACGCGCGCTCCCGCATCTTGCTGCAATGAGCTGTCGGCGCGATCCGCTTTTGAGACCGGTTTCGCTCCCATGAAATTAACCCTGTGGCCGCGCACGCTGCTGTGGCGCAGCGTGCTGCTGATCGCCGCGCTGCTGGTGGTGGCGCACCTCGCGTGGCTGCAGATCTTCCGTGCCTCCGAGGTCGAGCCGCGCGCGATCCAGGCCGCGCAGCAGCTGTCCAGCGTGGTCAACCTGACCCGCGCCGCGCTGGTCACCGCCGACCCGGTGCGGCGCTACGACCTGCTCGACGAACTCGCACAGCGCGAAGGCATCCAGATCTACATCAGCGACCCCGCCGAAGTCGTGCCGGCGCTGCCGCAGCGCCCTTTCCTGCGCATCATCGAACGCGAGCTGCGCGACCGGCTCGGGCCGCAAACCCGTCTCACACTGGAACGCGAAGGTGTCACCGGGGTCTGGGTCAGTTTTCGCATCGACGGTGATGAATACTGGGTGACGCTGCCGCGCGCGCGCATCGAACGCAATGCGCCGCTGCGCTGGATTGGCTGGGGCGCGCTGGTGCTGGCGCTGGCGGTGATCGGCGCGGTGGCCATCGTCGCCCGAATCAACCGGCCGCTGCGCGAACTGACACAGGCATCGGCACTGCTCGGCCGTGGCGCAGTGCAGACCCGCGTCGCCGAGGACGGACCCGAGGAAATCCGCACACTGGCGCGCGCCTTCAACCAGATGGCCGCCGACATCCAGCGCCAGGACGAAGAACGCGCACTGCTGCTTGCGGGTGTTTCACACGACCTGCGCACCCCGCTGTCGCGCATCCGCATCGCCACCGAGATGCTCGGTGGCAGCGGTGATGGCGACCTCAAATCCGGCATCGCCGAGGACATCGCCGATATCGACACCGCAATCGGCCAGTTCCTCGACTTCGCTCGACCGGTCGATGCCGAACAGATGGCCGGTGCAGCCGACCTCAACGCAGTGGTGGGCGCCGCGCTCGAACGCCATATCCGCGACGGCAGGCCGGTGCGCTTCACCGCCGGAAAGACGGTGCCGGCCCGGCTGCGCGCGCTGGCGGTGCAAAGACTGGTGGCGAACCTGGTCGAGAACGCGCTGCGCCACGGCCAGCCGCCGGTTGAAGTCAGCACCGGCCACGAACAGGGCATCAACGTGATCGAAGTGATGGATCGCGGACCGGGCATCCCGGCAGTGGATACCGAACGCATGCTGCAGCCCTTCACGCGGATGAACAGCGCACGCTCGACCAGCGGCACCGGGCTGGGGCTGGCCATTGTTGAACGCATCGCGCGCATGCATGGCGGTCGCGTGCAATTGCTCACTCGCGCAGGCGGCGGGCTGCGTGTGCGCGTCGAACTGCCGAAATGATGCGGGAAAAATGATGCGGGAAAAAACCGTCCCGTAATCGCCTAACGGCGCAGACGGAAGGATGTGTTCCGCAGCCGGATCGACAGCACACGCGCCATCGCGAACACAAAATCCCGGGCCAGCGCCGGATGCTCTTCGCCGAAATGGCGGAAGGCGTCAAAGGGCAGTTGCAACACGGCACCACTGCTGACCGCCCAGACACTGGCCGAACGGGGCTGACCGTCAAAAAAGGATTGTTCACCGATAATGCTGCCGGCGGTGATGCGCGCCAATGAAGTCATGCTCACACCGTCAACATGGACCACGCCGACTTCAAGCGCTCCGCCGGCGACCAGATATACGGTACGGTCGGCGCCGTCACGCTGGATCACCACTTCGCTGGCGCGGAAGGTGCGTAGCGAGGTCTGAGCCAGCAGGCTTTGCCACTGCTCGTCGCGCCAGCCCGGCAACTCCAGCGCATCGGGCGCCTGCCGGCTGGCCACGGCGGCAATGAACAAGCGGATCCAGTCAGTATCGCCCATGCCGCCTCCAGCACTCAAAGAGGGATTATAGGCCGGGTGCCGGAAGCGCCGCAGTTAATCGTAGCTGATGCCCTGCGGCGTATCGATCCGCGATCCGATCAGCACCACCACTTCGGCGACGATGCCTTCGCCGCGGCCAAGAAAACCGAGTTTTTCCGCGGTCTTCGCCTTGACGTTGACAGCACCCGTCTCAACCCCGAGGTCGGTGGCGATGTTGGCGCACATCGCCGGAATGTGCGGGGCCATCTTCGGCGCCTGGGCGATGATCGTGGCATCGACATTGACCACGCCATGACCCTGCTGGTGCAGCAGTTCGACCACCGCGCGCAGCAGCCTGCGGCTGTCGATGCCCTTGTAGCGCGGATCGGTATCGGGAAAATGGCGGCCGATGTCGCCCAGCGCCGCGGCGCCGATCAGCGCATCACACAGCGCATGCAGCAGCACATCGGCATCGGAATGGCCGGCAAGGCCGCGTTCAAAGGGAATGGTCACGCCGCCGATGATCAGCGGCCGCCCCTCCACCATTGCATGCACATCAAAACCCTGCCCGATACGCATCAGTCAGCCCTTGTCATTTTTTGTCCGTACCGAGCAGGCGCTCGGCGAGCGCCAGATCCTCGGGATACGTCACCTTGAAATTGGCGGTGCTGCCGCGCACCAGCAGCGGACGCACACCGGTCTGCTCCACCGCGCTCGCCTCATCGGTGACCGCGGCGATGTCGGCACGGCGCAGCGCTTCAAGCAACATGCGGTAGCGGAACATCTGCGGTGTCTGCGCATGCCACAGGCCTTCGCGCACCTCGGTCTGCAATACTTCGCCGGCGGCGTTGGCACGCTTCAGCGTATCGGCCGCCGGCAGCGCAAGCAGCCCGCCGCAATCACTGCCCCTGACTGCATCAATCAGGCGGTCGATCTCGGCAGCCGCCAGTCCCGGCCGCGCCGCATCGTGCACCAGCACCCAGTCGTTGCCGTCGATGGCGTCGTTGGCGGCCAGCAGGCCGTTGAACACGCTCGCCGCACGGGTTTCGCCGCCGCAATACAGCGGAACCAGCTTGTCGCCGCAGCCGCCCCAGTCACAGGCCGCGAAATGGCGGTCGCCTGGAGCCAACACCACCAGCACCTGACTGATGCGCGGATGCGCGCACAGCGTGGCGACCGCGTGCGCTATCAGCGGCCGGCCGGCAAGGGTGGCGTATTGCTTGGGCAGCTCGACACCCATGCGCGAACCGCTGCCAGCGGCAGGAATCAGTGCGATGAAACGTGGCATCGGATGCGACATGACGCGATGGACTTGGCGGGCTGGCGTAGAATCAATGAACTGCGCGCGATTGTATCAGCGCAGTTCATTGCCCCGGGACACCGATGGACACCGCACCACAGGATGCAGGACGAATACTGCTGCCACTGGCCCGGCAGTCGATAGATCGCGCGTTGCGCGGCCTCGGCGCCACCACCACCGACGGGCAACCCTGGCTGCGCATGCCCGGTGCCTGCAGTGTCAGCCTGACGCTCTCCGGCGACAACCGCGGCAGCGCACTGTCACATGCGCCCTCACGCCCGCTTGGTGAAGATGTCGCCGGCAACGCGGTGGCCGCGGCACTGCGCGATCCATGCCATGCACCGCTGTCGATTGCCGAACTGTCGTCGGTGACACTGGAAGTCGCGCTGTTCGCGCATTGGACACGCATCAACGAAGACAGTGAGTCTGCAATGCTCGCGCAACTGCGTCCCGGTGAGGACGCGGTGTTTTTCCGCTACGGGCGCCACCGCAGCATGTTCCTGCCTGAACAATGGGCTCAGCATCCGCAGGCCGCTGAGTTCATCGCCCACCTCAAATACCGCGCCGGCCTGCCGCCGGACTTCTGGGATGCCGGCATCGAACTCGCGCGCAGCCCCGTGCAAGTCTGGCACGAATAAATTTATCAATAAAAACAATTACTTATGATTAACCGATCATGATCAACGCCTTATGGCAGTGGCTGGACCGCAACATCCTCTCGCTGGGCCGCGAGATGCGACTCTCGTACCTGCCGCCGCTGATGGTCTATATGGCCGCCGGCATTTCCGGATTGACCGGCATCGTCGGCACCTTTTTCGTCAAGGATTACCTCGACCTCTCGGCAGCCTTCCTCGCCGCGCTCGGTTTCTGGGCCGGCGTGCCCTGGGCGCTGAAAATGCCGCTGGGACATCTCGTTGACCTGATCTGGCGCTGGAAAAGCATCATGGTGTTCATCGGCGCCGGCATGATCGCGGCAAGCCTGCTGATCATGGTCGGCCTGCTCGGCGACCGCGACGCGATGGCGGCGGTGATGAAACCCGGCCACTGGTTTGTCGCCAGTGTGCTGCTCGGAGCCGTCGGTTATGTGGTGCAGGACGTGGTGGCCGATGCGATGACCGTCGAAGCCGTGCCGCATGTCGATGCCGAAGGCCGGCCCATCGACCACGCGCAGCGCAAGCTGATGAACACCACCATGCAGGTGCTCGGCCGTGTCGCCATCATCGGCGGCGGCGTGCTGGTGTCGGTGATCAACCTCTACGTGTTCAGCGGCGTCAGTGCGCTCAGTGAAGCTGAAAAAGTCGACATCTACCGCCAGGTTTACACCGCCGCGCTGTGCATCCCGGCGATCTCGGTGCTCGGCGTGGTGGTGGCGATGGTGCTGCGCCGGCGCGACTTCCGGCATCTGCTGGCGCAGGGCCGCAGCCGTGCCGAGGCCCATGCACTGCTCGATCCGCGCACCGAAAAAACCGCGCCGAACTGGTGGATCCTCGGCGGCAGCGCGGTATTTGTCGCGTTCACGCTGGGCATGGGCTTCAGCGGCCTGAAATGGAACCAGGAGATCATTTTCATCGGCTCCTTCGCCATCATCAGCTTCCTGCTGCTGCGGCTGACCCGCGAGCTTGAGCCTGAGGCCCGCGCCACGCTGCTCGGCACGGTGATCGTGATTTTTGTATTCCGCGCGATACCGGGGCCCGGTGAGGGCATCACCTGGTGGTTCATCGACGAACTCAAATTCGACCAGCAGTTCATCGCGCTGCTGTCTTTGATCGGCTCGGTGCTGACCCTGGCCGGCATGTTCATCTTCCGCCGCTTCATCGCCGAACACTCCATCGCCTACGTTGTCGGCTTCCTCACCGTGGTCGGCGCCGTGCTGTCGCTGCCCTATCTCGGCATGATCTTCGGGCTGCACCACTGGACCGCGGCCGCCACCGGCGGCGTGGTTGATGCGCGCTTCATCGCGCTGGTCAACACCGCGCTTGAATCGCCGCTGGGCCAGATCGCGATGATCCCGATGCTGGCCTGGATCGCCAATTCGGCCCCGGCGCATCTGAAGGCCACCTATTTCGCGGTGATGGCCTCCTTCACCAACCTCGCGCTGTCGGCCTCGGCGCTGGGCACCAAATACTTCAACCAGGTTTATGTGGTGTCGCGCGAAGTCAAGGACAAATCCGGAGTGGTCACCACCCCGGCCGACTACAGCCAGTTGCCGGAACTGCTGATCGTGCAACTGGCCGTCGCGGTGGCGCTGCCTTTTGCCGCGATCCTGATTACCCGCTGGCGCGGACTGCGCAGCGCCTGAGCATAAAAGCGCGGAACAGCAGCATGGACCTTGACCAGCTTCCCCGCACCGAGCCCGGCACCACGGATCTGGTCCTGCGCGCCGTGGCCTTCGCCGCGCACAAGCACCGCGACCAGCGGCGCAAGGACAAGGAAGCCTCGCCCTACATCAACCACCCGATTGAACTCGCCCATGTGTTGTGGGATGAGGGCGGCGTGCGCGATCCGCTGGTGATCGCCGCGGCGCTGCTGCACGACACACTCGAAGACACCGAAACCAGTTGGCAGGAATTACGCGGCGAGTTCGGCGAGGAAATCGCCGACATCGTGCTCGAGGTCACCGACACCCAGTGGATCAAGAAGGAGCTGCGCAAACGCCTGCAGGTGGCCAAGGCGCGGCACTCCAGCGAACGCGCACGCCTGGTCAAACTTGCCGACAAGATCTGCAATGTGCGCGACCTCGGCACCCGCGCGCCGGCCAACTGGTCCGTTGAACGTAAACGTCAATACTTTGAATGGGCCAAGGAAGTGGTCGACCGCTTGCGCGGCACCCATGCCGAACTCGAGCGGCGCTTTGACGAGGTCTATGCGCTGAAGCCGTGATTCACCCATTCACCCGTTCACCGGTTCACTAAAATCAACGGCTGTGCGATAGTCCTGATTCAACCTTAACCGCCGTGGAATCCCCAATGAAGATCACCCACGCCAGCACCGCGCTGGCCTCGCTGCCCCACGACGAACCGCTGGCCGACGGTCCGACCACGCCGGGTTCGAAAAACTTCATCGCGCTGAAATTCGGCACCGACGCCGGCGTCGAAGGCATCGGTTTCACCTTTTTCGGCGGATCACTCGACCGCGCACTGCTCACCGCGGTGACCGACCTCGCCGAACTTTGCAAAGGTGAAGACCCGCTGCGTATCGAACACATCACCGCCAAGCTGCGCGCCTCCTCGCCCGGCGGCCCCGGCGGCATCCTGACGCTGGCAATGTCAGCGATCGACATCGCGCTGTGGGATATCAAGGGCAAGGTCTACAACCAGCCGGTGGCGACCCTCGCCGGCGGCCACCGCAACACGGTCGATACCTATGCCAGCGGCGCGCTGATGCGCCACTTCCCGCTGGATCACGTGGTCAAGGCCGCTGCGCTGCTCAAGTCACGCGGCTTCCGCCAGATGAAAACCCAGCTCGCCCTGCCCGGCGACACCCATCAGGTGAAGGAAATCGAACGCATCCGCCTGATCCGCGAAGCCATCGGTTATGAAACCGACCTGATGTGCGACATCAACCAGCGCTGGGACGTACGCCAGGCCATTGCCATCGGCAAACAGGTTGATCCCTATCGCCTGTTCTGGCTTGAAGACGTCACCACCTGCGACGACTACGCCGGACTCGCCGCGATCACGCAGGCGCTCGACACGCCGGTGGCCTGTGGTGAATACCTTTACGGCATCGCACCGTTCCGCCAAATGTTGGAGGCACGTTCGGTGGACATCGTGATGATCGACGTACTGCGCGCCGGCGGCATCACGCAGTGGCTGAAAATCGCCGGCATGGCCGAAGCCTTCAACCTGCCGGTGGTCAGCCACCTCGCACCGGAAATCCACGTGCATCTGGTGTCCGCGGTGCCCAACGGCCTCACCGTCGAATACATGCCCTGGTCATCACGGCTGTTCCGCGAAGTGGTGCAGCCGAAGGACGGCAAGCTCACGGTGCCGCAGAAACCGGGGCTGGGCCTCGAATTCGATCCGAAGGTGGTGCAGTTCAAGTAAGGCACATCAGGCAAACAAAAAGGCGGCCCGCGGGCCGCCTTTTTTCACGCCAACGCGCTTACTGGAACTTGGCGCCGCTGCGCTTGACCACGTCGGCCCACTTGTTCATGTCGGCGAGCATGAACTTGCGGAATTCCTCGGGCGAGTTGGTCACCGCCTCGGAGCCGTTGTTCTCGGCGACCTTCGCGAACTCCGGCGATTTCACATAGGCCGATACCTCGGCGTGGATTTTCGCCAGCAGGGGTTTGGGCATTTTCGCCGGGCCGGCGACACCGTACCAGCCGACCACTTCGAAGCCGGGCAGCACTTCAGCCATCGCCGGGATGTCGGGGGCGGCACTGATGCGCTTGCTGCTGCTCACGGCAATGCCGCGCAGCTTGCCGGCGCGCACCTGGGCGAAGGCGCCGGTCAGGCCCATGAAATTGTAGTGATACTCGCCCTGGATCAGCGCGATTGCCGCCGGACCGGTGCCGCGGTACGGAATATGCTGGCCCTTGGTGCCCATCATCAGGTTGTACAACTCGCCGGCGAGGTGCCCGCCGCTGCCGATGCCGGCCGAACCGAAGTTCATCGGATCGCGGGTCGACTTGGTCCACTGCACGAAGTCCTTCACCGTTTTCGCCGGATGCGAGGGATTCACCACCAGCAGCAGGCCACCCGCGGTCATCTGCGAAATCGGCGTGAAGTCATTGACCGGGTGGTATGGCAGCTTCGCGAAAATCGCGGCATTGATGGTGTGCTGGTGATAGGGAATGAAAAGGGTGTAACCGTCGGGCGCCGAGTCCTTGGTGATCTCCGCGCCATTGATGCCCGAGGCACTGCCCCGGTTGTCGACAATGACCTGCTGATTCCAGACTTTCGACAACTGTCCGGCAAGCAGCCGCGCCAGGAAGTCGGTGGTGCCGCCGGGAGCCGCCGGGGTGATGATGCGCACCGGCCGGTTCGGGAAATTATCGCTGCCCTGGGCCGCTGCAGGCGCAGCCATGCCAAGGGTGGTGATCGCCGGCAGCAGGGCCAGCACGATGCGGTTCATGCGTTTCATCGACGGAGTCTCCTCAACATTGTTGTGGTGAAGCAGCGGCGAAGGATAACCCAGCCCGCGCCCTGCTGGAGGGCGATATTGCGGGTGACAGCGTTACAATCGCGGCCCAGCCCGCTCGGATATCTCGGAGCTGGCAGGAATGTGACTGCCTGCCCATGATTCAGTTCCGCAAACTTTCCCTCGCCCGCGGCACACGCCGCCTGATTGCCGACGCCGACCTGCAGATCCATGCCGGCTGGCGGGTCGGCCTCACCGGCGCCAATGGCAGCGGCAAATCCACGCTGTTCTCGCTGCTGCGCGGCGAACTGCAGCCGGAACTCGGCGACTGCTCGCTGCCGCAGTCCTGGCGCATCGCCAGTGTCGCCCAGGAAACGCCGGCGCTGGACACCGCGGCCATCGACTACGTACTCGACGGCGACCGGGAACTGCGCGCCCTGCAGGCCGCACTTGCCGCGGCCGAACTCGAAGCCGACGGCACGCGGCTTGCTGAATTACACGCACGCCTTGATGACATCGGCGGCTACAGCGCGCAGGCTCGCGCGGCGGCACTGCTCTCCGGCCTGGGCTTCGCCGAGCCCGAGCACAGCCATGCGGTGAAAACCTTCTCCGGCGGCTGGCGCATGCGGCTCAACCTCGCGCAGGCGCTGGTGTCACGCGCCGACCTGCTGCTGCTCGACGAACCGACCAATCACCTCGACCTGGATGCCGTGGTCTGGCTCGAACGCTGGCTCTCGGCTTATCGCGGCACGCTGCTGGTGGTTTCACATGACCGCGAATTCCTCGACGGTTGTGTCACCCACATCACGCACATCGAGAACAGTGAACTCAAACTCCACACCGGCCACTACTCCGCCTTCGAAGAAGCACGCGCGGCACGGCTGGCATCACAGCAGGCACTGTTCGAAAAACAGCAGCGCGTGATCGCGCACATGGAAGCCTATGTCGAACGTTTCCGTGCCCAGGCCACCAAGGCGCGCCAGGCGCAAAGCCGGATCAAGGCGCTGGCGCGGCTCGAACGCATCGCCGCCGCGCATGTCGATACACCATTCACGTTCACCTTTCCGCCCCCGGAAAAATCACCCAATACATTGATTTTATTGGAAAATATTTCCTGCGCTTATGATGAGCGCAAAGTTCTGACGAATATCGGCATGCAGTTGCTGCCCGGCGCACGCATCGGCCTGCTCGGCGCCAACGGTGCCGGCAAATCAACGCTGATGAAAATACTCGCCGGCGAAACAACACCCGCGGCAGGACGTCGCAGCGAAGGCCGCGGGCTCGCCATCGGCTACTTTGCGCAGCACCAGCTTGAACAATTGCGCGGCGACGAATCACCGCTGCAGCACCTGCTGCGCGAAGAACCGGCGACGCGTGAACAGGACCTGCGCGACTATCTCGGCGGTTTCGATTTCCGCGGCGGCATGGCCGAGGCCCGGGTGGACAATTTTTCCGGTGGTGAAAAATCGCGGCTGGCGCTGGCGCTGCTGATCCGCCGCCGCCCCAACCTGCTGCTGCTCGACGAACCGACCAACCACCTCGACCTGGAAATGCGCCAGGCACTGACCACGGCACTCGCCGAATACGAAGGCAGCCTGGTGCTGGTCTCGCATGACCGCGCCCTGCTGCGCGCGGTGTGCAACGACTTCCTGCTGGTCGCCGATGGCCGTGTCGAACCCTTCGACGGCAGCGTTGATGACTACATCGAGTGGCTGGCGGCGCGGCGCAACGCGGCGGTCAGCGGTGCCGGAAACGATGACAAAGCCAGACGCCGCGAGTCACGTGAATCCGCCGCCGCCGAACGCCAGGCACGTTTTGCAGCACGGCGTCCGCTGGCAAAGGAATGCGCCGCACTGGAAAAAGACCTCGCACGATGGCAGCAGGAAAAACAGGCGCTCGACAGCCGCCTCGCCGACCCTGCTCTCTACGCCGGCGGTGATGGCAGCGCGGCACGCGAACTCGGCGCGCAGCAGCAGGCGCTGGCTGAAGCCATCGAAACGGCCGAACTGCGCTGGCTCGAAATCCAGGAAGCACTCGAGGCCATCGGCGAAGCCTGAACCGGGACTCGGGCGCGGCTATACTTGCACCCGTGTTTTTATTTCACCTCACAGGAATTTCCACGCAATGAACTCCCCCAGCATCCGCTTAGGCTTCCTCGGTTTTGGCGAGGCAGCCGCCCGCCTTGCCGTCGATTTTCACAAGGCCGGCATCACCGGCATCGTCGCCTACAGCCGCAGCGGCGCCAAGGCGAAACCCGGTGACGCGCTGTACGAGAAAGCGCAATCCACCGGCGTGACCCTGGTCAAAACCTCCGCTGCGCTGGCCAAAAAAACCGACATCATCATCGCACTGACACCGGGCAAGGCCGCGGTGCCCGCGCTGCGCAGGATCCTCAAGCACCTGCGCAAGGATCATCTCTACATCGATGCCAGCAGCAACTCGGCGAAAGCGATGGAACAGGCCGCGGCACTCGCCGGCGATGCGGTGCGTTTTGTCGATGCCTCGGTGATGGGTCCGGTGGACATTCAGGGCATCAAGGTGCCCTTCGTCGCCAGCGGCCCGCATGCCGCTGAATTCCGCGACCGCATGACGCCGCTGGGCATGGTCATCAACGTCGTCGGCAAGGGTCCCGGCGACGCCAGCGCGATGAAGCTGATCCGCAGCGTGCTGATGAAGGGCCTCGCCATGCTGCTGCTCGACACCATGGAAGCCGCGCAGCGCCGCAACATACTGGATGCGGTGATCGAGGATTCCTCGGTGACTTTCAACGACATCCCCTTCCAGAAAATCATCAAGCGGTATGTCGGTGGCACCGCAGTGCATTGCGAGCGGCGCGTGCATGAAATGAAGGAATGCCTGGAGCTGCTGCACGACATGGGCTCGACCGACCGCTCGACCAAGGCCACCATTTCGATGCTGCGCGAGATGGTGAAAATGGGCATGCCGCAGAAATTCACCAGCGAGCCCGACTCCATCCACCCGGTGATCGACGCGCTGATCGCGGCGCGCGACGCCGCGCGCTGATCGCGGCCGGTGGCGCACGACTACCCCCATCACCATCACGACGGAAGGCACGGTGCCGACCGCGGCGGCTACGGCCGCCTGTTCGCAGCCGGCATCGCGCTCAATCTCGGCTTTGTCATTGTCGAGATCTGGTTCGGCCTGAAGACCGGATCCCTCGCACTGCTCGCTGATGCCGCGCACAACCTCGGTGATGTCGGCGGCCTGGTGCTGGCCTGGGCGGCCTGGGCTGCGGCAAGGCTGCCGGCCAGTGAACACAAGACCTATGGTTGGCAGCGCGGCTCGATACTCGCCAGCATCGTCAACGCCGTGGTGCTGCTGGTGGCGATGGGCTCGCTGGGATGGGAGGCCATCGGCCGGCTGCAGGATCCCTCGCCGGTGGCTGCCGGCACGGTGATGGCGGTGGCCGCGGTCGGCGTGGTCATCAACACCGCGACCGCGCTGCTGTTCATGCGCGGCAGCCAGCGTGACCTCAACCTGCGCGGCGCCTTCCTGCACATGGCCGCCGACGCGCTGGTCTCTCTGGGCGTGATCATCGCCGGCGCGCTGTACCTGTGGCAGGGCTGGACCTGGATCGATCCGCTGGCAGGCATCGTCATCGCGCTGGTGGTGATCGCCGGCACCTGGTCACTGTTCCGCCAGTCGCTGCACCTGCTGTTTGACGGCGTACCGGAGCACATCGACCTGCAGGCGGTGCGCGCAGACCTCACCACCCTTCCCGGCGTGGTCGCGGTGCATGACCTGCATGTCTGGGCGATGAGCACCGCGGAGTCGGCCCTGACCGCGCACCTGGTCTGCCGCGAGGACGTCGTGATCGGCACTGTATTGCGAGAGGCGAGGCTGCGGCTGCACCGGGATTTCGCCATTGACCACGTCACCCTTCAGATCGAGCACGATCTGTGCGCGGATCATTGCGACGCCACCCTCCCGCACGGCCAGCGCTGAACACCGATGCCGGTTGAAGTCATGGCCGTGGTGCTTGCCGGCGCGCTGTTGCACGCAGCCTGGAATGCACTGATCCGCAACAGCCCGGACCGCACCCGCGACGTGGTGCTGGTGGTCGCGGCCGCAGCACTGCTCGCGGCGGTGGCCCTGCCCTTCCTGCCAATGCCGGCGGCGGCGAGTTGGCCCTGGCTCGGCGCATCAGCCGTGATCCATGTCGCCTACTTCCTGATGGTGGCCCACACCTACCGCCACGCCGAACTGAGTTTTGCCTATCCGGTGATGCGCGGGCTGGCACCGGCCGGCTCGGCGCTGGTGGCAGTGGTCCTGCTCGGTGAATCACCGCCACTCGCCGGCTGGCTGGGTATCGCGCTGATCTGCGGCGGCGTGGTGCTGATGGCGGGTGACTCCTGGCGCAGCGGCGTGCTGCGCGGACGCGCGCTGCTGTTTCCCGCACTTAAGTTTCCTGTATTCACCGCCGCCACCATCGTGATCTACACCGTGATCGACGGAACCGGGGCACGGCTCTCAGGCCATGCCGCGGCCTACAATGGCTGGCTGTTTGTGCTCACCGCATTACCTTTGCTCGCATGGTTTCTGTGGCGTGATGGCGCCGCCACCACCACACACCTGCGCCGGCACTGGCGGCGCGGCCTGTTCGGCGGATTCTGCACACTGGGCGCCTACGGCCTGACGCTGTGGGCAATGACTCAGGCGCCAATTGCCCTGGTCGCGGCGCTGCGCGAAACCTCGGTGGTGTTCGGCGTGCTGATTGCGGCACTGTGGCTGGGCGAAAAAGTCAGTACGATGCGCGCACTGGCGATCCTGCTGGTGCTCGCCGGTGCCGTGGCGATCAAGCTTGCATGAATGCCGGGAACCGGAACACACCCGCTTTGTCTGAATCACAGTCAACCCGTAACGGAGCATCAAGATGAGCAGAGTGACGACCAAAGCCATGACTTTTGTCACGCAGCGCCGGATGCTCATCGCACTGATGGCACTGCTGCTCGGTGGCGCAGCACTTTATCCGCTGCGGGCACCGGCGCAGGAAATCACCGCCAACTACGCCGCCGACGTGCGCATCATCAACGCCGAAATATCACGCACCCAGGCCGCCGCGGCGCAAAACAGCGCGGAGGAAGCCCGCGTCGCCATGGAAAACACCTTTCGCCTGTGGCGCATCTTCCGCCAGCGCAACATCGACAGCCGGCCCAAAGACCCTGCCTTTGCCGCCGGCCTGATCAAGACCGAGGAACACCTGTTCGCCGCAACACAGCTGGTGGATCAGCAGCAGTTCAAGGCCGCTGCCGCGGAACTGCAACGCGCAAGCCAGGTGCTGGGCAAGATACCGGTCGCGCCCTGAGGTTCGGGGGCCGCGTCAAGGACGCGGGGTGAAGCCGGTCTCGTGCATGAACTGTGCGACCAGCGGTGCCCATATCGTCACCCCTGAAGCCGCGCCGAACATCGCATGGCCGTCGCGGCCGAAAGGCGGCTGCATCACCAGCCGTCCCGGCGCGCCAGCCGCTTCAAAGGCCTCGAACCAGCGCCGTACCACCGCCGGACCGAAAAACTGGTCGTTCTCGGCGTAGTGCCACAACACCGGCACGCGGATGGTCTGTGCAAAACGGCTGATCGTGGATGCCATCTGCTCGACCCCGCAGGGTTCACCGGGCCGCGTCCGCGGATCGCCGCCGCGGCCTCCGGCAAAATTGACCACGCCGAGCAGGCCCGATGGGTTGTGGCTGGCCGCCGCCAGCGCGGCAAAACCGCCGGCTGACTGGCCCACCAGCAGAATCTGCCCGGTGTTGGCGTAAGGCAGCGCTCGCAGGTACTCGATGGTGGCGAGCAGATCAATCGCGGCTTCCTGACCCGCGCTGCCGTAATCGGGCGCGTTGCAACTGGCATAGTTCTCCGCCCAGGGGCCGCCGGTATCGCCGTAACCGCGTCGCATCGGCAGAACCACCATGAAGCCGCGTTTCAGGAATTCCTGGCTGCCGCGTGTCGCGCGATAGCGTCCCATGCGCGCGCGCTCGGCGCCGCTGCCCGGACTGCCGTGGTTGATCACGATCACCGGAAACGGCCCCGGGCCTTCGGGGCGCAGAATCGTCGCCACCAGATTGGGCCAGCGCGCGGAAGGCGGCAGCGGTATCGCCACCACCTCCTCCACCGGCGGCAGCACATCCTGGGCGGACGCAGGGACGGCAATGCCGACCGCCAGCATCAAACCCTGCAGCCACCACCATTGCCTGCGCAAATACATCACTGCCTCCGCGGATCAGTCCGTGAGCTTCATCCCCAGCGCCGCAGCCTGGCGCGCCTCGAAATCGCGCCTCGCCGCATCGTGATTCTGCCCGATGATGCCACCCCGCACGGTGCCCGGCGCAACTGCCTTGTAGAGCACCTTCCAGCTCTGCGGCAGGCGGTCGCCATCGGGGGGCGCCAGCCACAGCCGGAACAGCAGACGCTTCTGCGCCGGATCGTCATGATCGGTGAAGTCGGTGCGTGAATGCAGCGTGACATGGCTGTTGATGATCTGCAGGTCGCCCGGTTCCAGCCACATGTTGTGCGCGAGATCGGCGCGACGCACCAGCGCGTCGAAGGTTTCCAGTGCTTCCCATTGTTTCGCGGTGAGCTGCGGCACACCCTCGATCTTCTGCGCCGAAGTGACGCGGTTGCGGTTCCATTTGCTGAAGAGTTTGCCGTCGACGCTGTCGAACACCGGATGCGGATACGAGGCCGCCTCATCATCCGCCTGTTCGCCCTGACGGCTGAAATGGATGGGTTCGAGCAGCAGTTCAGCCAGTCCGGGATGCTCACGGCGCATCGCATCGAAGGCCGCCACCGAGCTGGTGGTGATGCTCATGCCGCCGCTCACCGCACGGTTGAAGCAGGACAGCGCGACAATATCGGCCGAGTCGGTATGGAAATCCAGCTCGGCATTGGTGTTGTAACCACGGCCGCGGCCACTGCGGTAGGTGTTGCCGGCATCCCGCACCGCAGAAACATAATGACTCTGCATGCCCTGCGGCCGGCCCACGCCAAAATGCAGGCCGATGCCCCAGGTCAGCAGCTCGAAATCCTGTTCATCAAGGCCCTCGCGCGGCAGACCCCTGACCAACACAACACCGCGGCCACGCTGCATCTCCGCAAACGCGGCCCGCAGCACCGGCTGCGCCGAGCCGAGATCAAAATCGTCGCGGCGGTAATCGAACAGCGTCTTGTCGCGGTCGATGGCGCGGGTCAGCGCGGCGACCAGGTCGCAGCGCGCGCGATCATCAAGGGTGAAAGTCCAGCGGCTGCGGTCGGCTTCGAGCCGATCCGCGGTCCATGCGGCGGGTGTGGGATCGATCTGCGGAAACATCGCGATTGTGTTTCAGGTGATACGGAAAATCCGCGCAAAAAAAACAGGCGCGACGCGATTCCGCGTGGCGCCTGTGATCGGCTGCCGGCGGGTTCAGCCCACCAGCGACATCTGGAAGTCGCTCTTGCCGGCCGAGCAATCCGGGCAGTACCAGTCTTCGGGCACGTCTTCCCACCGCGTGCCGGGGGCGATGCCTTCTTCCGGGATGCCCTTGGCTTCGTCGTACACAAATGAGCACAGCAGGCATTGCCAGACACGGGTGCCGGGCTCACTGCGTGCGGTCTGCGGCTCTGCCTTGGCCTGCGGCGCCACGCTGCGCGGGAAATGCAGCACCAGCGCGTCCAGGCCTTCACTGCCGGCCACCAGTTCGAGGCTGCCTTCCTCGGGTTTGACGAAAGCCACCGACAGCGCCTTGTATTCCTTGCCCTGATAAATCAGGCTGCCGCGCACGATGATCAGATACTGGCCGTTGCTGTTGCTCGGGTCCGGCGCCAGTGCCTTGCTGTCCGGCGCGACGGTGATCGAGAAACTGCCGAGACCCTGCTCGTCCTTGATCTCGTCAAAGGTATGCACCGCCGCACCCGTGGTGGAAGCGTCGAACTTCGGCGCTTCAGTGACCTGGAAGGGATTGCGGTTGTTGATCTGCTCAAGCTTGACGCGGGTTTCCGGCTGATCGAGGTATTGCGCGCCGCCATCCTTGTGCGCACGCAGCGTCAGGAAACCCATGCCCTGGCCGAACACGATCGGGCCGTAAGGCGTGTGGGCGCGCGAGTAATGCACGGCGTTGACGGTCAGCGGATGTTTGCCCATCAGCCCGTCGCCGCTGACCACCACCTGATACTGGTCATAGTCATGGAAATGCGGCTTGATCACCCGGCCCGGCGTGCCTTCCACCAGGAAGGCCTGCGGGGTTGCGAGATTGTCGGGATCGGGATCAATCAGCGGGGTCCGCCATGCGGTCCCGGTGGGCACCTGGCGCTCCTTGCGGTTGACCTTGGCGTCTTCGTAGGCGGTGATTTGCGGCATGGTGTGCTCCAAGCAAAATCTGTTGCTAAAGCATGATTATAGGCGCGCCCCGTGTGATCGTCCCCGAGACTGTCAATATATGGACGAGGCGATTGCCTTCAGGACGATGGCGGGAAGCGCTGATACCAGAAACCGTAGGCCCAGCAGGCGGCACAGAAGGAAAAAGCCCACTCCAGACTTGAAAACACAATCAACACGTAACAGGGCACCACCCACATCGGACTGCCTGCCACATACAGCAGCACCGACACCGTGCTGGCGAGGAACAAAATCTTGTTGGCGAACATCTTGGCGCCGGCGTTCTCCTTTTTGCCGCCCCAGCCGCGCGCGCCGGCAATGCGGTGCCAGAGCTGGTGCGCCGGCTCGCGGTAATGCCCGAAAAAGCCGCGGACAAAACCCTGCACCGCCAGCAGCGCCATGATCCATGGCAGCCCGGCCAGCGCAATCGCACAGAACAGGAAGGTCAGGAAGGCCTCCCAGCGGGCGACGTTGGACCAGACCTGGGGAACATCAAAGCGGAGCATGGTTTTTCCTCGCGAATCGTCCTTGGATTCAAAGCAGATGGGGGCCTGCCAGCGAATTTAAAGTTCTGCTGCACGCATCCCTTCGGGCATCGCGTCCCGTGGTGCACCAGAGCAGTTCCCGCGCAATAAAATTATCAATTAAAACAATGACTTAAATTAACCACCCAAGCCTGTCCGTGCCGCGGCCAGCAAGGCCCGCAAATACAGGCGGTGAAACCCGAGCAACGCAGTGAAGGCCCACCCCAGCGAGTCGCGTCCGGTCTGCGCGTCGCGGCGCGGCAGCACCGCCGAGCCGAAATACAGCCGGGTGCGCCCACCCGCCGCCACCGCCTCGGTCATCAGCCAGGAGCGCGTGCGTCCGGCCATATCCGCGAGCAGGAGCTGGTGTTCCGAACGCGCCTCGACCGTCCATGCGGCGAATTGATCCCGCTCGCCACGCGCGAGCTGCCGCGCTTCGGCATCCGTGGACGGCCGCGCCAACGCCAGCCGCAGGATCAGGCGCTCCAGCTTGAACAGCGGCGTGGTGTAGAAGGCTTCGACGAATTCGGCGTGGGTGCGGCGCCCCTCGATTTCGGTGCAGAAACAATCGGTGTAGGCGCCGGGCGCAACGTGGCGCGACAGCAGTGCTGTCGCCGGCAGGGGCTGCTCAAGGATCATGCTCCGCGGCGCCGTACGCTCAGACATAAAAGCTGCGCAGAAACAGGCCGAACCAGCCCGCGAGCACGGTCAGCGCCGGCACCAGCAGCATCGCGGAGATCTTGCAACGCCAGGTCCGGCTTGCCGTGGCTACGACCAGCATCAGCGTCGACAGCAGCAGCAGGGGCAGGCCGATAAACAGCGCCACCATGTATTCACCGCCGCCCGGCGCCACCGGCTGCAAGCCGAACACCGCCAGCCACATCCGGCTCTGCATCGCCAGCGCGAGCAGCAACAGGATCGCGCCGATGATGCAAAGGGCCTGGGCCACGGGTGTTTGCGGGTATTTCGGCAGGCTCATGGTGTGATCGGCAGCTTCCCTTCAAAACGCCCGTGCCGGCTGCAAGTGCATCACCAGCCACGGGAACGAGGCCAGCAACAATAACCCGAACAGCAGGTAATTGCCCGTGGCGGGATTGAAGTCCTCCAGCACGCGCGACCACGGCCGCTTCAGCAGCCAGCGCGCCAATGCAATGTCAAAGGCAGCCATGAACAGTGCAAGCGCAGCGCCGATGCCGAGCAGCGGCAGCGCGGCCGCAACACCCATCGCCGGCAACCGCCACCAGCACAGAACAAAGGCCAGCAGCGAACCGGTGACGATGGCAACCTTCAGCGCCGCCTTTTTGCCGATGCGCGGCACCAGCACCGCCGCGCGAAAAATCCCGTGCAGTGTTTCGGCGGCGGCGAGAAGCACGCACAGCGCGGTGAGCTGGATCAGGAGGTCGTTCATCCCAACCAGGCCAACTGCGCGATCACCGCCACTCAGACCGCCGGTTTATGCGGACGCAGCAGCACCACCACCAGCGTGACCACTGTGATCGGCACCACAAAACCCATCATCACCCCCGAAAAATCCTCCAGCGCATCATGCGCCTGCGCAGCGAGGATCAGGTACGCGGCATAGGCCGCGTAGTAGGCGACGAACACGCCGCCCTCCCAGCGCGCGATCTCGCGTCCGGTCACGAAAATCGGCAGGCAGGCCAAGGCCACCGCGATCATCACCCACAGGTCAAAGGCCAGCAGCGACGGCGCCACGATCAGTCCTGAATCACCCGCAACCAGCGCAGACAGGCCGAGGCAGCCGAGGATGTTGAAAATATTGCTGCCCACCACATTGCCCACCGCGATGTCGCGTTCGCCCTTGATCGCCGCGGTGACCGAGGTGGCGACCTCCGGCATCGAGGTGCCGGCGGCCACGATGGTGAGCCCGATCACCACGTCGCTGACACCCAGCGCGCGGGCGAAGGCCACCGCCGCAGTCACCAGCCAGTCGGCACCGAACACCAGGCAGACCAGCCCGGCGGCGATCAGGCCCAACTGCGCCGGCCAGGCGGCATCCCATGCGCCGGGTTGCGCGGGGCTGAGTTCCTTTTCATAGTCTTCCGCGTGTTGCGTCTCCCGCAGCGATTGCCGCACCACGAACACGGTGTATGCGACCAGCAGCCCCAGCAGCAGCAGACCGTCCCTGAACGACAGCGCGCCATCGATGCCCAGCACCAGCAGCAGCACGCTGGCCCCGATCATGATCGGCACTTCCTGGCGGATCACCTGCACATTCACCACCAGGGGCGCGATCAGCGCGCTCAGGCCGAGTATGAACAGCACATTGAACACATTGCTGCCGACCACGTTGCCCACGGCGATGTCCGTCCTGCCGTCCAGCGCGGCCCCCACCGACACCGCGACCTCGGGCGCGCTGGTGCCCATGGCCACCACCGTCAGCCCCACCACCAGCGGTGAAATGCCGAAGGACAGCGCAAACTTCGAGGCGCCACGCACCAGCAGGTTGGCGCCGAGCACCAGCACCGCAAGGCCGCCGACAAACATCAATGCATTCATGGGTTCAATCCACGATGATTGTTTTGAAGCCGCGAATATCTCAGGAGTGCGCCGGAATCACAACCGGCGTGTCCTCGCGGTTGCCCCACTCGCCCCAGGCCGAGACATAGTTGCGCACCTGCGGATAACCCAGCGACTTCAGCGCGATGAAGGTGCTCGCCGAACGGTAGCCGC
Source organism: Betaproteobacteria bacterium Ga0077527 (assembly GCA_001464815.1). Taxonomy (GTDB): domain Bacteria; phylum Pseudomonadota; class Gammaproteobacteria; order Burkholderiales; family SG8-41. The sequence continues at coordinate 35,909 of LNDW01000018.1, read as the reverse complement.
CGTGGCACACCGGAATCACGATCTTGTCCGGGGTGACACCTTTCGATTCGTAAACGCGGCGAATCTCGTCGGGCTTGCGGAAAGCACCATGCTCATCAAGGTGCTCGCGCCAGAAGATATGCACCGCACCCGGTACCGTACCGACACGGCGCGCACGCTTTTCAATACCGCGGTATTCGGACTCGCGGCGCACATCGAAGATGGCGTAGGCCGGGTTGTCGATGGCCTTGAGCAGGTCAAAGCGCGTCGCCAGCAAATCCATATTCAACGTGCCACGAAACGGCGGCGGGGTTGGCGGCGCCTCAGTCGGATCAATCGGCGGCGGCGCCTCGCTCAGGCGCGTGAGCTTCTGCCCTGCCGCCAGCCATGCGTGCGTGCCGCCATCAAGAATGCGCACATCCGGATGCCCCAGCACTGCCAGCAGCCATACCGCCCGCGCCGCCCGCTCGCCGGATTCGTGGTCATAAATCACCACCGGCCGGTCGGCACGTACACCGCGCGAACCGAACAGCACACGGAAGATCGCAAGAAAGGAATTGAGTGGCGCCTCGGATGAATCGTTGAGGCTCACGCCGTAGATGTCGACGTGGGTGCTGCCGGGGATGTGGCCAACGGCGAAGTCTTCGGCGGGGCGGAGGTCGATCAGTGTGATATCGGTGAGTCGGGAGGCCAGATCGGGGACGGTGATCAGGTAGCGGGGATCAGTGGTGTTATTTGCGATCACAAAATATTACATCGACCCTAATTATGTTTTGAGTCTGTCTTTTACAACGCCATTAATGCGTGACACGATTTAATTTTGCCTTGGCACCCAGCGAGCGAAGCATCCCGATGTGAAAACTAAACCTCTCTGCCTCAAGACGACGATGCTCACTTTCAGCCCAAGCTTGAGTCATAACAATGACAGTCTTTGTTTCTGGTTGAACGAAGATGGATTGCCCATGATGTCCGTAAAGTGCAAAGGTTCGAGTCTCAAAAGGATGTATCCAAATCTGATATCCGTAGCCGATATTTTTCCCGTTTGTGATTGGCTTGTTTACTTCGGGCTGCCGCTCAGGATCAGTTGCATCAAGCAAAAACTCTTTGCTAACAATCTGCTTACCATTGATAAATCCGTCGTTAGCAAGAAGCATTCCAACTTTCGCATAATCCCTTAAAGTGGCATTCAACCCCATTGATGTGACCTCAACCTTATCGGAATCAACAATCCATGTTGCATCAAATTCAGCGCCCATCGGCACCCACATTTTCTCACTCATGTAATCTGCAATTGATCTCTTGGTTGCAGCCCGAAGAACGAGTCCAAGAACAAAAGTATCGGCATTAATGTAGTTAAAAACCTTTCCCTGCTCCGCTGCGGTCTCTTCAATAAAGTCGACCGCACGTTCCCCCGGCCTCCCCTCCCTATCCCACCAAGTGCGCGCAGATAGCTTGATTGAATCCACTCCTTGAACAAACTTTACGCCGGAAAGCATGCGTAACAGGTTTCGAATTGTCACCTTCGCATATGCAGTGGATTTCAAACGCGGAACGTATTTGACAGCAAGATCATCTAAGGATTCGATAAGCTTTTCTTCGTGAGCGATTCCAACAAGAATTGCCGTAATCGATTTCGCCATAGACATAGAGCTAAATTGATGCTCTGGCTTTCGATCATAACGGTACCTCTCAAGCAAAACCTTGCCATCTTTGATAATCATGATGCCAGTGACACGGTTTCTGCCTAAATAATCTTCCAGTGTGTATGCCTGACGGTAGTTGTAGCTGATCGAAGGAAGCGGATCGGAAGATATCTCAAATCGAAGTTTTTGATCTCCCGACCGAGAAATGACTGTCGGATACAACTTCGACATATTTGACAAAGTACCGACAAGATATTGATCGGCATAATTGAAAGTTCTGCGATCGTGATAAACAGGATAGCCTTTTGACCTACCTAAAACCTCCTCGTCAGGCGCGGCCGAAGCGACCTGACAAAACACGATCATGAAAAAAATAGTCGGCAGTGTTGGAAGCATAATTTTATGAATAAAATTAAACGCAGAAACGCGACTTATTTCACTTATAAAATCTAACAAGATTATTTTTCGATGCTCACATATTTAACGCATCAGAAATCAGTTTTGCTGAATTTTATGAATCAGTATCTTGCAAAAATTTTGCAGCAGCCATCTGCATTTTTTCAACTTTCTGCTTACGCTTTAAGCGTGCTTGCTTAATAAAAGAACCAGCAATTCGGATCAGTTCCGTTTTAGTTGCATTGGGATTGTCCGCACCTGGATCAAAAGAAGCTTTAATTTTGTTGCACGTCCAGCAAGCCACAACCTTATTTTCCGGCCTTTCATCGCGGTCACCTCGAGATCCTGGACGCAAATGATCCACATTGAATTGAGTCCAGCTATCCACAGATTCGAAAAACTTGTGCCCACAATAGACACATTGAAATCTCGCTTCCAGTGCAATTTCGAATGTTTCGAGCGACCAATTAAATTCTTGTACGAATTGCTCTGGAGTCAATTTAGTCTCCTTATCCAAAGGTGCTAGAGTCAGTTTTCCGTGAATGTTAAAAATAAAAATGCTAGCCAGGCATTCGCTACCTACGCAAAATTCACAAACTACGCAGCCACCTCGACATAACCAACCCGGCTTGCCGGCTGCGGAATGACCAGTCCGTCCTCAAGCAGCCCCTCAAGATGAAATTCAATGGCTTCGCGGATTTGCGTTTTCGCCTCCTCCGCAGTCGGGCCAGTGGCTACACAACCTGGCAAATCCGGCACATGGACAGAAAAGTTCTCTCCTGCCTTCTCAATCACGATGGCATAACGCATGGCGCCCCCCCCCGCCTATACCCAGTTCTCCAGCATCAGACCCGGCACGCGCTGAAACTCACCTTCGTTGTTGGTCACCAGCACCAGCGCAAGTGCTCGGGCGTGCCCCGCAATCATGGCGTCGTAAGGCCCGATGGGTTTGCCGACCTTCGCCAGCGCAGCACGCACCCGTCCGAAATGAATCGAAGCGGCCGCATCAAACGGTTTGACCTCGAGGCGGGCGATCATGCTTTCGATGTCAGCCAGGTTTTGCTCCGGCGCAGCCGATTTCTCCGCGCCATAAATCAGTTCGCCCAAGGTGATTGACGAGATGCACATCTGGCCATCGTGTTTCTTGAACGTATCGCGTATGCGTTCGGGGCGGTTTTTCATCGCGTAGATCACGATGTTGGTATCAAGCATGTACTTGAGCATGCTAGAGCGCCGCTCGTTCCTGATCCTGAGGCTGGTCGCGCGTTTCCATGAAATCCGGCGATACGCCTTTGGCAGCGAACCAGAGGTCCCAGGATTCGCCGGCGGGCACGATGACACGTGCGTTGCCGACGGCAATGATTTCCACTTTGGTCACCGACTCGGGCATGGCAACGCCCTTGGGCAGTCGAACGGCCTGACTTTTGTTACTTTTGAACAGTACTGTTTGGGCGGTGCTCATTGGTTTACTCCTTGATCTCAGCTCATGGATATACATTGAGTATATCCCAAAAAATCTTCTGGAGAACCTTCAAAATCGACTTGATGATACCCAAGAGCAATTCAATTAAGTAATTGATTTAATTGAATTATTTTACATACTCCAACCTCACCACCACCCCCTCCCGCTCATCCGTCAGCACATAGATCAGCCCATCAGGCCCCACGCGCACATCGCGGATGCGCCCGATGACGCCCTTGATCAGGCGCTCCAGCCGGACGATCTTTTCACCCTCCAGTTCCAGCCGCACCAGCATTTCGTCGCGCAGCGCGCCGACAAACAAGTTGCCCTTCCAGTTGGGGAAGGCATCGCCGTTGTAGAAGGCCATGCCCGAAGGCGCGATGGACGGCGTCCACACCAGCAGCGGCTGCTCCATGCCGGGTTTTGAGGTGCCTTCACCGATGCGGGTACCGATGCCGTAGTTGACGCCGTAGCTGATCACCGGCCAGCCGTAGTTGCGGCCGGCGCGCATCACGTTGATTTCATCGCCACCCTGCGGACCGTGTTCGTGGGTCCACAGCTCGCCGGTGCGCGGATGCAGCGCCGCGCCCTGCATGTTGCGGTTGCCGAGGGTGAACTTTTCGGGTTTGGCGCCGGCCTGCATCACAAAGGGATTGTCGGCAGGCACGCGGCCGTCGTCGTGCAGGCGGATCACCGAGCCGGCGTGGTCATCCATGCGCTGCGCGCGCGGCATGTCGCCGCGGTCGCCGAGGGTCAGGTAGACGAAGCCCTTGTTGTCGAACACGATGCGCCCGCCAAAGTGGTGGCCGGCGCGGGTCTTGGGTTCCATGCTGAACAGCACCTGCACCTCGGTCATGCGCTGTCCTTGCAGTTTGCCGCGCGCCATCGCGGTGCCCCAGCCTGCGGGGCCCGGTGCGTTGTACGACCAGTAGATCCAGCCGTTTTTCTCGTACTGCGGATGCAGCACCACATCGAACAGGCCGCCCTGACCGCTGGCGACGATTTCAGGCAGGCCTTCGACCGGCTTCGGATCGAGGCGCCAGTCCTTGCCGATGATGCGCAAGCGACCTTCGCGCTCGGTCACCAGCATGCGGCCATCGGGCAGGAAGGCGAGTGACCAGGGATTCTGCAGACCGCGCACCAGGGTGACGACGCGGAATTCGTGTTTTTCGGATTTGATGGTCTGCGCCAAAGCTGGTGCGCCCTGGACAAAAAGAACCATGCAAGACAGCAGCAGCAGTTTGCGCATGACATTTCCCGGCGGAGCAGAATGAAGAAAAGGGCCGCGTTTATAATAGCGCCCTTTGTTGAAACGCCCCTGATGTTGCCGCAAGAGCTGCCCGCCCCCGGGCAGCGGATCACCACAGTTCCCCTCCACGGTTCCAGCGACGCCCCCCTGCTCGCGGCGCTGGCGGCCCGCGCTCGCCCGTTGCTGGTGATCACCGAGTCGGCGTGGCAGGCGCAGCGCCTGCTGCAGGAGATTCCGTTTTTCGCGCCGCAGCTGCGCGTGCACTTCCTTCCCGACTGGGAAACCCTGCCCTGGGACCATTTCTCGCCGCACCAGGATCTGGTCTCGGAGCGGCTGGCCACGCTGTGCCAGATCGCGCGCAGCGATTTCGACATCGCGCTGGTGCCGGTGACCACCGCGCTCTACCGCTTTGCGCCGGTCGATTACATCACCGGCAACACCTTCTATTTCCGCCAGGGCGCGAAACTCGGTCCGGATGCGCTGCGGCTGCAGCTCACGCTGGCCGGCTACAACCATGTCACGCAGGTGGTGGCGCCCGGTGAATACAGTTTCCGCGGCGGACTGATCGACCTCTATCCGATGGGCAGCCCGCTGCCCTACCGCATCGACCTCTTTGATGACGTGATCGATTCGATCCGCAGCTTTGATGTCGACAGCCAGCGCTCGATCATGAAGGTGCCCGAGGTGCGGCTGCTGCCGGCGCGCGAGTTTCCGATGGATGAAGCGGCACGCACCGCCTTCCGCCAGCGTTTCCGCGAACGCTTCGAAGGTGATCCCTCGCGCAGCCAGGTCTACAAGGATGTGTCGAAGGGTATTCCCACCGCGGGCATCGAATATTTTCTGCCGCTGTTTTTTGAAAACACGGCGCTGCTCAGCGATTACCTGCCGGCGGACACCACGGTGTGCCTGCGCCCCGGCATCCGCGAAGCGATCGACGAGTTCTGGGCCGATACCCGCGGCCGTCACGCGATGGTGCGCGGCGACCTCGCCAATCCGGTGCTGCCACCCCAGGAATTGTTTCTCGCCGAGGATGCATTCTTCGGGGCGATCAAGGGTTTGCCGCGGGTGGATTTGCAGACCGTCGCCCCGGAGATTGATAAAAACAGTAATAAAAACAATAACTTGCAGTATTTTTCCACCACCACCCCAACCCTCCCCCGCCTGAAGGCAGGGGAGGGAGCAAGTGCAGAAGGCACCACACCACTGCCGCAACTGAACGTCGAGCGCCGCGCCGACGATCCACTGCACCGGCTGCGCAGCTTCATCGAAGGTTTTGACGGACGCGTGCTGGTGGCCGCGGAGGGTCTGGGCCGGCGCGAAACGATGCTCGAGTATTTCGCCGAGTACGGGCTGAAACCGGCGCCAGTCGCGGACTGGGCCGCATTCAGCGCCAGTGACCAGAAATTCGCGCTGACCAGCGCGCCGCTCGGCAGCGGCTGGATAGACCGCGCCGCCGGGGTCGCCTTAGTCACTGAAAACGAGCTGTATGCCGCGCAGGCACGCAACCGCAGTGCGCGCGACACCAAGCGCCATGCACCCGAAGGCATGCTGCGCGACCTGTCCGAGGTCAAGGTTGGTGATCCGGTGGTGCATGAGCAGCACGGCATCGGCCGCTACCTCGGGCTGCAGAGCATGGATCTCGGCGAAGGCCCCACTGAATTCCTGACCCTCGAATACGCCAACAACGACAAGCTCTACGTGCCGGTGTCGAGCCTGCACCTGATCAGCCGCTACAGTGGTGCGGCCGCCGACCAGGCGCCGCTGCACCAGCTGGGCAGCGGCCAGTGGGACAAGGCGAAGAAAAAAGCCGCGCAGCAGGTGCGCGACACCGCGGCCGAGCTGCTGGCGCTGTATGCACAGCGCGCGGCACGCGAAGGTTATGCCTTCAAGCTCAAGCCGCACGACTACGAGGCTTTCGCCGAGGGTTTTCCGTTCGAGGAAACCCCCGACCAGGCGGCGGCGATCAATGCCACGATCGAAGACCTCAAGAGCGCCAGGCCGATGGACCGCCTGGTCTGCGGCGATGTCGGCTTCGGCAAGACCGAGGTCGCGCTGCGCGCCGCCTTTGTCGCGGTGGCCGACGGCAAGCAGGTTGCCGTGCTGGTGCCGACCACGCTGCTCGCCGAGCAGCACTACAACACGTTCAGCGACCGCTTCGCCGACTGGCCGGTGAAGATCGTCGAACTGTCACGCTTCCGCACCGCCAAAGAAACCACAGATGCGCTGAAGGGGCTGACCGAGGGCTGCGTCGATATCGCCATCGGCACGCACAAGCTGGTCAGCAAGGATGTCAAGTTTAAAAACCTCGGCCTGGTGATCATCGACGAAGAACACCGCTTCGGCGTGCGGCAAAAGGAGCAGTTGAAGGCACTGCGCGCAGAGGTCGACATCCTGACACTGACCGCAACACCGATTCCGCGCACGCTGGCGATGTCACTCGAAGGGCTGCGCGATTTTTCGGTGATTGCCACCGCGCCGCAGCGGCGGCTGGCGATCAAGACCTTTGTCGCGCGTTACGCGAAATCGCTGATCCGCGAGGCGGTCCTGCGCGAATTGAAGCGCGGCGGCCAGGTATATTTCCTGCACAACGACATCGACACCATCATAAACATCCAGGAGCAGCTGACCGCACTGCTGCCCGAAGCCCGTGTGCGCATCGCCCATGGACAGATGCGCGAGCGCGAGCTGGAACTGGCGATGCGCGATTTCTACCAGGGCCGCTTCAACGTGCTGCTGTGCACCACCATCATCGAGACCGGCATCGACGTGCCGACCGCAAACACCATCATCATCAACCGCGCCGACCGCTTCGGCCTCGCCCAGCTGCACCAGTTGCGCGGCCGGGTCGGCCGCTCACACCACCAGGCCTATGCCTACCTGCTGCTGCCGGACGAAGGCAACATAACCACCAGCGCCAAAAAACGCCTCGAGGCGATCCAGGCGATGGAGGAACTGGGCTCGGGCTTTTACCTCGCCATGCACGACCTCGAAATCCGCGGCGCCGGCGAGGTGCTCGGCGATTCGCAGTCGGGCGAAATGCAGGAAATCGGCTTCAATCTTTACTGCGCGATGCTCGACACCGCGGTGAAGTCGCTGAAGGAAGGCAAGGAACCCAACCTCGACGCGCCGCTTGGTGTCACCACCGAGATCAACCTGCACGCCCCTGCCCTGCTGCCCAGCGACTACTGCCACGATGTGCACGAGCGGCTGGTGCTCTACAAGCGCCTCGCCAATTGCAGCGATGACGAGCAGCTGCAACTGCTGCAGGAGGAACTGATCGACCGCTTCGGTGAACTGCCGGATGCGACACGCACCCTGGTCGACTGCCACCGCCTGCGCATCCTCGGCAAGCCGCTGGGCATCGCGCGCATCGACGCCAGCGATGCCAGCATCCAGCTGCAGTTCGTGCCCAATCCGCCGATCGAACCGATCAGGATCATCAATCTGATCCAGAAAAAGCGTAACTACAAACTCGCCGGCCAGGACCGCCTGCGCATCGAAGTCGCGACACCGGACCTGAAAACCCGCGTCGCCGAAATCCGCCGCGTGTTTGCCGAACTCGGCTGATCGGCACACAATCGCGGCATGAACCCGCTCCGCAACCTGCTGTTCCCGCTGCTGCTGGCGGCCTGGGCACTGTCCGCATCAGCACAGGACGGCATTGTCATCATGCACGGCAAGGGCGGCATGCCGCAGGGTCTGGTGCGGCCGCTGGCCGAAGGCCTTCAGGCACAGGGCTGGCAGGTCGCCAATCTGCAGATGCCGTGGTCGCGCGACCGGCAATACGACGTCGATGTCGCCACCGCGGTGAAGGAGGTTGATGCCGCAATCAGCGCCCTGCGTGACAAGGGTGCAAAGCGGGTGTTTGTCGCGGGCCACAGCCAGGGCGGCGTATTCGCGGTGCATTACGCCACCCTGCAACCTGTCGACGGCCTGATCGCCATCGCACCGGGGGGTGATGTCGCGCATTTCGTGTTTCTGCAGCAGTTGGGCGGCGCGGTGCGCAGCGCTCGACGCATGGTCAGCGATGGCCTTGGCAATGAACGCGGTGAATTCCTCGAATACGAGGGCGCCAAGGGCAGCTGGACCGTGCGCACCACGGCGGCGATCTACCTGTCATGGTTCGACCCCGATGGTGCGATGAACCTGACGCGCTCCCTGCGCGCGGTGCGTCCGGCAACGCCGGTGCTGATGATCGTGCCGACCCATGACATTCCGGCACTGCGCAAGATCAAGGACAGCAATTTCCGCGCGCTGCCCGCCAACCCACGCTCGCGATTGTACGAACCCGATGCCGACCATACCGGAGCGCCGCGCGCCTCGGTCGATGAAATCCTGCGCTGGGCACAGGAAACCGGAAAACCCTGACAGACCCGTGATGGCGCGGCCGGCCTGACCGCGCCGGTGATTCAGTGCGCGGCGGTCAGGCCGCGATCTTCACGCTGGGTCGCGACGGCAGCACCTCACCCGTCGCCGCATTCATCACAAAGCCCGGATCGGCGATCAGCACCTTCGCACTGGGCAGCGCCGCGCTGGCCGCGGCCGCAAAATCGGCCCAGGGCTTGGAACTGACACCCATCATTTCGTGAAATTTGTCGTGCGGCGGATAGAGCACGACGATTTTCGGGTTGAGCGCCTTCACACCACGCGTGATGTCGGCGGTGAAATCAAGCTGCATGCCGGCGAGCAGCACATCAGTGCGGAAACGTTTGCCCAGCGCCGTGATCTCGGCGTCGGTCATCTTGGTGTTGAAACCTTCGTTGTAGTTGAGCACGGTCAGGCCGCCGGGCAGCTCGACGTGGTAGCCGGTGTACGGCGAGTAAAACGGCGCGTTGGTCGCGCTGCTCCAGGCCCAGGCGAGCTGGGTGGCATTGCCGTGAAACACCGCCTTCGACAGCGCCTTGACCAGATTGATGTCGCGGTGTTTCCAGCGGAAGGAACTGACCTTGAAGCCGGGCAGCGTGCTCACCGATTCGGTATCGACGGTCACCAGCTTGTCGCGCGGCAGGCTGCTGCGCCAGGCGAGGAAGTCGGTCACCGACTTCGGCCCGATCACCGTGGCGCCGGTGCGTTTGGCGACCACCGGCACATCAAGGAAATGCTCCTCGTGGCCGTGGGTGACACAGATGTACTTGGCGTGCAGGTAATCGTCGATGTCGAACCACTGCGCGCCGCAGTAATGACGGAAAAAGGGATCAAAGAACAGCGCGCCGTCCGCCGTCTCGATCGACAGGCTGGACCAGCCAAAGTAGCGGATGATCGGATCATTCATGGTGTCGTCCTTACAAGTCATCCTGTAAATGGTTATCAAACCATTTACAGCAAATCCCCCCCTCTACCTTCGGGAGAGGGGTCGGGGGTGAGGGCATAAAGCCTGGCACTTCCATCAGGCCTCAGGCCTGGATTTCAAAAGTGGCATCGACTTCGACCGCGGCATTCGCCGGCAGTGTTGCCACACCCACTGCAAAACGTGCATGGCGCCCGGCGTCGCCAAAAATCTCGACCATCAGGTCGGAGGCGCCATTGACGCACTTCGGCGCGTCGTAAAAATCCGGCGCGACGCAGACAAAACCACCGAGGCGCAGCACGCGGCTGACCTTGTTCAGGCTGCCGCCGCAGGCGGCCCGCAGGTGTGCCAGCAGGTTCAGCGCGCACAGCCGCCCGGCGCGATAGCCGTCATCCACCGTGGGTCCGGCGCCAACACGGCCCTGCACCGCGACCTTGCCGTCCTCGAACGGCAACTGCCCGGATACAAAGACCAGGTTGCCCGACACGGTGTAACCGACGTAGTTCGCCACAGGCGCGGCGGCCGGCGGCAGGGTGATGCCCAGTTCCTGCAAGCGCTTGTCGTAATCAGCCATGCTTCATTCCTCTTCCTTGGTTGTCGCGTAAATCGGTTGTTCGTTTTTCGATGATACCGGCGGCCGCCACTCACGCAACGGCCGCCTTCAGGCCAAAACCCGGGTTCAGGCGCCCTTCCCGAAATAATGGGCATAGGCGGCGGCCTGGCCGACCTGCACTTCGTTGTGCCAGAACATCACCCGCTTCGCCCAGGCCATCTGCGAAGCCACCACCTTGGCGAACAGCGGGTTTTCCGCAGAGCGGCGTTTGATCACCGCATTCCAGGCCTTGAGCTGCGCATCGAGGATCGGCTTCGGTGTCTTGTAGATGCGCAGCTTGGGGTTCTTTTTCAGCTCGAGGTAATCCTGCGACATGCGGTGCATCGCCTTCCATTCCATGTCGGCACTGGCCGCCTGCGAGGCGAGCTTGAGCACGGTTTTCAGGTCATCGGGCAGCGCTTCATAACGCTTGCGATTGATCATCACCTCGCAGAAGTTGTTGGCCATGTGGTAACTCTGCTGCAGGTAGAACCGGGCGACATCGGGGAAACCCATGATGCGGTCATCGGAGGCGCTGGCAAATTCGGCGCCGTCGAGCAGGCCGCGGTCGAGCGCCGGTACGATGTCGGGCGGCGCCATCTGCACCGATGACAGTCCCAGCTCCTTGAACATGTCCACGGCGAGACCGGCGGTGCGGAACTTGAGACCCTTCAAGTCAGCCGTGGTCTTGATCTCCTTCTTGAACCAGCCCATCGGCTCGCAGGGCACCGGCGCGAACAGGAAGCTGACCGAATCAAGCTGTGCCGCGGCCTGGACTTCCGCATAAAGCTCCTTGCCGCCGCCGTATTCAATCCAGCCGAGCAGTTGATTGCCATCCATGCCGAAGTCGGGACCGGCGCCGAACAGGCCAAAGGCGGTGTTCTTGCCGAACCAGAAACCGGGCAGGCCGTGGCCGCCGTCTATGACACCCTTGCTGGTGGCGTCAACAATCTGCAGCGCCGGCACCACCGCACCCGCCGGGAGCATGTCGATCTTCAGGCGGCCACCGGAGAGCTCCATCACCTTCCTGGTCCAGTCCACTGCAAATTCCTGATACAGGAACTTCGCCGGCCAGGTGCTCTGAAAGCGCCAGTTAATGACCGGGGCTTGCGCGCGGGCAATAAAAGGAAAACCAATCGCTGCCGTGCCGGCGGCTGTGGCAACGCCGAGGAAACGGCGGCGCGCGGGACGCGCCTCTGCAACCGCCGGGGACTTCTGCTTCGGGTCTTGCTGTTTCATGAGTCTGCTCTCCATAGGGGTTGGCGACTCCTCCGTTGCACAGCTGCGGTTGTATTGTTGAGGTGGGGAACAACCTGTCCCGGTCGCTTTGAATAAACCAAACCTGCTGGGCAAAGTATCCTCACAGGAAACTTTATAGTCAACACTTCTTTGGTGTATCTTTCGGACATGCCCTGCTTTCTCAGATTTTCCCTATGAAACTGACTCATCACGGTGCAAACGCAGAAACAGTATGCACCAAAAAGTTTCTTTTCAGGAAACTATTGCACTGAATCGGTGCGGCCAGCAATTACGGAGTTCGTGTATGCATTTCGGCATCTTTATCTATGACGGCGTGGAGCCGATCGACCTCGGCACCTATGGCGTGCTGTCGATGGCGCGTCGCGTCGCACCACAGATCCGTATCTCCACCGTGGCCGCGAAAGCCGGCACGGTGCGTTTCGCCAATGAGCTCGATGTCATCGCACGCCACGGCATGGCTGACGCGCCGGCCTTTGATGCGCTGATCGTCACCGGCGGCCCCGGCTGGGAAGCGCAATGCACACACACGCCAACGCTGGATTACCTGCGGCGCTGTGTTAATCAGCAGATGCTGGTTGCCGCGGTATGCACCGGCGGCATGATCCTCGCCGCCAGCGGCGTGCTCGACGGCCGCATCGCCACCACCAAGCAGGAAGTGATTGCCGGCCGCGAAGTGCCGCCGCTCGCACGCCTGCACGATGAATATCCGCGGGTCGATGCCCGCCCCGCGCTGCTCGCCGACAGCGGGCTGGTGGTCACCGGCGGCGGCGTCACGCTGTGTATCGACGTCACGCTGTATCTGCTCGAACGCCTGCTCGGCGCCGAAGTGGCCTCCGAAACTGCACGTATCATGGAATACGGCGCCGCCCGCGCCGCCAATCACACTCGCCTGCCAACACTGAAATCCGCATGAGCTCCTCCCACCCCGCCAGCACCTCCAGCGACATCGAGCGCACCATCGGCACCCGCGTCGGGGCGCTGCGCACCGGCCGCAACCTGACCCAGGAACAGCTCGCCGACGCCATCGGCGTGACCAAGGGTTATGTCTCGAAAATCGAGAACGGGCATATCGTGCCGCCGATCGGCACGCTGGTGAAAATCGCCCAGGCGCTGCAGGTTGAGATCACCGAATTCCTCAAAGCCTCGGGAGACGGTTACGACGATGCAATGAGCATCGTGCGCGTCAATGAGCGGCGGCCGGAAGTGCGCGGCGCCAGTGCTTTCGGCTATGACTACGTCAGCCTCGCGCACAAGAAGCGGCACAAGCACATGGAGCCCTTCCTGTTCACCTTCCCCACCGACATCAGCAGCGAGGCGCGTTTCGAGCACGAAGGCGAGGAATTCCTGCTGATCCTAAGCGGCCGTGTCGAATGGGAAATGGAAATCGACGGCGCCTCGCGCAAATGGACGCTCGAAACCGGAGACAGCCTCTACTTTGAATCGCGGATTCCGCACCGCGGTCGCGGCCTGGGTGGTGAGGCCAAGGCGCTGATCGTGATCTATACGCCGCAGTAACGGCCGGAACCGGTCAAGCTGAAGCGTCAACCCACCGCGTTGGAGTGGAAGATCAACCCGGCGTGTTCGCGCAGGGCATGGAATTTGATCTTCGGCCACTGTTCCTGTGCGACATTGATTTCTATCGCGTTGCCCGCCAGAAAAGCCGGCGCACCGACGGCGTCATGCGCGACACGATGGGCGTTGGCATCGATGAAACGCTGCAGTTCGCGGTCATCCTCGCAGGTCACCCAGCGCGCGGCGACATAACGCGCCGGCGCAAGCCGCGCTTCGCAGCCGTATTCATGCTTCAGGCGGTGCGCAACCACCTCGAACTGCAACTGGCCGACGGCGCCAAGCAACAGCAGGCTGCCCGCCACCGGCTTGAACACCTGTATCGCGCCCTCCTCACCGAGCTGTCCGAGGCCGGTCTTCAACTGCTTGCTGCGCAGCGGATCCGCCACCTCGACGGTCTGGAACAGCTCCGGCGCAAAAAACGGCAGGCCGGTGAACTGCAGCTCCTCGCCCTCGGTCAGCGTATCGCCCAGTTGCAGCACGCCGTGGTTGGGAATGCCGATGATATCGCCGGCGTAGGCATCCTCAACCTGCTCGCGGCGTTGCGACATGAAGGCCACCACTGAACTCGGCCGGAAAAACTTGTCGGTGCGGCAGTTCTTCAAGCGCATGCTGCGCTCGAAGCGGCCGGAGCAGATGCGAATGAAGGCAACACGGTCGCGGTGGCCGGGGTCCATATTGGCCTGGATCTTGAACACCACGCCGGAGAATTTTTCCTCGGCCGGTGACACTTCGCGCTGCAGCGCCTGGTGCGGACGCGGCGGCGAGGCAAAATCAATCACCGCATCCAGAATTTCGCGCACGCCGAAGTTGTTGATCGCGGAGCCGAAGAACAGCGGGGTCTGCCGGCCGGCGAGGAATTCGTCGCGGTCGAACTGCGGCGACACACCCTGCACCAGTTCCATCTCGGCGCGGGCATTGTTGAAGGTGTCGCCGTAGCGGCCGGCGATTTCCGGATTGTTGATGCCCTCGATGATTTCGTCGTCACCACCAACACGGTCTTCACCGGCGGTGAACACGCGCATGCGGTCGGCGCGCAGGTCGAACACACCCTTGAACTGCTTGCCCATGCCCACTGGCCAGGTACACGGAACGACCGGCATGCCCAGCGTACGCTCGATCTCGTCGACCAAGTCGGTCGGCTCACGCACCTCGCGGTCCATCTTGTTGATGAAGGTGATCACCGGCGTGTTCTGCGCGCGGCAGACCTGCAGCAGGCGCAGCGTCTGCGGCTCGATGCCGTTGGCGGCGTCGATCACCATCAGCGCCGCATCCACCGCGGTCAGCACGCGATAGGTGTCTTCGGAAAAGTCACGGTGGCCCGGCGTGTCGAGCAGGTTGATCACGCAGTCGCGGAATTCCATCTGCATCACCGAGCTGGCGACCGAGATGCCACGCTGCTTTTCGATTTCCATCCAGTCCGAAGTCGCATAGCGCGAGGCCTTGCGCGATTTCACGCTGCCGGCGATGTGAATGGCGCCGGCAAACAGCAGCAGCTTTTCAGTGAGCGTGGTCTTGCCCGCGTCGGGGTGCGAGATGATGGCGAAGGTTCGCCGGCGGGTGACTTCTTTGGCTATGCTCATGTGCGGGCCTGTTCGGGCACCTGCCGGAGAGCGACAGGTGCGGTGCGGCGCGCATTATAAGCGATAAATTAAGTCAATAAAATCAATTACTTAACATAATATTATCGCGCTACCACACACACCATCCAGCCCACAAAGCCCGCACCCGCTATTTCAACGCGAAGCGCACCGACTTTGCCGGCTTGCCACGCAGCGTGATCAACGCCACCGCCTTGGTGCCGGCTGGCGCAGAAAACTTTCCGCTCGCCGTAAATTTGCTGCCGGCTGGCAAGAGCTTGATATCCTGCTTGTCAGCACCTGTCAGTAGCGTCAGCACAGCCGTGCCGCCAGCCAGGTCAATCGGCTTGCCATGATCACGGACATGGATGTCGATGGCATCCGCCTTGATCACCAGTTCGTAATCCACATCCTTCGCTTCGGTGACAACACCGCCATGCAAGGGCTTATGGTCATGCCCTTTCTTGTGGTCGCCACTGGCAAAAGCACCGGCGGTCAATGTCAATCCTGCCATCAACAGCACGATACCGAAAAAATTCCTGGATGATTTCATGTCCTGCTCCTTGTTAACGATGAAATGACAACGATCAAAGTGCTTCGGAACTGCCGGTTTCCATCAGGCGCTCAGCCTCTTTGCGACCGAAAAGCCAGAACATCGCCGGGGTGAGGAAGGTGTCGAGCAGGGTCGAACTGATCAGCCCCGAGAAAATCACCACTGCCACAGGGTGCAGGATTTCGGTGCCCGGCCGTTCCGCCTCGAACAGCAGGGGTGCCAGCGCGAAGGCCGTCACCAGCGCCGTCATCAGCACCGGTGACAACCGCTCCAGCGAACCACGCAGAATCATCTTGCGGTCGAAATCCTCCCCTTCGAAACGCATCAGATTGATGTAGTGACTGACCTTGAGGATGCCGTTGCGCACCGAAATGCCGGCGAGCGTGATGAAGCCGATCAAGGCAGCCACCGACAGCGGCTGCCCGGAAAGCCACAGGCCCAGAACCGCGCCAACCAGTGCAAGCGGGATATTGGCCATGATCAGCGCCGACAGTGCAATCGACTGATAACGGCTGTAGAGCACCACAAACATCAGGGTCAGCGACACGATGGATAACAGCCCGACCAGGCGCGAAGCTTCTTCCTGCGCCTGGAACTGTCCGCCTAGCGTGATGAAATAACCCTCGGGCAATTTGCTGTCGGCAACGACCTTGCGGATATCCGCCACCACCTCGGACAGCGCCCGCCCCTGTACATTGGCCGAGATCACGATGCGGCGCTTGCCGTCATCGCGGCTGATCTGGTTGGGGCCGTCGCCATCCTCGATGGAGGCAATACGTGACAGCGGTATACGTCCCGACGGGGTTTCGATCAGTATCTGGTTAAGCCCCTCGATTGAACGCGCCTGTTCCGGCAACCGCACCACCAGCGAAAACCGGCGCGAGCCTTCGACGATCTGGGTCACACGCTCACCCTCGACCAGGCTTTGCAGAACCGTCAGCACCTGCGAGGCCGGCACACCATATCGCGCGGCGGCTGCATAGTCCACGCGCACCTTGATTTGCGGTGCAAGAACCTGCTTCTCGATTTCCAGGTCGGCAAGCCCGGTGATGGGCGCCAGACGCGCCCGCAAGGCATCGGATTCTCCGCGCAGGGTGTCAAGATCATCGCCAAAAATCTTGACCGCGATTTGCGAACGCACACCCGAAAGCATGTGATCAATGCGGTGTGAAATCGGCTGGCCGACAGCGATCGCCGCAGGCAGATTGACCAGGCGGCCACGTATGTCCGCCGAAATTTCGCTCATGCTCCGCTTGAGTTCAGTCGCCGGCTTGAGCCCCACATCGAGCTCGCTGACATGCACACCTTCGGCGTGTTCATCCAGTTCCGCACGGCCGCTGCGCCGGCCGACATGCGTCACCTCCGGCACCTGCTTGATCAGCACCTCGGCCTGCCGGGCCAGCGCTGCCGATTCCGACAGCGTCACGCCCGGATTCAGGCGCAGACCGATCAATAAAGTGCCTTCATTGAAAGGTGGCAAAAAAGTGGTCGGGAAAAAAGGCACTGCGACAGCGGCGGCAACAACCGCGACCAAACCCGAGGCAATCGCCGCCCTCGGGCGATCCAGCACGCCATTCAACGCGACACGGTAGCGCGCCTTGAGCCAGGCCAGCAGTTTTGTATCACCGTGGTCCAGTGATTTCATCCGCGGCAGCAGATAAACCGACAACACCGGCGTGACAGTCACTGAAACCACCAGTGAAGCCAGCGTTGACACGATAAAGGCCACACCGAGCGGCACAAAAAGACGCCCTTCCATGCCGGGCAGCGCGAACAGCGGCAGAAACACCAGCACGATGATGATCGTCGCGTAGAGAATCGCCGAGCGCACCTCCATCGTCGCCTTGCCCACCAGTTCCAGCGGATGCAGGTGATGTTGCGGATGCGCGGTGCGGTTCTCGCGCAGGCGGCGCATCACGTTTTCGACACCGACGACCGCGTCATCCACCAGCCCGCCGATGGCAATGGCCAGTCCGCCCAGGGTCATGGTGTTGATGGACAGGTTAAAGTATCGAAAAACCAGTGCAGTGATGAATATGGACACCGGAATCGCGGTCAGGGCGATGACCGTCGGACGCAGTGTGCCCAGGAAAAAGAACAGGATCACCGCCACGAACAACGAAGCGCCGATCAACTTGCCCTGCAACGTCGAAATCGACGACTCGATGAACGTGGCCTGGCGGAAGGTGACCCGCGGCGCCTCCATGCCCGCAGGCATGGCTTTCGCCAGATCGGCAACCGCCGCTTCGATGGCACGGGTCAGGCTGATGGTGTCCGCGGTGGGCTGCTTCTGAATACCCAGGATCACCGCCGATTTACCCTCGAAACCCGCGTCGCCACGCCGCACCGCCGGCGCAAAAGCCACCCCGGCGATCTGCCGCAACACAATGGGCTGGCCATTACGGCTGGTCAGCGCGATGTTCTTGAGATCATCAAGGCTCGACGTACGTCCGAGATTGCGGATCAGATATTCGCGGCCGTTCAGTTCGAGAAAACCACCCGAGGTGTTGCTGGAGTAGCCGCGCAGCGCGGACTCAAGCTGATCATGGGTAATGCCCAGATTCGCCATCATCACGGTATCAGGCTCGACCTGGAACTGGCGCACTTCCCCGCCTATCGGTATCACCTGCGCCACGCCGGGTATCGACATCAGGCGCGGCCGCAATACCCAGTCGGCGTACTCCCTGACCTGCATCGGCGTGACCTTCTCCTGATTGATCGGCAGCGCCACCTGCATGATCTCGCCCATGATCGAGCTGATCGGCCCCATGCGGGGCACGATGCCCGGCGGAATCCCGCCCTCCATCGCAGACAGCCGTTCCGACACCATCTGCCGGGCGCGGAAAATTTCAGTGTTCCAATTGAAAGTCACGTAAATGAACGACAGCCCCGCGCTTGACACCGAACGCACCGACTCCACACCCGGCAGTCCGTTCATCGCGGTTTCAAGCGGGAAGGTGAGCAGTTGCTCGACCTCCTCTGCAGCCATGCCTCCCGCCTCGGTCATCACCGTGACCGTGGGCTTGTTCAGATCGGGAAACACATCGACCGGCGTGGTCGACAGGGTGTATGCGCCATAAGCCATCAGCACCAGGCTGGCGATGATCACCAGCAGCCTGTTTGCCAGACTGTTATCCAGCAGCCATTTGAACATGCGGCCCCCGTCAGCGAATCTGGTTGATCAGGTTCGCCGCTTCGACAGCGACACGCTGCCCGGAATCCACTCCGGACAGCAGCGCCACCGTCGAGCCATCCAGCGGCTCGAGCGTCACCGGCCGGGGCTCAAAACGCTCCGGTCCGGTTTTCACCCAGACAATGGTCTGGTTGGCGGGGTTTTTCATCAGCGCCGCGGTCGGCACCGCGATGCCGCGCACCTTGTCCCGCGTCTGCACGACAATTTTCACCGGCTGGCCCAGGGCCAACTGCGCCATGGCCACGCCTTCGCCGCGGAAAGTCAGCGGCAGGGCCTGCTCGCGCAGGCTGCGCGCCACGCCAACCAGTTTCAGCATAACGCGCTTGTCCCCCACGGCCAGGGTCGCAGAGGCAATGTTCGACGCGACTGCCATGTCGAAAGCCAGGGCTTCAATAACCATACGCTCGGGATTGACGATTTCGAACAGTGTCTCCCGCGCATCCACGACCTGCCCCGACACGACAGAGGCTGACGCGATCACCCCGCTCACCGGAGCACGCAGTTGCTCGTTGGCCACCGCGGCCTCCGCCTCCTCGATCATCTTGCGCGGCACGGTATCGGACAACTCGCGCAGCCGCTGCAGACGGCTTTCCGCAAGTGAACGCGTACGCCCGCCCACCTCCGGCGTCACATAAGCCAGCACCTCGCCCTTGCTCACTTTTTGTCCCGGCAAGGGCAGGCCGCGCGGACCCGGTGTGACTCGGCCGGCAACAATGGCTTGCACCTTGCCTCCGGCATTCGGATCCATCACCACGCGACCACTCAGCTCGAGCGCTTTCGGCAACTCGCCATCTTTCAGCATCACCGTGCGTACACCAAGCTGGCGCTGCGCCGGTTTCGGCAGAAACACACTGCCGTCGGCTTGCCGCTTGGGACTGTTGCCGGTGGCCACTGGCGCCGCGTCGCCATGATCATGGCCGGGACCGGCTGCCACGGGCAGCGTGGTGGTCGATAAAAAAATTGTCAATAAAATCAATTGTTTACGAATATTCATCAGATTCACCTGTTCAGCGTACTGCTTGTTTTGAACGTGCCCGCATCCGCCGCACCAGCAACACCAATACGACCAGCAACAGCGCAGTCCCCGCGGCAACAGGCGCGTATTCCTGCCAGCCATGCGCATGGACTTCGCTGTCAGGCGCCTTGCCGTGCAAATCGAGTTCACCCGCAAGCAAATCGGTATCCCGGCCCGCACTTACGCTCGCAACAACTGGAAAAACACCTTCGCCAAAGGCGCGTTCGAGTACCCCCTCCAACACACCGGCGGGGCCGGCCTGCAGCGCGACCTTGATGCCACCAATCTCGAGATCAACCCTGGCATCAGTCACGGGGATGTTGTCGGCAAAGCGGTCAAGGTAGACCGTGATCCGTTTGCCATCGACCAGCCCGACCAGTTCAAATAAATCCGACACTGCGTAGAAGCGTGGTGTTGCAGTACCAGTCGCTTCCGCGGGTGCATCACCGTGATCGTGCCCAGGTCCGGCAATGGCACCCACACTGAACAACGCGGAACACAGCATCAGCAGTGTTGCTGCCGCTGTTTTGCTGATTGTGTTGCTGATTGATTTATTGATCGTTTTCATCGTCATATCCATGATCATTGCTCCGGCAGCAGGCCCAGCGCCTGCCGCAGTTCGGAAATCGCAGCAGCCAGATCGATACGGGTCAGCGCCGTCTGGCGCTCAGCTTCCACCGCCTCGAGTTCGATACGCAGGCGGGTCGGCAGATCGCTTTCGCCGAGACGAAAGGATTTTTCAAAAAACCCGCGGGTTTCCCGGGCCAGTCGGGCGCGAGTCGTGGCGGCGTCGAGCTGCTTTTGCGCAGCAACCACGCGGAAACGTGCCGCCGAAAGCCCCGCCAGCACCCGCTCGCGCTCAATCAGCAACTGCGCATCGAGTTCGGCAGCCTCGGCACGCGCGGCACTCACCTTGGCACGGTGGCGCACCTCGGATGACAGGGGGATGCGCACACCGGCGGTGATGGTCTGGGAATACGGATCGGCAAAGGTGCCGCGGTCGCGTGTGGTGGCCAGCACCAGCTCGGGATTCGCACGTTTTTGCGCCGCAGCCAGTTCAGCCGACCGCCGCGCGACCTCGGCGCGATCAAGCAGCTCGGCAACAGCAGGATGAGTGCGATCGAGCGAATTGAAGTCAACAGGCAGCGCCGGCAAGCGCTCGGCGCGTTCCGCCGCCAGCATTGCAGGTGCAACGCCGATCAGACCGCGCAACTGCTCAGCCGCCACGGCGACCGCACCTTCGGCTTCGGCCACAGCAGCCTCGGCAGCAGCCACCGCGCCTTCAGCTTGATGCTGGTCGGCACGGGCAAGATCACCCGCCTTTACCCGGCGCGCGACATCAACGGCGATGCGCCGGGCATTGCCCAGCCGCTCCCCTGCTACCGCGTTCAGCCCGCGCGCGCGCTGCCACGACCACCAGGATTCGCGGATCGCGGCGGCGATGCGCAGTTGCGCAGCCAGCAGGCGGCTGTCGATGGCTTGCGCCTCGGCATCAGCAAGCGCGCCAAAGCGGTCACGCTCGCCCGGCAACCACAGCGGCAGCGATACGCCGGCAACATATTCACGGCCGCCCTGATTGCGGCTGAACTGGTCGGTCTTGCCAGACAGTTCCAGCGCCGGTGCCTCTGCCGTCCAGGCATTTGCGATTTGCCGCCGCGCCGCAGCCGCATCACGCCGCAGTTCCAGCGAGCGCGCCTCAGGCAACCGAGCCCAGGCCGCGGCATAGGCCTCACCCAGATTCGCTGGCGCACCCGTCGGCTGCGCCGCAGCCGGCAGCCCAGCCAGCAGGGCCAGCACGCCAGATAAAAAACTTTTGAATACAACCCCTTGGAATGACATCCGATTCTCCACAACAAGATAAGGAGGGGAATCGGCGGACACACGCGAAAAACGCGCGCGGCTGGGGCATGGTCATGCCCCGATTTCAAGCGCAGGGAAGTACAGTCCCCGCCCGCCGATCAGGCGAGCGCGGGCCAGTTGGGGCGGTCGGGATGGGACGCGAAGTCCGGCAATGGCAAAGCCGGAGCACCCTTCAGCACTTCGCTTGAAGGAGTCACGGCAAGCAATTCAGGGGAAACCGGGGCAACAGCAACGATGCCGCCATGGCAAACCTCGCAGTCACCATCGGCGAACGGTGTACCGGCGGACTGACCTTCGTCACCCGCAGTGGCAGCTTTCGCGTCACGGCAGCCATGGTCATGATGACCAAGATGAGAAACGGCTGCACCCTGCTCGTGCTGACAATAAGAAGCAACTGCCGCCCAGCTTGCCTGGGTGGGCATGATTGCAAGCAGCAGGATTATGAGGATTTGTCGCACGCGGCGGATTATACGAAATAAAAACCAAGATACAAGTATCCCGTTAACGGCAGAAAGTTCCCGCCTATCGGGATTTTCTGCGGCATCCCGACTGCGCATTAACAAAAAACGAAACACAACCGGGACAGAATCCCGACAGAAAACCCGGCCCGTGATCGTCCGTGGCTGCTAGCCCCGATAGGCGCGCAGGCCGTGATCACGCAGCCAGATGCGCACCAGGTGGCGGCGCTGCGCGGGATCCTCGAAATCTTCGAACTCGGTGCGGCTGTGGCCGGTTTCGAGGTTGTTGCAAAACTGCAGTTGGCCGCGCTTCATGGTGAAGTGCAGCGTCAGTTGCTCGCGTTCGAAAATGTCCTCGAGCGCCATCACCGCCTCCTGCGTGCGGTCATCCATCGATTCACCCTTCATCGCATAGCCGTTCTTGACCTGGTGCAGGCACAGCCGCGCCTTGAGCTTGGAACCGTCGTAGCCGAACATCGGCGCCGTGATCAGGCGTTCGTCTTCAGGGTCATGCTCGCGCTGGCGGTCGATCCAGAACGGCTGGTAGAGCCGCGGCAGCGCTTCGGGATGACTGTCGAGCAGCTCGTTGTGCGCGGTGTAGAAACTCATCACCCGGCTGACACCACCGGATTTCGCCGGCTGCAGGCAAAGCAGCCCGACATACACCGGCATGGTGTGGTTGAAGGCATTGTCGTTGTGATAGATCAGGTCGACATTGGTGCGGTCCGGGCGCACACCGGAGCCGGGGGTGGGTTTCAGCCCGGTATCCAGCACATCGGACAGGAAGGCATTGGCATCAAAGCCGTCGTGTTTCTGCGCCACCGGCCGCGCGATCATCGAAGACAGCAGCCAGTAGGCAAACTTCGCCTCGTCCACCGTCATCTCCTCGACCGGCAGGCGGTCGACCAGCGCGAAGCGCACACCGTCATCCAGAATGCTTTTGACCTGCGCCATGAAACGGCGGCAGGCATCGAGCCGGAATTGCTCCGGGGTCCACAACATCACCGGCAGGCGGTGCGGGCGCGCCAGCGCAATCGCCGCGCGCAACTCGTTCACGCATTCTTCGGGAAACTTGAGAAACCATTCGTCGGGGCGCAGGTCGGCGCGGGTCCAGGCGAGGCGCCCGGTGATCTTGCGGTCGAGGGTCTGTGTGGCGGTCATAACCATCCTTTGCGTCGGAGCTTGAGCACAGCCTCAAGCATAGGGCGCGCCCGGAGCGCAGACCAATCGTGTTTTGCGATACCGGCAATAAGGCCGCGGTATGCGCCGCGGCCTTGTGCTGTTATGCGCTGTGATTACTGCTTGATATTGGCCGAGACCTTGGTCCAGCGCTCGACCTCACGCGTGACATAGGTGCTGAATTCCTTGATGCCCATCGGCCGCGCCGAATAGCCCTGCTCACCCAGCCATTTATTGACCGCGACATCGGCCAGCGTCTTGTTGACGGCGGTGTTCCAGCGGCGCGCGATGTCCTCGGATGTACCCACCGGCGCGAATACGCCCCACCACAGCGGCGCCGAGAAATCCTTCTCGCCGGATTCGACCATGGTCGGGATGTTGGGCAGCGTCGCCAGCCGCGATGAACCGGTCTGCGCGATGACGCGGAACTTGCCACCGGCGATATGCGGGATCGCCACCGGCGCCGGCGAGAACAGCACCGGCACCTCACGCGACATGAAACCCTGGATCGCCGGACCGCCGCCCTTGTAGGCGATATGCGTCATGCCCGGCATGTTCATCAGCAGTTCCATCTGCAGATGCGCCAGCGAACCGGCACCGTCGGAACCATAAATCTGCGCCTTCTCGGCACGCAGCCATTTTTTCAGGCCGGCGACGTTGGTTATGGGCAGATCGTTCTGCACCAGCAGCAGCGACGGCGCCTCGGCGGCGAGCGCCACTTCGGCGAGCGGCCAGTCCGGCGCGAATTTGGGCTGCACAAAATCACCCGGATTGATCGCATTCGGCGCGATGTGTCCGGCGAGCATGGTGAAACCATCGGGTTTGGCCTTTGCCACCTCGCGCGCCCCGATGACACCGGTGGCACCGGCGCGATTCTCGATCAGCACACGCCAGCCTTCATTGGCCTCGACCTTGAGCATCAGGTAACGCATCAGGATGTCGGTGCCGCCACCGGTGGCGTAGGGAATGATCATCCGCACCGGACGATCGGGATAGGTCTGTGCACCGGCAGACGCCGACCAGGAAACCAGCACCGGGAACAACAAGGCAAGCGCCATCCGAAAACTCTTCACGACCACCCCTTTCACGAAAAAATGATGTCGTGAAGCAGGCTAATCGGCGCAGGTTGCAGCGCACCAATCGAGAATCGTGATACACGGGATAAGAGGCAGCAATGCCTGCCCAAAGCAGTGCAAATGATCACTGCCGGCAGGCACCATCAGAGGGCAGTATTAGTTCAACTATTTGTTTTTATTGACTTTCTTTTTTGGTGCAGAACGGGCTTCGCGCAGCGGATCCCAGATCGCCAGAGCGGCATCGCGAATCGAAACCACAATCGGATCACCTGATCGCGATGCCGCATAAATGAAATGCAGGGGCGTCGAGGCACGACCCGGCGGCCAGATCTTCACCTGACCCCGCTGCTGCGCCGCGCGCGCGAGATCCTCACGCATGATGCTCAGTCCCACGCCGGCAGCGACCAGCGAGGACATTGTCGATTCCTGGTCGGCCTGCACCGATTGTGTCGGCGTCAGGTGATAACGTTCGAAAATGCCGACCAGCAGGCGGCGCTGCGGCGAATGCTCGGGCGGATGTATCCACGGCATGCGCGCAAGTTCAGGCCAGTCGATTTTTTTCAGCCGCGCGGCCCAGCCTGCCGGATACACCACCACGTGATTGACCTCGGTCAGCCAGCGGCACTCGATGCGGGCATCGTCGATGGCACCCAGACCGAATCCGGCATCCAGCTCACCCTTGAGCAACTGGTCCACCCACTGCATGGTGATGCCGTGCTGCAGTTCGACATCGAGCAGTGGATGTTTCTCCACCACCGAGGCGAGCAGCGCGCCGACACGCAGGAATTCAGGATCGAGGATGGTGCCAAGCCGGACTTTTTCGGCACGGCGGTTCAGCAACTGGGTCGACAGCAGCTTGAACTGGTCGGCCGCGGCGAGCACGCTCTGCGCATGCGGCAGCAGCAGTTCGCCAGCCCGGGTCAGGCGCATGCCGGCGGCGCCACGCTCGAACAGTTTCAGCTGCAATTCGTCCTCGAGCACGCGCAGATGCCCGCTCACCGCCGGCTGTGTAAGATGCAATACCGCCGCGGCCTTGGTCACCGTACGCGCGGCGGCAACGGCGATAAACGTGCGCAGGAGGTGGTGCTGGATGTTCATTGCGAATGACCGTGGCGTTCAGGCAGGGGCGGCACCCATTCTAGCAACAGCCGCCGAAGCCACCCGGCCATGAGTGAAGCCAGCCGCTCGGTCGCCGAGGTTGACGGCTTTGTCGACCTGCTGCGCGCCGCCTGCAATGACGAGCGCATCAACAGCACGCTGCGCCGCCTGCTCGAAATGCCCGACGGCAGGCGCCAGGGCGTGGTGCATGCCTGGCTCACCGACCTGCTGATCGAGGGCGCGCCCAAACCTTTCACCCAGGCCGTCGCCTGCCTGATGGACGATGCCATTGCCGAACGTGCTTATGAGGCCATCTACCAATGCAAACGCGCCGGCTGATCCTGCTGATCACCGCCATGCTGAGCATCATGCTGGCCGCAGCCCCCGCCACGGCGCAGACACCGCGCGTGGTCGACCTGCCGACCCGCCCCGGCATCACCCAGCGCCTCATCGCGATCACACCGGAAAAACCGCGCGCCGCGGTGATCCTGCTCACCGGCGGCGACGGTTTTCTCGGCATTGATGCCGGTGGCGGACTGCAGCGCGGCGGCAATTTCCTGGTGCGCTCGCGCCAGCTCTTCGCCGAACAGGGCCTCGCCACCGTGGTTGTCGATGCACCTTCCGACAAGCAACGCTACCCCCACCTCTCCGGCGAACGCCAGCGCCCCGACCATGTCACCGACATAAAGGCGGTGATCGCCTGGCTGCGCGCCGAAGCCAAAGTGCCGGTGTGGCTGGTCGGTACCAGCCGCGGCACACAATCCGCCGCTTACGTCGCGACACAACTGCCGCTGGCAGAGGGCGGGCCCGACGGCATCGTGCTCACCGCCACCATCCTGCGCGATCCGCGCAGCCGCGCGGTGCCGGAAATGGCGCTCGACCGCCTGCGCATTCCGGTGCTGGTCGCCCACCACCGCAATGACGAATGCCGCGTCTGCCTGTTTGCCGACATGCCGCTGCTGATGGACAAACTCGGCGCGGCACCCCGCAGGGAGTTGCTGGTGTTCGAGGGCGGCATCAATGTCGGCGACCCCTGCGAGGCGCGAGCCTGGCACGGTTTTAACGGCATCGAAAAGGACGTGGTCACACAGATCGCACGCTGGATCACCGCGCCTTGATCCGTATTCACCGCTTATAATCGCGGCTCTTTTTGCAGCCACCGTCACCGGTTTCCATGCATCTCGTCATCCAGGGCAATGAGATCGAAACACCCGATCTCAAGGATATTGCCAAGCTCAGCGGCGCCAGCGCGATCGAACGCCTCTCAGATCAGGCCTTTCGCCTGCGCAACGCCAGTCCGGCAGCGGAACTCACCGCACGCTGCGCCGATGCAAAACTCGACCACGGCTTTGTGCCCGAGGGGCGCAGGCTCGGTGACTTCCGCCTGCTGGTGATGGACATGGACTCGACGCTGATCACCATGGAAACCATCGACGAGCTGGCCGACATGGTCAACATCAAGCCGCAGGTGGCGGCGATCACCGAACGCGCGATGCGCGGCGAGATTGAATACGACCAGAGCCTGCGCGAGCGCCTGGCGCTGCTCGCCGGCCTCGATGTATCGGCACTGCAGCGTGTGTACGACGAGCGGCTGAAATTTTCGCCCGGTGCCGAATCGATGCTGGCGAAAGTCCGTGCCGCGGGCATCAAGACCCTGCTCGTCTCCGGCGGCTTCACCTTCATGACTGACCGCCTGAAGGATCGTGTGTATCTTGATTACACCCATTCCAATGTGCTCGAGATCATCGACGGCAAACTCACCGGCCGCGTCAGCGGCGGCATCGTCAACGCCGACGCCAAGCGTGCGGAGCTGCAGCGGGTTGCGGGGGAACTGGGCATCAACAAGGCACAGATCGCCGGAGTCGGCGACGGCGCCAATGACCTCAAATTCATGGCGGAGTGCGGCGTCAGTGTCGCCTACCGTGCCAAGCCGGTGGTGCGTGAACAAACCACTTACGCCATCAACCACTCCGGGCTCGATGCCCTGCCGTGGTTGCTGTCGGCGGAATCCGATTGATGATCGAGGAGCCCCTGATGCGATACGCCGTGCTGCCGTTGCTGCTTTGCGCCGCCGCCTTGGCGCAGGCCGCCGCGCCCGAGCCCTACCCAACCAAACCGGTGCGGCTGCTGGTCGGCTTTCCGCCGGGCGGTGCAGTCGATGTCACCGCGCGCACGCTGGCTTCGCCGCTGGGCGAACGGCTGAAACAGCAGGTGGTGGTAGACAACCGCGGCGGCGCGCATGGCAACATCGCCGCCGAGACAGTGGCCCGCGCGACACCCGACGGCCACACCCTGCTGCTCGGCACGATCAGCATTCTTGCCATCAATCCGGCGCTGTACAAGAACATACCCTTTGATTCCATGCGCGACTTCGCGCCGATCAGCATCCTGGTCGGGGTCTCCAACATCGTGGTCGCCCACCCCTCGCTGGGCGTGAACACCATGAACGAGCTGATCGCCCTGGCCA
The DNA here is from genome assembly GCA_001464815.1 of Betaproteobacteria bacterium Ga0077527. Taxonomy (GTDB): domain Bacteria; phylum Pseudomonadota; class Gammaproteobacteria; order Burkholderiales; family SG8-41. Next base: position 7,993 of record LNDW01000018.1, on the reverse strand, counting down.
AGGCCAAACCCGGCGCGCTCAGCTTCGCCACCTCCGGCACCGGCAGCCCCGGCCACCTCGCCGGCGAGCTGCTGAAAACGCTGGCCGGCATCAATATGCTGCATGTGCCGTACAAAGGCGGCGGACCCGCGATGAGCGACCTGCTCGGCGGCCAGGTCAACACCATGTTCGCCACGGTGTCGACCGCGGTGCCGCACATCAAGTCGGGCAAGCTGCGCGGGCTGGCGGTCACTTCGGGGCGGCGCGCCGCAGTGCTGCCGGAGGTGCCGACCATCGCCGAAGCCACGCCCTACCGCGGCTACGAAGCCAACAACTGGTACGGCATGGTGGCACCGGCAAAAACGCCGCCACACATCATCAAGCGCCTGAATAGTGAATTGCATGCCTCGCTCGCCAGAACGGAAGTCCGCGAACGCCTGCTCGGCCAGGGCCTGGAAGCCCAGCCCAGTACACCCGCTGAATTCAGCACTTACCTGCAGCGCGAAATCGGCAAATGGGCCAAGGTGGTGAAGGATGCCAACGCACGGGTGGAATGAAGCGCTGCAGCAATCCGGCCCCGCGCAGCCGGGTTCGGGACTCAGTTCGGAAACTTGTAGTAGTCCCGGTTCAGCCAGGCGACGAGGTCTTCGATCTCCTGTTTGCTGAACTTGGGGTTCATGCGGTCGTTCCAGCGCTCGGTTTCCTTCTTCAGCGCGGACAGAGTTTTGACTTTCGCCCGCGGCGGCACATACAGCTCTGTGCCGTGGCAGCCCAGGCAGTACTGGTGCAGCTTCTCGCCGCGCGCGGGATCCCCTGCAGCCATGGCAGGCGCCGCAACAGCCAGCAACAGCACAGCACCGATCATCCGCAATGGAATCCGGCGCATCAGGGCTGGACCTTGCGTTCGCGGCTGGGGTCGCTGACCCTGAGCCCGCGCAACCGGGCGCGCTCCTCCATGACCCGCACATGTTCGGCACGCAGCCGCTCACGTTCTTCGGCGGTGCCCGCGCCGCGGAGGCGAAGCCGGTATTGCTCACGTTCCTGCGGGGTCATCAGTTCGGAGCCGGGAATGATCTCGCGCACCACCGGCTCGGCTTGAGCGGCGATCGCAGGGCCGGCACATAGCAGCGCTGCGGCCAGCACAGCGCGCAGCAGGCGGTTTTGCAGGGTCAGACTGGACATGAACGGCATCATGCCACCACGGCACGGCAACATCTTGATCTCGGTCAAACCCGGCGCCGCGGCGGGTACGCCTTCGTCCCATCGGCGCCACAACATTACGTCTGGTACTGGCCCAACAGGCAGGGCGCAATCAGCAGTGGCAGTGGCAGTGGCACCAACAGCATCAGGGCTTCAGCTCAATGGCCGTTCCAGATCAGCAGTGAGGGCAACAGCGCAGCCCCGGTGAAGGTGAAATCCAAGAATCCGGCATGGATCTTGGTCTGCACTCCCGTTCTGGTGTCCAGACCTTCGTCCCATCCCATGAAGGCACCGTTTGGCGCATAGGCATCCGGCCAGGACAATGCCAGATAAATTATTAAATAAAATCAATGGGTTATTGAATTTCAGGGAACATGGCCTGCCCGCTGCGAAGCAACAGTCATCGGCAGCGCACCGCCCGGCAAGGCCCGGCACCGCCGCAGCGCGCCTCCCTTCAGTACACGGGCTTGCGCTGCCCGTCTTCGAGTTGGAAGGATTTCATCGCGCCACCGTCTTCGGCGCACTGTCCATAGATGAAGGGCAATGTTCCGCGACCCGGTGTGACAAAACGCAGATCGTAGAACCAGATGCACAGGTCGCGTTCGCCGACTGCCACTGAGTGCAGCGCGGGATAAGCCGAGAACCAGCGGAAAAATTCGAATTGCGGGCTGTCGAAAGCGGCGCGCACCGCCGCTGCCTCGCCGCCGCGGCCGTAACGCAGCGCGGTTTCCCACTGCGCCTGGGCCAGCGGCCGGTATGCCGAATCCAGCTTTCTGATGAAGCCTGCATCCGGCCCGGCTTCAAGCACGGCCTGACGGCGCAGATTGATGTGGCTGTAGCGGTAACCGTCCTCATATTCGAGGATCACCATCCAGTTGAACGGCGACACCGGCCGCGGCAGCGCGCTGATCTTCTTCGCCGGCCCTAGGCCGAATTCGCGTACCGTGCGCTCGCCGAAATCGACGGCCTCGCGCATGTTGGCATACTGCAGTCCGACATATCCCGCCAGCACCAGCAGCGCGGCGAGCGAGGGCAGCCGCGATCTCCGCCACAGCAGCGAGGCCGCGAGGCCGGCGATGATGATGCCGCTGAACCAGAGGTCAATGATGAAGGTGGTGCCCAGCTCGAAGCGGTAATCCGAGAGCGGCGCAAAGATCATGGTGCCGAAGGTGGTGATCCAGTCGCCGGTGATGTGCACCAGCAGCGAAAGCGCGATCACCGGCGCATAGGTCTTCCAGCCCGGCCCCTGGCGAAACATGAAAGCAAGCAACAGCGCCAGCAGCACCGTCCACAACGGCAGCATCAGCAGCGAATGTGTGATCCCGCGGTGGTGGTAAAGGTAGGACAGCGGCGAAATCCAGCCCGCCACCACATCGATATCCGGGAAAGCCGCCGCCGCGGCACCGATGGCGACACGCCGTCCGATGGGCAGCGCCGGTTTTTCAAGACCCGCCGTGGCACGGGCCAGCAACGCGCCGGACAGCGCGTGAGTCAGAGTATCCACTGCAGGATTGAGGCTTCAGGATTGAGGAGTGAGGCGGAATATACCTGATCACGCCCCTCAATCCCCCCCCAATCCTATTTAAGTACGATCCCCAGCGACTTGCCCAACTGAAAGTACGTCTCGTACTGCTCACGCACAAACTTCGCCGTTTCCTCCGGTGAGCGGATATGCGGCACCGAGCCGATTTTTTCGGTGGCCGTGATCCACTGCGGATCGGCGGCGACCTTCTGCAGCGCCTCGGCCCAGATCGACATCACCTTGCGGTCCATCTTCGGCGGTCCGTAGAGCGCGCTCCAGCCGATGATGCGTTCGAGCGCGGGATAACCAGCCTCCTTCGCCGTCGGTACGTCCGGGATTTCCTTGTAACGCTCCGGCGTCGTGGTCAGCAACGCGCGCAACTGCTTGCCGCGGATGAAGGGCAGCACGGTGCCGATGTTGGAGCAGCCAAATTCGACATGCCGCCCGAGAACCGCGGTGGCCGCCTCGCCGCCACCCTTGTACGGAATCTGGATCGCCGCGTCCTTGCCCAGCTTTTGCACGTCGAACAGCAGTTGCGGACCCATCTCATGGATGGTGCCAACGCCGGCCGTGCTGTAGCGCAGCTTGCCCGGCGCCTTGCGAATCGCCTCGACCAGGTCGCCAAAGGTGCGATAGGCGCTCTCGCTGTGCACCGCGCAGACATAGGGGTTGAGTTCCAAGGTGCCGAGGAAACTGAAGTCGTTCCATTTGTAGGAAAGATCGGGCTTCAGTGCGGGCAGCGTCGCCTGCGAGCCGACGCGCGCGAGCAGTACGGTGTGGCCGTCGGGCGTGGCGTTCTTCACATACTCGGAACCGATCGCGCCGCTGGCGCCGACCTTGTTCATCACGATCGCGTTCTGCTTCAGATACTTGGGCAGTACCGCGGTCAGATTACGCGCGGCAAGATCGGAATCACCGCCGGCCGAGAACGGAGCAACCACCAGCAGCGGACGACTGGGGAAGGCTTGCGCCGCGGCAGTGCTAGCGGCAAAACCAAGAACAAGGGCGCAGCAGGCCGCTGCGCAATGGATGATGCTGGGTTTCATCGCGTATCTCCTCCCGGTGGATGGCCGGTCGGGATGCCGCTGGATTATTCGCTTGTCAGCACCCCGTCCGTCGGGGCATTGTGCGGGGCGGCCGCGGGAAAAGCAACGCGGACGGCGGCTCTGCGCGGGACTAATCCCAGCGGTCGTCGCGGACCTGAACCATGCCATCCTCGATGCGCACCGGCAGCTTCGCGGTGGGCTCATAGGCCGGAGCAGACAGCGCATCACCGCTGCGGATGCAAAAGCGTGCACCGTGGCGCGGGCAGATCACTTCACCGCCTTCGACCACGCCGCTGGCAAGTTCGCCGCCGTCATGCGTGCAGACATCCTCGATCGCGTGAAATTCGCCATCGAGGTTGTAGACGGCAATCCGGGTGCCGTCGGCATCGACGACCTTGCAGCCGCCGGGGGCGATGTCGCCAGGGGCGGCGACCTTGATCCAGTCGGACATGATGACTAAACAGCGACGACTTCGAGATCGGGCTCGATCTGGCGCACCAGGTTCTCGATGCCGGCCAGTGTGCCCGACAGCGAGCTCGGGCAACTGCCGCAGGCGCCCTGGTAATGCACCGACAGCTTGTTGCCCTCGAGACCGACCACATAAAGGTCGCCGCCGTCATTCTGCAGGTACGGCCGCACGTTTTCGTCGAGCGCGGCATTGATGCGGTCTAGGCGCTCGCGGTCTTCAGTGCTCAGCTTGTCGCGCTCGATCTCTCCGGCCTGCTCGGCGAACTGCGCCGACTGCGCGTCGGCCGAGGCCGCCTCTCGGATCGGCACCGCGAGCTGGCGCTTGAGTTCCTCCCAGTCGGCGCCGCCGTCCTGGGTCACGGTGATCCAGTGATCGACATAAAACACATTGGTGACATGATCGATGTCGAACAGCGACATCGCCAGCGCATCACCGACCGCCTGCTCCGGCTTGTCGTACGAGCGGGTGACGCCCCAGGTCAGCGGCTCCCGCAGGATGAACTTCATCGCATTGGGATTCGGGGTGGCTTCGATTTCGGCGATTTTCGGCATGGTGTGAAACGTGAAGGCTTATTCGGTGGAAGCAGTATCGCTGCCGGCAAAGGCGGCGTGCAGTGTGTGCCAGGGCAGGATCGCGCACTTGACCCGGGTCGGCAGGTCACTGACGCCGGCAAACACCGTGAGGCGACCGAGGTGGTGCGGCGCGTGGGTATCGAGCTTGCCGGTGGTCATGTCGCGGAACTCCTGCACCATCAGCTCGGCATCGGTCCGGCTCTTGCCCTTGACCGCAACAGTCATCATCGACGCGGAGGCCTTGCAGATCGCGCAGGCCTCACCCTCGAAGCCGACGGCCTCGACCTGCCCCCCGTTCAGCTTCAGCGACAGGTGGATATGGTCGCCGCACAGCGGATTGAGCCCTTCGGCCTTGTGTGTGGCATCAGCAAGCATCCCCCAGTTGCGGGGCTTCTTGTTGTGCTCGAGGATCATCTCCTGATACAGGGCTCTGCTGTCCATGATTGAAACCAAAGTCAAAAGCCAGCCACAGAGGTCACAGAGAACACAGAGAGAATCGGGGTTTGCCGTCCTCTGTGCTCTCGGTGACCGCTGTGGCTAAAGGTTTTAAGTTTTTCATGCGAACAACTTCTGCACCCGGCCGATCGACGCGACCAGCGCATCGACTTCGTCGGTGGTGTTGTAGAAGGCAAAGGACGCGCGGCAGGTCGCCGGCACCTTGAAACGCTGCATCACCGGCTGCGCGCAGTGGTGCCCGGTGCGGATTGCCACGCCGTCATCATTGAGCAGCGAACCGACATCGTGCGGATGTACACCCTCCACCGCAAACGACAGCACCGCGGCCTTTTTCTCGGCGGTGCCGATCAGGCGCACACCCGGCAGGCGGTTGAAGCGGTCGGTGGCGTAATCAAGCAGGTCGGTTTCATGCGCGGCGATACGGTCGAGACCGATGCCGGAGAGGTAATCGAGGGCCGCGCCGAGCGTGATCGCCTCGCCGATCGGCGGCGTGCCGGCTTCGAATTTGGCGGGGATCTGCGCATAGGTGGTCTTGTCGAAGGTGACGGACAGGATCATGTCGCCGCCCCCCTTGAAAGGCTGCATTTTTTCCAGCAGGGCGGCCTTGCCATACAGCACGCCGATGCCGGTCGGCCCGCAGACCTTGTGGCCGGAAAAGGCGTAGAAATCACAATCGAGGTCCTGCACATCCACTTTCAGGTGCGGCGCCGCCTGCGCGCCGTCCACCAGCACCGGCACACCGTGTTCATGCGCAATCGCCACCATCTCCTTCACCGGATTGATGGTGCCCAGCGCATTCGAGACATGGGTCATCGCGACAAACCTGGTGTTCCTGCTGAACAGCTTGCGGTATTCATCGACCAGCAGCTCGCCGCGGTCGTTGACCGGCACCACGCGGATTTTCGCGCCCTTCTCTTCGGCCACCATCTGCCAGGGCACGATGTTGGAGTGGTGCTCCAGCGTGGTCAGGATGATCTCGTCGCCGGCCGCGAAGAACTTGCGGCCATAACCATGTGCCACCAGGTTGATGCCGTCGGTGGTGCCGCTGGTGAAAATGCACTCGCGCTCTTCTCGGGCGTTGAGAAAGGCCTGCACCTTGCGCCGCGCGGCTTCGTATTCGGCGGTGGCGGTTTCCGACAGGTAGTGCACGGCGCGGTGGATGTTGGCGTGCTGTGCCGAGCGGTATTTCACCCAGCGTTCGATGACCTGTTTCGGCATCTGGCTCGATGCCGCATTATCCAGAAAAATCAATGGCTTATCCTTGACCTTCAGGTCGAGGACGGGAAAGTCGCGGCGCAGCGCGGCGACGTCGATCGGTTTCACCAAGGGCTGTTGCATAGAGTCGCGGCCACTCATGCGCCGCCTCCCGTTTTTTCGTCCGCTTTTTCCCCAGTACGTTGCATTACCAGTTTCTCCAACTGCGCCACCAGCGACGGCACCGGAATGCGGTCGATGATTTCGGCGCCAAACGCATAGGTCAGCAGGTTGCGTGCCGCGCGCTCAGTCAGGCCGCGGCTTTTCAGATAGAACAGATGCTCGGGATCGATCTGGCCGACCGCGGCGCCGTGGGCGCATTTCACGTCATCGGCAAAAATTTCGAGCTGCGGCTTGGTGTCAACACGCGCCTTGTCCGACAGCAGCAGGTTGCGGCTTTGCTGCGACGAATCGGTCAGCTGCGCGCCCTCGCGCACAAAGACCTTGCCGTTGAACACCGCATGCGCGCCGCCGCCGACGATGGTCTTGTGCACCTGCTCGCAGCGGCCGTGGGGTTTCAGGTGGTCGATCAGCGTGTGGGTGTCGGCGAGCTGGCGGCCGCCGATCAGCGCAAGGCCGTCGATGGCGACTTCGATGCCCTCGCCCTGCTGGGTGATGGCCAGGTTGTTGCGCGACAGCCGCGCGCCCAGCGTCACCGCCTGCGACACAAAACGCGCGTCCTTGCCCAGCGTCACCGCGCAGCTGCCGATATGAAAAGCCTTCTGGCTTTCACGCTGCAGCTTGATGTGGCGCAGCGAGGCATTCGCCGCCACGGCAATCTCGGTCACGGCATTGGTCAGTCCAGCGGCCTCGCCGTGGGCGATGTAATCCTCGATCAGGCAGCCCTCGGCTCCGGACTCGGCCACCACCAGCACACGCGGGTGCGCCGCGACATCCTGTCCCGCGGCAACGAACAGCAGGTGTATCGGCGCCTGCAGCACCGCACCCTTGGCAAAATGGATGAACACGCCGTGGTTCAGGAAAGCGGTATTCAGCGCGGTGAACAGCTCATCACCGGCCATTTTCCCCAACTGCGCTTCAACCAGCGCGGCATGGGTCTTCAGCGCCTCGGACAGCGGCAACACGGTGACACCGGCCGGCAATTTGGTGGAGGAAGCACCCAGCTGCGGCACAAGAATGCCGTCCACAAAGACCAGCCTTGCAGCGGCCTCGGGCAGGACATGGCCGGCAATATCAGCGACGGCCAACGCAGCCGGCGCCACCGCCGGTTTGACCTGCAGTTTGGTCAGCGGCGACAGGTCGGTGAAACGCCATTCCTCGTCACGGGTGGTCGGCACCGACAGCGCATTGGCGCGTTCCAGCGCCGCGGCACGCAGCGCATCCAGCCAGGCCGCGGGGCTTTTCGGCACGGCATTGCTGCCGGCGAGCAGCGTGGCGACGTAGGGATGGGGGGCGGTCAAAGCAGCCACAGTCGTCACGCCGCCGCCTTTTTGCCCGCTTTTTTGTCATCGAGCAGCCAGTCGTAACCGCGCGA
>LNDW01000017.1 GCA_001464815.1 Betaproteobacteria bacterium Ga0077527 | reverse complement strand
CTGTGCCCTCTGTGGCCAAGCCTTCATGACATTTCAAGAAATCATCTTCTGGTTCTTCTCCACGGTGCTGGTGTTCGCGGCGCTGCGAGTGATCACCGCGCGCAACCCGGTGCATGCCGCGCTGTTCCTGGTGCTCGCCTTTTGCACCTCGGCCGGGCTGTGGATACAGCTCGAAGCCGAATTCCTGGGCATTGTGCTGATCCTCGTCTATGTCGGCGCGGTGATGGTGCTGTTCCTGTTCGTGGTGATGATGCTTGACATCAACATCGAGCGCCTGCGCCAGGGCTTCTGGAGTTACCTGCCGGTGGGTGGCCTTGTCGCCGCGCTGCTGGTGATCGAGATGGCGCTGGTGCTTGGCGGCCCGTGGTTCGGCCTCGGTGAGGCACCGCGACCGGCGCCGGCCCCCGAGGGCTACAGCAACACCAAGGAACTCGGCCGCCTGCTTTATACCGACTATGTCTACCCCTTCGAACTGGCCGCGGTGATCCTGCTGGTGGCGATTGTCGCCGCGATCGCGCTGACGCTGCGCCGGCGCAAGTCCTCCAGCCGCGGCATGAATGTGGCGCAGCAGGTGCAGGTGAAACGCGCCGACCGTGTGCGCATCGTGTCGATGCCGGCCGAGAAGAAAGAGGGGGGCGAGGCATGATTTCCCTCTCCCATTACCTGATCCTCGGCGCGGTGCTGTTCGCGATCTCGGTGATCGGCATTTTCCTGAACCGCAAGAACATCATCGTGCTGCTGATGGCGATCGAGCTGATGCTGCTCGCGGTCAACATGAACTTCATCGCCTTCTCGCATTTCCTCGGCGACACCGCCGGCCAGATTTTCGTGTTCTTCATCCTCACCGTGGCCGCCGCCGAATCGGCGATCGGCCTGGCGATCCTGGTGGTGCTGTTCCGCAACCTGCGCACCATCAATGTCGAAGACCTCGACCGGATGAAGGGTTGAGACGGCCATGACCTCGATGCAAAAACTCTATCTGCTGGTGCCGCTGGCGCCGCTCGCCGGGGCGATTGTTTCCGGCCTGTTCGGCTGGCTGATCGGCCGCCGCGCGGCGCATGTCGTGACCATCCTCGGCATGCTGGTCTGCCTTGCGGCCTCGGTGTTCGTCTACATGGACGTCATGGCCGGCAACCTGTTCAACGGGCCGGTCTACACCTGGCTGGTCTCCGGCAGCATCCGCTTCGAGATCGGCTTCCTGATCGACCCGCTGTCGGCGACGATGATGATCGTGGTGTCCTTCGTCTCGCTGATGGTGCACGTCTACACCATCGGCTACATGGCAGACGACCCCGGCTACCAGCGCTTTTTCTCGTACATCTCGCTGTTCACCTTCTCGATGTTGATGCTGGTGATGAGCAACAACTTCCTGCAACTGTTTTTCGGCTGGGAAGCTGTGGGCCTGGTGTCGTACCTGCTGATTGGCTTCTGGTACAACCGGCCGACGGCGATCTACGCGAACATGAAGGCCTTCCTGGTCAACCGTGTTGGCGACTTCGGCTTCCTGCTCGGCATCGCGCTGGTGCTGATGTATTTCGGCACGCTCGACTATGCCGCGGTGTTTGCCGGCGCGGAACGTCTGAGCGGCAACACCATCGAGCTGTTCCCGGGGCATGCCTGGTCGCTGATGACGGTGATCTGCATCCTGCTGTTCATCGGCGCGATGGGCAAGTCGGCGCAGTTCCCTCTGCACGTGTGGCTGCCGGACTCGATGGAGGGCCCGACGCCGATCTCGGCACTGATTCACGCCGCGACGATGGTCACCGCGGGCATTTTCATGGTGGCGCGGATGTCGCCGCTGTTCGAGCTGTCGGAAACCGCGCTGTCGTTCGTGCTGGTCATCGGCGCGATCACCGCCTTCTTCATGGCGCTGATCGCCACGGTGCAGTACGACATCAAGCGCGTGGTTGCCTATTCGACGCTGTCGCAGCTCGGTTACATGACCATGGCACTGGGCGCCTCGGCCTATTCCGCAGCGATCTTCCACCTCTTCACTCATGCCTTTTTCAAGGCGGTGCTGTTCCTGGGTGCCGGTTCGGTGATCATCGCGATGCACCACCAGCAGGACATGCGCAAGATGGGCGGCCTCGCCAAGTACATGCCGATCACCTATCTGACGGTGCTGATCGGCGCCATCGCCAATGCCGGGTTGCCGCCCTTTGCCGGTTTCTTCTCCAAGGAAACCATTGTCGAGGCACTGCATCACGCCACGGTGCCAGGCGCGGGTTTTGCCTACGCGCTGGCGGTGGCCGGCGTGTTTGTCGGCGGCTTCTATTCCTTCCGCCTGGTGTTTTATGCATTCCACGGCAAGGAGCGCTTCGCCGACCCCAACCATCCCGATGTCAAGGCGGCGGATGCGGATGCCAAAGCCGCGGCGCACCATGATGATCATGCCCATGACGATCACGGCCACGATGAACACCATGATCATGGCCACGGCAAGCCGCAGGAGTCGCCATGGGTGGTGACCCTGCCGCTGGTCATGCTGGCGATTCCCTCGGTGTCGGCGGGCTGGCTGATCGGCACATTCGTCTACGGCAATTATTTCGGCAGCGCGATCACCGTCAATCCGGCGCATACCGCTATGGCGGTGATGGCGCAGAACTTCCACGGTGTCATCGGCATGATGAGCCATGCGCTGGGCACGCTGCCGTTCTGGCTGGCGGTGGCCGGTGCCGTGACAGCCTGGTTCCTTTACATCGCAAGGCCCGAACTGCCGGCCCGGCTGCGCCGCCAGTGGGGCGTGGTGGTGACCATCCTGATGGAGAAATACGGCCTCGACCGCTTCAACGACTGGTTTTTCGCCGGCGGCTCGCGCGCGCTGGGCACCGGTCTGTGGAAGGGCGGCGACATCGCGGTGATCGACAACGTGCTGGTCAACGGTTCGGCGCGGCTGGTGGGCTGGTGTGCCGCGGTGATCCGCCATGTGCAGTCGGGTTACATCTACCACTACGCCTTCGCGATGATCATCGGCATCCTGATGCTGCTGACGCTGGCGTACACCCGCTGATCCGTGAACATGAACAAGAAAAACTGACGAGATGATGCAGGGATTACCACTACTGAGCCTCGCCATCTGGGCGCCGATCATCGCCGGTGTCGCGGTGCTGCTGACCGGCGGCGACCGCAACGCACAGGCTTCACGCGTGATCGCACTGATCGGCGCTTTGATCGGCTTCGCTGTGACCATTCCGCTCTATACCGGCTTCAATACGCAGGCGGGCGGCTTCCAGTTTGTCGAGATGCGGCCGTGGATCGACGCCTTCAACGTCAATTATCACCTCGGCATCGACGGCATCTCGCTGCTGCTGATCCTGCTCAACAGCCTGACCACGGTGATCGTGGTCATTGCCGGCTGGGAAGTGATCCAGAGCCGCGTGTCGCAATACATGGCGGCCTTCCTGTTCCTGTCGGGACTGATGAACGGCGTGTTTGCATCGCTCGACGGACTGCTGTTCTACGTGTTCTTCGAGGCGACGCTGATCCCGATGTTCATCATCGTTGGTGTCTGGGGTGGTCCCAACCGCGTCTATGCCGCGGTCAAGTTCTTCCTCTACACGCTTCTTGGCTCGCTGCTCACGCTGGTCGCGCTGATCTATCTTTACTTCACCGCTGGCGGCAGTTTCAGCCTGTTCGACTTTTACCAGGCGCAGCTACCAATGGCTGCACAAGTTCTTGTTTTTATTGCATTTTTTATGGCCTTCGCCGTCAAGGTGCCGATGTGGCCGGTGCACACCTGGCTGCCCGACGCCCACGTCGAGGCGCCCACCGGCGGTTCGGTGGTGCTGGCCGCGGTGATGCTGAAGCTGGGTGGCTACGGCTTCCTGCGCCTGACGCTGCCGATCGTGCCCGATGCCAGCCTGCTGCTTGCGCCGGTGGTGATCACGCTGTCGCTGATCGCGGTGGTTTACATCGGGCTGGTCGCGCTGGTGCAGACCGACATGAAAAAGCTGATCGCCTATTCGTCGATTTCGCACATGGGTTTTGTCACGCTCGGCACCTTCCTGTTCAATGCGCAGGCGGTGGAGGGCGCGATCATTCAGATGATCTCCCACGGTTTTATCTCCGGCGCGCTGTTCCTGTGCGTCGGCGTGCTTTATGACCGCATGCATACCCGCAACATCGCCGACTATGGCGGCGTGGCCAACCGCATGCCGGTGTTTGCCGCGCTGTTCATGCTGTTCGCGATGGCCAATGCCGGCCTGCCCGGAACCAGCGGCTTTGTCGGCGAATTTCTGGTGATCATGGGTGCGATGCAAGTCAATTTCTGGTACGCCTTTGCCGCGTCGGCGACGCTGATCTTCGGCGCCGCCTACACGCTGTGGATGTACAAGCGCGTGGTGTTCGGTGCGGTCGCCAACGACCATGTCGCGCAGCTGAAGGACATCAATGCCCGCGAATTCCTGATTCTCGCCGTGCTCGCGGTGCTGACGCTGTGGATGGGCATCTGGCCGCAGCCTTTTGTCGAAGTGCTGCATGTTTCGGTGAATGACCTTCTGGCGCACGTGTCGTTCAGCAAATTGCCAACGCAATGAGCGCTGCAATAGGGATCTCATGGAATACATAATGCCGCTGTGGCCCGCCTACCCGGAGCTGTTCCTGCTGGTGATGGCCTGTGTGATCCTGCTTGTCGATCTGTTCATCAGCGATGACAACCGCATCGTCACCTACGGGCTGACCCAGTTCACGCTCGCCGGCTGCGCGCTGCTGACCTTCTTCACCGGCAATGCCGAGCCGGTCTACACCTTCAGTGGCATGTTCGTCGACGACCTGATGGCGGACATGCTCAAGCTCGTGACCTGCGTCGCGGTGATCATGGTGCTGGTCTACGCCCGGGCCTACAACGCTGCGCGCGGCCTCTTTACCGGCGAATTCTTCACGCTGGCGCTGTTCGCGACGCTGGGCATGATGGTGATGATCTCGGCCAACCACCTGCTGACGCTGTACCTCGGCCTCGAACTGCTGTCGCTGTCGCTGTATGCGATGGTCGCGCTGCAGCGGGATTCGGTGCGCGCGACCGAGGCGGCGATGAAGTATTTTGTGCTCGGCGCGCTGGCCTCCGGCATGCTGCTCTACGGCATGTCGATGCTTTATGGCGCCACCGGCACCCTGGAAATCACCGAACTTGCCCGCCTTGCCAACGAGGGTGTGCGCGCCCAGGTGGTGCTGGTGTTCGCGCTGGTGTTCATCGTTGCCGGCCTCGGCTTCAAGCTCGGCGCGGTGCCCTTCCACATGTGGGTGCCCGACGTTTATCAAGGTGCGCCGACCGCGGTGACGCTGTTTATCGGTTCGGCGCCGAAATTCGCCGCCTTTGCCATTGTGATGCGCCTGCTGGCGCAGGCCCTCGGCGCGGACGCGCTGACCGAGGAGTGGCGCAACATGCTGGCGGTGATGGCGGTGCTTTCGCTCGCCATCGGCAACCTGACCGCGATCATGCAGACCAATCTGAAGCGGATGTTCGCCTACTCGACGATCTCGCACATGGGCTTCCTGCTGCTCGGCGTGTTGTCCGGCACCATCGACGGTTACGGTGCCGGCATGTACTACGTCACGGTCTACGTGCTGATGACGCTGGGTGCCTTCGGCATGATCCTGCTGCTGGCCCGTGAAGGTTTCGAGGCGGAAAACCTCGATGACTACAAGGGCCTCAACCGGCGCAGCCCCTGGTATGCCTTCCTGATGCTGCTGCTGATGTTTTCGATGGCTGGCATCCCGCCGACGGTGGGTTTTTATGCCAAGCTGTCGGTGCTGCAGGCGGTGGTCGGGATCGGCCTGTGGTGGCTGGCCGTGGTCGCGGTGCTGTTCTCGCTGATCGGCGCCTTCTATTACCTGCGCATCGTCAAGCTGATGTATTTCGACGAACCGGTTGATACCGCGCCGATTTCAGCTTCAGGCGACGTGCGCGCGCTGCTGTCGGTCAACGGTATTGCGGTGCTGCTTCTCGGCATCGCGCCTCAGCCGCTGCTGGTGCTGTGCATCGAGGCCGTACGCGCCTCGATCTGATTGACTCCCCCCTGACATGATGGACTGGAGCATCGCCGCACTGCTGCTGCTCGCGCTGGTTCTCGCCAACCTGCCGTTTTTCAGCGAACGCATCCTGTTCCTGCGTGCGGCACCCGCTTCGGGCAAGCACCTTGGCTGGCGGCTGCTGGAACTGGTCATCCTGTATGCCGTGACCGGATTCTTCGCCTGGCTGCTGGAAAGCCGTGCCGGACAGGTGCATACACAGCGCTGGGAGTTCTACGCGGTGACCGTCTGCCTGTTCCTGGTGTTTGCCTACCCCGGTTACGTTTACCGCTACCTGTGGCGCAAACCGGGGCTGTGAACAAGGCTGTGACCCGGTAGTGAAATCTTCGCAGCCTTCCGCGTCCGGCACGGATTTCAGCGAAACCCCGCTCGACTCGGAGGCGGTGTTCGAGGGCCGGCTGCTGCGTGTGTGCCGCGACCGGGTGCGCCTGCCGGATGGCAATGTATCCACCCGCGAATACATCCTGCATCCCGGCGCGGCGATGATCATTGCCTGTCCCGATCCGGATACCGTGGTGCTCGAGCGCCAATTCCGTTATCCGCTGCGCCGCCATTTCATCGAACTGCCGGCGGGCAAGATTGACGCCGGTGAGGAGGCGCTCGCCACCGCGCAGCGCGAACTGCGCGAGGAATGCGGCTACATCGCCCGGGACTGGCGGCATCTGGCTACGCTGCACCCCTGCATCGCCTATGCTGATGAGCGCATCGAACTGTTCATGGCCGGCGGACTTACCGAAGCCGGCAGCGCGCTGGACGAAGGTGAGTTTCTCGAGGTGATGACGCTGCCGCTGATGGAGGCGTTGGACTGGGTGCGCGAGGGGCGCATCACCGATCCGAAGACCGTCACCGGCCTGTTCTGGGCGGAAAAACTGCGGCGTGGGGAGTGGTAGCCATCCCCGGCAGTTGGCTGGCGCTCAGCCGCCTGCGCCGCTGTTCCTGCCGGCACTGACCTGCAGCGGCTCGGTCGTGCCGAGTGCCGCGACGGGACTGAAATAACGGCCCTGTGCATAGAGCGCACCCGCCTCACGCAGCAATTGCAGTTGCAGTGCCGACTCGACCCCCTTGGCAATGACCTGGCGCTTGAGGTCACGCGCCAGTGCGTTCACCGCGCGGACAAAGGCACGGCTTTCGTGGTCGTCATCCAGTTTCTGGGTGAAGGCGCCGCTGATCTTTAGGTAATCGACCTCGAAATGGCGCAGGTAGTAGAAGGAGCTGAAGCCGGTGCCGAAGTCATCGAGTGCGGCGCGTGCGCCGAGGTTGCGCACCCGGCTGATGAAGGCCGCGGTGGCGTCGATGTTCTCCATCGCCGTGCGTTCGCTGATCTCGAACACCAGCCGCTCGCCGGCGCCTTGCGAACCGCGGATCATGTCGGAGAGTTCACGCATCCAGTCCTGATCGGCGATCGACGCGGCCGATACGTTGACTGCATAGGGCTGGCGCCAACAGCCACCGTGTTCATGCATGTGTGTCAGCACCCGGCCGATCACCCGCTGGTCGAGCGCAGGGGCAAAACCCAGCGATTCCGCGGTGGCCATGAACTGCGCCGAATCTGCCCAGCGCCCCTGCTCGTCGCGGATGCGCAGGAAAATCTCGTGATGCAGCACCGCGCCGTCGCGGATCCGTACCGCGGGCTGGGTTGACAGCGAGATCCTGTCGAACTCCAGTGCGTCGGCGATCAGCTGCGTCCAGTGAGTACGGCGGTGGGTCGCACGCAGCGCATCCGAAACCGGTTGGAACATCGCGACACGGTTGCGCCCGTCATCCTTGGCCTGGTGGGTGGCGCTGTCCACCGCGGCGAGCAGTCCGGGCCAGTCGGCGCCGTGGAAGGGGTACATCGCGATGCCGATCGAGGCGGTGAGGTTGGAAACCACCCGGTTGTGCGCCAGCTCAAGGCGGTAGTTCTGCACCGCGTCGAGCACCGCCGCGGCGGCGTTTTGCGCATCCTCGCGCAGTGCGTCCGGCAGGTGCAGCAGGAACTGGTCTTCGCCAACGCGGTAGAGATCGCCGTTGCGGTTGCGGGCGACGCTGCGCAGCACACCGGCGAGGCCGACCACGAGTTGCTCCGCCGCGCCGTGGCCGAAAGCCGCGTTGATGCGCTTGAAGTGGTCCATGTCGACCAGCAGCAGCGCTCCGACCTGGCTGATCTGCAGCGCTGATTCGATCTGGCGCTGCAGGGCGTTGCGGTTGGGCAGGTCGGTCAGTGCGTCGTGCATCGCGACATGTTCGGCACGGCGGATCGCCAGGTGCTGCTGGGTCACGTCGCGCGCGGTGCCGCGGATGCCGAGCATGCCGCCATTTTCATCGCGGGTGACACGGGCGTTGATGCCGATCCAGCGGTCCTCGCCACGCGCCGTGGTGAGGTGGGTGACGTGATTCTGTACTTCGCCGTGGCGGCGCAGCGTTGACAGGAAGCGCCGGTTCGGCACCAGCGCGCCGTTGGTCTCGAAGCTGAAGAAGCAGCGGCCGATCAGGTCGGAGGGGGCGAGGCCGAAAATGTCGTAAGCGGCGGCGTTGAGGTAGGTGAAGCGGCCTTCGGCGTCGGTCTGCCAGATCAGGTCGTGCGAGGTCTCGACGAGGTCGCGGTAACGGCCTTCGCTTTCGATCAGCAGTTGGATGATGCGGCGCTTTTCATCGAGCGAACGTTTGACGCTGGCGAGTTCCAGCGAGGCCATGTCCTGCGGCCCGCTGGCATTGGCCTGGATCAGGCGGTCGACCAGTTCCTTGGGGTAGCGGCGGTGGCCGCCCTCGGTGCGCAGTGCCGTGAGCACACCCTGTTCATCCCAGCGCCGCAGCTTCTGCGGTGAGATGCCGAGCAGCTGGGCGGTCTGCTCGATGGTATAGGAGTGCTCGAAGTCTGACATCGCGTCGGTGGCGAAAAAACCGTTAATCATCGGCGGTTCATTCATGGCGGATCATGCCTTTCGGCCGGCCGTGCGCAGATCAGACATGCGCGCGAACCCCATGCGTGAACAATCCCCCCTGCCAGTTTATAGCAGAGCTGATGTCCCCGGGAAAAAGGCGGTTAATCGCTGTTTTCAGTGAACCACCGCCGGTTCCTGCAGGCCATTCTGGCGCGAAACCAGACGCTGCATCAGTTTCAGGTCGCGCGGGGTCAGGCGCAGCGCGGCATCAACCCAGACATCGACCACGTCCTCCAGCTCCTGATAGCTGATCTGATGAACGCGGCGGCGCACCGCGGCCAATGCCGCCATGCCGTTTCTTGAGCGCGAGCGCTGCTTGATCAGGGTGTTGACCGCGGTTTCGCCTTCGCCGTCATCGGCGACGACATCGATCACCCCCAGGGCCTGCATTTCCTCGGCGGTGTAAATCTTGCCGGAGGAGATGATTTCCTCGGCCCTGCGCTGGCCGACCTTGCGGTCGAGGAAGGAGTAGGCGCCCATGCCCGGGAACAGGTTGAACAATATTTCTGGAAAGCCGAAGCGCGAGCGCCGTTCGGCGATGATCAGGTCGCTCGACAGCGCAGCCTCGAAGCCGCCGCCCAGGCATTCACCCTGCACCAGCGAGATCGTGGTCAGCGGCAGGTCGTGGCCGCGGTAGTTGCGGTAAAGCACGTCGATGCAGGCGCGGCCGTAGCTGGACAGGGCTTCGCGGTCACGGCCGTCGATTTTCTGGCGGAACAGGTCGAGGTCCCCGCCGAGCTGGAACACGCCGGGCATGCCGGAAGCGAGGATCACGTAATCGATCGACTCTGTTGCGTCGCCACAATCGATCAGGCCTTCGCTTTCTGCGACGAAGTTGTAATAGGCGCGGATGTCGGCGAGCAGGCCGGCGTTGAAACAGGGGCGTGGTGCGGCAGTCCAGCGCGACCACAGCGCGCGGGTCTGGCGGTCAAAATGGGCCTGCAGTTGTGGTGAAAAGCGAAAGTCGTTACTGCTGCCGAAATCGGGTTTGACCAACGCGTGATGGATATCGATGACGGCCGACGGAATCTGCATTTCCATGTTGACTTACCCCTGTATGTAATTGAAGAAGCAGTGCTTTTCGGTGTGTTTGTACGCACCTGCAGCAATTAAAAAGGGGCTGGGCTACAACGGCAAATCTACCAAAATGATAAGTTTTAAAAAATGCCATATAAAACAATGGCTTATAAGTGATAAAAAAGCCGGGGGCGGGATATTTCCAGACTTTTTTTGCGAAACCATGCTTTTTCCGCCGATTGACCCTCGAAAGTGCCGGCAGCGGCCCACATGACCATAAGGACTCCGTCGGGGTGTTTGACGGCGAAGGGCAGGTTGGTTAAAAGCTGTCGCTGCCCCTCTTATTGACCGTGGTCACCATGATTTATTTAACAACCCCCTGCATCGAATTCGGAATCGGAATTTCCCGGTGTTGCGCACCCTCCTGAAATCCCTGGCCGGCCTGCTGCTGCGTGTGCGCGTCGCCGGCCACGTCAGCGAGCTGCAGCGTCCCCGCCCGCTGGTGGTGGCCAATCACAACTCGGTCATCGACGCGCTGCTGATCGCGCTGTTCCTGCCTGGCCGGCCGCTGATCGTGGTGCCGCAGGCGCTGGCCGGCACAAGGGTGCTGCGCCTGCTTCGCCGCATCACCGACTGCGCCGAATTGGGCAGCGGCGGCAACACCACCGTCAAGGGACTGGTGCGCACGCTGCGCTCCGGCCGTCCGGTGGTGATCTTTCCGCAGGACCGTGTCACCACCACCGGTGGCCCGATGAAGATCTACGGCATGGCGGCGCTGGTCGCGGCGCGGGCGGATGCCGACATCGTGCCGCTGCGTATTGAGGGCACCCAGTTCTCGGGCGCCGCCGGGGTTGGCTGTTACTGGCCGAAACGCAGGCTGCCGCAGGTGACATTGATCGTGCAGCCGGCGACACGGCTGGCCGTGCGCAGCGCCACGGGTGCCGCGCGGCGGCGCCAGCAGGCCGGCGAGCTGCTGCGCATCCTGCAGCGTTCGATGGCTGACGCGGTGCCGCGGCGCACGCTGATCGAGGCGCTGCTCGATGCCGCGCAACTGCACGGCCGGCGCACGCAGATCATCGAGGACCTGCGTGGCCAGGTGCGCAGCTACAACGACCTGATCAAGGGCGCGTTCGCGCTGGGACGGCTGAGCGCGCGCTTCACCAGTCCCGGCGAGCGCGTTGGCGTACTGCTGCCCAACCTCGCTGCCACGGTGTGCCTGGTGTTCGGCCTCACCGCGCGCGGCCGGGTCGCGGCGATGCTCAATTACTCAAGTGGCGCCGAGGCGCTGCGCGTGGCGGCGCAGGCGGCGACGCTGCGCACGGTGATCACCTCGCGCGCCTTCCTGCAGGCGGCGAAACTCGAATATCTGCTGGAGTCGCTGGCCGGCTGCGAGATCATCTACCTTGAGGACCTGCGCGAGACGTTGACGCTGGCCGACAAGCTGTGGATCGTGCGCGCCCTGCTGCACCCGCGCAGCGCGCTGCCGCCCCAGGATCCTTCGTTGGCGGCAATCGTGCTTTTCACCTCGGGTTCGGAAGCAAGGCCCAAGGGCGTGGCGATTTCGCACGACACCATGCTCGGCGTGATGGCGCAACTGCAGTCGGTGATCGAGTTCGGCCCGCAGGACAAATACCTGAACGCGCTGCCGATGTACCACACCTTCGGCCTCACCGCATGCACGCTGATGCCGCTGGTCACCGGCACCCGGCTGTTCCTCTACACCAATCCGCTGCACTACAAGGCGATTCCGGAATACGCCTACACCCGCGACTGCACCTACATTTTCGGCACCAGCACCTTCCTCGGCAACTACGCGCGCCAGGCCGACCCTTTCGATTTTTACCGCGCACGTTTTGTCATCGCCGGCGGCGAGAAGCTCAACACCGAGGTCGAGAAGCTGTGGTTCTCGAAATTCGGGCTGCGTGTGTATGAAGGTTATGGGGCCACCGAGTGCGGTCCGGCGATGTCGCTGAACACGCCGCTCGCCTTCCGCGCCGGCACCGTCGGCCGCTTCCTGCCCGGCGTCGAGTACCGCATCGTGCCGGTGCCGGGCATCGAGCAGGGCGGGGTGCTGCATGTGCGCGGGCCCAACCTGATGATGGGCTACCTGTTCTCCGATGCGCCCGGTGTGCTGCAGCCGCCGCGTTCGGAACTCGGCGCGGGTTGGTACAACACCGGTGACGTGGTCAGCGTCGATGATGACGGTTTCGTCACCATCCACGGCCGGGTCAAGCGTTTCGCCAAGATCGCCGGCGAGATGGTGTCGCTGGAGCGTGTCGAGCAAATTGCCTACCAGGCTTCGTCCTCGTTCAAGCATGCCGCGCTGGTCGAGATGACCCGTGGCGGTGAGAGCACGGTGCTGCTAACCACCGATCCCGCGCTCGACCGCATGGCGCTGCTGCAGGCGGCACGGCAGATCAACGCCCACGAACTGGCGGTGGCCAAACGCATCGTCAAGGTGGACCACCTGCCTTTGCTTGGCTCGGGCAAGGTGGATTACGTGACCCTGAAGCAGCAGACATTGCAGCAATGAGGTTGCCGCAATGAATGGAGGCGGGGACGGTGCGCTGCTGATCGCGCAGTTTTCCGATCTTCATGTCACGGCATCGGGCGCCCGCAACGCTTTCGGCATCGACAGTGCGGCAGGGCTGCGCCGCTGCATTGATCATCTGCAGGCCCTGCGCCGCGTACCCGACCTGTTGCTGCTCAGCGGAGACCTCACCGACAACGGCGTGGGCGCCGAATACGAGGCGTTGCGCGAATTGCTGGCGCCGCTGCGGATGCCGTATCACCTGCTCGCCGGAAACCACGACCGCCGTGATGCGCTGCGCGCCGTGTTTGCCGGCCATCCGGGTATCGGCAATAACGGGCCGATTTGCCATGCCCTGGATCTCCCGGGCCTGCGCATCGTCATGCTCGACAGCCTGGTCGAGGGGCGGGATGACGGTGATCTTGATCAGGATCAACTTGGCTGGCTGGAACAGGCGCTGGATGCCGTGCCGGCGATCCCGGCGCTGGTGGTGCTGCACCACCCGCCGGTGTCCAGCGGCTACTCGGTGATGGACCGCATCGCGCTGGCGCCGCAGGCGGCGCAGCGCCTCGGCAAAATCATCGCGGCGAGGCCCGCGGTGCAGGCGGTGCTGTGCGGGCACCTGCACCGTCCGCTGCAGGCGCGCTGGCAGGGCGCCGCGGTGGCGGTGGCGCCGAGCACGGCATTCCAGGTGCAACTGCGTTTTGGCGGAGGCCGCTTCGAGCCCGACCTGAACGCGGCGCCGTCGTATCTATTACATTACTGGAACGGCCGGAGTCTGGTGACGCATCTGGCCACTGCCTGAGGAGAGCATGACGATGACCGATTCATCCGCCAACAAGATTGCAACGCCGGTGTGGGATCTGCCGGTGCGCCTGTTCCACTGGCTGCTGGTGCTGCTGATCGGATTTTCCTGGCTGTCCGGCGAGATGGAGTGGATGGACTGGCATTTCTATTCCGGCTACGCGGTGCTGGCGCTGATCCTGTTCCGCATCCTCTGGGGTTTTGTCGGCAGCACCCACGCCCGCTTCGGCGATTTTCTATACGGGCCGGGCGCGGTGATCGGTTACATCCGCACGCTGCCCTCGCGCACCGCAGCGAAATTCGCCGGTCACAATCCGCTCGGCGGCCTCAGCGTGGTGCTGATCCTGCTTTGTGTGCTGGTGCAGACCGGCACCGGCCTGTTTTCCAACGACGACATCCTCTACGAGGGGCCGCTCTACAAACATGTGACCAAGGAACTCAGCGACTGGCTGACCACAATCCACAAGTACAACATCAACATCCTGCTTGCGCTGATCGGCGTACACGTTGCGGCAGTGCTTTATTACCTGCTCTACAAGTCCGAGAACCTGGTGAAGCCGATGTTCACCGGCCGCAAGCAACTGCCGGCGGGCGCCACTCCGGCGAGGATGGCGAGTTCATGGCTGGCGCTGGTGCTGCTGGCGGCGTGCGCCGCCGCGGTGTGGTTTTTGGTGACGCGTTAGGGAGGCACAGGAAGCAAAAGCCGGATGCAAAAAAACCGCCCGGAGGCGGTTTTTTTGGGCATTGAAGCCTGCTTACTTGGTGCGGAAGTTGTCGTGGCAGGCGCCGCAGCTCTTGGCCACCGCGCTGAACTGGCCGCGCACTGCGTCAACATCCTTGGCCGTACGCGCGACCTGCACCAGCTTTGCGGTTTCAGCCTGGAAATTGTCCATGACTTTCTTGAAACCGGCGGCGTCGCTCCAGATTTCCGGCTTGGCGCGGGTTTCCGCACCCTTGTCCGAACCGGGTGCAAAGGCTTCGGGAGCGACCGAAGCGATGTCGGCGACCATCTCGGCATTTTTCAGGAAGACCGCCTGATCAAAGGGCATCTGGCCTTTGACCATCGCGCCGAGGGGGCGCATGTGCCAGGCGGCAACGGTGTAGACGCTCTTGCGGTACTTGATCACGTCTTCCGGTTTGACCTGGGCCAATACGCTGCCGCTGGCGAGCAGGGTGGAGGTGGCAATCAGTGCTGCGATCAGTGCATGCTTCATGAAACAGTCTCCCGTCTGTTGTTGAGGTGTGTTGTAAATTGTTCGAGGTAGCCGTCGCAACCCGCCGGTGTCCATTTGACAGGACATCAGGTGAACGCCGTGGTGCACGGATTTATTCCGGCGTGGCCTGATTGCGTGGGCTCAGTGTAACAGCGAGTCACCAAGGGTTTGCCTGTCCGGCCGCACATTAATTTCAAGTCATTGATTTTATTAAATTAATCATCGTTCCCCCGGCGCACCCGCTTGAGGTCGCTGCGGCGTCGCTTGTCATCCAGCCGACGCCGCTTCGAAGCCCGCGTCGGTTTGGTGGCCAGCCGCGTTTTTGGCGGCGTTGCCGCGGCACGGATCAGCCCGGCGAGCCGCTCACGTGCGTCGGCACGGTTGCGAGCCTGGCTGCGAAAGCGCTGCGCGGCGATCACCAGCACGCCGTCACCGGAGATTTTTTTGCCGGCCAGCGCAAACAGCCGGTCGCGCACGCTGCCGGACAATGCGCTGGAGCGCAGCACGTCAAAGCGCAATTCAACCGCGGTGGCGACCTTGTTCACGTTCTGGCCACCGGGGCCGGAGGCGTGAATGAAGCGCTCAACCAATTCGGTTTCATCGATGATGATGGTGCGCGTGACTCGCATATTGGATTGAGTATAAAGTAACGCGCCCGCCGGCAGCAGCCGCTGCGCTGCAAGGGCGAACCAGGAGAAACCCGTGAAAAAATCCATCACAAAGTCCGCCGCGACCGCTGCCATGATCACTCTGGTTTCGCTGGTGCTGCCCGCCGCCGCCCACCATGGCTGGTCTGAATACGATGTCGCCAAGGAGCTGAGGCTCACCGGAACCATCGCCGAATCCGGCTACGAGCATCCGCACGGCCACATCCGCCTGGTGACGCCGGGCAAGACCTGGCACGCCGTGCTCGCGCCACCCTCGCGCATGAGCGCACGCGGCCTGCCGCCCGCCGACCTGAAAAAAGGCGCTACCGTCACCGTCGTCGGATACGCCAACCGCGCGAAGCCCGACGAAATGCGGGCCGAGCGCATCATCGTCGGTGAGCGTACGATCGAGTTGCGTTGAGATAAAAATCAAAATCAAGCCACAGAGGTTCTCGATACCCCCTTGAGGGGTGCACAGAGAGCACAGAGAACTTCAAACCCTTCATATTCGAGCGTGCAGTTCATGACCCGATGGTTTTTCTCTGTGTTCTCTGTGACCTCTGTGGCTAAAGGTTTTAAGGTTTTTCTTTGACTTCCGACCCGACATCACCTCTCGCCGCGATCGAGCGTCTGCCGCTGGCGGTTGCAATGCGCGAGGACCTCTGGCTGTATCCGCTGGTGGAAATCTTTCATATCGTCGGCTTTGTGCTGCTGGTCGGCTCCATCGCGGTGCTTGATCTGCGCCTGCTCGGCCTGTCGAAAACACTGCCGGTGCGCGCGCTGGCCGCGCATGTGCTGCCGTGGAGCACTGGCGCACTACTGCTGATCGTGCCTTCGGGATTGCTGATGTTCATCACCCACGCCGGTGATTTTGTGTCCAATCCGGCTTTCATCACCAAGATGGCGCTGCTGATGGCGGCGGGGCTCAATGCCGCGCTGTTTCATGCCGGCGTGTTTCGCGGCGCGGCGTCCTGGGATGCCAATGCTGCGGTGCCGGCGGCGGCAAAGATACATGCCGCGCTTTCGCTGCTGCTCTGGATTGCCATCCTGGCCTGCGGGCGGCTGCTCGCTTATGTCTGAACCCTCAAACTCATGACCATCAATATCAGATTGCTCTATCTTGCAGGTGCGGTGGCCTGCACCGCGCTGCTTGGTTACGGACTATGGCTGCAGCATGTTGACGGCCTGGAGCCCTGTCCGCTGTGTGTGTTCCAGCGGATTGCCTTCATCGCACTCGGCCTGGTTTTCATGACCGCCGCGCTGCATGGCCCGCGACGCCGCGGCGCCATCGTTTATGGCGTACTCGGCGTGATTGCCGCCGCGGTGGGTGCCGGTGTCGCCGGACGCCATGTCTGGCTGCAGAGCCTGCCGCCCGACCAGGTGCCGGCCTGCGGTCCGGGCCTGCAATACATGCTTGAACAGTTCCCGCTGCAACGGATGATCGAAAAAGTGCTGTCGGGTTCGGGTGAGTGCGCCAGCGTGGACTGGAGTTTCCTCGGCCTGACGATACCGGGCTGGGCTTTTGCCTGGTTCGTGCTGCTTGGGATTTACGCGCTGTGGCTGATCTGGCGCGCGGGGAGGTCTGGCTAAGCGAGGATGTCCGGCGTGAGTTGCCGCTCAAGCATCGAAATCTGATCCTTGACCAGCAGCTTGCGTTTTTTCAGCCGCTGCATCTGCAGCTGGTCCTGCACCGGTGTATCCGTGAGGCGCTGGATCACGTCGTCGAGGTCGCGATGTTCGAGCTTCAGCTCGGCCAGGCGGGCTTCGATCGCGGCGATGTCCTCGGAATTGAGCATGCGATGGTCGTGATGAAGGATTAAGTGCAGGGGATGCGCAGTATAGGCCTGGTCATTGCCGGCGGCAAGGCGGATTTTTCATAACTAATTGTTTTAATTGAATAATTTATAGTCCTGATTGAGCAAATCTTATGCCCCTGACGATTACCGTAAACGGCGAACCGCGTGAGGTGAGGGCCGACGCGGAAACCCCACTGCTCTACGCCCTGCGCAACGATCTCGGACTCGTTGGTACCCGTTACGGTTGCGGCCTCGCGCAGTGCGGTGCCTGCACCGTGATCATCGACGGCCGGCCCGTGCAGTCCTGCGATGTGCCGCTGTCATCGGTGCTGGGCAAAAAAATCACCACCGTCGAGGCGCTGGCTTCCGACGCAGCCCTGCATCCACTGCAAAAAGCCTTCATCGCCGAGCAGGCTGCGCAATGCGGTTACTGCGCCAGCGGCATCCTGATGGCGGCGAAAGCGCTGCTTGATGTCAACCAGGATCCATCGGATGCCGAGATCCGCGCAGCCCTCGAGCGCAACCTCTGCCGCTGCGGCACCCACAGCCGCATCCTGCGCGCGGTGAAGCGCGCGGCCAAAGAAATGAAGGGGGGCTGACCATGGCGCAAGCCAACAACACCGCACCCGCACGCAAACTGCCAGGCAGCCTCGACACCAACCGCCGCCTTGACCGCTGGCTGTCGATCAATGCCGACGGCACGGTGACGCTGATCACCGGCAAGGTCGAAATCGGCCAGGGCATCCTCACCGCGCTGATCCAGATGACCGCGGAAGAACTCGACATCGACGTGTCGCGCATCCGCCTCAAACCCGCGTCCACCGCATTCAGTCCCGACGAAGGCATCACCTCGGGCAGCCGTTCGATCCAGGAAAGCGGACTGGCGCTGCGCCACGCCGCGGCCGAGGCGCGCGACCTGCTGCTCGCGCGCGCCGCGCAGAAACTCGGCGTCACCCTCGAAAGCCTGAGCGTGCAGGATGGCGTGATCAGCGCGCGCGGCGGCGGTTCGGTGACCTACTGGGAGCTGGCGACCCCGGACCTGCTCGCGCGCGAGGCGGGTTTCGACGCCACGGCCAAGCTGCCGCAGGAGCATGTCGTGGTCGGCACTTCGCTGGAGCGTGTCGACATTCCGGGCAAGGTCACCGGCAAACCCGCCTTCCTGCAGGACATGAACCTGCCGGGCACGCTGCACGGCCGTGTCTGCCGTCCCGCCGGACCCGGCGCCACGCTGAAGGCGATCGACCTGAAAGAAGTCGAGCAGATGCCAGGCGTGGTCGCCGTGGTGCGCGACGGCAGTTTCCTCGGTGTGGTGGCCGAACGCGAGGAGCAGGCGATCCGCGCCGAGCGGCGCCTCGCGCGGCTGGCACAGTGGATACCGGGGCCGGAGCTGCCGGCCAACGATCCGCGCCAGCTGCTGACATTGCAGGCCGAGGCCGAGACCGAAGTCATCAGCAACAAGGGTAATCCTGAAAATGAGCCGGAAACCGCCGGTGCAAAGCAACTAAGCGCCGAATACACCAAGCCCTATATCGCGCACGCCTCGCTCGCACCGTCCTGTGCCATCGCGCAGTGGGAAGGCGGCCATGACCAACCGAAAGTCAGGGTGTGGACCCACAGCCAGGGCATCTACCCGCTGCGCGGCGATCTCGCGCAGGCGCTGGGCCTGCCCGAGCCCGACATCATCGTCACTCACGCCGAGGGCGCCGGCTGCTACGGCCACAACGCCGCCGACGACGTGGCGATGGATGCGGTGCTGCTCGCGCGCGCGGTGCCGGGCCGGCCGGTGCGCGTGCAGTGGATGCGCGAGGACGAATTCGGCTGGGAGCCTTTCAGCTCGCCGATGGTGATGCGCATGAACGCCGCACTCGATGCGCATGGCAACATCGTCAACTGGGGCCATGAACTGTGGAGCCATGCCCACAGCACGCGGCCCGGCGGCAAGGGCGGCGTCAACCTGCTCGCGGCCTGGCACCTGGAGAAACCGCTGCCCGCGGCGAAGCCGGGCAACCCGCCGCTGCCCGGCGGCGGCAGCCACCGCAACGCGATCCCCTTGTATGACTTTCCCAACCAGAGGGTCACCAACCACCTGATCCGCCGTTCGCCGATCCGTGCCTCCGCGCTGCGCGCGCTGGGCGGCTTTGCCAACGCCTTCGCCATCGAGTGCTTCATGGATGAACTGGCGCAGGCCGCCGGCGCCGATCCGGTCGAATTCCGCCTGCGCCACCTGAAGGATGCGCGGGCGAAGGCGGTGATCGAGAAGGTCGTGCAGATGGCGCAATGGCGGGCCGGCGAGCAGGGCGACGGCGAACGCGGCCGCGGCATCGGCTTCGCGCGCTACAAGAATCTCGCAGCGTACATCGCGGTGATCGCCGAGGTCAGGGTCGAGGAGGAGGTGCGGGTGACGAAGCTCTGGGGCGCCGTGGATGTCGGTCAGGCGATCAACCCCGATGGCGTGCTCAACCAGATCGAGGGCGGCATGATCCAGAGCGCCAGCATGGCGCTGAAGGAGCGCGTCGATTTCGACAGGACCACCATCACCACGCGCAGTTGGGACGACTACCCGATACTGCGCTTCACCGAAGTGCCGGAGATCGAGGTCGCGCTGATCAACCGGCCCGAGGCGCCGCCGGTGGGCGCGGGCGAGGGCACGCAGGGTCCGGTGGCTGCAGCCATCGGCAACGCCATTCACAACGCGCTGGGCGCGCGGCTGCGCGACATGCCGTTCACCCGCGACCGCATCGTCGCGGCGCTGAGCGCCTGAGGAGAACCGCCATGCGTCATCAAAGTATCGGAGTTGCCGTGGTCGGCTGCGGGCGCATCGGCACGCTGCGCGCGCTGATGGCGGCCCGTCATCCGGCGGTGAGTTTCCTCGCTGTTTCCGACCGTGATCCGGCAAAGGCGGAGAAACTCGCCGCACGTGCCGGTGCGCAGTGCTGGTCCGCCGGCAATATGGAGATCATGTCGCGGCCCGAAGTCGGCGCCGTGGTGGTGTCCACGATCGAGCTCGAACATGTCGAGCCGGTGCTGCAGGCCCTCGAACTGGGCAAGAAGGTGCTGGTGGAAAAGCCGCTGGCCCTCACGCTGGCCGACGCCGACCGCCTGTGCGCGGCCGCTGTGCAACACGCCGGCCGCGGCGCTAGCCTGCATGTCGGCTTCAGCCGCCGCTTCAAGAAGCGCTACATGATCGCGAAGGAGCAGCTGCGCCATGGACGCCTCGGCAGCCTTACCGGTGCGATGGTGCGCCTGTTCAACACCCGCTCGCAGGCGATGCAGACGCTGTCGCGCCTCCCGGAAAACAGCCCGACCTCGGGCCTGACCTATTACATCGACCTGATGGGCTGGTTTTTCGCGGACAACCCGGTGGTCGAGGTGGTGGCACGCGGCAAGCGCGGCGTGCTGCGCGATTCCGGCCACAACACCACCGATCTCGCCCACGCCATCCTGACCTGCGCCGACGGTGCGGTGATCGCGATGAGCGTGAGCTATGCGCTGCCCAAGGGATTCCCGGTGCTGGGCCATGCCGCGCGGGTGGAGCTGCTTGGCCCTGATGGCGTGATGCTGCTCGACGATGACCACGCCGACCGCATGCTCTACAGCGAGCATGGCGTGGGCCATGTTTATATTCCCGGCCACGAGGTCAACATGGCCTTCCTCGGCAGCGGCACGCCCGGCGACTGGGCGATGGATGAATTCTGGGGCCCGGTGGCTACCGAGACCCGGGCCTGGCTCGACCACCTCACCGCGGGCACGCCGGCGCTGCATGCGGCGCCCGGCGAGGCGCGACAGACCCTGGCGGTGACGCTGGCGATGGAGGAATCACTGAAGAGCGGCCTGCCTGTGCGGGTCGCCCGATAACAACACCGTCGAATGACGGGCGAAGGGGGAGTCCGATGCAAAAGCAACTGATGGGTGTGGTCATGCATGGCCTGATGCTCGCAGCCATGGCGGTTCCGGGATTGGTCGCGGCGGCGGGCGCGGAATGGCGGCCGGAGCGGGTGGTGGAAATCATTGTCGCCACCGGCGCCGGCGGCGGTCAGGACCGTTCGGCGCGCACGGTGCACCGCATCCTGCAGGAGGGCCGCATCCTTCCGGTGCAGGCCGCGGTGGTGAACAAACCCGGCGGCGGCGGGCTGGTGGCGTGGACCTATCTCAACCAGCGCGGCAACGACGGCCATTACATCGCAATTTCCAATCCGACGCTGCTCACCAACCACATCAGCGGCCGGTCCAACACCAACTACACTGACCTGACGATGATCGCCAACCTGTTCACGGAGTCGGTGACGATCAGCGTCCGGGCGGAATCGCCGATCCGATCCATCCGTGACCTGGCCGACCTGCTGCGCAAGGATCCGGCCGCGGTCAGCTTTTCGGTGGGCAGCAGCCTCGGCAGCGCCAACCATATCGCGATGGCCCGCCTCGCTCGGCTTGCCGGCAGCGATCCGAAGAAACTGCGCGCGGTGGTGTTCCAGGGCGGCGGCCAGGCGATGACGGCGCTGCTCGGCGGTCATGTCGACCTGATGGCCTCGGCCGCCAACAACGTGGTGCCCCATCTGCAGGGCGGCAAGCTGCGCGTGCTGGGGGTGACCTCGGACAAGCGGCTTGAGGGTTCCTTTGCCGCGGTGCCGACCTTGCGCGAGCAGGGTTATCCCGTCGTCATCAACAACGGAAGGTTGATGGTCGGGCCCAAGGCGATGACGCCGCCGCAACTGGCCTACTGGGAATCCGCGCTGGCGCGTATGGTGGCCACGCCCGAATGGAAAAAGGATCTCGACGACAACGAGTTCGAGCCGCTGTTCCTGCGCAGCCGTGAAACCACCGCCTACCTGAAGGCCCAGTACGCGGAGCTGAAGAAGGCGCTGGCCGATCTGGGCATGGCGGCGCCCTGACGCGGCCGCGGCCAGTTCAGAGGATGCCGTCCTCGCGGAAAATCTCCACGCAGCGGCGCACCGCCGTGTTGGATGACGGAAAGCCGCAATACACCGCGGCCTGCACGAAGACCTCGACGATCTCCTCCGGCTTGGCGCCATTGTTAATGGCGCCGCGGACGTGGCCCGGCAGCTCGTCCATGCGGTCGGCGGCGCAGATGAAGGCGAGGGTGACCAGGCTGCGTTCCTTCAGCGTGAGCTGAGGCCGCGTCCAGATTTGGCCCCAGGAGAAGCCGTTGACCAGTTCCTGCTGCTGGCGGGTGAAGCGGTCATCGCTGCCCTGGCGCTTGGCCACGTGCTTGTCCCCCATGACTTTGCGGCGCATGGCGATGCCCGCGGCGATGGCTTTCGGGTCCATATCATTTCCTTGGCTAGGTGGTTTCGGCGCACGACAGCCATGCGCGCCCTGTAAAATGCGCGGGCCAGTTTAGCGGAATGCGCGTGGTCTGCCCAAGCCCCTGCCGCCACGGCTTGAACCCCAACGGAGTTTTCATGCAATCCAGATACGCAGCACTTGCGGGCGTCCTGCTCGCGCTTTTGACGCCGGCGGCTTCTGCGGCCTGGCCCGAGAGGCCGATCCGCCTGATCGTGCCCTTCGCGCCGGGCGGTAATGTCGATCTCAGCGCCCGCGCCATCACGCCGGGCATGGCCGAGCTGCTTGGCCGCAACCTGATCATCGACAATCGTTCCGGCGCCGGCGGTGCAGTGGGTTCGGAGATTGTCGCCACTGCCCAGTCCGACGGCTACACGCTGCTGTTTTCATCGACCGGCTCGCTGACCATCGCGCCGGCGGTATCGAGCAAGCTGCGCTACGACCCGGTGCGCGACTTTGCC
Source organism: Betaproteobacteria bacterium Ga0077527 (assembly GCA_001464815.1). Taxonomy (GTDB): domain Bacteria; phylum Pseudomonadota; class Gammaproteobacteria; order Burkholderiales; family SG8-41. Next base: position 163,407 of record LNDW01000017.1, on the reverse strand, counting down.
GCGATCTCGCTGGTGTCGAACGTGCCGGTGATCATGCTGGTGCCGCTGACCTCGCCCGCGAAAACGGTGAAGGACTTCATCGTCCATGCCCGCAGCCGCGGCGAGCTGATCATGGGCTCCTCGGGCAATTTCGCCACCGGCCGCCTCGCCGGCGAGCTGTTCCAGGGCATCACCGGTACGCGCTTCACCCATGTGCCGTACAAGGGCGGCGCGCCGGCCATGATCGACCTGATCGGCGGCCGCATCGATGTCATGTTCGACCAGATTTCCTCGGCGATCGGCCACGTCAAAAGCGGCAAGGTGCGTGCGCTGGCAGTCAATGCCGGCAGCCGTTCGCCGGAGGTGCCGGAGGTGCCGACGATGCGTGAGGCCGGAGTTGCCGGCGTCGAGGCCGGTACCTTCACCGCGATGCTGGCCCCGGCGAAGACGCCGCGGAGCATCGTCACCCGCCTCAACGGCGACCTCAACAAGGTGCTGGCCACGCCGCTGGCGCAGCAGACATTTGCCCGCTACAGCGCCGAGATCATCGCCACCACGCCGGAGGCGAGCCAGTCCTACATCAAGGCCGAGATCGAGAAGTGGCGCAAGGTGGTCAAGGCCGCCAACATCCGGGAGGAATGAACATGAAAGTGCTGGTGATCCACGGCGCGGGTCTGAACATGCGTGGCAAGGTGCAACTCGAGGTATTCGGCCCGATGACGCTGGCGCAATACGAGGAACACATCCGCGGCTATGCCAAGGAACTCGGCATCGAGTTGTCGTTTTTCCATTCCAATATCGAGGGCGAGGTGGTCAACCGGCTGTATGAGGCTTTCGACAGCGACCTCGCCGGCGTGGTGATCAATCCTGGCGGCTACACCATGGTTACCGGTCCGCTGCGCGCGGCGGTGGCGCAGATGAAATTTCCGGTGGTCGAAGTGCACCTGTCCAACCCCACCGCGCGCGGCACGGTGTCGGTGTTCCAGCCGGTGTGCAAGGCTTCGGTTTACGGCATGGGCATCGAGAGCTACAAATATGCGCTGACAGGGCTGAAGAATCTGGTCAAGAAATAACTTGAGACGCCCTCTACCCGCGGAGCGGGGAGAGGGTTGGGGTGAGGGGCGGCCGCTGGACGGAATTCTCAGGATGTAACCGCCATTCTCTCAGCGATATCAAGGAGGCTCCGTTGAAGTTCGGTGATTACGTCAAAGTCAAATCCCTGGCCACACCGGCCGGCTTCAAGGACAACCTGCAACGCATGGGCCTGCCAATGCCCTGCGACGACACGCTGGAACCGGCACCGGTTTCGCCGATGGCGCAGCCGCTGCATATCGACGGTCTCACCATCGGCAACCGTTACACCATCCATCCGATGGAGGGCTGGGACGCCGAAACCGACGGCCGCCCCTCCGACAACACCCGCCGGCGCTGGCGCAACTTCGGTCTCTCGGGCGCCAAGCTGATCTGGGGCGGCGAAGCGGTGGCGGTGCGGCCCGACGGCCGCGCCAATCCCAACCAGCTGCTGCTCAATGACCACACCGAGGCCGCGCTCGGCACGATGCGCGAGCAGCTGGTCGCGGCGCACCAGGAAGCGATGGGCAGCGACGACGGCCTGGTGGTCGGCTTGCAGCTCACGCACTCGGGACGCTTCTGCAAACCCGACGACCACCACAAGCAGGTGCCGATGATCCTCTACCGGCATCCGATCCTCGACCGCAAGTTCAGGCTCGCGGCCGATCATCCGCTGATGAGCGACGGCGACATCCGCGCCCTGATCGACTGTTATGTGGATTGTGCGAAGCGCGCGGCAAAGCTGGGTTTCCAGTTTGTCGACGTCAAGGCCTGCCACGGTTATCTCGGTCATGAATTCCTGTCCGCAAAAACACGTGAAGGCGAATTCGGCGGCTCGCTGCAGAACCGCACGCGTTTCATGCGCGAGATTGTTGCCGGCATCAAGGCCGAAGCGCCGGGCTTGAAACTCGGCATGCGTCTCTCTGCTGCCGACCTGGTGCCGTTCAAGCCTGATCCGGCGCTGACCACGCCGGAAGCGATGGGGCCGGGCACTCCCGAGGAATTTGCCGGCCTGCTGCCCTACCGTTACGGTTTTGGTTTGAAGGAATCCGATCCGATGGTGATCGATCTCGGTGAAACCAGGGCGGTGATCGCCATCGCACGCGACCTCGGCATCAAACTCTTCAACATCACGCTGGGCAGCCCGTACTACAACCCGCACCTGACGCGCCCCGCGCTGTATCCGCCCTCCGACGGCTACCACCCGCCGGAAGACCCGCTGATCGGTGTGATGCGGCATCTGAACGTCGTGCGCGAACTGAAGCAGGCCTTCCCCGACCTTGCCTTCGTCGGCAGCGGCTATACCTATCTGCAGGAATTCCTGCCCTATGTCGCTCAGGCCGCGGTGCGCGCCGGCTGGACCGACAGCGTCGGCCTTGGCCGCATGGTGCTGGCTTATCCCGACCTGCCGGCTGACGTGCTCGCCGGGCGTCCACTGCAGCGCAAGCGCCTGTGCCGCACCTTCAGCGACTGCACCACCGCACCGCGGCACGGCCTTGTGTCCGGCTGTTATCCGCTGGATACGCACTACAAGAAATCGCCGGAGATGGTGAAGGTGGCGCAGATCAAAAAGGCGGCGAAGCTTTCCTAAGGGAAACCTTGTGTTTCAAGAAGAGCATGTTATTTATAGATATAAATACCTTCCGTTTTCGGAAGATTCTCTGAAGACTATTTCGGAGGGCACTATAAAGTTTACGTGCCCATTAGATTTTAATGATCCATTTGACTGTTTGCCCTACTACGGCACTTCAAATATTGAAAACCTGCTTAAGTTAAGACCCGATTTATTTAAGGCCGCTGCGAAGCGCAGGGGTTTAAGCCCGGCGCAACGGTTGCAGCAAAAAGGGGAGTTCATCGCGCGCTTAAAAAAGCGGATTAGTGATGGCGATTTTGCTAAAGATGCTTTGCGGGAAGTTGGTGTGGTTAGTCTCAGCAAAAATGGACTTAGTGTGCTGATGTGGTCACATTACGCTCAATTGCATCAGGGTTTCGTGCTGGAATTTCGAATACCTATCATGGGGTCGAGGATGGATATCGCTTATGCCGCTGACAGACTCTTGCCCCTTCCGGTGACTTATCAATCAGCCAGGCCGGTTGTGGATGTGGCGAAGGCAGATAGGACGCAATTGCTGGAAAGTATTCTTCTCACAAAGAGCGATGTATGGGCGTATGAGGAAGAGGAGAGGGTTTTGTCTGAGCTGCGCTCAGCGGGCATTTTTCCATACCAACGTGATGAAATTCTTTGTTCAGTTATTGCTGGAATGCGAATATCTGATAAAAATTTTAAAACGCTTGAAATTGCGTGCGATAGGGTTAAGAAAAATGCACTGCCTAACCTTTCTTTATTCAAGGCTGTTCCGCTAAGTGAAAGATATGGGTTGTATGTTCCTGGCCATCCAAGATTAAGTCTGGGTAATACTTAAATCTTTAATTTAATGGGCGGCTTGGGTCGGACCAACGCAACACATTGTCTTGAAACAAAAAGAGATGGAATCGGGTCGATTCTTCGTGCTTGGCACTGCAGTTTTGTTAGCAAAATGACGGGAATAAGTATTTGAACCGATTCAAAGAGGGATTCATGGCGATGCACTTTTGACCATGAAAACGCTGCTTTAAGGCGTCCAAGTACAGTTATCTGGGAAACAATTTTTCAATACAGATACTTGGCTAGGTCCGACCCGAATTCGGGTTATCGCGTTGTCTGTATTGCCATCCCGATCAGGGTTGTACGGATGGCGCGCGCCTGCACTGCTCAGGGCGCGATGATCAGGAACAGCCAGGTCGCGAGCAGGATCAGGTGGACCACGCCGGAGAGCAGGCTGGTGCGTCCGGTGCCGTAGGTGATCAGCGCCATCATGAATGACAGCGCGAGCAGCGTGGCACCGCCTGCACTCACGCCGAGTTCCAGCGGTGTTCCGGTCCACCAGGCGATCACCGCGACCGTCGGGATGGTGAGCCCGATGCTGGCCACGCCCGAGCCCAGCGCAAGGTTGATCGAAGTCTGAAGCTGGTCTTCGCGGGCCGCGCGCAGCGCGGTGAGGGCCTCGGGCAGCAGCACGATCGCCGCGACAATCACACCCACCAGCGCCACCGGCGCGCCGATGGCCTCGACCGCGGCTTGCAGATGCGGTGACACGCCCTTCGCCAGCAGCACCACGGCGGCCAGCGCCACCAGCAGCATCAGCAGCGCGCCCGCCGCCACCCGCGGCGGCGGGCGCCCGGTCACGGCTCCGCTCTGCCGCGCGGGCTGGAAGTGGTCGCGATGGCGCACGGTCTGCACAAAGGTGAAGGCCAGCCACAACACGAAGCAGGCGACGCTGACAAAGGCAAGCTGGGCGCTGGTGTAGAAGGGCCCTGGCGCGCTGGTGGTCATGTTGGGCAGAACCAGGGTGATCGCCACCATCGGCAGCAGCACGATCAGATAGGCCTGGGCGCCCTTGGTGCTGAATTCCTGCTCGCGGTGCCGTATCGCCCCGGTGACGATGCACAGGCCTGCAATGCCATGCAGCACCAGCACGACAACGGCGTGGATGGTGTCGCGCACCAGCGTGGGTTCAGGGCGGTCGCCGAGCATGATCGATACGATCAGGCCGAGCTCGATGACGGTGACGGCCAGCGCGAGCAATACGGCTCCGAAGGGTTCACCCAGCCGCGCCGCCAGCACTTCGGCATGGTAGACCGCAGCCATCACCGCGGCGAGCAGGGCGGCCCCCATGGCCAGCGCCGCAGGCAAGGCCGACGCGCCATAAAGTGCGATGGCGATCAGCAGCGCCACGGCGGGGGTGACCAGGGTCCAGGCGGGGAGGCGGTCGGTTGCGATACTCATGCCAGGGAGTATAACTGCGGGATTCATGCGGCGTCTGATGTCGGGACCTGCTGACAATCATTTCGAGAGATGCGTTGTGACCTGAATCGTCAGGGGGGCAAGGCGCTTGCCGGAGCCTCTATCGAGAATAGGGGCGACTCATCTGCCAAATGCGGCAACGCAGCCCGTGGTTATTTTTTGACGCAATCCGAGGGGGCGAGATTCGATGCCGGAAATCCAGTACGCCGATCCCGCCGCGCGGCGCCGCGTGCTGCTGCTGTTTGCTGTTGTGCTGGCCGTCATGCTGCCTCTGGCATGGGCCGGTGACCGCTGGCTGGATGGCGTGCTTGCGCTGGAGCGCACGGAGGCGCGCGCCGCGCTGGCAATCGGCCTGCGCCGGGCCGTGGCCGCGGTTGCACTGCTGCTGATTGCGTACGCGGCGCATGTATTCCGGCACGGCCGGCGCATCGCGCGCACCGGGCGGTTTCCGCCGCCGGGTGTGTCGGTGATCCGCGATACCGTCGTGCTGGAGGGTGATGCCGCGCGCCGCCGCGCCCTGTTGATCCAGGCCATTGCCTGCTGCCTGGCTGTTCTTGCCCTATTGCTGACCGCTGCGGCGTTTTACCTTGCTGCGCGGCTGGATTGATGCCGATGTTCCGCGGCCCGGTAAACCCGGCGCGTGGAGACCCGCCAATACCTGCAATGATTTGACGGGCCAATCGGGGGATACCGCACGTCCGCGGCATTGATCCTGGCGAACCGGAACCGGTTGAATTCGATCAGTCCGGCAGCTTCGAACGGACCCATTTTCCTTTTTTGGTGCGTTTCCTGTCGAGCAATGCGCCTGGCGGCCTTATTGCGATGGTGCCGGTTGCCGCTCAGTCGATGCCGTGCAGTGCCAGCAGCGTCTTCATCCGCGCCACTGCCAGTTCGGGTTTCAGCAGCAGCCCGGCGGCATCGGCCAGTTTGAACAGTTCCACGAAGTGCATCAGCGCGCGCGCGCTCTGCTGGCCGCCGACCATGGTGAAGTGGCCTTGATGCCCGTTCAACCAGGCCATGAACACCACACCGGTTTTGTAGAAGCGTGTCGGCGCGCGGAAGATGTGGCGCGACAGCGGTACGGTCGGCGCGAGGATGGCGTCGAATTGCGCGCGGTCGTGTTGTGCCAGCGCGAGCAGCGCGGCGCTGGCGGCCGGTGCGATGGCGTCGAAGATGCCGAGCAGGGCGTCGCTGTGACGGTGGTTGGTGTGGTCACCGATCTCGTCGCCGGCGATCAGCTCGGCGTAGTTGAAGTCGTCGCCGGTGTACATGCGCACGCCTTCGGGCAAGCGCCGGCGCACCGCGATCTCGATGTCCTTGTCGAGCAGTGACATCTTGATGCCATCCACCTTGGCGGCATTCGCGCCCATCACGCCGAGCGCGGTGTCCACCGCGGACTGCACGTCGCCGCTGCCCCAGTAACCGGCGAGCGCGGGGTCGAACATCTCGCCCAGCCAGTGCAGGATCACCGGCTGGTGCGCCTGGCGCAGCACGCGGTCATAGACCTTCTCGTAATCACCGGGGCCGCGCGCCACTTTCGCCAGCGCGCGGCTGGCCATCAGAATCAGCCGGCCGCCGGTGGCCTCGATGGCGGCCATCTGTTCTTCATAGGCACGGATCACGTCATCGACGCTGCGCGCGTCTTCGGGTGCCAACTGGTCGGTGCCGCAGCCCGAGGCGATCAGCGCGCCGGGGAAATCCTTCGCTGCATCCACCGAGCGGCGGATCAGTTCCAGCGAGGCCGGCCAGTCCATGCCCATGCCGCGCTGCGCGGTGTCCATGGCTTCGGCGACGCCGAGGCCGAGGCTCCAGATATGACGGCGGTAGGCGAGTGTTGCGTCCCAGTCCACCGCGCAGTCGAGCCAGGGATTGATGCGGGCGCGCGGATCGGCCACGACATGTGCCGCCGAGTAGGCGATGCGTGTCAGTTGCGCGGGCGAGGTGGCGGTGGTGTAGCTGTGCGGTTCGCGCAGCCGGAAAATTTCAAGGCGGCCATCGGCCGCCGGAAGCCTGATTTCGAGGGAGGTGCTGCCATCCATGGCGCTGCGCCCGCGGTTGCCGGAGGAGCCGGCATTATAGGCCCGCGAAGCGCAGCGCCGGTCGCGCCGCCGCGTCAGTTGAAGGGAATATAGACGTTCGGCAGCACGACGTGGATGCCCGCCGAGGGCGCGTAATACTGCGAGTGATAAGACGGCGTGTAATAGGACGGTGCGTAGTAGTGATGCACCACGCGCGGCGGCTGGTAGCGATGCACATGCTGCACCACATGCCGCGGCGGGCCGTAGTGGTGATAGGCATGCCTGTCATGCTTCCAGTGGTGCTTGCCATGACCGTGGCCATGGCCGCCGCCGGCATGGGCCGGTGCTGTGACCAGCACCGAGGCGGTGAGCAGTGAGGCTGAGAACACTGCTGTGATCAGTTTGTTCATGTCGATCTCCTTGGTTGTGCGCGGTTGCGCATGTCCCTGTTCCTCTTCGTTGTGATCCGTGACTCGTGATTGCAGGTCACGGCGAAAGCTTAGGCGCGGGCCGCGCAACGCGGCGTAATCGTTTGTAAGGAGATGTTGCGGAGATGAAAAAATAATTCAATAAAAACAATGCCTTATAAAGGTGTCGCCAATTGACCCCAGGCGCCAAGGGTGTGCGTGCGGCCATCCCCGGTGAGTTGCTCAGGTGTCTCCGCGATTGCCGTGGCGGTGCGGGCTTCGATGATTTGCGGCGCAATCGCGGTGATGCCGGCGCGGGTTTCCGGATTGCGCAGCGCCTCGGCCAGCGCTGCCGGGTCCTGCCACACCGCGCGGCCCTGCACCATGCGCAGCCAGATGCGGCCGCTGTCGTGGTCGGCGAAGTTGACCCTGGGCAGGCGTCGCACACATTGTTCGAGGAACTGTGTGTTGCGCGCGGCGGCCATGTCATCAGTTCCGGGATACACCGCAGCAGCCTCCCGCGCAGCGACATTCACCCGGCGATAACGCTCGATGTTGATCAGGCCGCCGACATCGAGCACGTTGAGCTCGCCGTTCCAGCCGAAGGCGATGCTGCGCGGGGTGTCGCCCAGCGCCACGCTGTTGTCGAGGAATTCGTAATGCACTTTCTTGTCGGCGGCGAGCGCCCAGGTGAAGAACACCTCGGGCATGCCGGTGTAGGCCTCGATGTTGTGCGCGAGCAGGTCGTCCACCGCCTTGAAGCGGCCGACCTCGAGGCCGCGCTGCCAGGCGCGTTCGACGGTGGCGTGCGGCGGCGTGACCATGAAAAAGAGATAGACGATCTCGCCGAAGCGGGTGAGCAGGTTGCTGCCGGCGACGTCGGAGGCCGGCGCGAAGGTGTCGAACCGGAAGCGGTCGATCAGCAGGTGCGACATCTCGCCGCGCTCGGCCTTGCGCGCCATCACGCGGTCGAGCTTGTGGTCCACCACCTGCAGTTCGTGGCCGGTGAAGGCGCCGGCGTACTTGTAGGCCTCGCCCAGCGTCGAGTAGTCGAGCAGGAACTTGCGGAAGATGTCGGGGCTGATCAGCGCGAAGTCCTGCCAGCTCACGCCGATGCGCGCGGCGAGCTCACGCTGCAGCGGCCGCAGCGTGCTTTTGCCCGCGGCTGAGGCGCCCTTGGTGTTCATCACCACCGGGTGCGCCTGCGCCGGCAGGCGGCGGAACCCCTCGGCCGCGGCGCCGCGCCCGATCAGCGGCTCGATCGCGCGGCCGATCATCTCGCTGCCGTAGTCGTTGGCGGCGAGGTCGGTGGCCACCTTCGCGATCAGCGCGGTGTCGCGCCACAGCCGGCCGTGGCGGGTGAGCATCGCGTCGGCGACACGTGCGAGTGCGGCGCAGGCGGCGGCCCGCAACGGTGCAGCCTCTCGCAGGGTTTCGCTTTCCTGTGCCCACTGCCGGATGCAGCGCATGTCACTGCTTTCGGCGTCGGTATCGGTTGCTGCGGTCCTCGCCTGTCCAAACAATCTGACGAACAGGCCGCGGCGCCGTGTGGCGGGCGGTGCGGCCTGCGTGCCGAGTGCGCGCGCGAGCGCAGCCTCGACCGCGCTGCGCAGGCGCAGGCGCAGCGCTTCATGTTCTTCGGTGATGCGCGGCAGCTCGGGCAGGATGTACCGGCTGAGGATGGCTTCGGTCATGCGCCGGAAGTTGATGCCGAGGTCTTCGGTTCTGGTGCCGTCTTCAACGGTGAGGTCGGCGGTGACATGGGCCAGCAGCTCGTGCAGCACCAGGCGTTCAGCGCGGAAGGTGACCAGTTCCTCCACTGGCAGTCCGGTGAGGTCGGCCAGTTCGCGCGCCTCGTGCAGCGTGGTGTGTACGTGTTCGGCGCGATGAATCGTCGCCAGCGGCAGCAGTGGTGCGGGGATCTGCGATTGCAGTCCGGGGTTCCACGGTCCTTCGGCGATCTTGTCAGCGTGTGGCGTCACGGCTCTGTTGCCAGTCTGGATGTCAGGGCATGTCCACCTTCCCTTCAACAGGCTCAGGCGAACGGTTTTTAATGATCAAGTGCCGTCAGACTAGTCTACGCCCGGCCGCAGCAGCCCGTGGCGGGTGCCGGTGGTGGTGATGCGCCCGCACTGCGCCGCGGTCAGCCCGGTATTGCCGGGCGCGGTTTCCTCGGCCATCAGGTTGCCCGGCGTGGTGACATGTTCGCCGCTGTCCATCAGCACATGCACCAGTTCATGGGCGATCACGATGCCGAGGTCACGCGCGCCGGGAGCGATCCACACCGTGCTCTCCAGTTCGGGGCTGCGCCGGCTGTTGCTGCGGCCATAGGCGACAGCGTCGTAGGCCGGAATCTGCCGTGTGCCGGCGGTGAAAAACAGCGTCGGTCTGGGCAGGTCGAGTGCGCGCGCGAGCTGGCGTGAATGCGGTGGGTCGAAATGACGCTGTGCCTGCGGTGCTGTGACGCGTAACAGATCGATGCGGGTGTTGTGGATGCCGCAATGGCCGAGTATGCGGGAGGCCTCGCCCAATGCATTCGTGATTTCGCCGCGGTTCCAGCTCCCGTCCAGCAGCACCACACGCAGTTCCAGCAAGTGGCGGGATTCTGCGGGGCGGGGCAGATCGGTGATTACGGCCAGTGCTTCTACCGCCAGCGCCTGCGCACCGGCAGGGGGTGCCGGCGGCATGATCAAGGCGAATATCAGCGCGCACAGCAAGCGCATGCGGGTCTGACGCGGCTGTAAACGCGACTTTGCTGAAAAAGTAAGCATTCCAGCTAAGTGAGGCGCGCATCCCCTCTCGTGCCTGCATTTTTTCGGCTTGCTCACAGACTTATCCACAGAAAATGTGCATGGTTTTTCGTGCCAGCCAGCCAGTCTGTCGCATTGTGGGGCCGGCTGTCCCGCGGATTGCACGCGCGCTTTACGCAAAATATATTTCAGGGTGTTGCTTCCCCCTATGACGGGGTCAAAAAATTTAATAAAAACAATGACTTGGGATGTGTCAGAAATATGTCGCAAAAGCCTCTTTGCGTCAAACACTTAGCGCGTGTTTGCCCGTGACGAATAAAGCCCGGCCGGCGGTGATTGACGCAGATTGCAGTTTTTTGTAGGCGTCATGCATGACCGGGTTGCACCGAGATATCAACACCGTGCCCGGATATCAGGAATGGCTGCCTGTCAAGGTCAAAAACAGGCGGCTCAGAAACCGAACAGGTTGCGCCGGGCGTGCTGCAGATGGGCGAGGATTGCGGCGCGTGCACTGTCGGCGTCGCGCGCCTTCAGCGCGGTGACGATGCTGCGGTGCTCTTCCTGGTATTTGAGGCGGCGCTCCGGGGTGACCACGCGATCCTTCAGCTTGCCCCACTCGGTCTGGTGGCGCACTGCAGTGGCCATGTCAAAGACGCGGATCATGAAGCGGTTGTGGGTGGCCGCGGCCATCGCCTGGTGCAGGGCCGCATCCCAGACTTCGAAATCGTCGAGCGAGGTGCCGCGCTCGGCGCGCTCGAGACAGGTTTCCATGCGCTCGAAATCGGCCGGCGTGGCGTTGATCACGATCAACTCGGCCATTGACGGCTCCAGCCGCATCCGCGCTTCCATCAGCTCGGCCGGACTGGTGTGGTTGATGCTGTCCGAGGGGAAACCGCCGGTGCCGGCAAGGAAGGTGCCGCGGCCGACATGACGGGTGATGGTGCCTTCGGCCTCGAGCTGGGCGAGGGTCTTGCGCACGGTGTTGCGCGGCATGCCGAAGCGTGTCGCCAGCTCGCGCTCGGTCGGCAGTTTGCCGCCGGGCCCGACGATGCCCTGGGCCACCGCATCGAGCAGGAAGTTGCGGATTTCCTGGGTGCGATCGCGTCGGCCGTTGCGGCGCAGGCTGGGGGTGTCAATGGCGGGGCGACGACTGTTGGTCATGGGCATTGCGCAGAAGCGGTTCGGAGCGGGCAAGCAATTTGCTGGGAGCGCTGATTGTGCCGACTTGCAACCATTCGGTCAAACCAATTTGCTTAATTGGTTGTAGTTTGACCTGGTGAACTCAACCATCAGGATCGCTCAAGATACTCCCCGGGGTGATCATTCCATCCTTGTGCGGCGCATCATGGCGGATGCCGGAAAACACCGCCAACGTTCAACCAATTTGGCTTGATTATTGACTATTGGTTGACCCAAGTCTAGGATGCGCGGGCGCTGCAGCAGGGCAGAGGCGCATCACCGGTCTTCCGGTTTTCAACAGAAAACAACAAAACATCAGAGCAGCAGAAAAACGCGAGGAACGCATGTCCGCAGCCGCAGCAGCGCCGGTCAAGCTGGCGATCATTTCCGAAGGTGTGAATGCCTGGCCACTGTATGTGGCGCAGGGTCGCCGGATGTTCGAGGCCGAAGGCGTCGCAGTCGATGTCACGCTGACCGGTTCCTCGACCCACCAGCTCGAACAGTTGCGCGCCGGTGGCTATGACATCGGCTTCCAGCAGTCCGACCATGTGGTGCGCGCGGTGGAAACCGGTGGTGATCTGTGCATCGTGATGGCCCAGGGCCATGCCCCCGAGCTGTCGCTGGTGGCGGCGAAGGATGTGAAGGCGCTGTCCGATCTCAAGGGCCGCGACATCGTGGTTGACGGCGCCAACAGCGGCTACGCGCTGCTGCTGCGCAAGCTGCTCGCCGAGAACGGCCTGTCGAAATCCGATTACCGCTTTGTCGAGATCGGCGGCTCGCAGGAGCGTTTTGATGCGATGAAGTCGGGCCAGGGCGCGGCGAGCTGGCTCAATCCGCCCTTCGACCGCAACCTGTTCGCGCTCGGTTTCGGCTCGCTCGGCACCACCACGCAGTTTTTCCCCACCTATCCCGGTTCCATCGCGGCCTGCCGGCGGCCGTGGGCGGAACAGAATGCCGATCGCCTGGTCGCCTTCATCCGCGCCTTCCGCGGCGCCTGCCACTGGCTCAAGGATCCGGCGCACAAGGCGGAGGCGATCACACTGCTGCCGTCGCGCCTGAACATCGCGCCGGAACTGGCGGGCAAGGCCTTCGATGCCTTCGTCGCGCGGCCGCTGCCTTCGATTGACGCCGACGGTGTGCGCCAGGTGATCGATGTCTACTGGCAGGCCGAGGGGCTGACCAGGCCCAAGGGCAGCCCGGAGCAGTACATGGATCTGTCGTACCAGCGGCAGGCCGGCCTCTGAGTCCGGGACCCGGCTGCCACAGTATTCACAAGACCAAAGAGCGGAGGAGAACCATGCGCATCACACACCACCTGATCTGTGCCCTGTCGCTGACGGCCGCGGCCGCGCTGCCGGTGCAGGCCAACGAGCCCGCGGACAAATATCCCTCGCGCCCGATCCGCATCATGGGCCAGGGCCCGGGCAGCACCGCCGACTATCTGTCGCGCTACATCGGCCAGCGCCTCAGTGAGCGCTGGGGCCAGCCAGTGGTGGTGGACAACCGCGCCGGCGCCGGCGGCACACTGTCGGCCGAAGTGGTGGCCAAGGCCGCGCCCGACGGTTATTCACTGGTGATGGGGCACGCCGGCCCGATGGTGAGCGCGGTCGCGCTGTATCCGAACCGCGGTTATGACCCGCTGAAGGATTTTTCGCCGATCACCAAGACCACCACCGGCGTCACCGTGCTGGTGCTGCATCCCTCGGTGCAGGCGAAGTCGGTGCAGGAGCTGGTGGCGCTGTCGCGGCAGAAACCGCTGACCTACGCCTCCGCCGGCAACGGCACCATCAGCCACCTCACCGGCGAGCTGTTCAAGCAGGTGACCAAGGCCGACATCCAGCACATTCCGTACAAGAGCGCGGGTTTTGCGCTGACCTCGATCCTGTCCGGCGAAACACAGATTTCCTTCCTCTCGCCGATCACTGCCTACGCGCAACTGAAGTCGGGCAAGGTGCGCGCGCTGGCGGTCTCGGGCAGGGAACGCTTCCCCGGCGCGCCGGACATTCCCAGCGCCACCGAAGCGGGCATTCCGGGCATGGTCGCCGAGCTGTGGTTCGGCCTGTTCACCACGGCCAAGGTGCCCAAGCCCATCGTCGACAAGCTGCACAAGGAGGTCACCGGCATCCTCAACACGCAGGAGGTGCGTGATGGCCTGCTGCAGCGGGGCGCGATTGCCTCGCCGTCGACGCCGGCGGAACTGCAGGCCTTCGTGAAGAGCGAGATCGAACGCTGGACGCCGATCATCCGCGCCGCGGGGATCAGGGCGGACTGATTGCTGCAGCGATGAGTGCGTAATGATGGGTGATGAGTGTAATTCATAAGTATTTGATTTTATTGGAGATTTTTTAATGGCGCGGAAACCGAAAAAAGTCGAACCGAAGCTGGTCAAGGCTTCGGGGATCGATCCGAAGAAGCGGGTGTCTTCGGCACCGGACGGTTTGTACGATCCGGCGAATCCGAACCATCGCTGGGACCGTCCGCTGCAGGCACCGGGCCGCATGCAGGTGGATTTCGAGGAGCGCATCGACTTTCGCCGCCTGCACGAGTACCGCCTCGCGCGTACGCGCAACGCGCTGAAAAAATCCAAGCTCGGCGCGCTGCTGGTGTTCGACCAGATCAACATGCGCTACATCTCGAGCACGGTGATTGGCGAGTGGGCGCGCGACAAGCTCACACGCTGGTGCCTGCTTACCGGCAACGGCGAGCCCTGGGTCTGGGACTTTGGCTCCGCGGTGCGTCACCACAAACTTTATGCGCCCTGGCTGCCGAAGAATCATTCAATCCCGGGCCTTGCCGGATTACGCGGCGCGGTGTCGCCGAAAGTCGGTCTGTTCGAGGCGGCTGCCAAGGAGATTTACGACATCCTCAAGCAGGAAGGTGTCGCCGACATGCCGATCGGCATCGACGTGGTCGAGCCGCCCTTCCTGTTCGCGCTGCAGAAGCTGGGCCTGAAGGTGATGGACGGCCAGCAGGTCATGCTCGACGCGCGCGAGATCAAGAGCCACGACGAGATCACGCTGCTCAACACCGCCGCGGCGATGGGTGACGGCGTGTATCAGGACATTTTCGAGGCGCTGAAACCCGGCGTGCGCGAAAACGAGATCGTCGCGATGGCGACCAAGCGTTTTTATGAAATGGGTTCGGACTGCGTGGAGGCCGTCAACGCGATTGCCGGCGAACGCTGCAGCCCGCATCCGCACAACTTCACCGACCGGCTGATCCGCCCCGGCGACCAGGCCTATTTCGACCTGATCCAGTCGTACATGGGCTACAAGACCTGCTACTACCGCACCTTCACCGTCGGCAGCGCGACGCCGGCCCAGCACGATGCCTACAAGCGCGCGCGCAAGTGGATGGACGATGCCATCGCGATGCTCAAGCCGGGTGTCTCCACCGATGAGGTGGCAAAGATGTTCCCGAAATGCACCGAGATCGGCTTCGAGACCGAGATGGCGGCCTTTGGCCTGAACTTCTGCCACGGCCTCGGTCTCGGCCTGCACGAGCGGCCGCTGATTTCGCGGCTGAACTCGTTCAAGGACCCGTACGAGCTGAAGGCCGGCATGGTCTTCGCGGTCGAAACCTTCTGCCCGGCGAAAGATGGCGTGTCGGCGGCGCGTATCGAGGAGGAGGTGGTGCTGACGCCCGACGGCGCGAAAATCATCACGCTGTTCCCGGCGCAGGAACTGCCGATAGCCAATAAATACTAGTGAGGATTGAGGATTTTGGAGTGCACGCAGTGTGCGAGCCTCATAACCCTGAAATCGCCTGACCTGAAAGCAAATATGACTACAGCAAGCAAACGACCAAAATCCGCAGCAGCCGCGGACGATGACATCGGTCGCGACATCCGGCTCGAGTTGTTCCGCATGCAGCTTGAGCTGCGCCTGTGCGAAAAACGCGCCTACGATCTGTTCCTGCAGAACCTGATCAAGGGCACCAGCCATTTGTCGCTGGGGCAGGAGGCGATTGCCGCCGCTTTCGGCGTGGCGATGCGTCCCGACGATTACACCTTCTGCACCTACCGCGGCCACGCCCATACGCTGGCACGCGGCGCCTCGATGAGCGGCGTGCTCGGCGAGCTGATGGGCCGTGAATGCGGCCTGCTCGGCGGCAAGGGCGGCTCAATGCACCTCACCGACGTGTCCAAGGGCGCGATGGGTTCCTACGCCATCATCGGCGCGCATCTGCCGGTGGCGGCGGGCGCGGCGTGGTCGGCACAGTACCGCGGCACCGAGCAGGTGTCGGTGTGTTTTTTCGGCGACGGCACCACCAACATCGGTGCCTTCCACGAGGCACTCAACTTCGCGGTGATCTGGAAGCTGCCGGTGATTTTTGTCTGTGAAAACAACCTCTACATGGAATACACGCCGATCAGCGCGGTGACCGCGGTTGAGCATCCGGCGGCGGATCGTGCTGCGGCCTACAACCTCGAGAAGATTGTTGTTGACGGCAATGATGCGGATGAGATGTACCGCACCGCCACCCGATACATCGAACGTGCGCGCAAGGGCGGCGGGCCGGCGCTGATCGAGGCCATGACCTATCGCCACTCCGGCCACTCGCGTGCCGATCCGGGCAAGTACCGGCCGGAGGGTGAGCTGGAAAAATGGCTGGAACGCGATCCGATCAAGATCTACCGCGAACGGCTGCTCGGTCTCGGCATTGTCGAGGCGACGCTGAAAGACATCGAGGATGAAGTGAATCAACAGGTCAATGAAGCCACTGAGACAGCCAAGGCCTCGGCGCTGCCTTCGCTCGATGGCATCGAGCAGCATGTGTGGGCCGATGGAGGTGCAGCATGGCGGAACTGACCTATCGCGACGCCGTCGCCGCAGGCATCGCCCAGGAAATGGCGCGCGACGAGCGCGTGGTCTTCCTCGGCGAGGACATTGCCGCGGCCGGTGGCGTGTTCAAGGCCACGGTGGGCCTCCTCGACCAGTTCGGCCCGAAACGCGTCCGCGACACGCCGATTTCTGAACAGGCGATTCTCGGCGCTGCGATGGGCGCTGCGATGACGGGTCTCAGGCCGATTGCCGAGATCATGTTTTCGGATTTTCTCGCGGTGTGCTGGGATATCGTCGCCAACGAAATTGCGAAATCGCGCTACATGACCAATGGCCAGGTGCAGGTGCCGCTGGTGATCCGCACTGCCAACGGCGCGGGTTCGCGGTTTGGTGCGCAGCATTCGCAGTCGGTGGAAAACTGGGCGATGATGATTCCCGGCATCAAGGTCGTCGCGCCGGCCTTCCCCGCTGACGTAAAGGGCCTGATCGCCGCCGCGGTGCGCGACGAGGATCCGGTGATCGTGTTTGAGCAGAAGTCGCTCTATCCGATGAAGGGCGAGGTGCCCGAAGGTGAACTGGTCGATGAACTGGGCAAGGCGCGTGTGCTGCGCCGGGGCAGGGACTGCACCATCGTCGCACTGGCGCTGATGGTGCACCGCGCGCTGGCGGCTGCCGAAATCCTCGAAAAGGAACACGGCATTTCCTGCACGGTGGTTGATGTGCGCTCGCTGGTGCCGCTGGATACCGTGACCATCCTCGCCGAAGTGGCGGCGACCGGGCGTCTGGTCACCGTCGAGGAAAATCCGCGACTCTGCGGCTGGGGCGCGGAAATCGCCTCGATCATTGCCGACGAGTGTTTCTGGGAACTCGACGGCCCGATCATCCGCATCACCACGCCGCACATCCCGCTGCCTTCTGCCGACCGGCTGGAGGATGCGACGATTCCCTCGGTCGAGCGCATCGTGCGCGAGATCGTGGAAAAGATTGATTGAGACACGGGAAGTCAAAGTCAAAAGCAAGCCACAGAGGGCACAGAGAGCACAGAGAACTGCAAAAAAACACAAAGAGCGAAACCGTGACCGATTTGGTTTTTCTCTGTGTCCTCTGTGCCCTCTGTGGCTAAAAAGGTTTTAAGGGTCAACCATGAACATCATCATGCCGCAGCTCGGCGAGACCGTCGCCGAGGGCACCGTCACCAAGTGGTACAAGAAAGTCGGCGACAGCGTGAAGGCCGACGAGACGCTGTTCGACGTCGAGACCGACAAGGTCAGCACCGAGATTCCGTCGCCGGTGGCTGGCGTAATTGCCGAGATCGTGGTTACAGAAGGCGTGGTGGCCAAGGTCGGCGCGACGCTGGCGGTGATCCGCGAGGCCGGTGATGGAAAAACGGCTGCACAGTCTGCGCCTGCAGTTGCGGCGAAACCCGCGATGGCGGTTGCGGCTGCGGCCTCCGTGACTGCAGTCGAGGCGCCGCGACGTTCGCGCGTGGACCCCGCGGAACGGCTGTCGCCGGTGGTGCGCCGCCTGATCGCCGAGCACAGCCTCAACGCCGCTGACATCACCGGCACCGGCCGCGATGGCCGCATCACCCGCGAAGATGTCACCGCGTTCATCGCCAATCGCGGCACAAGGCCCGCGGGCGCGGCGCCTGCGGCACGCGCCATGCCGGCGCCGGCAACCGTGCAGGCCGGCCAGACCGTGGCTTTCAACGCCATCCGCAAGCGTGTCGCCGAAAACACCGCACGTTCCTGGCAAACCGCGCCGCACGTGCTGCAACTGGTGGAGGCTGATTTCCTGAAGGTTGACCAGGCACGTGCCGCGCATGGCGCGGCGTGGAAGGCGCGCGAGGGTTATTCGCTGACCTACCTGCCGTTCATCGTGCGCGCGGTGTCGATCGCGCTGGGCAAGTTTCCCAAGCTCAACGCCAGCCTCGCCGGCGACGGCCTCACGCTGCACCGCCGGATCAACATCGGCATCGCGGTGGACCTCAATTTCGACGGGCTGGTGGTGCCGGTGCTCAAGGACGTGCCGGCGAAGTCGCTGCCGCAGATCGCCCGCGAGATCAACGACCTCGCGACACGGGCGCGGGCCGGGAAACTGCGTCCCGACGAGATGACCGAAGGCACCTACACCATCACCAACAACGGCGCCTTCGGCAGCGTGATCACCGCGCCGATCATCAACCAGCCGCAGGTGGCGATCCTGTCCGCTGACGGCATCCGCAAGAAGCCGGTGGTGGTCGAGTCCGAAGGCGGGGACTCGATTGCCATCCGCCCGGTCGGCGTGCTGGCGCAGAGCTTCGATCACCGCGCGGTGGACGGCTCGTACTCTGGTGCCTTCCTCGCCGAGGTGAAAAACGCGATCGAATCCCGCAACTGGGTGCAGGCGCTGGAGGCTTGAAAAACAAACACCTTTAGCCACAGAGGGCACAGAGGGCACAGAGAAAGCCCGAAGAGAATCCCCATGAGGCAGGATTGAACACCCCTGCTTTTGCAGTTCTCTGTGCTCTCTGTGTCCTCTGTGGCTAATGCTTTTGAACCTGATCTTGACTTGATCCTTAAGGAAACGACATGGCTGACATGAAAAAACACAAACTGGGCTGGATCGGCATTGGGCGCATGGGTTATGCGATGGCGGAGCGCCTGGCCAAGGCCGGCTGCGACATCACCGTGTGGAACCGCACCCGCGCCAAGGCCGAGCCGCTGGCGAAGTCCGGCGCCAAGGTTGCCGACAAGCTGACCGACCTCGCCGGCTGCGATATCGTGTTCACCATGGTGTCCACCGGCAAGGACGTCAAGGAAGTGCTGTTCGGACCCAATGGTGTGATGTCCGCCGGCGGCAAACCAAAAATCATTGTCGACAGCACCTCGATCTCGCTGGAGGAGTCAGCCGAGATTCGCGCCAAACTCGGAGAGAAGGGCATCAAGATGCTGGCGGCACCGGTGTCGGGCAATGCCAAGGTGATCAAGGCCGGCAAGCTGACGGTTGTGGCCTCGGGTCCGCAGGATGCTTTTGATGCGGTAAACCCTTATCTTGAGGCCATCGGCCGCGGCGTGTCCTATGTCGGCGACGGCGAGCTGTCACGCATCGCCAAGATCTGCCACAACGTGATGCTCGGCGTGGTGATCCAGAACCTGTGCGAGATCACCGTGCTCGCCGAGAAGACCGGCATGAAGCGCCACGCCTTCCTTGATTTCCTCAACAAGAGCGTGATGGGTTCGATGTTCACCGCCTACAAGACGCCGGCGCTGTCGAACCTCGATTTCCATGTCACCTTCACCCCGGAACTGCTGAGGAAGGACATCGACCTTGGCCTTGCCGCCGGCCGCAGCTATGGTGTGCCGATGCCAACCACCAGCGTCACCCGTGACATGGTGCAGACCCTCATCGGCCACGGTTATGATCAGGACTTCTCGCAGCTGCTGCTGCTGCAGGCGAAGGCCTCGGGCATTGAACTGAAGTCCGAGAACGTGGACATTGGCGACGGACTCTGATCCGGAAGCCCAAGGAGGAGAAAAATAATGAATAAAATCAATAATTTATTTGTTATCGCGGGGCTGGCGCTGGCCGTCCCGCTGCAGGCCGCGGATTTTCCGACCAAGCCGGTGCGCTTCATCGTGGCTTTCCCGCCGGGCAGCGCCACCGACATCGTCGGCCGGCTCTATACCAACAAGCTCACGGAAATGTGGGGCCATCAGGTGATCGCCGACAACCGGCCCGGCGCCGGCGGCACCATCGCCGCCGCGATCGCGGCGCGCGCCACGCCGGATGGCTACACGCTGCTGATGCATTCGTCGGGGCATACCGTCAATCCCACGCTGTATTCGAAGCTGCCCTTTGACACGCTGAAGGATTTCGTCGACATCGCACCGCTGGCGCAACAGCCCAACGTGCTGGTCACCCATCCCAGCTCGCCCCACAACACGGTGCAGGATGTGCTGAAGGCGGCGATGGCCAAGCCCGGTGCGATCAATTTCGCCTCCGCCGGCGTCGGCGCCGGCACCCACCTCAACCTCGAGAAGTTCAAGCTGATGGCCAAGGTGGACATGACCCATGTTCCGTACAAGGGCTCGGCCGAGGCGCTGGGTGATGTGGTCGGCGGCCGCGTCGAGTTCTATTTCGCACCGGTGTCGACGATGCAGTCCCAGCTCCAGGCCGGCAAGATCCGCGCCATTGCGGTCAGCACGATCAAGCGCAGCAGCGTGCTGCCCAATGTGCCGACCATCGCCGAGTCCGGCGTACCGGGCTTCGATTTCTCGCTGTGGTTCGGCATCTGGGCGCCGACCGGTGTGCCGGCCCCGGTGATCAGCCGGGTGGCAACGTCGGTCAAGGCGGCAGGCAACGACGCCGCGGTGAAGGCCAGGCTGACCAGCCTCGGCAACGAACCCATGGACATGACGCCGGCGCAGTTCGCCAAGTTCGTGCGCGAGGAGATCGTCTCCAACGCGACGGTGATGAAGGCGGCAGGCATCAAGCCGCAGTAAGCGCGCAAGGCAGGCATCGCGGGCGGCGCGATTCGGGCGCCGCCCGTTTTTTTGGAGATTCCGAATTGGGCAATACCGCAAACCAGCCACCGCTGCACCTCGAACCGCGGCAGCAGGCCATCCTTGCGCAGGAGTACCCGCGCTTCTCGGATGACGAATATGCGCGGCGTCATGCCGCGCTCGCGGCAGCGATGGACAAACACGGCTGCGATCACCTGCTGGTGGTGACCGACCACCGTGCCGGCAACGCGCCGCAGTGGGTCACCGGCTGGCCGGGCAGTGCCGAGGCCTATGTCATTTTCCGTCCCGGCGGGCGCATGGTCATGCACATGGAGTGGCACAACCACGTGCCGCTGGCGCGGCGCATCGCGCAGGATGTCGAGGTGCGCTGGGGCGAGCATCGCGGCATCGAGCTGACAATCGCGGAACTGCAGCGCCGCGGCGCGAAGCGCGTCGGCGTGATCGGCCCGCTGGTGGTGTCCAAGTTCCGCAGGCTCGAGGCCGCTTTTGAAACGGTGCTGCTCGATGCCGAGTACACGCAGTTGCGCATGCGCAAATCGGCGGAGGAGCTTGACTGGTTGCGTATCGGCGCCGCACTGTCGGATGCCGGCATGCGCGCGCTGGTCGCTGGCACCCGCCCCGGCATGGACGAGCGGGAGCTGGCTGCGCTGGTCGAGGCCGCGTATATCGGTCTTGGCGGCACCACGATGATCCACTACATCGGCGTCACCGCGATGGCTGCGCCGCAGCGCCATGTGCCGCCGCAATATGCCTCGACGCGCAAGGTGCACGCCGGCGACATCGTTACCTGCGAACTTTCGGCCTTCTGGTGGGATTATGCCGGCCAGGTGCTGCGCAGCTTCACGGTGGACGCTGATCCCACGCCGCGCTACCGGGAGCTGCATGCAGTGGCCGAGGCCACCTTTGATGCGGTGACGGCGGTGCTGCGCCCCGGTACGACGATGGCCTCAATCCTTGAGGCCACCGCGCTGATCGAGCGCAGCGGATACACCGTCTGTGATGACCTGGTGCACGGTTTCGGCGGCGGCTATTTTCAGCCGATCATCGGCAGCAAAAGCCGCATGGCCGGGGCACTGCCGAACATGGTGCTTGAGGAAAACATGACCGTGGTGGTGCAGCCCAATCCGGTGACCACCGAGGCCGACGAAGCCATCCGTTCCGGTGTGCAGGTCGGCGAGCTGCTGCGCATCACGCGTGACGGCTGCGAGTCGCTGCATCGCCTGCCGCGGGGTCTGTTCCGGGCGGGGCAAGTCATCTGATCAGGCTGCGCTGCTAAAATCGGGGCATGGCAAAACACAGGGAGAAGGGTGGAGCCGCTGCCGGAGCGCGCTGCGATGTTGCACTGCTGGTTGATGCCGAAGCCGGCGAGCGCAAAAGCAACGGCCTGTTTGTTCCCGAACGCAGCAGCGTTGAAGCCTATCTTTTGCGGGAATTGCAGTCTCAGGGCCTCAGGGCGGTGATGCTGCCTTTCGAGGCCGGAGTTGATGTCACCATCAGCGGACTGCGCGCACTGAATCCGCGGGTGGTGTTCAACCTCACCGAATGTGTCGATGGCGACCGCAGCCAGGACGCGGCCATTGCCGGAATGCTCGACCTGCTGAAGATTCCGTACACCGGCAGCGGTCCAGGCGGCCTCAGGCTCGCGCGCGACAAGGCGCTGTCCAAGCACATCGTTGCCGATCTCGGTGTTGCGGTACCCCGCTATTTCGTGATTCCGTCAAAAGGTCCGGTTCGCAATCCGCGTGTGCCGTATCCCTTGATTGTGAAGCCGCAGTTTGGTGATGGCTCCGACGAAGTCCGCGGCAATTCACTGGTGAAAAACGAACGCGAGCTGCGCGAACGGGTGCGCGTGCTGCGCCGGCGCATCAACGCGCCGCTGATCTGCGAGGAATTCATCGAAGGCCGCGATCTTTATGTGGCACTGCTCGCTGATGTTGGCGGAAGCGACCCCGGGGTGATGCCGGCAGTGGAACTGGTGATCGGCCGGCGTGGCGCGGGTGCGCCGACCTTTGCCTCGTTCAAGCTGAAGAACGACGGTGCTTACCGCAGCCGCTGGCGCATACGCTGGCGGGTGGCGAAGCTCTCCTCCAATTTGCGCCGCGATGTCGAGAGTGCGAGCAGGGCGATTTTTCATGCGCTGGAGCAGCGTGACTACGGCCGCATCGATTACCGGCTGACGCCCGATGGCCGGCTGGTATTCATCGAAGCCAATGCCAATCCCGATCTGCATCCGCATGCGATGGGCAACAACGTGTGTTTTGCCGGTGTTGAGCACGGCGCTGCGTTGCGCCGGATTATTGCCGCAGCACTGGCGCGTGGCCGCCAGCGCCATCGCGGTTGAACTAAAATATTAATAAAATCAATATCTTAGGTATATTTCCGGAGCAGCGGCGCAGTCAGTGCTGAAAGACTGCTCTTCTGCCGGCCCTGGGTATCGAAGTTCTCTGCCGAGAGCCATTGTTCCTGCGCCGCGCGGATCGCCGGCCATTCGCGGTCGGTGATCGAAAACCAGGCGGTGTCGCGGTTGCGGCCCTTGGTGACCATGGCCTGTTCGAAGATGCCTTCGTAGCTGAAGCCCAAACGCTGCGCCGCCCTGCGCGACGGCGCATTCAGCGCGTCGCATTTCCATTCATAGCGCCGGTAACCGAGGGCGAATGCGTTTTTCATCATCAGGTGCATCGCTTCGGTCATTGCCGGTTTGCGCGACACCAGTGGTGTCAGCTTGATGCCGCCGACCTCGATGCAGCCGTTGGCCGGATCGATGCGCATGTACGAGGCCACGCCACCGGCCTTGCCCGATTCGAGGTCGATGATGGCGTAGAACTGCGGATCGTTGCGGGTCTGCATGGTTTCAACCCAGCCGCGGTAATCGGCCAGCGTCGCATAGGGACCGTTGGTCATATAGGTCCAGCCGCGGCCGTCGGCCTCCAGACTGTTGGCCGCGTGCAACTGTTCGGCATGGCTGGTGCCCAGCGGTTCGAGCCGGCAGTAACGGCCTTCGAGCACGCTGCGCGGCGGTGCCGGCGGTGCCTTCCAGCCCGGCAGTGCAAAGCCGACGGGTTGGCCAAATCCGTTAAGCCCTGCGTTCACGCGGCGCCGCCAGCCTGCTTTTGCGCCTGCCAGTGCTTGAGCCAGCCGGCGTTGCCGCCGAGCTCGACGATTTCCATCAGGGCATCAGGCAGCGGCGGATATTCGCGGCGGATGTCCTTTGTGTGGTTGATGAAAAAGCCGTCGCGGAAATTAACCTCCAGCTCGTCACCGGTTTCGCAGAACTCGCTGACGTTGACGCAGTCGGTGAGCACGCGCAGGCCGCAGCCGACCGCCGCCCGGTAGGCGAGAAAGGGCATCGATTCGCAGATGAGGCCCAGGCCCAGCGCCTGCATCGCGATATAGCCGTTCATCTTCGGGCCCATGCCGAAGTTCCTGCCGGTGACGATGATGTCGCCGGGCTTGCAGCGGGTGTGGAAGCCGGGATCGGTTTCCTCGAACAGGTGCGGGATGATCTCCTGCGGGTCGAAATGCCGGCCGGTGATGATCCAGTTCGGCACCACGCCGCCGGCATGCCAGACATCGTGGCCGAGTTTGTAGCAGCGGCCTTTGAGCACCCACTGGAATTCAGAGGACATGTCGTAACCTTTTAAAAAATCAAAAGCAGCCACAGAGGGCACAGAGAACACAGAGAGCACAGAGAAAACCCTCGCCAATGTTTGGCGCATGAGGGTATTCCGGGGTTTGCAGTTCTCTGTGTTCTCTGTGCCCTCTGTGGCTAGAGTTTTTGAACTTGAAGTTTTCTTGCATCCGTAATCTTGCCCGCCACCGCCGAGGCGGCGACGGTGGCGGGACTGCCGAGGTAGAGCTTCGCTTCGCGCGCGCCGAAGCGCCCGGCGTTGTTGTTGGTGGCGGTGGAGATCGAGACTTCGCCGGCATGCACGGGGCCGATCACCGCGTCGTTGCAGGGGCCACAGCCCGGCGGCAGCATCACCGCGCCGGCTTCGATGAACACGCCGAGCAGGCCTTCGCTGGCGAGCCTGCGGTTGGTGGCCTCGGAGCCGGGCGCGACGAACAGCCGCACGTTCGGCGCCAGCCGTTTGCCACGCAGGATGTTCGCGGCGGTCACGAGGTCCTCCCACATCCCCGAGCCGCAGGAGCCGATGAAGGCGTGGTCCACCGCGGTGCCGGCGATCTCGGATACATTGACCGCATTTTCCACGCTACCCGGCAGCGACACCTGGGGTTCGAGTTTGCCGATGTCGAGGGTCAAGTCGGCGTCGTAACGCGCATCGCTGTCGGAATACACCGGCGTGAACGGCTGCTGCGCCTTGCTGCGCGCGTGGTCAAGAATGGATTCGGAGGGCGGCACGAATACGCCATAGGCGCGGATTTCGGTCGGTGTCGAGCACAGTGCGGCACGTTCGGACAGCCCGAACTGCTCAAGGTCGCCGGCGTATTCGAGCACGCGGTAATCGAGGTCGGCGGTCAGCCGTTCCTGTTTCAGCATCGCTGCGAAATGGAAACCGATGTCGCGGGCATAAACGCCGGGCTGCAGCCGGCCTTTCAGCATAAGCCGCACCGTCTTCGGCACCATCACCCAGTTGGTGCCGGTGGCGAGCACGCGGGTGATCTCGGTGCCGATGCGAAAGCCGAAGGCCCCGATCGCGCCGGCGTTGGTGGCGTGGCGGTCGTTGTCGAAATAGAACATGCCCGGCAGCAGCAGGCCGGATTCCATCGGGAAGATGTGGCCGTGGCCGCCGCGGCCGACGTCGAAGAAGTTTTTGACGCCCCAGGCCGCCGCGGCCTTGCGGTTGAAGGCGCCACGTTCCGCCGCGCGCGCGCTGCCGTAGATCACGTCATGGTCGGTGACCATCAGCACCTTGTCCGGCTGCGCCAGGCGGGTGATGCCGAGGCTGTCGAGTTCACGCTTGGCGCCCATCACCACGCCGTCGTGGATCATGATGAAGTCGGGGTCCGGAGATACCACATCGCCGGGTTTCACGGCAGCGCGGCCGCTTTTTGCGGCGAGCACCTTTTCAACGGCGGTCATGCCCATGGCGGGTCCCGGAAAAAAGCAGCGAGGGTAATCAGCGCGAAGGCCGTGGTCAACGCGGCCATCACAGGAACTCGCGCGGGTCGGTGATGCATCCGGTCACCGCCGAGGCGGCAACGGTGGCGGGGCTGCCGAGGTAGAGCTGGGCACCCTTGGCGCCGAAGCGGCCGCGGCCGTTGGCCACCGCGGTCGAGATCGAATTCTCGCCGTCGTCAATCAGCCCGGTGCGGCCGCTGGCGCAGGGGCCGCAGCCGGCGGGGATCACCATTGCGCCGGCGTCGTGGAAGACATCGAGCAGGCCTTCGCGCGTCATCCGCCGCGTCGAGTCCTCGGAACCCGGCACCACGATCATGCGCACGCCGCGTGCCAGCTTGCGGCCCTTGAGGATGCCGGCGGCCATCTCGAGATCCTCGTACATGCCCGAGCCGCAGGAGCCGACATAGGTGTGGCTTACCGGCGTGCCGGCAACCGTGGCGAGGTCGGCGGCGAGGTGCGGACCGCCGGGCAGCGCCACCTGCGGCTTCAGCGTGCTGACATCGAACTCGATTTTGGCTTCATAGCGGGCATCGGCATCGGGGTAGACCGGCGTGAAGGGACGCTGCGCGCGCACCTGCGCATATTCGAGGATGGCTGCCGATGGCGGGAAAAACACGCCGATCGCGCGCATCTCGGTCGGGGTGCTGCACAGCGAGATGCGCGCGGCGAGGCTGAACTGGTCGAGCTCGCCGGCGAATTCGAGCACGCGGTAGTCGATATCCACGCCAAAGTCGCCGTCGGGGCCGAGTTTCTTGCCGATGACAAAACCGAGGTCACGCGCAAACACGCCGTGCGGCATTTTGCCCTTGATCGTCAGCTGCACCGACTTTGGCACCAGCGTCCAGTTGGTGCCGGTGGCGAGTACGCGGTTGATTTCGGTGCCCATGCGGATCGCCAGCGCGCCGATGCCGCCGGCGTTGGTGCAGTGGCGGTCGTTGTCGAAATACAGCGTGCCCGGCAGCACCCAGCCGCGTTCGGTGGGGAAGATGTGGCCGTGGCCGCCCTGGCCGGCATCAAAGAAATGTTTGATGCCCCAGGCCTCGGCGGCCTTGCGGTTGTAGGCGCCGCGCGCCGCGGCGCGGTCGTTGACGTAGACCACGTCATGGTCGGACACCATCAGCACGCGCTCGGGATCAAACACACGGTGGATGCCCAGTGCGTCGAGTTCCTCCTTGGCGCCGCGCACCACGCCGTCGTGGATCATCACGAAGTCGGGTCGCGGGTAGACGATGTCGCCAGCCTTGGCTTCAGGCAGGTTACTGGTGCGGGCGAGGATTTTTTCGGCGGCGGTCATGCCCATGGTGGAGTCCGTATCGTGCCCGGTTGTGATAACGAGTGGCAGGTGGCATTGCCGGCTGTGTTTTGGTGCTGTGTCCCGGGATTGTCTATATCTTCAATCGGCATTGCAAACCCCGTGCTATATTTTTGGGCATTCGCCGCAACCTTTTTCGCAAAGGAGTTCACATGTCAGGCATCCGTGGCTTGTTGATGGTGTTGGGGGCGGTGATCGCGGCGCAAAGCGGCGCCGCGCTGGCCCAGTGGAAACCCGAGCGCGCGGTCGAGATCATCGCGCCCTCCGGGCCCGGCGGCACCACCGACCGCACCGCGCGCGTGGTCGCGGCCATTCTCAACAAATACAAGCTGGTCGATGTGCCGGTGAACGTGGTCAACAAGCCCGGTGGCAGCGGCACCATCGGCCTGACCTATCTCAACCAGCATCCCGGCGACGGCCATTACATGATCGTCGCCACCACCGGCTCGATCAGCAACAACATCATCGGACTGATCCCGTACAACCACACCGCATTCTCGCCGCTGGCGATGCTGTTCGAGGAATACCTCGCGGTCACGGTGCGCGCCGATTCGCCGATCAAGAGCGGCCGCGACCTGGTGGAGATGCTGAAAAAGAATCCGCAGAGCGCCAGCTTCGGCATTTCAACCAGCCTCGGCGGCGCCAACCACACCACGCTGCTGACCTGCCTGCGTGCCGGCGGCGTCGACATCCGCAAGCTGCGCGCGGTGGTGTTTCCCGGCGGCGCTGCCACCACCACCGCTGTGCTCGGGGGCCACGTCGATGTGGTCAACACCGGACTCGGCAACATGATCGGCCAGATGCGCGACGGCAAGCTGCGTGTGCTGGCGATTTCCTCACCGAAGCGGATGTGGGGCGATTTCGCCAACGTGCCGACCTGGCGCGATCAGGGTGTCGCCGCCGATTCCTCGAGTTGGCGCGGCATGATGGGCCCGCGCGGCCTCACTGCGGCGCAGGTCGCCTACTGGGACAAGGTCTTTGCGGCGATGGCGGCGACCGAGGAATGGAAAAAGGAGCTCGAGGAGAATTTCTGGGTCAACGGCTACGCCAATGCCCGGGATGCCAAGCGCCGGCTTGACGAAGAGTTCGAGGAATACAAGGCCGTGCTCACCGAAATCGGGCTGGCCAAGCTGAAATAGGTCTGTTGCCGGAGTTGCCGGAGTTGCCGGAGCTGCCGGTGATCCCGCGCCCGCACTGTTTGCTGTTGCTGCTGGCTTTGCTGCCCGCGGCAGTGACGGCGGCCGGGGCACCGGACTTCGGGCATCTCGCCAGCAGCCCCTATGTGCATTGTGCGTTTTACCGCAACTACGACATCGATCCCCAGACCGGCGACCGCCTGCTGGTCGAGGGCCGTTCCAATTCACTGACCCATTACCAGCGGCAGCGGGACGGGCGGGTGCGCACAGTCGACACCCGGCGCGCCGGTGCCGGCAATGCCATGATGGTGCAGGGGCGTTACCTGCACTACATCGAACGCAGCGGTGCGATGTTCGTGGTCACCACCATCTACGCCTGCCTGGCGCGTGATGCGCAGAGCGGCCATTGCATCAACTACGGCGCGGTCAACGCGCGGCATTTTGATGCGCGGGTGCTGCGCGAGCCGGATCAGGTGTATGAGGAATTACAGGCGCAGGCCGAGCCGGGGTTCTGCGACCACAGCTTTATCCATTTGCGCGAAGCGGCGGCCGTACCTTCGCGCCGCTGATCATCCGCCGAGGGGGCGGATGATATATAAGTTATTGTTTTTAATGAATTATTTTTATGCTGCCCGGAGCCGTCCGGCGCGGCAATCCTCGATCTTGTTGCGCAGGTAATCCGCCGCCCAGTCGATTTCCTCGGCGGTGTTGAAGCGGCCGACGCTGATGCGGATGGAGTTGCCGGCAATGCCGGCATCCGAGCCCAGCGCCTGCAGCACATGCGATACACCACCGGTGGAACAGGCGGAGGTCGAGGACACGGCGATGTCGCTGAGGGTGGTCACCAGTGAATCGCAGTTGGTGATGTCGAGGCTGATGTTGAGGTTGTTGGCGATGCGCTGTTCGAGGTCGCCATTGAGGATCACGCCCGGCACATCCTTGATCTGCTTCCAGAAGCGGTCACGCAAGGCGCGCAGCTGCGGCACTTCGGTGGCCATCAGCTCACCGGCGATGCGGAAGGCCTCACCCATGCCGACGATCTGGTGGGTGGCGAGCGTGCCCGAGCGCAGGCCGCGCTCGTGGCCGCCGCCGTGCATCTGGCATTCAACGCGCACCTGCGGCGAGCGGCGCACGTACAGCGCGCCGATGCCTTTCGGGCCGTAGGTCTTGTGCGCGGTCAGTGACATGATGTCGACCGGCAGCGTGGCGAGGTCGATCGCCACCTTGCCGGTGGCCTGCGCGGCATCGACATGAAACAGCGTGCCGTTGTCGCGGCAGATCGCGCCCAGCGCGGCGATGTCCTGGATCACGCCGATCTCGTTGTTGACCAGCATCACCGAGGCGAGCACGGTGTCGGGGCGCAGCGCGGCGCGGAATTCCGCTGCATCGACGAGGCCGTTTTTGCGCGGCGCGAGGTAGGTGGCGGTGAAGCCCTGGCGCTCCAGCCATTTCACGGTGTCGAGCACGGCCTTGTGCTCGGTCTGCACGGTGACGATGTGTTTGCCGCGTTTCTGCGCGGACAGCGCGGCGCCCTTGATCGCGAGGTTGTTCGATTCGGTGGCGCCGGAGGTCCAGGCGATGTCGCGCGCCTCGGCATTGACCAGTTTCGCCACTTCGGCGCGGGCGTTTTCCACCGCGCGGCTGGCCGCGGTGCCGAAGGCGTGGGTGCTGCTTGCCGGGTTGCCGAACTGCTCGCGCAGGAAGGGCAGCATGGCATCGACCACGGCGGGGTCGAGCGGGGTGGTGGCGGAGTTGTCGAGGTAAATTGGTGTCGTGATGCGCGGGGTTTTCATCGGCGTGCCTTTAGTGTTTTTGCTGCTCGGCGGTCAGCGCGGCGATCACCCGCTGGCGCTTTTCCTCGACCTCTTTGACGAAGCCGGGATATTTCTGTTCGACAAAACCGGTGGCCATGCCGAGTTTGAGCAGTGCCACCGCGTACACCGCCGACAGATCGTCGAGGTCGGGGCTTTTCTGGGCGAGCTGCATCGCTTCGACGATTTCGTTGTGGAGCTGTTGCATGCTGGCCTGCAGTTCGCCTTCAAAAAGCGGGGAGGCGGGAGGGAATGAGCTCATGGTGCCGATGTTTGTGTGCGGGAAATTGACGTTCATTCTAGCGCGACCGCCAGCCGCACCGGATTACAATTTCGCATGAATTGCCTGAGCCCGAATTTTCTGATGAGGACCGGCCTGCTGCTGCTCGCGGCCTTGGTCGCGGCCGGCGCGGCGGCCCAGGCCTATCCCTCGCGCACAGTGCGCATCATCGCGCCGATCGCGCCGGGCGGTGCCACCGATGTCTTCGCGCGTACTCTTGCCGTGCACTATGCCGAGGCCTGGGGCCAGCAGGTGGTGGTGGACAACCGGCCGGGCGCCGGCGGCATGATCGGCTCGGAGCTGGTCGCCAAGTCGCCTCCCGACGGCTACACCCTGCTGATGGCCTATACCTCGCATGTGGTTAATCCGTCGCTGTGGACACGACTGCCCTATGACACGCTGCGTGATTTTGCGCCGGTGACGATGGTCGCCGAGGTGCCGAGCGTGCTCCTGCTGCATCCTTCGCTGCCGGCGAAGACAGTGCCCGAGCTGATCCAGTTCGCGCGCCGCCGTCCGCATGAACTTGATTACGGCACTTCCGGCATTGCCACCGCGGCGCACATGGCGGCGGCGCTGTTTGCGCAACGTGCCGGGTTGTTCCTGACCCATGTGCCGTACAAGGGCGGGGCGCCGGCGATCTATGAACTGATAGGCGGGCAGATTTCAATCCTGTTCAGCAGTGTTGCCACCGCGTTGCCGGCGATCCGTGCCGGCCGTGCACGGGCGCTGGCGGTGACCAGCCTCAAGCGCAGTTCAGTGCTGCCGGCGCTGCCGACACTGGCCGAAGCCGCGCTGCCCGGTTATGAGGCGATCGGCTGGTTCGCGTTGTTTGCGCCGGGGCAGACTTCGGGCACGGTGATCCACCGGATCAATACCGAGACCCTGCTCATTCCCAGGCAGCGCGAAATCCGCGAACGTTTCCAGGCCCATGGCGCCGAATTCCAGCCCTCGTCGTCGGCTGAACTTGACGAACGCGTGCGGCGCGAAATCGTCAAATGGCGGGAAGTGGTGAGGTTGGCGGGTATTGCGCCGATGAAAAACTGAAGCCTGCCGGGGTCAGCGCCGGTTGATCGCGAACTTGCCGGGACCGATCAGTGCCACCACCAGCCCGGTGAACAGGAAAAAGCCCTGCAGCTCGAGCTCCCAGCCGCCGTTCTTGCTGATGCTCATCAGTTGCGCGCTGTGCGCCAGCGCAATCGCCACCCCCATGTTGAAGGTGATGATCAGGCCGCCGATACGCGCGTAGAAGCCGGCAATCACCAGCAGCGGCGCAACCACTTCGCCGACAAAAACGCCGTAGGCGAGGAATGCCGGCAGACCCTGGCTGACCACCATGTTTTCGATGCCGCCTACGCCGTAGCGCAGCTTGGCGATGCCGTGCAGCAGCATCAGGATGCCCAGAGTCAGCCGCAGTACCAGTTTGCCTATGTCGTCGCTCATGAGGTGTATCGGGGTGTTTTTGTTCAGTGCGCGGGGTGACTGATGCTTTCGATGGCGCGCTTGACCGCCATCGGATCCCTGACATCGTGCAGCACCACATCGCTGACGCCGCGGCCGCTGACATGGATGTTGCCGTAGCCGAGGATGCGGCCGATGATTCCCTGGTCGATTTCAACCGTCTCAATGGAGGCGAGTTTCATCTCCTCGGTCTTGCGGCTGATGATGCCGGTCTTGAAGATCACGCGCTTGTTGGTGACGCCGAGTTCGGTGTAACGCAGGCGCAGGAATTCATAAATTGCAACCGGAATGGTTATGACGAGAAGCAGCCACAGCATCATCGGTATGCGCACCACCCAATGCTGTTCAAACAGGCTGGAAATTTCTTCGCCTGCCGAGAGGGATTCGTTGATGTAGGACATGGGGAATGCCGCTGGCGGCGCGGATGTTCCCGCGCCGCCGTGGCGGATCAGTGATCCCAGCCGGTGGTCTTCGCGCCCTCGGTGGCGAGCAGCACATAGGCCATGATGCAGGGTTCGGTGCCGCGGTTTTCCCAGTTATGCATGGTCTGGCGCTGGATGATCACGGTGCCCGGCGTCAGGTGCACTTCCTCGCCGCCGTCGAGCTGCATCCACAGTTCGCCAGCGAGGCAGATCGCGTAATCGACCGAGTCGGTGACGTGCCAGCGCTTCTGCACGCCCGGATCGTATTTGGCGAGACGGAACACGCTGCCGCCGGCAAGGCTGGTGCCGAGCTCCCAGGTGTTCGGATCTTCAGAGGTCATTTCCGCGGGCAGTTTTTTGGTGGCCCACATCGGGAGGTTGTGAAAACCGGGGCGCATCGGAATCGGCTCGATGATGGTGTCCGATTTGACGTAGGCCTTGCCTTCCTTGTTGGTGTCAGTGACGACTCTGCGGAATTTCATGATTGCTGCTTTCTCCTGATGATGCGGGTTGACGGACTGCTGAAAAACGGGGTGTGGCCCGGTGCGTTGCTGTGAAGTGTTGCTGTACAGCGCGATCGTTTGATTAAGCCTTGAATTGTATGAGCGCCCGTCCCCGGTGACCACTGTTGACGGCTACACGGTGGCATTGAAGGTTTTTTCACATACCCCAAAAACACCCGGCCGCTCAGCGCGGCCGGGTGTTGCTGAAATGCACTGCAAGTATTTGTTTTTATTGATAAATAATTTCAGTATTGCGGATCAGCTCGAGACCTTGACGTTGGCCGCCTTGACCACCCGCCGCCATTTTTCGACGTCGCGGGCGATGATGGCGAGGAATTGCTCGGGTGGTCCGCCCGCCGGTTCGGTGCCGTCGGCGGCAAGACGCTTTTTCAGCTCGTCAGTCTGCAGCGCCTTCGCCACTTCCTGGTTCCAGCGCGCGATGATCGGCTTGGGCAGGCCCTTCGGGCCCCACAGCCCGTACCACAGCACCGCCTCGTAATCCTTCACCACTTCGCTCACTGCGGGCAGTTCGGGAATCGCGTTCGAGCGCTTGGCCGTGCTCACGCCCAGGCCGCGCAGCTTGCCGCTGCGCACATGCGGCAGGGTCGCCGGCATCGCGCCGAAGATCAGCTGCACCTGGCCGCCGATCAGGTCGGCGAGCGCCGGGCCGGTGCCCTTGTACGGGATGTGCGTCATCTGGGTGCCGGCGAGCAGGTTGAACAGCTCGGTGGCGAGATGGGTGATGCCGCCGGTGCCGGTGGAGGCGAAGTTGAGCTTGCCCGGCGCGGCCTTGGCGCTGGAGATCAGGTCGGGGATGGTTTTTGCCGGCACCGAGGGATGCACGGCAAGGATGAAGCCGGTGTCGCCGATCATCACTATCGGCTGGATGTCCTTCACCGGATCGTAGGGCAGCTTGTAGAGCGCGGCATTGGTGCCGTAGCTGCCGGAAACCATGATGATGGTGTAGCCGTCGGGCGCGGCGCGCACCGCGGTTTCAGCGCCGATGGTGCCGCCGCCCCCGGCGCGGTTATCGACGATCACCTGCTGGCCGAAGGCCGCGGTGACGTTGGCGGCGATCAGCCGCGCGGTGATGTCGGTGCCGCCGCCGGGGGCGAAGGGCACCAGCATTCGGATCGGCCGGTTTGGATACTTTTCGGCCTGTGCTGCGGCGCTCAGCGGTGTTGCGAAAACCGCTGCAAGCAGCGCGGCGGTACAGCATTTGAAGACATGCATCGACATCATTTTTTCTCCTCAGTTAAATTGGGGCAGTTCACTGTCTGCTGCCGCTCCTCAATCCTGGTTCACAACTCACTCCGCCTTGATGCCGGCTTCGCGGATGACCTTGGCCCACTTGGCGATTTCCGCCTGCAGGTATTTGTTTGAATCCTCAAAAGTGCCGCCGATCAGGTCGACGCCGGATGCGGCGAAGCGCTTGACCGTTTCCGCATCACGCAAGGCGGTGTTGATGTCGCTGTTGATGCGGCCGGTCACGGCGCGCGGGGTCTTCGCCGCCGCGAACACGCCGTACCAGACATCGAAAGCATAACCGGGCAGGCCATTTTCCGCGACTGTCGGCAGTTCGGGCGCCGCCGGGCTGCGCTTGGCGCCGGTCACCGCCAGCGCGCGCACCTTGCCGGTCCGTGCATGCGGCAGCAGCGTGCCAACGCCGGCAATGCCGATCTGCACTTCGCCGCCAAGCAGCGCCGTGGTACCGGGGCCGGTGCCCTTGTACGGCACATGCACGACATCAATCGCCGCAGTGACACGGAACAGTTCGCCGCCGAGGTGCGAGGCGCCGCTGACGCCGCCCGAGGCATAGCGCAGGCTGCCTGGCCTGGCCTTGGCCAGCGCCACCAGATCGGCCACTGATTTCACCGGCAGCGAGGGATGCACCGCGAGCACGAAGGGCTGGGTGCCGACGATGGTTATCGCGACGATGTCGCGCTTCACGTCGAAGGGCAGGTTTTTGTACAGCGCCGGCGCATAGGAGATGCCGACACTCTGCAGCAGCAGGGTGTGGCCGTCAGGAACCGCCTTGGCGGTGATGTCGGTGGCGATCACGCCGCCGCCGCCCGGCCGGTTGTCGACGATCACCTGCTGGCCCCATTGCTCGGTCATGCGCTGCGCCAGCAGGCGCGCGATGATGTCGGTGCCGCCGCCGGCGGCCGAGGCTGCGACCAGGCGCAGCGGGCGCTCCGGGAAACCGGCGGCAATCGCGCCACTGCAGGCGCAGGCTAATCCCAGCGCCAGCAGGCGCCGGCCCATGCGAGCCTTGCTCATCGTTACTCTCCTCGTTGTCGGCTTGCGCCGTAGTTGTCGTGTGTCAGGCGGCAGTCCCGGGCAGGCCCAGGGACTTGCGCAGCAGTTCGTAGTTGGCCGCGTCCATCGCGATTTCGCGGCGGTTGATGCGGCGGTCGATTGCGGTCACCGCCTCGTTGGCCGGGGTCGGGATGCCGAGTTCGCGGCCCTTGGCCGCGACCAGCCCGCTGATGTAGGCGATTTCGCTCTCGCGGCCCTTCAGGTGATCGTGTATCGGCGCGGTGCGCCCGCCGCCGACATGCGACATCAGTGTTTTCATCGTGGTGACCAGGTTTTCGTCGCTGGAGCCGGCGAATTCGTCGGCGCGCAGTCCGAACAGCGGCTCCATTCGGTAGTTCATCGCCGCACCCACCGCCAGCGACTCGCGCCCCAGCTGCACCGAAATGTCCATCATGCCGGGCAGGGCGCAGGCCTCGAAGTTGCGCAGGCCGAACAGGCTGAACGGGCCCATGGTCATGGTGTTGGCGATCAGTTTGGTCCACTTCGCGCCGTAGATGTTGTTGGTCACGTCACAGCGGCCGACCTTGCCCATGATCGTGGCGATTTCCTTGACCCTCGGGGTCAGGCTGCCGTCGAGTTCGCCGACCGTGAACCAGGTGCCCTTGCGCGAGGTGTTGCGCTGGATCTGACCTGGCGTGAACAGCTCCGCCTGCAGCTCGACCACGCAGCCGACCACTCGGT
This sequence comes from Betaproteobacteria bacterium Ga0077527, assembly GCA_001464815.1. Lineage (GTDB taxonomy): Bacteria > Pseudomonadota > Gammaproteobacteria > Burkholderiales > SG8-41. Next base: position 127,868 of record LNDW01000017.1, on the reverse strand, counting down.
TGCGGCCGATGATCGAGGCGATGCTGTCGTCGTTCATGCCGTTCTGGGTGCCGACGATGACGCCGTCATCCTTCAGGTAGGGCTTGATGAATTCAGCCATCCACCGCGTGTCGTTGGATTTGCAGGCGAGGAAGACGATGTCGAATTGCGGTTGCTCGGCGGACAGGGCGCACAGGTTCAGCGCCTTCACCGGCACCTGGAACTGCGCACCGTCCTTGAACTGCACCTGCAGGCCGTTGTTTTTCATTGCGCGCACATGCGCCGGCCACTGGTCGATCAGGGTGACGTCGAGGCCGGCCTGGGTGAGGTCGGCGCCGATGCTGCTGCCGATGGCGCCGGTGCCGAGGACTGCAATATTGCGGGGTGGGGTTTTCATGGTGTTTGCATTTATTTTTGCTTTTGGATTTGGATTGTCATTCCGGCGCGCCCCGAGGGAAGCCCTCTTGGGGGAAGCGCCGGAACCCAGCAAGCATTTAAAACCCCTGGATTCCGGCTTGCGCCGGAATGACTGCGTAAAAGATAATTATTTTTTCGGTACCACCAGCGCCAGCAGCTCGCGCACCGAATGGTTCTCGATGTCGAGCGCGACGCGGGCAATCTCGTCCACCGGCAGCGCCGGATTGATGCCGCGGAATTTTTCGGTGACGCCCCTGGCATCCACGGGGTTGTCGACCGAGCCGGTGGGGTTGAGGATGTCGTGGCGTATCCACTGCCCGTTATGCTCGGCGGCCACCCAGCCGGCGAAATGCGCCGGATACAGCGCATCGAGTTTGGGATCGTGTTCGCATTCGAGCTGCGCGGCGAGCTTGACCAGCGCCGGATCGCCCATGCGTGCCTCATCAAACTGCGGCGGCAGCACCTGGCCATCGACCAGCGCTGCAGCGATGATGTAACGCACACTCATCTGCGCGTTGAGCGCGCTGCCCGGCTGGTAGGCAAATCCGCATTGCACATCAACCACATTGGACAGGCCGACCTTGACGCGGCGCCGCGCATCCCAGGGGGCGCCGATTTTGTCGCGCACCGCCAGCGCGGCGTCGATGTATGCATGGGCGCTGCCGCAGCAGGAATACGGCTTGATCGAATTCTTCTCGGTATGCCAGACGCGGCCGAGGTCCTTGGTGAGCAGGGTGGCATCGTGGTTGTCGGAGTGCGCTTTCAGCACGCCGCCGTCGCCGTATTCGTAAATCTGTGTCGGGCCGGTGAAACCCAGCGCGGCGAGTTCGGCGGCGAGTACGCCGCTGTGAGCGGCCTTTCCGGCATGCAGGCGCTTGCTCATGGTGCCGTCGGCGTTGAAGGCCCAGGTGCCCGCACCCTGGGTGCCGGCGAGGCCCAGCGCCCAGCTGGTCTGCTCGGGATTGAGTTTAAGCAGCGAGGCGCAGGCCGCCGCCGCGGCGAAGGGGCCGTAGATGCCGGTGATGTGCCAGCCGCGCAGGCGTGTCGCCGAGGGATTGGAGGCGAGGCTGCTGCGGATCATGGTTTCGTAGCCGGCGGCAATTGCGGTGACCACGGCGCGGCCGTCGGCCCCGAGTTTTTCCGCCATCGCCAGTGCCGCGGGCACCGCCACCGCACCCGCATGCAGCTTGGCGTTGTGATAGTCGTCGAGTTCGAAGGCATGCGCGGCGACGCCATTGACCATTGCGGCATCGGCGACGCGCATGGTTTTGCCGTGTTCGCCCCACACCGTGGCTTCAGTGCCGCTTCCGCCACTGCGTGCCCATTTCAGCATCATCGCCGCCCACGGCGTGCACCAGCCATAGACGCCGCAGCCCAGCGTGTCGAGGATGGCGATGCGCACCACTTCGCGCGTGCGCGGCGGGATGTCCTCGTAGCGCAGGCTGCTGATCCAGTCGGCGAGTTCGCGGGTGGGTGCGTTGATTTTTGCCAATGAGGCGCGGCGGTCGTCGTTCATTTTTGTGTGCTCCTCCGGAATGCAGCGGGCAGTTTAACCCAGCGGCGGTGATGTCTTTGTGGAGTCCAGATAGAGACAGTACGGAGGCCGCTTTCTTGACACCTCTTTATGGGCAATCGCATACTGCCACGCAGAATGAAGATCGCCAACAAGGCGGCGTAATCACGGGCTGTTGCCGACGGCACCAGCCTTTTTGTCAGTGACCAGGAGTCCAAAAAATGGAATACGATGTGATCATCGTCGGCGGCGGCAACGCAGCCTGCGCGGCGGCGGTGTCGGCGCGCGAACACGGCGCCAAAAAAGTGCTGCTGCTGGAGAAGGCGCCGAAAGGACAGCGCGGCGGCAACACCCACTTCAGCGGCGCGATTTTCCGCTTCGTGTTCAACCACGTCGATGAGCTCGACCGTTTCGTGCCCGATGCCGAGAACGAATACCCGGGCTTCCGTGCCGGCGTGCCGGTGTATCCGCACGAGGCCTTCACCGAAGACCTGATGCGGGTGACCGAGGGCAAGAGCGATCCCGAGTTGTCCAAGCTGCTGATCGACGAATCCTATGACACCACTTGCTGGCTGCAGGACAGCGGCAAGCACCACTTCGAACTCGCCAAATCGGTGATGGGCATCAAGGTCGGCGACAAGATCAAGTGGCCCAAGGGCGCGATTGTGCGCACCGTGCACGAAGGTGTCGGACTGTCGCAGCAGTGGTTCAAGACCTGCGAGAACATGGGTGTCGACATCCGCTACGAGGCGCATGTGCTTGACCTGCATCTCGACGGGCAGGGTGCGGTGCGCGGTCTCAAGGTGCGCGGCGAGAAGGGGCTGGAAACCCTCAAGTCCCGCACGGTGATCCTCGCCTGCGGCGGTTTCGAGACCAACCCCGCCTGGCGTACGCATTACCTCGGCCAGGAATGGGGCCACGCCAAGGTGCGCGGCTCCAACTTCAATTACGGCGACGGCCTGCGCATGGCGATTGACGCCGGCGCCATGCCCTGGGGCCACTGGGGCGGCTGCCACGCCACCCCCATCGTCGCCAGCGCGCCCGACTACGGCAAGAAGGAACTCACCGACAAGACCAACCGCCTGTCCTATCCCTACGGCGTGATGATCAACGTCGAGGGCAAGCGCTGGATCGACGAGGGCGTGGATTTCCAGGCCTTCACCTACGCCAAGTATGGCGGCCTGATTCTCAAGCAGACCAAGAGCCTCGTTTATCAAATCTTCGACGCAAAGACGATGCACCTGCTTGAACCACGGTACTCGACCAGCGAACCCTTCAAGTCCGATACGCTGGAGGGCCTGGTGAAGCAGCTCGACGTCAACCACGCTGAAGCAATGAAGTCGCTGAAGGAATACAACGACGCCTGCGGCCGTGGCGGTCCCTTTAACGCCGCCACGCTTGACGGCCTGCATACCGAAGGCATCGATCCGCCGAAAACCAACTGGGCGCAGAAACTCGATACGCCGCCCTATGTGTCGTGGCCGGTCACCGGCGGCATCACCTTCACCTTCGGCGGCCTCAAGATCAACAAGCAGGCGCAGGTGATCTCCACCGGCTGGAAGCCGATCCCCGGCCTCTACACCGCCGGCGAGATGGTCGGCGGCCTGTTTCACTACAACTACCCGCTGGGCACCGGCTTGATGTCCGGCGCCGTGTTTGGCCGTATTGCCGGGCGCGAGGCGGCGAAGGAGGCGGTGGGCGGCAGGGCCAAAGGCAGGACGTTGAAAAAGGTGGCGTCGAAAAAAACGGCCGCAAGGAAAGCGCAGGCAAAAAAAGCACCCGCGAAAAAGGTGGTGAAGAAGAAATAAGGCGTCATCAGGCCGCTTCGTGCGGCCGGCTGCAAGAACCGGGGACGCCGTCCCCGGTTTTTTATGCGACACCGCGGATCACGATGAATCCTTACCGCGGGATTTTCATTTAAGCTTTGGTCATGGGCAGCCTTTCCACCGTCCCGCTGTTTGTTGTCACCGCGCTTGCCGAAATCCTCGGCTGTTATCTGCCCATGCTGTGGCTCGCCAACCGCGCGCCGGCCTGGGTGCTGCTGCCGGCGGCGGCCGCGCTGGCGCTGTTCGTGTGGTTGCTGACACTGCATCCGACCGCGGCGGGGCGGGTGTATGCCGCATATGGCGGGGTCTATGTGGCCACCGCGCTGCTGTGGCTGTGGCTGGTGGACGGTGTGAGGCCGACGCCGTGGGATCTGTCCGGTGCCGCGGTGGCGCTCGCGGGCATGGCCATCATAATGTTCGCGCCGAGGACCTGAGCATGCTGTCTTTTTTCATCGGTGCGCGGCGCCTGCAATATTTTCTGGTTGCGCTTGCGGGCTTCATGATCGGCGCGGCCTGGGTGCTGCATGCGGTGTTCACCTCGACCAACTCCACCGCCGCGATCGGCTTGCTGTTCGTGCCCGTGTATGGCGGCCTGGCCGCAGCGCTTGCCTGCGCGCTGGCCTTTGTGGCGTTCACGCTGGCGGATTGGCGTGCCGGGCATTTGACCGAGGCGCTGCTGCGCCTGATGTTGGCCGCGGCAATCCTCGCGGGGGGTGGCGCCTGGGGTGGCTCTTACTGGATGTACCGGGATGCGATGCGTATTGCCTCTGATTCCTCCGCGACGCCACAGGCACTGATCGAGGTCAGCAAGCGCCGGGTGCCGCTGTGGAGCGAGGACGTGGTCAAGGCGCTGGCGAAGAATCCGGCGACGCCGCCGAATCTGCTCATCGCCATCGTCAGGGCCGGCGCCGGGCATTATCTGGTGTCGCTGGTCGGTGCCAATCCCAATGCGCCGCTGCCGTTGCTGGAAGAGATCGCTGGCGGCCCGCTGGGCTACGAGCGGGTGGCCGGGCTTGCCGGCAATCCGCGCATTACGCCGGCCATCGCCGAACGGCTGGGCAGCGTGAAGCCCGCCGATTTCCGCAGCGACATCGAATACAAGCTATATCAGACCTTCGTGCTGGCCGCGCTGGTCAACAACCCGGCGACACCACAACCCCTGTTTGACCGCCTTGCCGCCTGGGAACAACCGGAACATTTTCTTGCGGTGGCGGTGATTTATGCCGGGCGCTCGACCTGTGCGCAGATACGCAGGGCCGGCGGTACCGGCAGCGAAGTGCTGTTTAACACCGCGCAATCCCAGTTGCGGCAGCGCGGCTGTTGAGTTCGCTTACTCGACCCTGATGTCGAGGCTGCGGATCACCTTGCCGAACTGCGCGATGTTGCGGCTGATATCGCGGGTAAATTCTTCCGGCGTTGAGGCCAGTGGCGCGATGCCCTGGGCGAGCAGCCGTTCCTGCACATCAGCGGAGGCGCTGATGTTGCGCAATTCGCTGGCGAGCTTCTGCACGATCGGCGCCGGTGTGCCACGCGGCGCGACCACGCCGTAAAGCTGCACCGCTTCGTAACCTTTCACCGTTTCGGCGATGGCCGGCAGCGCCGGCAGGCGCGGATAACGGTTTTGCGAGCCGATGCCGAGTACGCGCACACGGCCGGTTTTTTCGTGCGGTAGAGCGAGCTGCAAAGTCGAGAACGCAAACTGCATCTGTCCCGACAAGAGGTCGGTGATCGCCTGGCCCGCGCCCTTGTAGGGCACATGCATGGTTTTCACGCCGGCCATCTGGTCGAAGATCGCCGCGGCGAGGTGGGTGCCGGTGCCGATGCCCGATGAGAAGTAATTGAGTTCACCGGGCCTTGCCTTGGCCAGTGCAATGAATTCCTTCACCGATTTTGCCGGCAGCGCGGGATGAATCATCAACGCCAGCGGCGCGGCAGCGTTCATTGCCACCGGCGAGAAGTCGCGTTCGAAATCATAGGGCGGCTTCGGCGTCAGGCTCATGTTGATCGCCATCGTCGTCACCGAGGACATCAGCAGCGTGTAACCGTCAGGCGCGGACTTGGCGACAAATTCGGCGCCGATGTTGCCGCCGGCGCCAACGCGGTTATCGATCACCACCGGCCGGCCCCAGGCATCGGTGAGTTTCTGGCCGAGCAGGCGGCCGACCACGTCCAGCGCGCCGCCGGCGGAGAAGGGCACCACCAGGCGGATTGGTTTGTCGGGATAGTTTGCGGCGGACTGTGCCAAAGCGGCGGGTGCTGCCGCGGCCAGCATCAATGCGAGCAGGGATTTGCCGGCCGGAAATTGTTTCATTTCGACAGCGCCTCATCGAGGAAATCGAGGCGGTCCTGCCCCCAAAACAGCACATCGTTGTAGATCCAGGTCGGTGTACCGAAACAGCCGCGCTGCTGTGCTTCCAGTTCGCTGGCTTGCCATGCCGCCATGATCTCCGGCGTGTCCTGCATCGCCAGCAGCTTCGCGCCGTCCATGCCCAGCCTGTTGGCGGTGGCCACGCGCACTTTGGCATCCATCACATCCAGCTCTTCGCTCCACAGTGCGTGGAGCAGGGCATGTGAAAGCGCCAGCGCGTCCCAGCCGAGGCGGTCGGCGGCGATCACCATGCGCGCGCTGAATTCGTTTTGTGTCGGATAGTGCTTCGGCCGCAGCACCAGCGGCATGTTCAGGCGCTTGCGCCAGCGGTCGAGCTCGACCTCGTGGTAATCCTGCCGCGCCTGGGGGCGGGTGCGCAGCAGGATGCCGCCGTTTTCGGTGCGCACACGCGTCGGCCGGACAACCACATCTAGATCGTGTTTTTCGATGATGGCCTTGAATTTGGGCCAGCCGAGATAGGCCCAGGGTGAGGACAGGGAGTGGAAGTAGTAGACGGTTTTCTTCATGAGCTGCGGGCGGGGTTATGGTTTGCGGGAATATTCAAATATCTTCGGGGTCCAGCGGGAACAGCCGGCCGGGTTTGAAGGGGTCCTGATTGCTGTGGTAAATGCGTGCGCGGTTGATCGTGACCGGGTTGATGTAAATCATGCCGGCGCCCGGTTTTTTTATGCACAGCACCGGCATGTCGAGCAGGGTTGCCATGGTCTTTTTTTCGGCGGCACGGTCGATAAATTTGCCGATGGCGTGGACGTAGAAACTCCATCCACCAAGCATTTCCAGCTGGACCAGTGCCTCGTAAGTGGTGCCGGGTCCTGTTTTTGTCTGCTTGCGTCAATGCGGCCAGCGTTGATCCAGGGTGTTCAGGAAATCGTTCCGGTCGGCAATTTCCGTGGCGGACTGCACGCCGGGCGGCAGCAGATCGGGGAGTGACAGAGGGCTTTCAGCCACGATGGCGGCCAGTTGCTGCGGATTGAGCAGGGTGTAGGGATTGCCTGTGCCAAACACCAGCTGGCCGCGCGTGAACAGATTCCGCGGCACCAGCTTTTTGATGACATCGCTGGCCAGTGTTTTGGTTTGCTGGTGATAGACGCCGCTGAGGCCGTTGGTTTTAAGGGTGGTAATTTTGATGGACATGCATCACTTTAGCATTGTCTTTTGCTGTGGCTTGCAGGATGAACCGCTTTTTCAGCTGCGTTTGCGGCCGCCTCCTTTTTTGCTGCGGTACATCTTCTCCACCGTCTCTTCCTCGATCTTGTAATACGCCTCGAGGCCGATCAGGTCTTCGATCTGTTTGCGCGCGGTGATGTATTCCTTGGTGGAGATGCCCGTGTAGTCGCCGGTCTTGCGCAACTCCAGCAGTGCCTTGCGCATGAAATGGAACTGCACACCCACCGACAGGATGGCGTCGATGCTGCCGGCATAACCCATGTCCTCGAGCTGTTTGAAGGAATACAGCGGCCGGCCGTCGCGGTTGCCGCGGCTCTGCACATAGACCATCGGCAGCTTGCAGTCCTTCGGCGCGCGCTTGGTTTCCTCCGCGGTGCGTGGAAAGATCAGGCCCATGTCGGCGCCCTGGTCTTTTGACATCAGCATGCGCTTGACGGCCTCCTTGTAGCCCTGCTCGCGGCAGGCGTCGGAGCGGGCGATGATGACAAAGTCCTTGTCGGTCTGGTCGCGCTGCTCGCAGGCGAGGCGGATCTTGTCGCGGAATTCGTTGAACGGAATGTTGTGCGCGACATAGGTGTGGTAGTGCGCGCGCTTCGGAAACAACTGGTCTTCGATGTGCACCCCGGCTATGCCGGCGCGGATGCACTCACGCACGGTGCGCATGGTATGCAGCGGCTCGCCCCAGCCGGCGCCGGCGTCCATCACCACCGGAATGTCGATTGCTTTGGCGATGTTCGAACCAACCGTCAACTGTTCGTTCATCGTCAGCAGCGGCTCGCTGATGGTGGTGCTGCCGCCGGTGACAAAGCCGCCGTTATAGACGGTTTTAAAACCGATATTTTCGGCGAGCCGTGCGGTCAGCGGGTCATGCACCGCGGGCAGTTCGAGGAATTTGCCGGCCTTGACCTGGGCGCGCAGACGGGTGGTGACGCGGGACATGAGGGACTCCGGAATTTATTGCGGAGTCGCATCATAGCCAGAGCGTTTGTTATTGCGCGCCTGATGTCCGCATCGTGTGGTGAAGGTGCTGCTCTGGCGACAGCGGTGATGGCGATGCGCGACTGAAACAACGCCGGCAGGGTGTTTGCCTGCCGGAATATATATAAGTCATTGTTTTTATTGATATTTTTATGGGGCCTCGGGGCGAAAACGCTGCACCCGTCGACCCGTTCGCACCTCGGCGGTGAAGATGTTGCCGTGCGAATCAGCAGCGAGGTTGTGCAGGCCGTAGAACTCACCGGCCATGCGGCCGAGGCGGCCGAAGGCGGCGACGCGTTCACCGGTGTCGCGGCGCACGATGTAGATCTCGCCGTTGCTGCCGTCGCCGACAAACAGATAGGCCTGCAGCGGATCGGGCGACAGGATCATGTCGTGCACGGTGCCGTTGATCTGGGTTTTCGGATCGATCACGAACTGGCGTACGAACTTGCCATTTTTCTCGAACACCTGGATGCGGTTGTTGGAGCGGTCGCAGACATAGACCAGGTTGTCCACGCCGAGTCGCACGCAATGCACCGGGTTGGCGAACTGCGGCGATTCGGGATTGAACATGCGCATCTTCGTGTCGTCGGGGCGGTTGCCGTAGGCGCCCCAGTGGCGTTTGTACTGCCCGGTGGCGGCGTCGAACACGATGACGCGCTTGTTGCCATAGCCGTCGGCGACATACAGCTCGTTGGCCGCGGCATCGAGTTCCATCGATGCGGGGCGGCCAAGCTGGGTGGGGCTGTTGCTGCCCTCGGATTTGCCGGGCTTGCCGATCTGCATCAGGAATTTGCCGTCGCGGGTGAACTTGAGCAGATGATGGTCTTTCACGTCATTGCCGCCGATCCACACATCACCCTTGGGATCAACATAGATGCCGTGCTCGTTGGTCGGCCAGTCGTAGCCTTCTCCGGGGCCGCCCCAGGCCTGCACCACGCGGCCTTCGGGATCGAACTCGATCACTGCCGGCGCGGGGCGGCAGCAGCGTGCGGTGGGCGGGCTCTGCTCGGCGCCGCGTTCCAGCGCTTCGATGGTGCGCGGACGGTGGATGATCCAGACATGGTTGCGGCTGTCGACGTGTAATCCGGCAACCTGGCCCAGCGCCCACTGGTTGGGCAGGGGTTTCGGCCAGTACGGATCGACGGCATAACGTGTCGGCGGATTGGCACCGGGCGTGGCGCAGCCGGCAAGCAGCGCGGCCAGTGTGCACAGCACGGCCACAAGATGGCGGGTGTTGATGTTCATGGTCTCCCCCTGGGTAGAAGCAAAATAAAAATATAATAAAAACAATGTATTACGGGTATTTTTCGAGTGAAGCCGCGATGTTGGGCAGCGGGTTGTCGTAGTCGGCGTGTTGCAATCTGAACCCGCCCCGTGACAGTCGCTGCGCAGTTGGTGTATTACTCGAGTTCCCGTTTTTTCAATCAACAGCAGAGCGGATTCTTACATGAAGACTGCAGCAGCCCGCCAGCGCGGCGTGGAGCACGACATTGTCCAGTCGCCGCAAGTCGGCGACGTTTCGCCTTATTACGAGCCGCAGGGCAACGAAGTGGCGATTTTCGAGGCCGCCTACAAGCGCCGCCTGCCAATCATGCTCAAGGGTCCGACGGGCTGCGGCAAGACGCGTTTTCTGGAATACATGGCGTTCCAGCTGAAGCGTCCGCTGGTCACCGTGTCCTGTCACGAAGACCTGACCAGCTCGGATCTGGTCGGCCGCTTCCTGCTCGAAGGTGCCGACACGGTGTGGCAGGACGGTCCGCTGACGCGCGCGGTGAAAGCCGGCGCGATCTGCTACCTCGACGAGATCGTCGAGGCGCGCACTGATTCCACCGTGGTCATCCACTCGCTGACTGATCACCGGCGCAAGCTGTCGATCGAGAAAAAGGGCCAGGAGATCGACGCGCATGAAGACTTCATGCTGGTGATCTCGTACAACCCCGGCTACCAGACCGTGCTGAAAGACCTGAAGCCTTCGACCAAACAGCGCTTCATCGCGATCAATTTCGACTTTCCGTCGGAAGAGGTCGAGCGCAAGGTGCTGGTCAGCGAAGTGCCGGGCACCAAACCCGAGGTGGCGCAGCAGCTGGTCGCCATCGGCCGCAAGGCGCGCCTGCTGAAAGACCACGGCCTTGAGGAATCGACTTCGACCCGCGCGCTGGTCTACGCCGCAAGCATGATCGCGGCCGGCCTCGATCCGGTGTCGGCCTGCCAGGTGGCGATGGTCAATCCGATCACCGACGACGCCGAGCTGGCTGATGCGCTGATGGAAATCGTCAACGCGCACTTTGCCTGAATGACTGCGGTCGTCACCCCGGCACGCCCCGAAGTAAGTCCTCTTGGGGGAAAAGCCGGGGTCCAGGGTTTGGCTTGCACTACGCTGGATTCCGGCTTTCGCCGGAATGACGGTACAAGTGATTCCGACTCTCTCCCGCAGTTTGTACCCTATGGAAGACCGGTAACAGCGTAATGAAACACACCCCCGCCATTGACCAGGCCCTGGCCGAGCTGCAGGAGCTGAGCGCCGCGGTGCACCGCGAAGTTTCAGCTGTGCTGCCGGACATCGTGCCCCACGGTGAAGCCGACACCCTGGATTGGCTGGCCGCCTGCCGCGCCTTGTTCAGCTTCGAGCGCGATGCCGGGCTGGCCTTCATCCGCGGCAGCCGCGAGGCGGAGCAGGTCTCTGAAGAAGTGCGGCCGTGGACCGGTCAGGCGCTGGCCTTCATGCAGTGGCGCGCGTCATGGCGCGCGCTTGAAGGTTTCATGGCCAATGTCGCACGCGCCTACGGCACGCTGGGCCATGCCGGCGAAAAACGCTGGGCGGAAATCGGGTTTTCCTGGTGCTCGCGGCAGATCGAAAGCGGTGCGGCGTATTTCTCGACACCCGTCATTGATCTGGCCGGACGCCAGGGCGGCATCACCGCGATCGAGCAACTGCTGTCGCCGACCGAAGAGCTCTACGATTCGCGCAAGCTGATGCTCGGCAGCTACCTCGGCGGCGCGATCCGTGTGCGCAACCTGCTTGGTGCGCAGGCGATCCTGCCCTGGGCCTCGCGTGGCGCCGACATCCTGCAGACCGGGCGCACCCGTGGCGAGGCCTACTTCCGCCTTGAGTCCGAAGAAAGCCTGTCGATGCTGCTGGAGCATCTGCCCGGCTACCGGCTGACTGACCGCAACCGCCTGCTCGGCATGCTGCTCGATGTCTGGTTCGGTGGCGAATTCGACCTGCGTGAAAGCACCTGGTCGCCGGAAAAAGGCCGTCCCTTCATCGAGACCGACGGCCGCACCATCTATTTCCCGGCGGTGATGGCTGACCGCGAGGAAGCCATCCTCGCGCTGCTGCATACTGCCGGCCACATGCGCGGGCGTACCTTCGACCGCGTGGCGATGGAGGAAATGTTCGCCGAGGCGAAACTCGATTTTCCGAAATCCGGTGCCGTGTCCTGGGCGCCGCTGTTCCTGCGCTACGGCGACGATGCGCTGCGCTTCCAGCTGATATTCGATATCTGCGAAGATTTGCGCGTCGATGCCGTGGTCCAGCGCAGCGTGCCCAACTATCTGCGCCGCCTCGCCCGCGCAGCGCATGCACTGGGTGTGCGCCACGCCGAAACTGCGCCGTACTTCGATCTTGCGCTGGCGAGCATCGAGTCCGCGTTCAACGGCAAGGCCGACCCGCGTTTCGCAAGGCTGTTCGAAGCGGGCTCGACCATTGCCGATGCCTGGCGCGCGGCAGTAAAAATTTACGAGGGCAATGAAGGCAAGGCCCTGCCTCCGGTGACCGACCTCGAGGCCTTCCACATGGCCTATCTGCCGGGACGCAGTCCGAATGCGATGCGCCTCGCGCATCCGCAGGAAACCGACGACGACTCCTCCCAGCAGCAGCAACCCGGCGCCGAGGAGCAGGGCCAGCAGGGTGATGAAGGCGGCGAGGAAACCGAGGCGCCGAAAAACGCCGAATCCGGCGAGCAGGGCGAGGATGGCGAAAAGCAGGAAGTGCCGAGTTACGGCGATTCCTCCGGGCAGGCCGCGCGTTCCTCCGGGCAGAGTGACCAGGAGGGCCCCAACCACGGCAGCAGTGACAAGGGCATACCGTATCCGGAATGGGATTACCGTGAGTCGCGCTACAAGCGCAACTGGAGCTGGGTGCAGGAAAAACGTCTCGCCGAATCGAACATGACCGAGACCAACCGCCTGATGAAGCAGTACGCGCTGGCGCTGAAACGCCTGAAAAAGGCGATCCAGTCGCAGAAGCCGACCCGCGCCGCGCCGCTGACTCAGCAGCTCGATGGTGATGACATGGATCTCAACGCGGTGGTCGCCTATGTCGCCGAGAAACGCGCCGGACGTTCGCCGCGGCCGGCGATCTACAAGCGCCGCGAAATCCGCCAGCGCGAAGTGGCGGTGACGCTGCTTGCCGACATGTCGACCTCGATCATGCAGCACCTGCCCGAAGGCGGCGGGCGGCTGGTCGACCGCATCCGTGCCGGCGTGCTGCTGTTCGCGGAGAGCATGGAGGAGGTCGGTGATGCGTACTCGATCGCCGGTTTCTGCTCCAAGTACCGCGACAACGTCAGCTACTACACGCTGAAGGGTTTCGACGAAACCATGTCCGATGACATCCGCGCGCAGATCGGCGGCATGTCCGGGCGGCTGGCCACGCGCATGGGCGCGGCGATCCGTCACGCCACGGCTTCCTTTGACGGCATCGAAAGCCGGCGGCGCCTGCTGCTGTTGCTGTCAGATGGCCGGCCCGAGGATTATGACGACGGCGGCGACCGCCGTTATCTGCACGAAGACACGCGCATGGCGGTGAAGGAGGCCGTGGCGAAGGGCGTGCATCCCTTCTGCGTCACCGTTGACACCATGGCCAACCAGTACCTGCCGCAGATCTTCGGCCCCGGCCACTATCTCGTGCTTGACCACATCAACAGCCTGCCGAACAAGCTGCCCGAGATTTATCTGCGCCTGCGGCGCTGAGGGGGGCGTCATCTTTTCGGCGACGCACCGAATCAGGCACAATAGGTCTGCATGACTGAACACTGAGAGGAGATCACCACATGGGACATACCCTGGAACAATTCGCCGCCCGCTGCCATGACTTCATCAAGGCCGAGCCAGGCCCTGCCGGCCGCGCCAAGGTGGCCGCGCTGCTGCAGGAAGTGCTGAAAGATCAGGCGTTTATCGATAAGCACCTCGACGACAGCGTGGGTGAACGCAAGATCATCTACGAGGACGCCGAGTTCGGCTTCTGCATCCTCGGCCACAACTACAAGGACGCCAAGATCAGCCCGCCGCACGACCACGCCCATTCCTGGGCGATCTACGGCCAGGCGCGAGGCGAGACCCTGATGCGCGATTACAAGCTGCTCAAGCCGGCCACCCCCGATGTGCCCGGCCAGGTCGAGCAGACGCGCACCTACAAGCTCACCCCCGGCGTGGCGCATGTCTACAACGAGGGCGACCTGCATTCGCCGAAGCGTGACGGCGCGACCAGCCTGATCCGCATCGAAGGCACCAATATGGATAAAGTGAAGCGGCTGCAGTACGTGGCGGTCTGAACCGCTTGATCCGCGCATCACTGCGCAAACAACAAAGGCTGCCCTCAGGCAGCCTTTGTTTTTGGGTGTTTGCCGTGTTCAGCCGCCGTTGCGGCGCAGCTGTGCTTTCTCGAAGGCCACGATCACCGGCAGCGAAATCGCCAGCGGGATCAGCAGGTACATCAGCCGCCACACCAGCAGCGCGGCGATCACCTCGGAGGCCGGCACGGTGTTGACGACAGCCAGAAACACCGCTTCCATGACGCCGATTCCACCCGGAGTCTGCGATATCAATCCCGCCGAGAAGGACAGCAGGAAGGCGCCGAGCACCACCAGGAAGCCGGGGTTGCCGACATCGGGCAGCACGTAATAGATGATCGCCGCCGCGGCAATGATTTCCAGTGGCGCGGCGATGAGCTGGCGGGTAACGATGGGCAGCCGCGGGTAGAACAGCTCGAAATTGCGGATGCGCAGCGGCGGAAAGCCGCGCCATGAGCCGAGCACATAAAGGCCGCAGAGCAGCAGCAGCGCGGCGCCGAGCAGGCGCACCACCGTTTCCGGCAGCGCCAGAAAGGGGATCACATCCCGCAGCGACTGCACCAGTTCCGGCTCGATGATGAACACGAAGCCCATCAGGATCATCGTGCCGAAGGCGAAGGTGAAGGAGCACAGCGCGACCAATACAGCGACCTCGGCCGCGCTGAGGCCCTTGGCGCCGTACGCCCGGTAGCGCACCAGTCCGCCGGATACCACCGAGGCACCGAGGTTGTGGCCCAGCGCGTAGGTGACAAAAGAGCAGGTGGCGATATAGTTCCAGGAAATGCCTTGGTGGCGGTTCAGGTGCATCAGCGCGATGCGGTCGTACCAGGCCAGCGCGACATAGGCGACGATTGCAGCGGCTCCGGCCTGAAGGTATTCGCGGCGGGTGATCTCCGAAACGCTTTCGGCTATTGAGTTGAAAATCACGTTCAACCGGCTCCACAGGCTGCCCCCGGACAGCAGTTGCTCGACCAGGGGATCGGCTGAAACTTCGGCGAGCAGCTTGGTATAGAGCAGCCATAAAGACCACAGCAGCACGGCGGCGACCAGCGACAACCATGCCGCGCGTTTTGCGCGCTGCAGCCAGAGCTGTCGGGTGATGTCAGTCATTCGTTTCAGGGCGCGAACCGTTCCGGATCGCGCGGGATATTTCCGTGCTTTTTTGGATGGCGGGCTTGTGGCGGGCCTTGAGGACCTTTGATCAGCGGTCCCGGTTTGGGGTTTCCCCCATACCGCCGGCCGGCGCATCGGCCGGACAGCCGCGGCTTTATACCATAGTTCAGAGTGCATCTTGTGTCGTTTAGGTGACGTTTTGCCCGGACGCGTCACGGCGCCTGGCCACTGAGGAACCGGTAAACTGGCGATAATCAGGGTTAATACCCTGCTTCGCTCCCGCACTTCACCGCTTTGTTCCCGATTAAGGCGCTTTATCGATCATGGCCGACCGCCGTTTGCAGGTTTTTCATGCCGTGGCCCGGCAACTGTCCTTCACCAAGGCGGCCGAGCAGTTGTTCATGACACAGCCGGCGGTCACCTTCCAGATCAAGCAGCTCGAGGAGCACCTCAACACCCGGCTGTTCGAGCGCAGCCACGGCCGCATCGCGCTGACCCCCGCCGGCGAGCTGGTGATGGGTTATGCCGAAAAAATCCTCTCCCTGTCCGAAGAACTCGAAACCCGCGTCGGCGAACTCACCGGTGCGATCAGCGGCCCGCTGCTGCTCGGCGCCAGCACCACCGTGGCCGAGTTCTACCTGCCGCAGATCCTCGGTGAATTCAAGGCGCAGTACCCGCATGTGCAGACCCACATGACCGTGGGCAATTCGGAAACCATCGTGACCAGGGTCGCCGAGCATGCGCTGGACCTCGGGCTGATCGAATCACCCTCGACCCAGCCCGGTGTCAGCACCCAGGTGCTGTGCGAGGACGTGCTGGCGATGATCTGCAGCCCGCGGCACCGGCTGGCTGCGGCAAAAAAAGTCACCGCTGCCGAGGTCGCTGCGGAACCCTTTGTCAGCCGTGAACCCGGCTCCGGCACACGCGAGGTGGCCGACCAGTATTTCCACGCCAGCCGCATCACGCCCGATGCGGTCAATGTGGTGATGGAGCTGGGCAGCCCCGAGGCGATCAAGGGCGTGGTTGAAACCGGGCTGGGGGTGTCGATCCTGTCACTGGCGACGGTGAGCAAGGAATTGAAGCTTGGCACCTTGCTCGCGCTGCCGCTGGACCCGCCACTGGTGCGCGCGTTGTCGGTGGTTACACCCGACGGCCGTTTCCGCTCGCGCCTGCTGTCCACCTTCATCGAGTTTGCGACCACGCGCATGCAGGCGATGGCCGCGGCGCGATGAACGGATAAGCGCAATGCCGCGTCCGATCAGCGCCACCATTGACCGCGCCGCCCTCGCGCACAACCTCGCCGTCGCGCGCCGTCATGCGCCACATGCCAGGGTGTTCGCCGTGGTCAAGGCCAATGCCTACGGCCACGGCCTGCTGCGCGCCGCGGCGGCGCTGCACGGCGCCGACGGTTTTGCGGTGGTCGAGTTCGATGCCGCGGTGCGGCTGCGCGCGGCAGGCTACGCCCAGCGCATAGTGCTGCTTGAAGGTTTTTTTGACCGTGCCGAAACCATGGAAGGCGCGGCGCGGCGGCTGGCCACGGTGATCCACCACCCGGCGCAGATCGCGATGCTCGGCGCGCTGCAGTCCGGCGCGCGGCTCGACGTGCTTCTCAAGGTAAACAGCGGCATGAATCGCCTGGGCTTCGCGCCGGATGTGCTGCGCGACACCGCGCTGGCGCTGCAGGAACATCCGGCGGTGGGCAAGCTGACGCTGATGACCCATTTCGCCGATGCCGACGGTGCGCGCGGCGTGGATTGGCAACTTGAAACCTTCGAACGCGCGGCGGCAGGCATCACCGCGCCGCGCACGCTGGCCAATTCGGCGGCGGTGCTGCGCCACCCCCAGGCCCATGCTGACTGGGTGCGGCCGGGCATCATGCTCTACGGCTCATCACCCTTTGCCGGAATCAGCGCGGCGGCGCTTGACCTGAAGCCGGTGATGACGCTGCGCTCCGAAATCATCAGCAGCTGCGACCTGAAACCCGGCGACACCGTCGGTTACGGCGGCCTGTTCCGCGCCGAGCGGCCAATGCGCATCGGCATCGTCGCCTGCGGTTATGCCGACGGTTATCCGCGCCATGCGCCCAACGGCACGCCGGTGCTGGTGGGAGGCAGGATCGCCGGCACCGTCGGCCGTGTGTCGATGGACATGCTCTGCGTGGACATCAGCGACCGCCCCGAAGTCGCGGTCGGCACCCCGGTGGTGCTGTGGGGCGAGGGTAATCCGGTGGATGACGTGGCGACGGCCGCCGGCACCGTGAGTTATGAACTGCTGTGCGCACTGACGGCGCGGGTGCCGGTCAGCGAAATCAACTGAATAACGCGCCAATCAGGAATTGGCGAAGGAGCGGGGCATGCCCTGGAAAGACTGGCAACACGACATCGAACGGCAATTCAACCCGCGGGCCTGGGCCACTGACGTGGAGGAACAACACGCCCTGCGCGGCAAATTGTCCAAGGCCGCGCGCGAGCGGCTGAAAGGCACATTCGACATCGCTTACGGCGACACCCCGCGGCAGAAGCTCGACATCTACCACGCAGGCAATGCCAGGGCGCCGATCGTGGTCTACCTTCACGGCGGCTACTGGCGCGTCGGCGAAAAGGAAAAGCAGGCGATCCTCGCCGAGCCGCTGGTGCAGGCCGGCTTTCCGGTGGTGATGCTCGGTACCGACCTTTGCCCGGCGGTGACACTCGATACGATAGTCGAGCAGGTGATCCGCGGCATCGTCTGGACCGCGAAGAATGCCCAACGCATCGGCGGTGACGGCCGGCGCATTTATCTCTACGGCCATTCCGCCGGCGCCCACCTCGCGGCGATGAGCCTGGCCGAGGACTGGACGAAGCACGGCCTGCCCGCCGACCTGATCTGCGGCGCAACCATGGTCTCCGGCATCTACGACGTCGAGCCGGTGCTGCACATCAGCGTCAACGACCTGATCCGCCTGACGCCGGATCGCGTCAATGCGCTGAGCCCGCAGTTCCATCCGCCGCCCCGCGGTGTGCCGGTGGTGCTCGCCGCCGGCGCCGAGGAAGCGCCGGGCTGGGTGGCGCAGACTACCGAATATGCGACCGTTTGCCGCAACACCGGCTGCAGCGTCGAGGTCATCATGGTGCCGCACGAGGGCCACTTCAGCACCATTCCCGCCCAGGCCGACCCTGCGCATCCGATCAACGCCGCGATGATCCGCGACCTGAAGAGGCTCGGCTGAGATGGCCAAGGCGCGCACCGTCTATGCCTGCACCGAGTGCGGCGGGCAATCCGTCAAATGGCAGGGCCAGTGCCCGCACTGCCAGGCCTGGAACACGCTGGTCGAATCGGTGGCCGAGGCCGTCGCACCTTCCGCTTCCGCCAACCGTTTTTCATTGATCGCCGAAACCGGCAAGCTGCAGCGCCTGTCCGAAGTCGATGCGCGCG
Organism: Betaproteobacteria bacterium Ga0077527; assembly: GCA_001464815.1. GTDB lineage: Bacteria > Pseudomonadota > Gammaproteobacteria > Burkholderiales > SG8-41. The sequence goes on along the minus strand of LNDW01000017.1, from coordinate 109,496 downwards.
AGGAATTGCGCATGCCCAGCGGCATCGCCGAATTCGACCGCGTGCTCGGCGGCGGGCTGGTGCCGGGCGCGGTGATCCTGATCGGTGGTGATCCCGGCATCGGCAAATCCACGCTGCTGCTGCAGTCGCTGGCCACCGTGGGCAAGGCGCGCAAGGTGGTCTATGTCTCGGGCGAGGAATCGCCGCAGCAGATTGCGATGCGCGCAAAACGCCTCAACGTCGATGCCCACCATGTGCAGGTGCTGCCCGAAACCAGCCTCGGCAAGATCCAGGCGGTGATCCAGTCGGAGAAACCCGAGATCGCCGTCATCGATTCGATCCAGACCCTGTATTCCGATGCGCTGACCTCGGCACCGGGTTCGGTGGCGCAGGTGCGCGAATGTGCGGCGCAGCTGACGCGGCTGGCCAAGGCCGGCGGCACCACCATCATCTTCGTCGGCCATGTCACCAAGGAAGGCACACTCGCCGGCCCGCGCGTGCTCGAGCACATGGTCGATACCGTGCTTTATTTTGAAGGCGATACCCATTCCAGCTTCCGCCTGATCCGCGCCTTCAAGAACCGCTACGGCGCGGTCAACGAACTCGGCGTGTTCGCGATGACCGACAAGGGCCTCAAGGGGGTGGCCAATCCTTCCGCGCTGTTCCTGTCACAGCACGAAGGCGAAGTCGCCGGCTCCTGCGTGCTGGTCACGCAAGAAGGCACGCGCCCGCTGCTGGTCGAAGTGCAGGCGCTGGTGGACAGCGCGCATGCGCCGAACCCGCGGCGCCTGAGTGTGGGCCTCGAACAGAACCGCCTGGCACTGCTGCTGGCGGTGCTTCATCGCCATTCCGGCATCGCCTGTTACGACCAGGATGTGTTCGTCAACGCGGTGGGCGGCGTGCGCATCACCGAACCCGCGGCCGACCTTGCGGTGCTGATGGCGGTGGTGAGTTCACTGAAAAACAAGCCGCTGCCGAAAAAGCTGGTGGTCTTTGGTGAAGTGGGCCTTGCCGGCGAAGTGCGCCCGGTGCAGCGCGGCCAGGAACGGCTGAAGGAGGCGGCGAAACTCGGCTTCACCCATGCGCTGATCCCGGCGGCGAATCAGCCGCGGCAGGCGGTGTCCGGCATCAAGGTGATTGCGGTGCAGCGGATTGAGGAGGCGGTGTTAAGGTTTCGGGATGGGTTTTGAAAATAGTCAATAAAAACAATGGGTTACGGAGTTCTTCGTGCGATGCGATGGGCCATAAATTATTAAATTAAATCAATCACTTACGTTGATTCGATAGGGCTTCAATCTGATTGAACACCTGTGACTGGCATGGTCAGCCGGTTCGTTGCGAGAGCCTGTTTTCGTATCTACAATAACCTATGGCAGTCACCTTCGATCCGAAGAAGCGCGCGGCCACACTGGCTGACCGTGGTCTCGATTTCAAGGATGCCGAGCTGGTGTTCAGCGGGACGACTTTTGAAGTCGAAGATCAACGCAAGAGTTACGGCGAAACCCGCATCATCTGTTTCGGTGTGCTGCGTGGACGGATTGTTGTAGTCGGCTATACACCGCGTGGCGCGGACCGTCACGTTTTCAGCATGAGGAAAGCAAATGACCGCGAAAAAGCGCGCATCGAGACACTCCTTGGGCTCTGACCTCAAGCGTGTGGACGCCCATGTCATTCAGCGGCAGGAGTATGACGAACTGCCTGAGTTGAATGAGGACATGCTTGCCCGGGGCAAGGTCAACAAGGGTGGGCGTCCACGCGCCGCCAATCCAAGAAAGCTCATTTCCATACGCTTGCCCGAGAATGTCATCGAGCGCTGGCGCGCAACGGGGCCGGGCTGGCAGACGCGCATGGCGGACCGGCTGGCCAAAGCGCAGCCGAAGTGAAATCGAATTTTGTAACTTTCTCTTTCTGAGAAGGGCAACTCATGCGTTTGTTCGACGGCATCGCACTAAAGGCCAAGGCGGACGGTGAGACGGCAGCATTTTATTATTCTCATGCCCATCAACACGCTAAAGCTTTTTGGATATACATAGTCATTGCCGGTATGGTTTGGTATTTCTTCGGTTGGCATTGGGCATTGCTACCAGCACTCTTGGGGCTATATGTCGCGCTAAAAAGCCTTAGCTGCTCGTTGATTGCAATCCGACTGATTGAATTTGAAAAAGGCCAAGACTAACGGTTGGATTTCGAAGCGCAGTAGGGCGCAATAACCAACGGGCATTGCGCCGTATGTAACGCCAACGACTCCGGGTCGGACCATGGCAAGTGGTTGAATCTGAAGATTTCCGCGCCCCAGAAAATGGTGTTTGTGTCTTTAGAACACTATTTTCTCTGCAAAAAAGAGCATCGATGGGTCAGGGTAATTTTTTACACCTTACTTTGACCCCTTTGATTATCAGCGGAAACCCCCGCCGCCGCTGACGTACACCGTGTCCGCTGTCATGAACTGGCAGGCATCCGAGCACATGAACAGCACCAGTTCACCGATTTCGTCCGCATCGGCGATGCGTTTCATCGGAATGCTGTTCAGTGCACGCGCAGCCTGCTCCTTCGGTGTGCCCGAGGCCGTCTGAAAGGCGGTATCGACGGAGGCTGGTGAAATCGACAGGCAGCGGATTCCGCGGTCGGCGAATTCGCGGGCCACGCCGAGGGTCATGGTGTGAACGGCGCCCTTCGCTGATGCGTAGTGCACGGAGGTGCCGGGGCCGCCGCGCTTGACCGCCATGCTGGCGATGTTGACGATGGTTCCGGCGCCGTTTTCCAGCATGTGCGGCAGCACTTCCTGCATGCCGTAGAAGGTGCCTTTCACGTTGAGGTCGAAACTCAGATCCCAGAGTGCGTCATCAATTTCGAGGAAGGTCGACCGCTTTATTGCGCCGCCGGCCGAGTTGAGCAGGAAATCGATCTTGCCGAAGCGCTCACGTCCTGCGCTGATGAAGCGGCGCACGTCCTCCCGCTTGGTGACATCGGTCGGCACGAAGATGGCTTCTCCACCAGCAGCGGAAACCATGCGCACGGTTTCCTCGCCACCGGCCACGTTGATGTCGCCGCAGACGATGCGCGCGCCTTCGCGGGCGAAGATCACCGCGGTTGCGCGGCCGATGCCGCTGCCGGCGCCGGTGATTGCGATGGTCTTGCCTTTGAAATAGTCGAGGGTTCTGGCCATGGTTTTTCCTTGGGGTGATGATTGCGCCGGGGCGCTGGTTGCTAGTGGATGGAGAGACCGATGTCCTTGACGACCTTGATCCATTTGTCCAGGTCGTTGCGGATCACCGTGCGGAACTCTTCGGGTGTGGAGCCAACCAGGCGCCAGCCGTCGGCCTCGAAGCGTTGAGTCACGTCCGGCGCACGCGCGGCGGCCGCAATGCCCTCGGCCAGTTTGCGCACGATGGGCTGCGGCGCCTTGGCAGTGATGACGGCGCCGTAATACTGGTTGAGTTCGTAGCCGGGCAGGCCGGCCTCCGATACCGTGGGCAGGTCAGGCATCGCGCGCATGCGCTCACCCGAGGTCACGGCCAGCGCGCGCGCCCGCCCCGACTGCAGGTGCGGGCGTGCGCTGGTCAGGGTGATGAAGCCAATCTGCACATCGCCGGCAATAGTGGCGACGATGGCTGGCGCGCCGCCCTTGAAGGGCACATGGTTGAACCTCGCGCCCGCCATCTGGCCAAGGACTTCCCAGCCGAGATGCTGGAGGCTGCCGACTCCCGGGGTGCCGTAGTTGAGCTTTCCCGGGTTGGCGCGGGCATGGGCGACGAGGTCCCTGAAGGTCGTGAACGGCACCGAGGGGTGCGCGTAGACGAGGTAGGACAGCGCGGTGGCCTGGCTGACGGCGGTGACATCGCGGGTAATGTCATAGGGCCGCTTGGCCGAGGGCACCGAGTTGATGACATGGTCCGCCGAGATCATCAGCAGGGTATAGCCGTCGGGGGCGGCCTTGATCGCCGTGTCAAAAGCGATGATGCCCGAGGCCCCGCTCCGGTTGTCCACGATGACTTGTTGCCCCCAGGCCTGGGTCAGCTTCTGGGCGATCGCGCGTGAGGTGACGTCGAGACCGCCACCGGCGGAAACAGGAACGATCATCCGGATCGGCCGGATTGGATACTCGCCTTTGGCCTGTGCGTGTTGCGGCAACAGGCCGGTTGCCAGGATCGATGCCAGCAGAATGCCGCACCGCAAACAGTTCAAGCGCATCGCTTACTCCTCCATGAGGGCTCTAGCCCGGCTGCGTTGATTAGTGCAGGATGTGCGCAGCCTAAAATTATTTAATAAAACAATGACTTATTGATTCTCATCCTGTGTTGTGCGAAAGAATGCCGTTGAGTCGCGCCACTGCCTGCCTGAGCTCGGGTAGGATGGTGCTGATCAGTTCCTGCCGTTTCACTGCGCCGGTATTGACGGCGATATTCATCGCCGCGATGGTGCGGCCGCCGGCGTCGATGATCGGCGCCGCCACCGCCGACAGGCCTTCTTCCATTTCATCCACGATCAGCGAGTAGCCCTGGCGTTCGCATTTGCGGATTTCCTCTTCCAGTGCGGTGCGTTGCCAGATCGTCTTCGGCGTCAGTGCGCGCAGGTCGCTGGCATCGAGTACGCGTTTCATTTCGTCTTCAGGCAGTGCGGCGAGCAGTACGCGGCCCATCGACGATACAAAGGCGGGCAGGCGCAGGCCGGCGAGCGAGATGCCGGGGGTGTTGAGCAGGTTGCGCTTGGGCACACGCAGCAGATAGACGACCTCGCTGCCGTCGAGCGCGGCCACCGACACCGAGTGGTTGAAACGATTACCAAGCTCGACCATGATCGGCTGCGCCAGGTTGGCGAGCGGCATCGATGACAGGTAGGAATAGCCGAGGTCGAGCACGCGCGGCGTGAGTTCGAAGTCGCGGCCCTGCTGTGCGACATAACCCAGTTCCAGCAGTGTCAGCAGGATGCGCCGTGCCGCGGCGCGGGTGAGGCCGCTGCGCACCGCGACTTCGCTCAGTGTCATGCGCCGGTGCTGCGGCCCGAAGCTGCGGATGACCGAGAGGCCCTTGGCGAAAGATTCGACATAGGCGTCGGAGCGCCGCGGTGCATGTGCTGCGGCCGTGGCCGTCGCGCTGGCGGTCTTCTTTGTGGACTTTGCGTTGACTTCGTGGAGGGCGCTGGCCATGATGTTTCGGTAAACGAATAGTTATTCGTTAAGCGAACAATAAGGCATTTACCGTAGACGATAGTCTGGCGCCGTGCAAGCTTGCTGCTGGATGCAGGCAACGGCCCGCGCAGGAGGAGTCCATGGATTTCCGTTTCACCGAGCAGCAGCAGATGTTCCGCGACAGCGTGCTGGCTTTTGCCCGGCGCGAACTGGGCGAAGGCGCGCTGGAACGCGCGCACAGCGCGCAGTTCCCGCATGAAGTGGCAAAGAAAATGGCCGACGCCGGATTGCTCGGCATCACCATTCCCGAGGCTGATGGCGGCGGTGGCGGCACGCTGATGGATGCGGTGATCGCGATTGAAACCATCGCCACGGTCTGCCCGCGCAGCGCCGACGTGATCCAGGAAGGCAATTTCGGCGCGATCCGCGTGCTTGCGCACTTTGCCAATGCCGACCAGAAAAAACGCTACCTCGCGCCGATCCTGAAGGGCGAGGAGGTGATTGCGGTGGCGATGACCGAACCCGAGGCCGGCTCGGCGACCACCGACCTCGTCACCAGCGCCACGCCCGACGGCGCGGGCTACCGCATCAACGGCCGCAAGGTGTTTCCGAATCCGCATGCCGACCAGTACCTGGTCTATGTGCGCTACGGCCCGGGTGTGGGCGGCATCGGTTCGGTGATGCTGCGCCGGACCGCGCCGGGCTTCAGCACCGGCAAGCCGTCGAAGTTCATGTCCGGCAATGACTGGGCCACGCTGTATTTCGACAACGTCTATGTGCCGCCAGAGGATGTGCTGCTCGGCCCCGGCGGCTTCAAGAAGCAGATCGCCGGTTTCAATGCCGAGCGCATCGGCAATGCCGCACGCTCGCTGGCCTATGGCCGCTACTGCTACACGCTGGCGCGCGACTACGCGATGAACCGCAAGCAGTTCGGCCGCCCGCTGTGCGAATTCCAGGGGCTGCAGTGGAAGTTCGCCGACATGAAAATGAAGCTCGAGGCGGCACAGCTGTTGCTCTACCGCGCGGCGGTCAATGCCGACCGCGGCTTCCCGGCGCCGGACGAGACCACGGTGGCCAAGCTGATGTGCAACCAGACCGGCTACGAAGTCGCCAACGAATCCATGCAGGTGATGGGCGGGCTGGGTTACACCCAGGAAACGCTGGTGGAATACTGCCTGCGCCGCTCCCGCGGCTGGATGCTCGCCGGCGGCTCGATCGAGATGATGAAGAACCGGCTGGCCGAGATCATTTTTGAACGGCGGTTTTCGCAAAGGCCGCCAAAACCCGCAACCGCCTGAGCGCCGCAGAGCGCAGGGCAAGGAGGAAGACGATGCAAGCCCGATGGACTCGGCGCGCCGCAGGCGTTGCCGCACTGTTTCTGGTTTCTGCTGTTCCGTTTGCTGCGCTGGCCCAGCAGGCCGGTGCCTATCCCAGCCGCCCGATCCGCATGGTGATGCCGTTTCCGCCGGGCGGGCCGACTGACATTCTCGGGCGGCTGCTCGCGCAGCGGCTCACTGAATCCATGGGCCAGAACGTGCTGGTGGACAACCGCGCCGGTGGCGGCGGCGCCATCGGCGGCCAGGTTGCGGCGAAGTCGCCGCCCGACGGTTACACACTGTTCCTCGGCGGCATCACCACGCTGGCCACCGGCCCGTTCCTGCACAAGAACCTCGGCTTTGATCCGCTCAAGGATTTCCAGACGGTGACGCAGACCACGCTGCAGCCGCTGATGCTGATGACGCATCCGACGCTGCCGGTGAAAACCGTGAAGGAGTATGTTGCGCTGGCGCGCAAGCGCCCGGGCGAGATCAATTACGCGACATCGGGCCCCGCCGGCTCGGGTCATCTTGCGGGCGAGCTGTTCAATTTCCAGCTGCAGCTGAAGCTGGTGCATGTGCCGTACAAGGGCGCGCCCCCGGCGCTGCAGGACCTGAGCTCCGGCCAGGTGCAGTCCATGTTCGGCACCATGCTCGCCGCGGTGCCGATCGTGCGCAACGGACGCGTGCGCGCGCTTGCGGTCACCGGCCCCAAGCGCTCGATTGCGCTGCCCGAGGTGCCGACCTTTGCCGAGAGCGGCTTTCCCCAATACGACGCCAGCTCCTGGAACGGCATCCTGGTGCCCACCGGCACGCCGCGGCCGATCATTGACCGCCTGCATGTCGAGCTGGTGAAAATCCTCAAGGATCCCAAGGTGCTTGAGCGCCTGATCAACGACGGCCCTGTGGCCATCGGCAACACACCCGAGGAGTTCACCGCCTTCATCCGCAGCGAGCAGGCGAAGTGGAGCAAGGTGATCAAGGCTGCGGACATCAAGATCGAATGACCGGACATGGCATGAGGACTGCAACACGATGAGCAACGCCGAAGACCGCCTGGCCCTGGGCCGGGCCCTGTTCTCTCCGAAAACGGTGGCGCTGGTGGGCGCGTCTGCCGACACGAAGAAGCTCGCTTCGCGGCCGCAGCGCGTGCTGCGCAAGCACGGCTTTGACGGCACCATCATCCCGATCAATCCGGGGCGCGACGAAATCAACGGCGACAAGGCGTACCCGGACATCCGTTCGGTGCCGCAGAAAATCGACCACGCCTTCATCATGGTGCCGGCCAAGGCCGTGCCCGGCGTGATCGAGGACTGCGCCGCTGCAGGCGTGAAGGCGGCGACGATTTTTTCCGCGGGCTTTGCCGAGACGGGCGAGGAGGGCATGCGCATGCAGCGGCGCATGGTCGAGACCGCGCGTGCCGCCGGCGTGCGCCTGATCGGACCCAACTGCCTGGGCATCGCCAACGTCACCGGCCACACCGTGCTCTCGGCCAATGCCGTGCTGGAGAGCGAGACGCTGGTGCCGGGGCACCTGAGCCTGGTGTCGCAGAGCGGCTCGATGATGGGCGGCACGGTGTCGCGGGCGCAGGAACGCGGCCTCGGCTTCTCGAAAATGGTGTCGGTCGGCAACGAATGCGATGTCGGTGTCGGCGAGATCGTCGATTGCATGGTCGATGACCCCGACACGAAATGCATCCTGCTGTTTCTCGAGGCGTTCCGCGACGCGCCGCGGCTGGGGGCTGCCGCGCGCCGCGCCTTTGAGCTCGGCAAGCCGGTGATCGCGTTCAAGCTCGGCCGCTCGGCGGTGGGGCGCGAGATCGCCACCACGCACACCGGTGCGATTGCCGGCGCCGATGATGTGGCGGAGGCGTTTTTCCGCGACCACGGCATCATCCGCGTGAAGACGTATGAAGCCCTGTTCGAGACACCGCAGCTGGTGATGGGCTTCAAGCCGCCCAGGGGCAAGCGCGTGGCGATTTTCACGGGCACCGGCGGCGCTGCCGCGATGGTGGTGGACCAGCTCGGCCTTGCCGGCATCACGGTGGTGCCGCCGCCGCAGACGGTGATTGACGAGCTCGCGGGCAAGAACATCCATATCAACGATGCTCCGCTGACCGACCTGCCGATGGGTCGCGCCGAGGGCGATGTCTATCCGACCATCATCCATGCGCTGGAGCGCTCGAACCATTGTGATGCCATCGTCGCGGTGCAGGGCTCGACCGCGACCCTGAAACCGGATTCGGTGCGCGAGCGCATTCTCAATGCCGGCCGTGTGGCCAAGCCGCTGGCGAGCTTCCTCGGGCCGGCGGCGAACGAGGCGCTGCACATCCTGCAGCGCGGCGGTGCTGCGGCCTTCCGCACGCCCGAGGCCTGTGCCGATGCGGTGCGCGCCTACTGCGAGTGGCGCGCGCCGTCGGTGCATCCCGCGCCGGATGCGGCGCTGCGCGAAAAACTGGCGGCGGGCCTCAAGGCGCAGGCCGGCCGGCCTTTCAATGAACATGAGGCTTCGCGTTTCCTGGGCCTGCTGGGCATTCCGTTTGCCCCCGCGCAGGTGGTGAAGGATGGCAGCGAGGCGGTCAGCACCGGTTTTCCGGCGGTCGCGAAAATCCTCTCCGCCGACATTCCGCACAAGACCGAGGCCGGCGGTGTGGTGCTCAACATTGCCGATGCGGCGCAGCTCAAAACCGAGGTGGACGGCATGCTCGCGCGCATCCGCAAGGCGATGCCGCAGGCGAAACTCGACGGCGTGCTGGTGCAGCGCATGGCGCGCGGCATTGCCGAAGTCATTGTCGGCTTCCGTCGCGACCGCGATGCCGGACCGCTGGTGATGGTGGGCGTCGGTGGCATCCTCGCCGAACTCGGCGGCGGCCATGCGGTGCGCCTCGCGCCGGTGACGCTGGAGGTCGCGCGCGAAATGATCGATGAGGTCAAGGCGTTTGCGGTGCTGCGCGGTTACCGCAAGCAGCCGAAGGGCGACCTTGAGGCGCTGGCACGCGTGGTGCAGGCGCTGTCGCAACTCGCCGCGGCGGAGGCGGTGGCCGAGGCCGAAATCAATCCGCTGCTGGTGCAGGCCGACGGCGTGGTCGCCGTGGATGCGCTGGTGGCGCTGAAGCCGGAGGGCTGAGCCATGCGTACGCTGTGGATGCTGTGTCTGTTTTGCGTTGCCGGCACCACCGCAGCCCAGGGCGCCTATCCGGTGAAGCCGGTGCGTTTCATTTCGCCATTCGCGCCCGGCGGCGGCACCGATACGGTGGCGCGTGCGCTGGCGCAGCGCATGGGTGATGCGCTGGGCAAGACCTTCATCGTGGACAACCGGCCGGGGGCCGAAGGCATCATCGGCACCGAGCTCGGCGCCAAGTCGCCGCCCGACGGCTACACGCTGCTGGTGGCCAACCTCGGCACGCTGGCGATCAATCCCAACCTGCGCAAGGTGCCCTATGACCCGCTGCGCGATTTCGCGCCGGTGATCCAGACCACGTCGTCCTCGACCGTGCTGGTGGTGCATCCCTCGCTGCCGGCGAAATCGGTGCGCGACCTGGTGGCGCTGGCACGGGCAAAGCCGCTCAATTACGGCGCGAGTTCCTCGGCGACCTTCCTGCCGATGGAAATGCTCAAGCAGATGGCCAAGTTCGAGATGACCCATGTGCCGTACAAGGGCACAGGGCCGGCGCTCACCGGCATCCTCAGCGGCGAAGTGCAGGCGATGTTCGGCGGTGCGATCAACACCGTGCCGCAGGTGCGCAGCGGCAAGCTGCGCGCGCTGGCCGTGGCCGGCGACCGCCGCGCGCGGGCCTTGCCTGATGTGCCGACAGTGGCCGAGTCGGGTTTTCCCGGTTACGAGGCCAACAGCTGGAACGGCATCGTCGCGCCGGCCGGCACGCCGCGCGCGATCGTGGCGCGGCTCAATGGCGAGATGCTGAAAATCCTCGCGCTGAAAGAGGTGGTGGATTACATGACCGCGGATGGTGCCGAACCCGCAGGCAACACGCCCGAGCATTTCGGCAGCTATATCCGCAGCGAACACGCCAAGTGGCAGCGCGTGATCCGCGACGCGATGATCGCTTCGCAGTAAATAAATTATTCAATTAAATCAAATACTTATATGAAACCGTCCGCAACGGCCACCGATCCCCATGCCGAAGCCGCGAGCCGCCGCCTCGCCGAATATGTCGCCGCGGTTGATGTGGCGAAGCTGCCGCCGCAGGCGATCCATGCCTTCCGTCGCGCGCTGCTCGATTACCTGACCTGCGCGATTGCCGGTTCGCGCATGGATTCCACCCGCATCGTGCTCGACTACCTGCAGTCCTGGGACCGCTCGACCGAGGCCGCGGTGGTGGCGACGCCGCATCGCCTGGCCGCGCCCAACGCCGCCTTCGTCAACGGCGCGGCGACACACGCGCTCGATTTCGATGACGGCATGACCCGCGGCTCGGTGCATCCCGCGGGCTCGATTTTTCCGGCACTGCTGGCGATGGCGGAAAAACTCGGCTCCACCGCCAATGACCTGATCGCGGCCGGTGTTGCGGCGTATGACGTGACGCTGCGCATCGCCTCCACCGTGCATCCGCATTCCTCGCGCCGTGGTTTCCACAACACGCCCACCGCCGGCGTGTTCGGCGCCGCGGCCGGTGTCGCGCGCTTGATGAAACTTGATGCTGCGACGACGCTAAATGCACTGGGTCTGGCCGGCAGTTTTTCCGGCGGGCTGCGCGCCTATCTGCAGGACGGCGCTGACGTGAAGCGCATCCATCCCGGCAAGGCGGCGCGCGACGGCATCGTCTGCGCCGAACTGGCCGCGCGCGGCCTCACCGGCCCGGCGCAGGTGATCGAAGGCCGCTACGGTTTTGTGCAGGCGGTCGCCGGCGGCGAGGCCGACTGGCCGCGGCTCACCGGCGCGCTGGGCGAGCGTTACGAAATCTGCGATGTCTATTTCAAACCTTATCCGGCCTGCCGCCATTTCCATGCCGCGCTGGATGCGGTGCGCATCATCGGCCGTCGCACACCGTTCAAGCCGGAGGAGGTGGCGGCGGTGAAGATCGGCATGTATGAAGCCGGCGCCGCCGGGCATGACCAGAAGACGGCACAGACCCTGCTCGAAGCGCAGATGAGCGCGCCGGTGACCACCGCGCTGACCATGGCCTTCGGCAACGTCACGGTGCCCAGCTTCGAGCGCGCCAACCTCGAGCGCGAGGATGTGAGGCGGCTGGTCGAGGTGACCGAGGTCTATGTTGACGAAGAATGCGAGCGCATCTATCCGCGCCAGCGCTCCGGCGTGGCGCAGGTGCGGCTGAAGGACGGCCGCGTGCTTGAGGAGCGCGTGCTCGACCCCAAGGGCGAGGGCGGCAATCCGATGAGCGACGCCGACCTTGCCGACAAATTCGCCGCCAACAGTGCGCCGCTGATCGGCGAGGCGCGCAGCCGCGCGCTTCTCGATGCGGTGATGGCGCTGGCGCCGGGCGCGGATCCGGCGCCGCTGTACCGCTGGTCCTGAGGCGGCTGCCGCGGGCTACCACAATGCGGTCGCAATGCGGATTTTTCCGGTTCAACTGCCGGCCATTACAGGGACGAAGCTGCTCCGGACTGACCAGCATGTGGCAGTCCGCGGTTGGTCGGGCGCGGTCGATGCGGTAAAATCATCGGCTTGCGCGGGCCGGTCCAGGTCCGTCGCACGAACCCCCAACGCGGAGTCCCCATGAAGGTCCTGGTAACAGTCAAGCGCGTCATCGACCCGTACGTGAAGGTGCGCGTCAAATCCGACGGCAGCGGCGTCGAAACCGCCAATGTCAAGATGGCCATGAACCCGTTCTGCGAAATCGCGGTCGAGCAGGCCGTGCGCATGAAGGAAGCGGGCACCGTCACCGAGATCGTGGTGCTGTCCATCGGCACCACGCAGTCACAGGAAACCCTGCGCACCGCGATGGCGATGGGTGCCGACCGCGGCATCCTCGTCGAAGTTGCCGGCGAAGTGCAGCCGCTGGCCGTGGCCAAGGTGGTCAAGGCCATCGTCGACAAGGAGCAGCCGGGCCTGGTGATCATGGGCAAGCAGGCGATTGACGATGATTCCAACCAGTGCGGCCAGATGACCGCCGCGCTGCTCGGCTGGCCGCAGTCGGCCTTCACCTCGGAAATCGCGATCAACGGCGCGAGCGCCGATGTCACCCGCGAAATCGACGGCGGCCTCGAGAAGCTGACGATCAAGCTGCCGGCGGTGGTGACCACCGACCTGCGCCTCAACGAGCCGCGTTACGTCACGCTGCCGAACATCATGAAGGCGAAGAAAAAACCGCTCGAAGTGCTCAAGCCCGAAGCGCTGGGCGTGGATGTCGCGCCGCGGCTGAAAACCCTGAAGGTGGAAGAGCCGGCCAAGCGCAGCGCCGGTGTCAAGGTGGCGGACGTGGCCGAGCTTGTCGGCAAACTCAAGAATGAAGCGAGGGTCATCTGATGGCTATCCTGGTCATTGCCGAACACGACGGCAAACAACTCAAGCCCGGCACCACCAACACCGTCACCGCGGCCGCAAAAATCGGCGGCGACATCACGGTGCTGGTTGCCGGCACGGGCTGCGCCGAAGCGGCGCAGGTTGCCGCAAAAATCGCCGGCGTACAGAAGGTGCTGCTCGCCGATTCCGCACAGTATGCCGGCGGCGCCGCCGAAAACCTTGCCGCGCTGGTGCAGGGCATCGCCGCGCAATACAGCCACATTCTTGCCCCGGCCACCGGCTACGGCAAGAACTTCATGCCGCGCCTTGCCGCGCTGCTTGATGTACAGCAGATTTCCGATATCAGTGCGGTGGTTTCGCCCGACACCTTCGTGCGGCCGATCTATGCCGGCAACGCGATGGCCACCGTGCAGTCCGTGGACAAGGTCAAGGTCATCACGGTGCGTGCCACCGGCTTCGATGCCGCTGGCGAGGGTGGTTCCGCCGTGGTGGAAAACCTTGCCGCAGGTGCAGACACCGGCCTGACCACCTTCAAGAGCCAGGAGCTGTCGAAGTCCGACCGTCCCGAACTCACCGCCGCGCGCATCATTGTTTCCGGCGGCCGCGGCATGGGCAGCGGCGACAACTTCAAGATCCTCGAGGCGCTGGCCGACAAACTCGGCGCGGCAGTTGGTGCATCACGCGCCGCGGTCGATTCCGGCTTCGTGCCCAACGACTATCAGGTCGGCCAGACCGGCAAGATCGTCGCCCCGGAGCTGTACATCGCCGTCGGCATCTCCGGTGCGATCCAGCACCTCGCCGGCATGAAGGACAGCAAGGTGATCATCGCCATCAACAAGGATCCGGAAGCGCCGATCTTCGCGGTGGCCGATTACTGGCTGGTCGAGGATCTGTTCAAGGCGGTGCCGGAGTTCACGGCCGCGCTCTGAGCTGCGACAGCTGGAGTAACATCAAAGGGCGCCTGTGTGGCGCCCTTTGTTTTTTAGTGTCGAGGAGCAGCTTGTGTCCACCTACACCGCACCATTGAAAGACATGCAGTTCGCGATCAACGCCTTTGCCGGGCTCGACGGCATTGCTGCGCTGCCGGGCTGCGAAGAGGTCAATGCCGAACTGGTCGAGGCGGTGCTGACCGAGGCCGGAAAATTCGCGCAGGGCGTGCTCGATCCGCTGAACCGTGTCGGTGATGTCCAGGGCGCTCGCTGGCAGGATGGCGTGGTCAGCGCGCCGGATGGTTTCAAGGAGGCCTATCGCCAGTTCGCCGAAGCCGGCTGGAACAGCCTTGGTGCTTCGACTGAATACGGCGGGCAGGGCCTGCCGCATTGCCTTTCGATGCCGCTGCAGGAGATGTGGAACAGCGCCAACATGGCCTTCTGTCTTTGCCCGATGCTGACCACCGGTGTGCAGGAGGCGCTGTCGCACCATGCATCGCAGGCGTTGCGCAATGCCTATCTGCCGAAGCTGGTCTCGGGTGAATGGACCGGCACGATGAATCTGACCGAGCCGCAGGCAGGTTCCGATTTATCGGCGGTGCGCGCCAGTGCGACGCCCGAGGGTGATCATTACCGCATCAGGGGCACCAAGATCTACATTACCTGGGGCGAGCACGACATGGCCGCCAACATCGTGCATCTGGTGCTGGCGCGCCTGCCCGATGCGCCGGAGGGCGTGAAGGGCATCTCGCTGTTTGTGGTGCCGAAGTTCCTGCCCGATGCCGGCGGCAAACCCGGCGCGCGCAACGACATCCGCTGCGTGTCGATCGAGAACAAGCTGGGCATCCACGGCAGCCCGACCTGCGTGCTGGCCTATGGCGACGGCCCCGGCGCCACCGGTTATCTCGTCGGTGAACCCCATCGCGGGCTCGAATACATGTTCACGATGATGAACCATGCACGGCTGGGCGTCGGTATGGAGGGCATCGCGCTCGCCGAGCGCGCCTACCAGCATGCACTCGAGTATGCGCGGACACGGGTGCAGGGCCGCGCCATCGGCCAGAAAAGCGGCGACCGCGTGACCATCATCCATCACCCGGATGTGCGGCGCATGCTGCTGACGATGAAGGCGCAGACCGAGGCGATGCGCGCGCTGGGTTATTACGCAGCGGGTGAGCTCGACCGTGCCAAGCGCCATCCCGACAGCGCGGAGCGCGCGCGCCACCAGGCGCTGCTCGACCTGCTGACACCGGTGGTCAAGGGCTGGTGCACCGAAGTCGCAGTGGAGATCGCCTCGCTCGGCGTGCAGGTGCATGGCGGCATGGGTTTCATCGAGGAAACCGGTGCCGCGCAGTACCTGCGTGATGCACGCATCTCGACCATTTACGAAGGCACCACCGGCATCCAGGCCAATGACCTGATCGGGCGCAAGGTCGGTGCCGAGAAGGGTGCGACGGCGTTTGCGCTGATTGCCGAGATGCGCAAGCTCGATGCGGAGCTGGCCGGGGCGCAGCGTGCAGCATTCATCACGGCGGTGGCGGCGCTGGAGCAGGCGACACAATGGCTGGTCGATCACTACCGCGCCAAACCCGAGGCCGCCGCCGCGGTGGCGGTGCCGTACCTGAAACTGTTCGGCACCGTCGCCGGTGGCTGGTTGATGGCGCGGGCTTCGCTGCTCGCCGCGAAGCAGCTCAAGGAGCCCGGCGCTGACCAGGCCTTCCTTGAGGCCAAGCAGGCCACCGCGCGTTTCTATCTCGAGCACCTGCTGGCGCAGGCGGTGGCTTATTCGGGCACGGTGACACAGGGCGCGGATGCCGTGCTGGCGCTTGAGCCGGAGGCATTCTGATGCGCCGGATGGTTCTTTTCCTGCTGTGCGTATTGCCGATGGCGCTGCCGGCGCAGACCCCGCCGCTGCAGTCCCGGGGTTTGAGCTGCGAGCAGATGGTGGCCGCGGCCCAGGCCGGCATCAACCAGCGTGACCAGGGGGCTTCGCTGTCGCGCGTGTTGTCCGAGCTGGAGCGGCCCGAACTGCGCGAGCGGCTGAGTGCCGAGGACTACGCTTTGCTGCGACGGGCGGTGCAGATGAGTTACACCAGCGAGATTTCCATCCACGAATTGGCTGAAACCTGCAATGCCAGCCGGGGTGTCAAACCGAAGCGCTGAGCCGCTTTTGGGGTGTGCAGCCAGGCGCGTAGAATTGCGCGTCGCTTAATCAAGTCTCAAGGAGATTGATCCATGTTGTGCCGTCGCGCTGCTGTGCTGTTGCTGGGAATTCTGGTTTCGCTGTCGGCCTGGGCGCAGAAGCCGCCGCCGAAGCAGCCGAACGTGCCGCCGGAATACGAGCGTGCCGGCGGGCCGTATGTGCCTACCCCCGGCATAGTCGTCGATCGCATGCTGGCGCTGGCCAATGTCGGCCCGCGCGATTACGTGATGGACCTCGGTTCCGGAGACGGCGTGATAGTGATCACTGCCGCGCAGAAACTGCAGGCGAGCGGCTTCGGCGTCGATATCGATGAGGAACTGATACGCCTCTCGAACGAGCGCGCGAAAAAACTGGGCATTGCCGAGCGCGTGCGCTTCGAGGCGCGCGACATTTTCAAGACCGATGTCAGCAAGGCCACCGTGGTCACGCTGTACCTGCTGCCGGAATTCATGCGCAAGCTGCGGCCCAAGCTTTACGAGGAGTTGCGTCCCGGCACCCGCGTGGTGTCACACGATTACCACTTCGAGGAATGGATGCACGACAGCACTGTCAGTTTTGACGTGCCGGAGAAGGAATTCATCTCGGGCGTGCCGCGCGCGACGCTGTACCTGTGGATTGTGCCGGCGCGCGTCGGTGGCCAGTGGCGGATGCAGGTGGATGGCCACGGCGACTTCGAGCTGGCGCTGCGCCAGCACTACCAGCGTTTTCAGGGTGCGGCGACGGCGGGCGGCAACAAGACTTCACTGCAGGAAGCGCAGCTCAACGGCACCGACATCCGCTTCGTGATGGAGCAGGGCAACCGCCGCGGTCTCTATGTCGGCAAGGTCGAGGGTAACCGCATCGAGGGTACGGTCACCTGGGGTGACGGAAAGACTTCGAAGTGGCGTGCGGCGAAGCAGCAGGGTTAATCCCTTAATTCAATTCATCAGCAGGGCGGGTGGCGCCTGCCACAGCACGCCCTGGCGGAAGGTGGCCTGGTTCGCGGCAAGATCAAAGCCAGCCGGATTCCAGGCATCACTGATCACGCGGCCGCCTTCGGTGTATTCAGCGGCCGGCCTCGCCTGCGCCAGCAGGTCCCACAGCGTCGTGCCGTGCTGCTCCGGCACGTCGTTCAGCGTGACCGGCTTCAGCGGCTGCAGTGTTTTGGCTGACGCGACGATGAAGCTGTTGATGTGGCGCGCGCCGGGCAGCGGCGGGCGGTGCACCACGGCCTGCGGCAGTTCGCGGGTGAGTGTCGCCATCAGATGGGCGTAGGCCCGCGGCTGGTCGAGGTGGGCGAAGGTGTTGAACACCGCGACACCGTTTTCAGTGAGACAGCCACGCAGGTCGCGGAAAAACTCGCGGGTGATCAGGTAGTCGGGCGTGCCGTCGCCGTGGAACAGATCGACCAGCACCACGTCATAGCTGCCGCGGCAGCGGCTGACAAAGGCGCGTGCATCGGCTTCGATGACATTCACCTTGCCCGTGTCGAGGCCGAAATGGCGTTGCGCGACCGCAATCGACGAAGGGTCGATTTCAACGACATCGACCTTGCTGCCGCTGGCGGCAAAGCGGCCAGGGACCACGCCGGCGCCAAGGCCCAGCATCAGCACCTTGTCCGGCCGCGGCTGGTAGGCGCGCGCCAGCGCCTCCAGCGCCCAAGTGTAAAAAGATACCGAGCGCTGGCTGGACTCCATCATGTTCTGCACCAGGCCGTCGTGGAAGTACATGCGCAGGAAACGGCCGTTGCCATCGGCTTCGGTGCGCAGGATTTTTACGGTGCCGAACAGCGAGCTTCTCTGGTCTTCGATGCGCCAGGTGGCGCCGGCGAATTCGATGGGGCCGTTGCGGCCGGTGTAACGGTCACCCTGCCATGCCAGCAGCAATGCACCCGCCAAAGCGATCACGCCGCAGGCGGTCACGCCGTTGCGCCCGGCCATGTTCATCTTCGAGCCGGCGGCGACCACTGACAATGTTCCGAGCAGCGCTGCAACCAGCAGTGTCGCGGTGAAATTGCTTAGCGAGGGGATCAGCAAAAAGGCGGTGATCAATACGCCCGCGACCGAACCCAGTGTACTGACGAAGAACACCAGTCCCGCGCCGCCATCCCCGGTTTTTTCCCGCTTTTCCGAGCGCAGGGCCACCAGCAGCGGATTCATCGCCGAGGTCAGCACCAGTGGCACCAGCAGCAGAATCAGGCAGGCGAAAAAAGCGCCGCCAATCAGGCTCCAGCCGGCCAGCAGATGGAAGGTGTGGGGGTAGACGAGGCAGGCGGCGACGATGGCCATGCCGGCGGCGGCCGGCATCAGCGCGAACAGGCGTCCCAGTCGCGCTGGCGTGACGGAGGCCGCGGCGAGGCGGCCGCCCCACCAGTAGCCCAGCGCCAGCGACACCAGCGTGATCGACAGGATGCCGGTCCAGATGTAAAGGCTGACGCCGAAGTACGGCGTCATGATGCGGGAGGCCAGCAGTTCCAGCGCGAGGATCGCGCCGCCGGTGATGAAAATCAGTGCAAAAAGCATGTTCGTGAGTCGGCGGAGTAGAGCGGTCAGTTTATAATGCGAAGCCAATCTAGCACACGCCTTCCGGCGCCTTTTTTGGCGTTTCCGGATGATGGTCGAACGGCGGAGGTCTTCATGCAGTGTTTCCGATTTGATGCGCGGGCCGTGTTGTGTCTGCTGTTCGGTTTTGCCCTCGGGTTGCCGGTGGCGGCAGCCGAAGAGCCGAGGGTGGTGTCGCCCACGGTGCCCTATGTGCCTACGCCGCAGGCGGTGGTCGACCGCATGCTGGCGATGGGCAAGGTCGGCGGCCAGGATTACCTGATCGACCTCGGTTCCGGCGACGGGCGCATCGTGGTCACCGCGGCGCGCAAGTTCGGCACCCGGGGCTTTGGTGTCGACATCAATCCGGTGCGCATCGACGAGGCCAACGAAAACGCGCGCAAGAACCGCGTCGCCGACAAGGTGGCCTTTTACCAGCGCGACCTGTTCGAGACCGACCTGTCTCAGGCCACGGTGATCACCATGTACCTGCTGCCGCGGGTCAACATCGCGCTGCGACCGAAGCTGCTTGACCTGAAACCGGGCACCCGTCTGGTGTCACATGATTTCGACATGGGCGACTGGAAGCCGGACGAGAGCGTGCGTATGCCTGCCCCGGAGAAATACGGCGGCGCCGGCGGCGACAGCGACGTTTATCTGTGGCTCGTGCCGGTAAAGGCCGGCGGCAACTGGCGGGTGAGCCTGCCGGTGTCGGGCAAGCAGCAGACCTATGAAATCGGCTTCGACCAGAAATACCAGTTCATGACCGGTACCGCCCGCACAGGAGAGCGTGGTGCGGGTGAACGCAGCGCACGCATCGACAACGCGCGGCTGCGTGGTGACCAGATCAGCTTTTCGCTGATGCTGGAGGTCAATGGCGCGCCGCTGAAACACGAGTTCAGCGGGCGCGTGGCCGATGGCCAGATGAGCGGCCAGGTGCAGCTCTCGGGCAGCCGCGTCGCGGCGCGGGTGGAGTGGAGCGCCGAGCGTATCGGGCCGGCGCGGGGCACCGCGCCATGAGTCTTGTGATGCGCGGCCTGATGATGATGGTGCTTGCCGCCGTGTTGCCGGTGGCGGCCCAGGATTTCGGCGACACGCCCTACGTGCAGACGCCGCAGCCGGTGGTCGATGCCATGCTCGAGACGGCGAAGGTCGGGCGGGATGATTACGTGATCGACCTCGGTTCCGGTGACGGGCGGATGGTGATCACCGCGGCAAAAAAACGCGGTGCACGCGGTTTCGGCGTTGATCTCGACAAACGCCTGGTCGCGCTGGCAAACGCCAACGCACGCAAGGCCGGTGTCGCCGACCGCGCGAAGTTTTATGCCCGTGACCTGTTCCATACCGATCTCTCTGCGGCGACGGTGCTGGCCATTTACCTGCTGCCGGAGGTCAATCTGATGACCCGTGGCCGCATTCTCGCGCTGAAGCCGGGCACCCGCGTGGTGTCGCATGACTATGGCATGGGCGACTGGACGCCGGATGTCGAATACGAGATGGATGCGCCGGGCAAGACCGTGGGCCGCAACCAGCGCAGCAAGGTGCTGTTCTGGGTGGTGCCCGACCGCATGGCCGGACGCTGGCTGTGGTCGATGACCGTGGACGGCCGCAAACTGCCGGTAGAAGTGCTGCTGAAACAGAATTACCAGAAGCTCGAAGCCTCGGCCACCATTGACGGCCGCGCGCTGCCGGTGGAGTCGGCGACGATGAGCGGCACCCGGCTCGACCTAGTGCTGAACATTCCGGGCGCGGGCCGTGTCAGTTTCAGCGGCACCCGCATCAATCAGGCGCTGGATGGCGAGATGGTGGCCGGTGGCACGAAATCTCCGTGGTCGGCGGTGCGCACCGAGATCATCGATCCAGCCCACGTGATTGCGCCACCGCCGGTGATTCGCGAATTTCCCCTCTGATGGTAATGAATAAATCATTGATTTTAAAAGTATTTTTGTTGTCGTTGATGCTCATGCTGCCGGCGCGTGCGCAGGACAAGCAATTCTTCGACGTGCCCTTCGTGCCGACGCCTTACGTGGTGATCGAGGAAATGCTGCGTCTGGCGGGCGTCACCGCCAAGGACACGGTGATGGACCTCGGCTCCGGCGACGGCCGCGTGCCAGTCACCGCGGCCTTGCTGCATGGCGCGCGCGGCCTCGGTGTTGAACTCGACCCGGAACTGGTCGCGCAGAGCACGGCCTATGCGGCGGCGGCCGGGGTGGCTGATCGAGTCCGCATCCTGCAGCAGGATCTGTTCAAGGCTGATTTGAGCGAGGCCACCGTGATCACGCTCTATCTGCTGCCCGGCATCATGGGCCGGCTGCAGCAAACGCTGTACAACCTCAAACCCGGCACGCGCCTGGTGTCGCACGATTTCCGACTCGGCGACTGGCAACCGGACGCGGTGACGCAGATCCGCAAGAACACCTTCCTGTGGGTGGTGCCGGCGAAAGTGGCAGGGCAGTGGCGCTTCGAAACCACACTGCCCGGCAAGCCCGAACTGGAACTCGAGTTGCGGCAGAAATTTCAGGAGGTCGATGGCTACGGACGGTTCTCCGGCCGCCACGCTCAGATGTGGGAGGCGAAATTACGCGGTGACCGCATCACCTTTGCCATGGTCGATGACCGTGACCGTGAAAACGAGGCCGCAATGTATTTCGAGGGTCGCATCAACGGCGATGTGATTGAAGGCCAGGTGCGTCGCGGCACCGGCAGGCAGCAGACCGTCCACAACTGGCGCGCGCAACGCGTCGCCGCAGTCAAGCCGTGATCCGCGCCGCCGCCCTGCTGCTGCTGCTTGCCGCCGCGCCGCTGCGCGCGTCCGACGCCCCCTACGTGTCGACGCCGATGAGCGTGGTTGATGCGATGCTCGAAATCGCCCAAGTTGGCCCGCAGGATTACCTGATCGATCTTGGTTCCGGCGACGGTCGCATACCACTGCGCGCGGCGACACGCTTTGGCGCCCGCGGTTTTGGCGTCGAGATCGAGCCGAACCTGGTGCGTGATGCCAATGCCGCCGCAAAAAAGCAGGGTGTCGCCGACAAGGTGCGCTTCGAGGCGCGTGACCTGTTCGACACCGATGTCAGCAAGGCCACGGTACTCACCACCTATCTGTTCCAGTCGTTGAACCTGCGGCTGCGGCCGTACCTGCTGGCGAAGTTGCAGCCGGGTGCCCGCGTGGTAACCCATGAATTCCATTTCGGCAACTGGCAGCCGGACCGCAAAATCACCATCACCGCGCCCGATAAACCCTATGGCGACCCGCGCAGCGACGTGATGCTGTGGATCGTGCCCGCGAATTTTTCCGGGCAGTGGCGTGTCAGTGTGGCGGGTGAGGCGGAGCGCGAGTTGCGCCTTGATCAGCGTTTCCAGATGTTGTCCGGCGGATTCGCCGGCAAAGGCTCCGTCGAGGGCCGGGTCAACGGCAACACGCTGCGCCTGGTGCTGGCCGGTGAGGCCTACAGCGGCGTACTCGATGGCGATACCATCAGGGGTGAATTCAGTCGCAGTGGCGCGGCACCCCAAGCTTGGCGCGCACAGCGCATCCAGCGTGGCCGCATCGACGTTGATGCCGGCACCGAGACCCCGTTTAAATCAGGCAGTCCCATGGGAGATTCCAGATGAGCGCAGCAAAAAAAATACTGCAGTGGTCTGCCGGGGCGGTGATCGCGGCTTCGGTCATCGTGGCGGCCCCGGCAATGGCGCAGAGCGGAAAGGGCGACGTGGTCTATGTGCCGACCCCGCAGATCGTGGTCGACACCATGCTAGAGATGGCCAAGGTCACCCCCGCTGATTTTGTCATCGACCTTGGTTCCGGCGATGGCCGCATCGTGATCACCGCGGCATCGAAGCACGGCGCGCGCGGCTTCGGCGTCGATCTTGACACCGTTCTGCTGAAAATGGCCAACCAGAATGCACTGAAGGCGAACGTCACCGACAAGGTTCATTTTGTCGAGGAAAACCTGTTCAAGACCGATCTGTCGAAGGCAACCGTGATCACCAGCTACCTGTTGCCGGACATGAACCTGCGCCTGCGCTCACGCATCATGGCGCTGAAGCCGGGTACCCGGCTGGTCGCACACGACTACAATTTCGGTGACTGGGATCCGGACGAACAGCGCGAGCTGATCGTGCCCGAGAAAAAAGTCGGCAACCCCGGTATCAGCTATCTCTTCGCCTACATCGTGCCGGCGCGGGTGCCGGGGCGCTGGCAGTCATTGATGAGCATTGATGGCCGCGAAACACCGCTGGAGTTCAACCTCGGCCAGAGCTTCCAGGAGGTCGATGGCAAGGTGGAAATCCGTGATCGCAGCCTTAATCTGCGCGGCCGCCTCACCGGCGAACGTGTGCGCCTGCTCGCCGGCGGCCGCGACGGTGTGCCACGCCACGAATTCACCGGCCAGGTGCAGGGCGACCAGATCAAGGGTACGCTGGCGATCGGCGAGGGCGCCTCGCGCCAGCAACTGCCCTGGGTGGCGAAGCTGGTGCAGCGCGGCGAACTGAAACGCGCGGCTGACGAGCCGGCGCAGTAAGTGGTC
Organism: Betaproteobacteria bacterium Ga0077527; assembly: GCA_001464815.1. Lineage (GTDB taxonomy): Bacteria > Pseudomonadota > Gammaproteobacteria > Burkholderiales > SG8-41. Next base: position 86,452 of record LNDW01000017.1, on the reverse strand, counting down.
GCGCAGCAAGCCAACCGAATAACGGCGGCATGACGCTGCCACTGCAAGGGGATATCCGGCAATGAGCACAGCGAGCACAGAACAACAGGCGGCAGTGCCGCGGCAGACACTTTCGATGACCGATGCCTGCGCGATGATCGTCGGCCTGATCGTCGGAGCCGGCATTTTCGGCACGCCGTCGATTGTCGCCGGCGCGGTCGGAGACACCGGCACGCTGATGGCGGTGTGGGTGATCGGCGGCGTGTTTTCGATCATCGGCGCGCTGTGTTACGCCGAGCTGGCGACGGCCTTTCCATCCGCCGGCGGTGAATACCATTTCATCCAGCGCGCCTTCGGGCGCTCGCTGGCCTTTCTCTACGGCTGGGCGCGGATGACGGTGATCGTCGCCGGCTCGATCGCGGTGTTTGCCTATCTGTTCGGCGATTACATGTCGCGGGTGGTCAACCTCGGGGAATACTCCTCGGCGATCTGGGCGGCGCTGGTTGTGGTGCTGCTGACGGCCGTGAACTACCGTGGCATCCGCGAGGGCAAGGCGACGCAGAACCTTTTCACCACGCTGGAGGTCGGCGGCCTGCTGCTGATCGTGCTCGCCGGCCTGGTGTTTGCCGGTCCGCCACCGGCCCCGGCGCCGGTGGCCGGTGGTGGCGGTCCCTGGTACATGGGGGCCGGTCTCGCCACGGCGATGATCTTCGTGCTGTTCACCTATGGCGGCTGGAACGATGCCGCCTACATCTCGGCCGAAGTGCGCAATCCCAGCCGCAACATGGCGCGCTCGCTGCTGATCGCGATCAGCGTGGTGGCGCTGCTCTATCTTCTGGTCAACCTCGCTTACCTGAAAGGCCTCGGCTACGACGCGATGGCACGTTCCGACGCGGTGGCCGCCGACCTGCTGAAAACGGTGTGGGGCAGCACCGGCGAAAAGCTGATCGCGGTGATGATCGCCATTGCCGCGCTGACCTCGGTCAACGGCTCGATGATCGTCGGCGCGCGCTCCAACTACGCGCTGGGCCGTGATTGGCCGCTGCTCGGCTACCTCGGGCGCTGGGATGAGGCCAGCGGCTCGCCGCGTAATGCGATGCTGGTGCAGGGTGTGATCGCGCTGGCGCTGGTCGGACTCGGCGCGGTGCAAAAATCGGGCTTCAAGGCACTGGTCGAATATTCGCTGCCGGTGTTCTGGGGCTTTTTCCTGATCACCGGAATCGCGCTGTTCGTGCTGCGCTCGAAGGAGCCGGATGCGCCGCGGCCGTTCAAGGTGCCGCTGTATCCGGTGCTGCCGGCGGTGTTTGTGCTGATGTGCGGCTACCTGCTGTATTCCAGCCTCACCTACCACCGCGGCAACGCCATGGTCGGCCTCGCGGTGCTTGCCGCTGGTGCCGTGGTCTTGTTCGTGGCGAAGCAAAAAAACAAATAAAAACAATGACTTAATGTCGGCCGGCGGCGTGCCCTGCTGCCGGCCCAGCACTTGAAATCAGTACTTGAAACAAGTGCCCGCAACGCGGGCTTGAAATTGCGGACCGCGGTCCGCATCTGAATTGTCGCCGTGTTTTTTGCGCGGCCCGCTTCCTGAACTTTTCATCCGGTAAATACCATGAGCGATACATCCGTCAAGGAGACGCTTGGCTTTCAGGCCGAGGTCAAACAGCTGCTGCAGCTGATGATTCACTCGCTGTACAGCAACAAGGAAATCTTCCTGCGTGAGCTGGTTTCCAACGCCTCCGATGCCTGCGACAAGCTGCGTTTCGAGGCGCTGACCGACAAGGCGCTGCTCGAGGACGACAGCGAACTGAAGATCCGCGTCAGCTTTGATGCCGCGGCACGCACGGTGACCATCAGCGACAACGGCATCGGCATGTCGCGTGACGAAGTCATCGCCAACATCGGCACCATCGCGCGTTCCGGCACCCGTGAATTCCTGGCCAGGCTGACCGGCGACGCCGCCAAGGATGCCAACCTCATCGGCCAGTTTGGCGTTGGTTTCTATTCGGCCTTTGTCGTCGCCGACCGCGTCACGCTGGAAACCCGCCGCGCCGGCTTGCCGGCCGGCGAAGGCCTGCGCTGGAGTTCCGACGGCGGCGGCGAATACACGCTGGAAGCGGCCGAAAAAGCGGGGCGTGGAACCACGGTGACACTGCACTTGCGCGAAGGTGAGGACGAATTCGCCTCGGGCAGCCGCCTGCGCAACATCCTGCGCAAGTATTCAGATCACATCACACTGCCGATCCTGATGAAGGAAGAGCAGTGGGATGAGAAGGAAAACCGTTTCCGCGAGACTGACAAGGACGAAACGGTCAACCAGGCCAGCGCGTTGTGGGCGCGGCCAAAGTCCGAAATCACCGACGAGCAATACGCCGAGTTCTACAAGCATGTCGCGCATGATTTCGAGGGGCCGTTGACCTGGTCGCACAACAGGGTCGAGGGACGCAAGGAATACACGCAACTGCTGTTCATCCCGGCGCGAGCGCCCTTCGACCTGTGGGACCGCGAGCAAAAGCGCGGCATCAAGCTGTATGTCAAACGGGTGTTCATCATGGATGATGCCGAGCACCTGATGCCGCATTACCTGCGCTTTGTGCGTGGCGTCATCGATTCGGCCGACCTGCCGCTGAACGTGTCGCGCGAAATCCTCCAGGAGTCGAAGGATATCGAGGTGATCCGCGCCGCTTCGGTGAAGCGGGTGCTGTCGATGATTGAAGACCTCGCCGAAAAGCACAGGGACAAGTTCGCCACCTTCTGGAAGGAATTTGGCCGGGTGTTCAAGGAGGGTATCGGCGAGGACCACACCAACCGCGAGCGTATCGCGAAGCTGCTGCGTTTTGCCTCCACGCTCAAGGACACCGCCGAGGAGGAAGTTTCGCTCGCCGATTATGTGTCGCGGATGAAGCCGGAACAGGAAAAGATTTACTACGTCACGGGCGAATCCCTGGCTGCGGCCAAGGCCAGCCCGCACCTTGAGGTGTTCCGCAAGAAGGGCATCGAGGTGCTGCTGATGGGAGAGCGTGTTGATGAATGGATGATGTCCTTCTTCACCGAGTTCGAAGGCAAAAAACTGCAGTCGGTGGCCAAGGGCGCGCTCGACCTCGGCAAGCTCGAGGACGAAGCCGAGAAAAAGGCGCAGGAAGAGGCCGCCAGTGAACACAAGGACCTGATCGAGCGCATCAAAAAGTCGCTCGGTGAGCGGGTCAAGGAGGTCAGGGTGACACTGCGCCTGACCGAATCACCGGCCTGCCTGGTTGCCGATGAGCAGGACATGAGCGCGCAGTTGCAGCGCATGTTGAAGGCGGCGGGGCAGAAAGTGCCGATGAACCAGCCCATACTCGAGGTCAATCCGGCGCATCCGCTGATTGCCCGTCTGCGTGATGAGTCGGACGAGGCGCGTTTTGGCGACCTCGCCGCGGTGCTGTTCGACCAGTCGCTGCTCGCCGAGGGTGGCCAGCTTGAAGATCCGGCGGGCTTTGTCAAACGGCTGAACCAGTTGATGCTGGCGCTGGGCGCGAAATAAGGCGTCGCCCAAAGACGGCTTCAAGGCAGGCGCACGCCGCAGCCGCGGCGGGTTTGTCCGTTCAGGGTCAGGCGCACGCTGACCGGGAATTCTTCTTCGCTCATGTCGTCCCGGCAACGCTCGTCACGGGCATCCACGCGTAACCGGGTGTTGCCGCTGAGTCCTTCAAGGCCACCATCGGCCAGGATTGTCAGTTGCTCGAACACCAGCTGCGATTGGCCGTAGCGGTCATTCAGCGACCCCCTTGCGCCCGGCCCGATCTCGAGCACCCAGCCCGGCTCGTTGCCCTGGGCGCGCAGGGTGACACCACGACTGCGCGCATCCTCGTTCAGTGACAGCCGGCGATTTTCAACACATTCGATGGTCTTGCCGCCATCGCGGGTGAGCATGGCATCAGTGCCACGGCTCCAGAACCGCCGTCCCGCACCTTCATGGCGGGCACCCGAAGCGGCTGGCACCTGGCGCAGGGTGTGCAGCAGCGCGCCGTCCTGCAATTCAATCCCCCGATCACGAGTGCGGCTGATCACCGTGCTGCCGTCTGCACAACGCCAGCCTTGAGCGGACAGCAGGGCTGTTGCAGGCAGGGGATTGGCGGGGGCTGCGGCGCAGCCGGCTGCAAGGAGCAGGGCCAGCACGGTGATCAGCTTTGTGCCGGGGTGCAGGTGGCAGGGGCGATGTGTATTCATTCGCGCATTATCCCTGAGCTTCGCCGAATGTCGGTATCCGCCAGATATGCGACAAGGTTCACGGCCGGGTGCGGACGATTGTCACATTAAGATGCAATATAAGGGGCAATATTCATTCCAAGCACTTGAATTTATGCTCTAATTCTTCAACAACAGAATCAGATCAATGATCACCGGAGGATGCTTGAGCCGTAATACCCAAGCCCTGGTTGTCGATGCCAAGCGGTCCGCTGTCCAGGGTATCAGCAGCCGTGGCAACACACGTTTCAGCGAGTTGGAGGAGCTGATTCGTATCCTTGAGAGCCGGGCAGTGACGCCGGTGTTCCAACCCATACTTGCTTTCGGCACTGGCGAAATTCTCGCCTATGAGGGTTTGATCCGCGGCCCGGCTGATAGCCCGCTGCACATGCCGACCCGATTGTTCGAGGCGGCGGCTCATGCCGGTTTCCTCACCGAGCTGAACATGCTGTGCGCACGCAAGGTGGTGCGCCAGTTCGCCCGTCTCGGCCTGCGCCGGCAGTTGTTCCTCAACGTTACGCCGCAGACCGTGCTTGAGGTCAAGGATGACGTGCAGCGTATCGCCCGTTTTATACGCGACTGCGGCATCGATCTGGCGCAGGTCACCATCGAACTCACTGAAAACCAGTTCATCCCCGACCGCTCGATTTTCCGCCAGGCGCTGATGTTGTTCCGCGGCGCCGGCTTCCGAGTCGCGCTGGATGACCTCGGCGAGGGTTTTTCCAGCCTGCGCCTGTGGTCGGAGCTGCGCCCCGATTTCGTCAAGATCGACATGCATTTTGTGCAGGGCGTCAGCGAGGACCGGGTGAAATTCCATTTCCTGCATTCACTTCAGCAGATCGCCGAGGGCTGTGGTTCGGCGCTGGTCGCCGAGGGTGTCGAAACCGAGGCTGATTTTTGCATCCTGCGCGACCTCGGCATCCACAATGCTCAGGGTTTTCTGATTGGCCGTGCCGCGGCTGCTCCGGTATCGGTGCTGCCCGCGGGGGTCAACCGGCTGCTCAAGGCCAGTGCGTCCTTGTTTGGCGCTGAAACCAGGTCCTAGGTGCTGTTCCAGCGAGGGCCGTAAAAAAACCCGGCGATGCCGGGTTTTTTTATTGCTGCGGTTGGGCTCAGGCGGCTTTGGCGCGGTTTTTCTCCAGCCAACCGTTGACCAGCTCGACCGTTTTGTCGAGCTCGGCGAGTTTTTCGCCTTTCTGGGCGGCGATGGTTTTCACCAGCAGGTCGACACGCTCGATGTTCGGCGCGCCGGCGGCGAGTGCCCGGGCTGCCGAGGACGGACTGCCGAGAGACAGAGCGGCATTGGCGTATTTTTCGAAGGGCACCATGTCCTTTTCGCTGGCGCCGAGGCCGGTGCAGAGCTTGACCACCCATTGGTAGACCGAGCGCGAGGCTTCAAGATCGCTGTGCACCGCGTCCTTGATCGGGCGCATTTCGGCGGCCTGCACGCAGCGATAATTGCCGGCGACCAGCATCGCCCATTTCGCCAGCGGCACGAATACCGAGTCATGTACTTTCAGTTTCACCGGCAGTTCGATTTTTTCGTTGCCCACGGTAAAACGCACGGCTTCGATGTCGGCGGCCAATTCGCGCAGGATCGCGGTGTGGGCATCGGAATCAAAACGCGCGGCCTTGAAGTTGGTCGGCAGACGCACCTGCAGCACGTTGATTTTTTCTTCCGGCGGGCGGAAGGCCTGCGGATCGGGGCTGCACAGGGTCAGTGTCTTCGGATCGAAGCTGTCCCACACCGAGGCGTCGGTGAAACAGTTGCGCAGGCCGTCGGCATTGAGGCCGGGGATACGCTTCAGATAGGGCAGCGGCGGCATGTTCATGATCGACATGCAGGGCACGCGCGACTTGGCGACCTTGTCGAGCAGCTCGCGTACACCGGGCGAACGGTACTGCGGCTCCTGCATGGCCAGCGCGATCAGGTCATAGTCGGCGGGATTGGCCGAGTCCGGGCCGCCGGCGGAGAGTTTGCCCGGCAGGTCGCGTGAACGCACTTCGACCAGGCCTTCGCGGCCCTTGACCGGCATGCGCACGATCGCGCCTTCGCTGTTGAACAGTTCCGCCTCGTTGGGCAGGCAGATCATCTTCACGGTGTGGCCCGCCATCAGCAGTTTGGTGGCGAGCAGGGAGCCGTAAGAAGCGCCCAGAATCAATATTTTACGAGTGGCCATCGGGAATCATCCTCCTCAAGCGTTATTGAGGTCCGGGGCGGTCTGCTTGAGGGGATCCGCCCCTTAACTTAAAGGATGCAATGGTATTCTGTATGGTGGGAAATCGCAACGCGGGACGCGGGTTGACCCGATCGCCCCCGACGTGGTTAGAGCACCTAACAGAATGAAAGACGTGTGCGTTAAAGCCAGAATCAGCCCTGACACGAAGCGCGTGCGAATATGAGCAAGCTGCGCGACAAAGTCAGGGCTGATTCTGGCCGTAACCCGATGATTTCGTTGAGCATTGATGGTCCGTTCAGGGCTGGCGCAATTTTGCGCCGGAGGCGGCGCCTTGCCTCCAGCCAAAATCGTGTCAGCGCATCACGTGCTTCATTCTGTTAGGCGCTCTTAGGGTGGCGCAATACGTCCGACGATTTCCAGATCGCCGGCCCCGGGTCTCAGTACCACGGCTTCGCCCATTGCCGGGTGGAGGCCGGTCAGCGCGGTGATGTTGACCTGATGGGTGACCAGCACCAGGTTGCCCGGTCCCCTGAAGGCCGCGATGCGCTTGCGCAGGGCCGCGGTCTGCGCGGCGGCCTTGTGCGATTCACCAAAAAACGAATCCAGCACTGGTGCCGGTGTAACCCTGCCAAAGGCGAGCTTCGCGGTATCCAGGCAGCGGCACCAGCGGCTGGACAGCACTTCGGTCACGCTGATGCCCTGTCCGGCGATGTTTTTGCCCATTTGTTGTGCCTGCGCCCGCCCGGCCGGCGACAGGTTGCGCTGGGTGCTGCAATCACCCAGCCTGAACTGTGGCGGATCGCCGATGCCGGGGTCGGTTTCGGCATGGCGCAGGATCATCACGTGGCCGCCCTCACGCAGGGCGGCCCAGGGCGCCGTTTCAGCACCGGATGCGGGCAGGCTGCAGAGGACCAGAAGCCCTCTCAGCAGCCATCTGTGCAAATTCACTGCACGAAACCGAAACGGCCGCTGCGGGTTCCGGCGTACCAGGCGCGGCTGCCATCACCGAGCACTGGGCTGACACCGGTGTTGGCGAAAGGCAGGCGTATGGTCTGCATCGCATCGGGCGCGGCGGGGTCGAGGCGCAGCAGCGTGTCGTTGCGCATTTCGCTGATCCACACGATGCCCGTTGCGTCGATGCTGATCGAGTGGGCTTCGGCCGAGCCGGCGGGCAGCGCATAACTGCGCAGCACGCGCTGGGTTTGCGGATTGATGCGCAGCACATGGCTGCGCCCGTAGATGGTGACCCACAGCATGCCGTCGGGGGCGGTGGCGATGCGCCGCGGACGGTTGCCGCGGCCGAGTTCAAGCTCACTGATTTTTCCGCTTTGAGGGTCGAGCCGGCCGAGCCGTGTTTCGGCGCTGCGGCACCACCACACCGCACCGGTGCGGTCGATGGTGATGCCGGTGGGTCTGCCGCTGTCCTCGTATTCGGCGATGCGGCCGGTGGCGGTGTCGAGGCTGCCGATGCGGTTAACGCTTTGCATCGTGAACCATAACGTTTCGCCATCCTCGCTGAGTGCCAGGGAATGCGGACCGCTGCCTGGCGTGGGTGTCGAGAACTCGGAGATCACACCGCCGGCGGGACGCAGCCGGCCGATGCTGCCGTTGCCGAAGCCGGCGGTCCACACCGCGCCGTTGCGATCCACGGCCAGCGCGTTGGGATGATGGCCGGGCGGCAGCACCCAGTCGCGCAAGGCCTGGGCCCTTGGGTCGAAACGCACCACGCGGTTGTCATTGGGCACGGCAATGAACAGCATGCCGTCGGGTGACAGTGCGAGGGCGCGTGCAAACATCGATGCCGGCAACTGCCACTCGCTGATTTTCGGCGCTTCTGCGGCAACCACCGGCAGTGCCGTGAGCGCCAGCAGGATGGCGCCACAGCGTTGAATCAGGTGGATGGCTGAAGTCACTGCGCCCGGGCTGATCAGGGATTGACGATGCGGTTGCGCAATACCATGGCCGGAGCCTCGAAGGCGCATTCGACGACGTCGCCGGGCTTCAGGTACAGCGATTCGGCATCAGCCTTGCCGACGGCCACGCCGCCGGGGGCGCCGGTGGCGAACATGTCGCCGGGCTGCAGGTCGAGCAGGCGCGAGAAATGCGGAATGATGTCCGGCAGTTTCCAGATCTGGTCGCTGGTGTTGACGCGCATGCGCTGCACGCCGTTGACGCTGCAGGTGACCCAGATGTTGTAGGGATCGGGCACTTCATCCATGGTGATGATGTACGGGCCGAGCGGGCCGAAGGAGGGCGAGTTCTTGGATGTCCAGAAGCGCGAGCCCGAGGCGACTTCGGCCTTCTGCGTATCGCGGCAGGTCAGGTCGTTGAGGATGGTGATGCCGGCGATGTAGGTTGTTGCGTCCTCGCGTTTTGCATGGCGCGCCGCCCTGCCGAGCACGAATACCAGTTCCGGCTCATAGTCGAGGCGGTTCACCGTTTCCCGGCGGGGCACGTCTGCGCCATGGCCGGTGAGGCAGGAGTTGAGCTTGATGAAGCCGGTGGGCTCGCCGGGCATTTCCTTGATCAGGTCGTTCTTGCGCAGTTCCTCAAGGTGGGTGCGGTAATTCTTGCCGACACAGAGGAATTTGTCGGCATCGGGCACCGGCGGCAGGAAACGGATCTTGTCCTCGGCGGCAAGCATGCGTTCATCCAGTCCTGCGGCTTTGCTGCGGCCGTACTCGAGCACGGCGCGGGCGCGGGCCATCCCGGGTTCGCCAAGCGCGAGCAGGCCTTTCATCGACCCCGGAATCATCGCCTTGCCGTCGTTCATCGCACGTTCGCCGGCGACGAGGTCAAATACGCGGCCGTCGAGCCGGGCGCCGATGCGGACGGTGGTGGGGTCGGAGAGCAGGGTATAGGTGGCAAGACGCATGGGGTTCCTTGATGATGTTCGTGGTCAGACCTGTGCCGGGGCTATTGGCCGCAGTCACTGTATTAATTAAGCAGGTATTTAGTAACTAATTGATTTTATTATGTTTTAAGTGGTTTATTTCGAATGAGGATGCGACAAGGAGTCCGAGCTTACGGAAGTTGGCTGGTGTTATCAACAGAACAGGGATGGCTCCGGGGATCAGGAAATAATGCTTGCCGGGTTCGCAAAGAACGGTAGAATGCGCGGCGATTCAGGGCGGGGCCGGTTGCTGTCGATGACCAGGCGGCCACGCAGCAAAAAGCTGTACGAAGGGGAGTAGCTCACTAACCGCGTTTCGTCACTACGGGGATATTCATCCTCCGGGACGCGGGGACAGATTCCGGTCCGAGCAAGACCTTCGCCAGGCGCTGGCGAAGGTTCCTTTGCGGAAAACCCTTGCCGGCATAACGACGAAGGTTGTTTTGCTGCAGGGGAATAAAAATGGAAAGTATCGGAACCTGGTGGATGTGGACGGCATTCGCCGTCTTCGTGGTGGTCGCGATCATCGTCGACCTGCTGGTGCTCGAACGCAAAGGTGCCGCGAAAGTCTCCTTCAAGGAGGCGCTCGGCTGGTCGATCGTCTGGATTGTCCTTTCGTTCATCTTCAACGGCCTGCTTTGGTGGTACCTCGACGGCAAGTACGGCCGCGAAATCGCCAATGAAACCTCGATGGAGTTCTTTACCGGCTACCTGATCGAGAAATCGCTGGCGGTTGACAATATCTTCGTGTTCCTGATGCTGTTCACGTTTTTCGGCGTGCCCGTCCAGTATCAGCGCAGGGTGCTGATACTCGGCATCATCGGCGCCATAGTGCTGCGCGCGATCATGATCCTGATCGGCGCATGGCTGATCGCCCAGTTCCACTGGATTCTCTACATCTTCGGCCTGTTCCTGCTGGTCACCGGCATCAAGATGCTGATGATGGCCGAGGCGGAGGTCGATCTCGAAAAGAACCCCCTGATGCGCTTCATGCGCAAGCACATCCCGATTACCAACGAGTATCACGCGGAAAACTTCAGCATCATCAAGGACGGCAAGCGCTGGTTCACGCCGTTGTTCGTGGTGATGGTGATGATCGGCATCACTGACGTGATCTTCGCGGTGGACAGCATTCCGGCGATTTTCGCCGTGACGCTTGATCCCTTCATCGTGCTGACCTCTAATGTGTTCGCGATTCTCGGCCTGCGCGCGATGTATTTCATGCTTGCCGACCTTGCCGACCGCTTCCACCTGCTGAAGTACGGTCTGGCCTTCATCCTGATCTTCATCGGCATCAAGATGCTGCTGCTCGACATCTACAAGATTCCCATCGGCTTCGCGCTGTCAGTGGTCGGCATCGTGCTGCTGGCCTCGATTCTGGCGAGCCTTTGGGTGACGCGGCCGGGGCAGAAGCGCGTCAAGCCCTGATCCGCTGGGTTGATGTCCGGACCACGGCCGGCCGCTTCGGCGCCCGGCCGTGGTTTCATTGGGTTATGATCAGACCGGATTTCGGGTCGCCATCATGAAAAAAAAACCGGTAACGCCAACATTTCCCAACGGTCACTTTGCCCGGGTCCGGGATTTCCTTTCGGGGGAGGCCGCTCCAGGGGTGCTGCTGTTCATTGCCGCGGTGGCGGCGATGCTGATCGCCAACTCGACGCTTGCGCCCAACTACCACAGCTTTTTCTCGACGCAGATTTCGCTGCGCATCGATGCCTTTTCCATCGACAAGCCGCTGCTGCTGTGGGTCAACGACGGCTTGATGGCGATGTTTTTTTTCCTGGTCGGGCTTGAGCTCAAGCGCGAACTGATTGAAGGCGAGTTGTCCGACCTGCGCCAGGCGCTGTTGCCCACTGCCGCGGCGCTGGGCGGCATCGCCGTGCCCGCGCTGATTTACGCCGCCTTCAATGCCGGAGACGAAACCGCGCTGCGTGGCTGGGCAATTCCCGCAGCCACCGACATTGCCTTTGCGCTGGGCGTGCTCGCGCTGCTGGGAGACCGTGTGCCCCGCGGGCTGAAGGTATTCCTTCTCACCGTGGCCATCGTCGACGATATCGGAGCCATCATCATCATCGCGGTGTTCTACTCCGCGACGCCGTCGGCGCTCACGTTGATCATCTCCGGTGCGGCCCTGCTCACCCTTGTAGTGTTCAATGTCGCAGGAGTGCGCCGGATATCGGCTTATCTGCTGGTCGGACTGATACTCTGGGCAGCGGTGCTCAAATCGGGGGTTCACGCCACCATTGCCGGCGTGTTGCTGGCGATGACGATTCCGCTGCGCACCGGTAATGCGCCTTCGCCCGCCCGCCAGCTTGAAGGCGACCTGCACGGGCCGGTGCAGTTCGCGATCCTGCCGCTGTTTGCACTGGCCAACGCCGGTGTCAGTTTTCAGGGCATGTCCTGGTCCGATCTCGGCCACCCGGTCACGATGGGCATTGCTGCCGGCCTGTTTCTGGGCAAGCAGATCGGCATCATGCTGTGCGCCGGAGTGCTGGTTGCCTTGGGTGTCGCGAGGCTGCCGCAGGGCGCGACCTGGCTAAGTTTCTATGCGGTGTCGATCATCTGCGGCATTGGCTTCACGATGAGCCTGTTCATCGGCAGCCTGGCCTTTGTCGGCGATACGTCGGCAACGCTGGGGGTGGATGAGCGGGTCGGCATCCTGCTTGGTTCTGCGATCTCGGCGGTGGTGGGCTTGGCGCTGCTGCGTCATGCCCTGCGCCGCGGCTGATCAGAACTTCGGTTTTTTCGCCGCCTTGGCGTAGCGTTTGACGCCATCAAGGATTTCCTTCTTGGCTTCCTCGGCGCCGACCCAGCCGATGACCTTGACCCATTTGCCGGGTTCAAGATCCTTGTAGTGCTCGAAAAAGTGCGCGATCTGCGCCAGCGTGCCCTGGGTCAGGTCGCGTGGAGACTGTATCTTTGAATACAGCGGTGTCAGCCTGTCGATCGGCGCGGCGAGGATTTTGGTGTCGTCTCCAGCTTCATCTTCCATTTTCAGCATGCCAACCGGGCGGCAGCGCACCACCACGCCGGTGATCAGCGGCACCGGCGAGAGCACCAGCACATCCACCGGATCGCCGTCGCCGGACAGTGTGTGCGGCACATAGCCGTAGTTGCAGGGGTAACGCATCGCGGTCGACATGAAGCGGTCGACAAACATCGCACCGGTGCTTTTTTCCATTTCGTACTTGATCGGTTCGGCGTGCATCGGAATCTCGATGATCACGTTGCAGTCGTTGGGTACGTCGAAACCGGAATTGACGCGGTCGAGATTCATGTTTTGCCCCCGGGAGAGCCGGCATTATACGGTGTGCCGCGTGCTAGCATTGCGCAGTGGCATTTCATCAACAGGGTTCATCATCAGGAAACGCGGAGTTCACTCATGAAACTGTACATCACCCCAACCTCGGGCAATGCCTGGAAAGTACGCCTGCTGCTGTCGATGCTGAAGCAGCCCTTCGAGACCATCGTTCTTGATACCGATAAAAAAGAGAACAAGGCACCGGAATTCCTCAAACTCAACCCGCGCGGCCAGGTGCCGGTGCTGGTTGATGGCGACCAGGTGTTCTGGGATTCGACCGCCTGCCTGGTCTATCTCGCACGCAAGTTCGGCGGCGAGCAGTGGCTGCCGACGGATGCCGCAGGCATGGCCGAAGTCCAGCAGTGGCTGGCGCTGTCGAACAACGAGCTGCATTACGGTCTGCAGTGGGGGCGCGGCAAAAAGATCGGCATTCGCGCCATCGGCGATTACGAGGAATACGCCATGTATGGCCGCAGCGGCCTTGCCGTGCTGGAGGGCCGCCTGAAAAACAACGACTGGCTCGCCTGCGGCCGGCCCACCATCGCCGATCTCGCCTGTTATTGCTACACCTCGGTGTCGCCCGAAGGCGGCTTTGACCTCGCCGCGCATCCCTCGGTTGCAGCCTGGGTGAAGCGGGTCGAGGCGCTGCCGGGCTGGGTGAAGCGCGTCTGAGAAAGCCTCGCAGTGCCGGGTATTCCTTTCCCTCACCCCCGGCCCCTCTCCCATGGGGAGAGGGGAGATATCTGCCGCAGCCGGGCTGATGCCCGTCTGCCGGTTTAGCGGGGCCGTGGTGACCGAACGCTTTCGCCTCGGCCACGCCAGCGGCGGTGACTGGCGACAGCTCGCCGCGCAGTGCGCAGCCCAGCTTGGTGAGCAACCCGGCAATCTCGGGTTTTTCTATGTCACCGATTACTTTGCCTCCCACTCTGCCGCGATTGCCGGTGAGTTGCGGCGGTTGACCGGTGTTGAGCACTGGGCTGGCAGCGTCGGTATCGGCATCTGTGCCACCGGCATCGAGTATCTGGACCAGCCGGCGCTGGTGACGCTGGCCGGCAATTTTGCCCCGGACAGTTTCCGCCTGTTTGGCAGCGAAGCCGGGCACCCGAACGCCGGGATGTTGCGTTGTGGCGATGGCCCTCCGAGTATTGCCGTGGTTCACGGTGATGCGCAGTCGGCAGACATCACGAAGCAGGTGCAGGCCCTTGCCACCCTCACCGAAAGCGGCTTTGTGGTCGGTGGCCTGGCAAGTTCACGACGGCGCTGCAGCAACTATGCCAACGGCCTGGCGGCTGGTGCGCTTTCCGGGGTGGCGTTTTCCGACGGCGTGACCGTGGCCACACGTCTCACCCAGGGTTGTTCGCCTCTGGGTGCGGCACGCCGGATCACCGGCGCGCAGAACAACATCGTGCTCGAACTCGACGGCCGTCCGGCGCTGGAGGTGCTGCGCGAGGATGTCGGCATCAGCGACAACGAAGAGCTGTCGCAGCTGGGCGGGCAGATTTTTGTCGGCCTGGCGGTGACCGGGGCCGACATTGAGGACTATGTAGTGCGCAACCTGATCGGCATCGATCCCGCCAACCGCCTGATTGCGGTGGGTGATCTGGTGCAGAAGGGGCAGCGCCTGCGTTTTTTCCGGCGCGACCATGAGTCGGCGCGCAGCGACATGCAGCGCATGCTCGACAGCATCCGCGAGGGGCTTTACACCAAACCGCGTGGCGCGCTGTATTTTTCCTGCCTTGGCCGGGGCGGCGCCCTGCTCGGCGGCGAGTCTGCGGAACTGAAAATGATCGAGGCCGCGATGGGGGACGTGCCGCTCGCCGGATTTTTCGGCAACGGTGAAATTTCGCGCAACCTGGTTTATGGCTACACCGGTGTGCTGATGCTTTTTCTGTGATTTTTCCTGTTAATCCGGTTTTCCCTGAAAGCGGGGTTCGTGATGTCCTTTGAGCGCTTGCTTTTCGAACTGAGCCTGACCTGGCTCGACATCACCGCACTGGTCGTATTCATGGTCTGCTGGAGCGGCTACCCGCTGCTGGCATCGTGGCGGGCGCGGCATCACCCCTCGCTGCACAGCACGATGGACCGTTACCGCCGCGACTGGATGCTGCGCATGATCGAGCGCGACAACCGCATGGTTGACGTCAACATCATGCGCAACCTGACGCGCAGCTCGCAGTTCTTTGCATCGACCACGATGCTGGTGCTGGGCGCGCTGATCGCGCTGCTCGGTTATGTCCAGCAGGCGATGGATGTGGTGTCCGGCCTGCCATTCACGGTGAAAGCCTCGCAGCGCCTGCTCGAGATCAAGATGCTGCTGCTGGTGCTGATTTTCGTCTACGCTTTTTTCAAGTTTTCCTGGGCGATCCGCCAGCTTGGTTTCTGCTCGACGCTGATCGGCGCGGCACCGAAGATGCCCAGGGAGAACCCCGAGCAGTATGCGGCCGAGGTCAACCGCATCGCCGCGATCACCTCCTATGCCGGCACCAACTTCAACAACGGACTGCGCGGCTATTACTTCGCGCTGGCGGCGATGACCTGGTTCCTGCATCCCTACCTGATGCTGATCGCCACCGCCTGGGTGGTGTTCGTGCTGCAGCATCGCGAGTTCGCCTCGCAGACGCTGCGCGCGCTGACCGGCAGCGACACCTCGACCGACGCGCGGTATTGAAATGTGAAGTGGTTCTGCAAAAACAAGAACGGCCGGGGTTCGCCCGGCCGTTCTTTTGCTGAAGTGAGATCTGCTTAGAGCAGCGGCACGATCAGCAATGCAACGATGTTGATGATCTTGATCAGCGGGTTGATCGCGGGACCGGCGGTGTCCTTGTAGGGATCACCCACGGTGTCACCGGTGACCGCGGCCTTGTGGGCTTCGGAGCCTTTGCCGCCGTGGTTGCCGTCCTCGATGTATTTCTTGGCATTGTCCCAGGCGCCGCCGCCGGTGCACATGGAGATGGCGACGAACAGGCCGGTGATGATGGTGCCCATCAGCATGCCGCCGAGGGCCTGCACACCGGCGTCCTTGCCCATCAGCGTGCCGACGATCAGGGCCACCGCAACGGGGGCGAGCACTGGCAGCAGCGAGGGCGCGATCATTTCCTTGATCGCGGAACGGGTCAGCATGTCCACCGCGCGCGAATAATCGGGCTTGGCGGTGCCTTCCATGATGCCGGGGATTTCCTTGAACTGGCGGCGCACTTCAACCACAACAGAACCCGCGGCACGGCCCACAGCCTCCATCGCCATCGCGCCGAACAGGTAGGGGATCAGGCCACCGGCAAAGAGGCCGATGATGACCGCGGGGTTCGACAGGTCGAATGTCACGACGCGGCCGGTTTCCTCGATCTTGTGGGTGTAGTCGGCGAACAGCACCAGCGCGGCCAGGCCGGCGGAGCCAATGGCGTAGCCTTTGGTGACCGCCTTGGTGGTGTTGCCCACGGCGTCCAGTGGATCGGTCACGTCACGCACCGACTTCGGCATTTCCGACATTTCGGCGATGCCGCCGGCGTTGTCGGTGATCGGGCCGTAGGCGTCGAGCGCGACGATGATGCCGGCCATCGACAGCATCGAGGTCGCGGCAATGGCGATACCGTAGAGGCCGCCCAGGGTGTAGGCGACGTAGATCGCCACGCACACTGCGAGCACCGGCCAGGCAGTGGAGCGCATCGACACGCCGAGGCCGGCGATGATGTTGGTGCCGTGGCCGGTGGTCGAGGCTGCGGCAACGTGGCGCACCGGCGCGTACTGGGTGCCGGTGTAGTACTCGGTGATCCACACCAGGAAGGCGGTCAGCACCAGGCCGACGACGGCGCTGCCATAGAGCTTCATCACCGATAACTGGGGATAATGCTCGCTGATGTTACCGAGCATCCAGCTGGTGATCGGGTAGAAGGCGATCAGCGCCAGCACGCCGGCGACGATCAGGCCGCGGTAGAGCGCGCCCATGATGTTCTTGCCGTCGGAGGTCTTGACGAAAAAGGCGCCGATGATCGAAGCGATGATGGCAAAACCGCCCAGCACCAGCGGATACATGATCGCGCCCTGCACGACTTCGGGCTTTGGCAGCATCAGCGCCGCCAGCACCATGGTCGCGATGATGGTCACCGCGTAGGTCTCGAACAGGTCGGCGGCCATGCCGGCGCAGTCGCCGACGTTGTCACCGACGTTGTCGGCGATCACCGCCGGGTTGCGCGGATCGTCTTCGGGAATGCCGGCTTCGACCTTGCCCACCAGGTCGGCGCCGACGTCAGCGCCCTTGGTGAAGATGCCGCCGCCGAGACGGGCGAAGATGGAAATCAGCGAAGAACCGAAGGCCAGCCCGATCAGCGGCTTGACCACGTCGCTCATCTTGGTGCCGGGGGCGGCGCTGCCGGTCAGGTACCAGTAGAACAGCACGGTGCCAAGCAGGCCGAGGCCAACCACCAGCATGCCGGTGATGGCGCCGCCACGGAACGCGATGTCGAGTGCGGGGTTGATGCCGTTGCGCGCGGCTTCGGCAGTGCGCACATTGGCGCGCACCGAAACGTTCATGCCGATGTAGCCGGCGGCACCGGAGAGGATGGCGCCGACCGCGAAGGCGGCGGCGGTGGTGCCGCCGAGCGCGATCCAGATCAGCACGAAGAGCACGGCGCCGACAATGCCGATGGTGGTGTACTGGCGGTTCAGATAGGCCTTGGCGCCGGCCTGGATCGCGGCAGCGATTTCACGCATGCGGTCATTGCCGTCGGGCTGGGCGACGATCCACTGGATCGACACCACGCCATAGATCAGCGCGGCGATGGCGCAGACCAGCGCAAATATCAAACCTTCGGTCATGATTGCTCCTAAACTATTGTTTTAATTGACAAATTTATTCGGCCCTGCCTTGGAGGCGGACCGGGTGCCCGGTTTGCACCGGATTTCCCTGATTTTACGGACGGCGAATTATAAGCGCGGATGACCGCCGCCTCCACCCGTGGCGGGGTTCAGCGCTGATTCAAAGCGTTTTTTTGCCGGTTTTTGGGTGGCCCGGCTCGCGCCAGCTGCTGTCAAGCCGCCGCCCCACAGGGTGCAGGCGCAGCCGTGCGTGTACCGGCAGGCCGTCGGCAAAGGGCTGGGGCGCTTCGCCGCGGATCAGCGGAGAGAAATAGGTGCGGCCGGTCGCGGAGAGCCGCCAGCCGTCGCGGCTGAGGTAGCGCCGTGGCAGCCGTCGCTCCAGATTCATCAGGGTGTCGAGCTCTGCCGGCGCGATGTGCCAGCGATAGGGCCGGTTGCTGTCGCGGCGGATCACCGGCATCACGTTGCTGCGGCCGGCAAGGGCGTAACGCAGGGCTTCACGGCCCACGGCTTCGGCCTGGGCGACATCAACCCCTGAGGCGAGGTGCCGTGCCGCGCGTTGTACATAGTCGAGAACGCTCCAGTGCACCTTCATCCGCAACTGACCGCGGATCATCGCCGCCAGTAACGGTGCCACGCCACCGAGTTGTTCGTGCCCCGGAATGCCGTCGCCACCGGCGGCGGTAAGCCGTCGCCCGTCGCCAAGGCGCAGGCCTTCGGCCACCGCCACCACACACCAGCCGTGGCGCGTGACCCGCGCCGTCACTGCATCCAGAAAGCGCCTGCGCTCGAAGGCAATCTCCGGCACCAGCAGCAACAGCGGACCATCTTCGCCGGACGGCAGTGCGAGGCCGCAGGCGGCGGCGATCCAGCCGGTATGACGGCCCATCACTTCCATTACAAACACCTTGGTCGAGCTGTCGGCCATCGATGCGAGGTCGGCGGCGGCTTCGCGCAGGCAGGTCGCGGCGAACTTCGCCGCCGAACCGAAGCCGGGACTCGTGTCGCTGCCGACGATGTCGTTGTCTATGGTCTTGGGCACGGCCAGCGAAATCAGCGGCCAGCCATGCTGCGGCATGATCGTTGCAAGTTGCTGCGCGGTTTCGGCCGAGCCGTTGCCGCCGTTGTAGAGAAAGCAGCCGATGTCGTGGGCGCGCAGCACTTCGGCGATGCGCGCATAGTGCGCGCGGCCACGTTCAGGCGCTGGCAGATCGTAGCGGCAGGAGCCGAAAGCGCCTCCCGGCGTGTGTCGCAGCGCCTGGAGTGCGGACGGCGTTTCGCGCGAGAGGTCGATCAGGTCTTCGCGCAGCACGCCGAGAATGCCGTTGCGCGCCGCATAGATGTTGCCGATGCGCCGTGAACGGCGCGCGGCGTCGATCACGCCCCAGGCGGTGGCGTTTATCGTCGCGGTGACGCCGCCAGACTGGGCATAGAGCAGATTGAGTTTTTTTGCGGCAGCCATGCGGCGCGTGGCCAGAAACGCCTGATTGGGTCGGTCAGGCGCACTAGCGCGCGCGCGCGGCCTCGATCGCGGCGGTGATCTGCCCGCTGATGGCGTCAACCGCGCCGATGCCGTTGATCTGGATGCACAGCGGTGCGCGCGCATCACCGCCCGCTTTCCAGTCGCGGTAGTAGTTGACCAGCGGCTTGGTCTGGTCGTGGTAGGTCTGGATGCGTTTTTTCACCGTCTCCTCGTTGTCGTCGGTGCGTTGCACCAGCGGCTCCCCGGTGATGTCGTCCTTGCCCGCGACCTTGGGCGGGTTGAAGTCGACGTGGTAGCTGCGGCCCGAGGCAGGGTGTACGCGACGGCCGCTCATGCGGCGCAGGATTTCGGCGTCTGGCACATCGATGGTGATCACCACATTGAGGTCAACACCGGCGGCGCGCAGTGCCTCGGCCTGGGCCAGGGTGCGCGGAAAGCCGTCCATGATGAAGCCGTTGACGCAATCAGCGGCCTTGATGCGTTCCTGTACCAGGCCGATTACCACCAGATCGGGCACCAGTGCGCCGCGGTCCATGTACGACTTGGCTTCGAGTCCCAGTGCAGTGCCGTTCTTGATGGCTTCGCGCAGCATGTCGCCGGTGGCGATCTGCGGGATCTTGTAGCGTTCGATCAGGAATTGGGCCTGGGTGCCTTTGCCGGCGCCAGGCAAGCCGAGCAGCAGTATGCGCATGATTTGAAAAGTAAGTGTGTACCGGTTAACCGGTTATTGTGATGTGGTGGTGGCGGACCTGAGTCCGCTGCAGACCCCTGCAGTATAGCCGCCGCCGCCCGGCCCGGCAAAACCATGCGCCGCAGGATTGAGGATTGAGGGGGCGGTGTGGCTCAATCCTCAATCCTGCCCCTTGAAAAGCCGTCGCACTCTTGCCAGGTCGCGCGGGGTATCGACACCGGGGTGCGGCGCCGCGCTGCTGACCGCGACACTGATGCGATGGCCGTGGGCCAGCGCGCGCAGTTGTTCCAGCGCTTCGAACTGTTCGATCGCCGCGGGTGCCAGCCGGTTGTAAATCCTGAGAAAGCTGCAGCGGTAGGCATAGATGCCGAGATGGCGCAGCGCCGGCAGTCCCGCAGGCAGCACGCGTCCCGCTTTGCCCGCAGCCCAGGCATCACGTGCATAAGGAATCGGTGCACGGCTGAAATACAGTGCCAGGCCGTTGCGGTCGATGACCACCTTGACCACATTCGGGTTGGCGATGTCGGCGGCATCGCGGATGCGGCAGGCGGCGGTGGCGATGGCGGCTTCGCGGTGTGCTGCGAGATTTTCGGCAACACGGCGGATCAGTGCCGGGGCAATCAGCGGTTCGTCGCCCTGCACATTGACCACGATATGCCGCGCGGGCAGGCGCAGTTTTTTCGCCACTTCGGCGAGTCGGTCGGTGCCCGAGGCATGGTCGGCGCGGGTCATCAGCGCGCGAAAGCCGTGCGCCGTCACCGCTTCGAGGATGCGTCGGTCATCGGTTGCCACCACCACTGCCGAGGCCCCGCTTCTTGCCGCGCGTTCGGCGACACGTACCACCATGGGCCTGCCGCCGATGTCGGCCAGCGGCTTGCCGGGAAGCCGGGTCGAGGCGTAGCGGGCGGGGATGACGACGGTGAATTTCATCAGGATTGAGGGGTGAGGATTGAGGGTGGAGGGATTGGGGATTGAGGGTTTTTTTGGGTTACGCAAGCCTCAATCCGCGATCGTCAATCCTCGCGCAATCCTAAACCTCCTCCTCCGGCGGCAGTTTGCGCGCGTCCTCTTCAAGCATCACCGGAATGCCGTCCTGCACCGGGTAGGCCAGGCGGCAGGGTTTGCAGACCAGTTCGGCGGCGGATTTGCGGTAGAGCAGCGGGCCCTTGCACAGCGGGCAGACCAGTATGTCGAGCAGTTTGTCATCCATCGCGGGGTTCCTGTTCGAGACGGGCCAGGATCATGTCTCCAAGGCGGGGGTCGGGTTCGGCATCGACCACCAGCGCCCAGTGCCGTGCAGTCGAAAACGGCTCGCATTTTACTGCATCCTTTTCCGTCATCACGATCTCTTCGTTTTCGGCGAACAGCAGATCGCGTGCGGTGTAGGGATGATGGTCGGCGAAAGCCCGCGGCATGCATGACAGGCCCATCGCGCCGAGCTGCGCAAAAAACCGTGCGGGATTGCCGATGCCGGCGATGGCATGGACGCGGCGACCCTTGAAATAGGCGGCGTCGACGGTGATCGTGGCATCGGCGAGATTGCGGAAGGTGGTGCCACGCAGCGACATCGGCAATGCGTTCGGGTGTATAGCCGCCGCTTTGCCGCCATTCACCATCACCGCATCGACGCTGCCGAGCCGCGACTGCGGTTCGCGCAGCGGCCCCGCGGGCAGCGGCCAGCCGTTGCCGAGGCCGCGCGCGCCATCGACCACGGCGATTTCGAAATCACGGCCGAGGCGGTAGTGCTGCAGGCCGTCGTCACTGAGGATCACCGTGGTGCCGGGCTCCGCGGCAAGCAGGGCTTCGGCGGTGGCCACGCGGTCGACGCCAACCCACACCGGGCAGCCGGCGCGGCGCGCAAGCAGGCAGGGCTCGTCACCATAGTCGTCGGGCAGGCCGTCACGCGGCACCGGACGCGGATCGCGCCGCGCCGCGCCGTAGCCGCGGCTGATCACTGCAGGCTGGTGGCCTTGTGTACGCAACCACTGCGCCAGCCACAGGGTGAGCGGTGTCTTGCCGGTGCCGCCGGCGCTGATGTTGCCGATAATGATGACCGGCACCCGCATCCGCCGCGGTTGCAGCCAGCGCGACCATGCCATACGGCGTAATGCGCTGACGGCGGCAAAGAGCAGGGCAAGCGGCAGCAGCAGGATGGCCGCGGGGCCGCTTTGCTGCCAGTGTGAAGGGGTCGCCATCGGCGGCCGGTACCGGCTTACTTCTTGGCCTGGGTGGTGAAGGTGATTTTCGGGTAGCCGGCGATCTGCGCGGCTTCCATCACCCGCACCACGGACTGGTGCGAGGCATTGGCGTCGGCATTGATCACGATCACCGGGTCCTTCATCTCGCCGGCGGCGCGTTTCAGTGATTCGGCGAGTGCCGCGGCATTGCCCGAGGGCACGTTGCTGCGGTTGATGCTGGTGTTGCCCTTGGCATCGACCGCGACATCAAGCTGCGCCGGTCGTTCCGGCGCCTTGTCGGCCTCGGCGCTGGGCAGGTTGATCTGCAGTTCGGCGAAGCGCGAATAGGTGGTGGTGACCATCAGGAAGATCAGGATCACCAGCAGAACGTCGATCAGCGGGATGAAGTTGATCTCGGGTTCTTCGCGGAAGCTGCGGCTGCGCAATTTCATCGGCGTGGCCTCAGGCGCTGCGTTCGCCGTGAACCAGTTCGACCAGCTTCACCGCCTGCATCTGCATTTCAACCATCAGCGCGTCAACCTTGGCGCGGAAGTAGCGGTAGAACACCATGCTCGGCACCGCGACCACCAGGCCGAAGGCGGTGTTGTAGAGGGCAATCGAGATGCCCTGGGCGAGTGCCAGCGGATTGCTCCCCTGCGGCCCCTGTGATCCGAAGATTTCGATCATGCCGATCACCGTGCCGAACAGTCCGAGCAGCGGCGAGATCGCGGCGATGGTGCCGAGGCTGGTCAGGAAGCGTTCGAGTTCCAGCGAAACCACATGGCCGGCCTCCTCGATGGCTTCGCGCATCACCGCCGGCGAGTTTTTTTCCTGACTCAGCCCGGCAGCCAGGATTTGGCCCAGCGGCGCGGTCGCGGCCAGTTGGGACAGCAGTTGCGGCGTGGCGCCGTTCTGGCGATAGGCCTGCATCGCGTGATTGAGCATGTTTTTCGGCAGCACCACGTTCTGGCGCAAAGACCACAGCCGTTCGCCGATGATCGCCAGCGCCAGTACCGAACACAGGATCAGTGGCCAGATCGGCCAGCCGGCCGCTTGAATGATGGAGAGCACTCTGGAGTTTCCGTGGTTGAAATCGCGTTGTGGGTGTTGCCAGTTGATCGTTGCGGCTGGCGTGTGTATCGAGCGGCACTGAAAAAATTCGCGTAACTGTAGCCGCCGCTTTGTGAATCAGCAAGCACGCCGGCGCGAAGCCCTTGAACCGCAAGACAATTTCCGCTTGTCCACAAAAGCTGTGGATAAGGCTGTGTGCAATATGCGCACAACTGCGCCAAGTGGTTTGCGGGCCACGATTTTCGTCATTTGCACAAATCCTGAGCTTTAAAAATAGTCCAATAAAAACAATAACTTATATAATCCATCAGAGCAGCTATACTGCGCGCGATGATTTTACTGTCGATTGACAACGCAGAACTCGCCTACGGCCTGCATCCGCTGCTCGACCGCGCCCGCCTGACCGTGCAGGCCGATGAGCGTATCGGCCTGATTGGCCGCAACGGCAGCGGCAAATCCTCGCTGCTGCAACTGATCGCCGGCCGCGGTGTGCTGGATGACGGCGAAATCCGCCGCGCTGATGGCCTGCGCACGGTGCTGGTCGAGCAGGAACCCGAGCTGCCAGCCGCGGAATCGCTGCACGACAGCCTGACCTTGCGCGGCGGGCTGACTGACATCGACGACGAACGCGAGCGCTGGCGCATCGACGCGCGCCTTGCCGAATGCCTGCAGCGTTTCGGGCTGGATGGCGCGCGGTCGCCCGCAGGCTGTTCCGGTGGAGAACGCAAGCGCGCGGCGCTGGCACTGGCTTTTGCGATGCAGCCCGATCTGCTGCTGCTCGACGAACCGACCAATCACCTCGATATCGCCGGCATCACGCTGCTCGAGGACTGGCTGCTAAAAGGTGGCAACGGGGGCGGGCCGCGGTCATTGATCGTGATCACCCATGACCGCGCCTTTCTTGATCGTGTCGCCACCCGCATTGTTGAACTCGACCGCGGGCTGCTGCGCTCCTATCCCGGCAATTTCGCGGCCTATGAGGCTCGCAAGACGGACGAACTGGCCGCGGAAGAAAAGGCCAACCGCCGGTTTGACAGGTTCTGGGCGCAGGAGGAAGTATGGATCCGCAAGGGTGTTGAAGCGCGGCGCACCCGCAACGAGGGCAGGGTGCTCAGGCTCGAGGCGCTGCGCGTCGAACGCGCGGCGCGGCGTGAGCGGATGGGCAGCGTTAAGCTGGCACTGTCCGCCGGCGAGCGCTCCGGCAAGCTGGTGGCCGAACTCGAGGGCGTGGCCAAGTCATTCGGCACCCGCGCCGTGGTGCGCGACCTTGACCTGCGGGTGATGCGCGGTGACCGCATCGGCCTGATCGGCGCCAACGGCGCCGGCAAGACCACGCTGATCAAGCTGATCCTCGGTGAACTGCCGCCCGACGCCGGCACCTTGCGTCTGGGCACCAATCTGCGTGTCGCCTATTTCGACCAGTTGCGGGCGCAACTCGATCCCGAACGCACACTGGCCGACACCATCAGCCCCGGCTCGGAATGGGTTGAAACCGCCGACGGCCGCAAGCATGTGATGAGTTATCTCGGTGATTTCCTGTTTCCGCCGCAGCGCGCGCAGGCCAGGGTCGCGATGCTTTCCGGCGGCGAACGCAACCGCCTGCTGCTGGCGCGGTTGTTTGCGCAGCCGGCCAACCTGCTGGTGCTCGACGAGCCGACGAATGACCTGGATATTGAATCGCTGGAATTGCTTGAAGACACCCTGCAGTCCTATACCGGCACGCTGCTGCTGGTCAGTCATGACCGCGCCTTTCTCGACAATGTGGTGACACAGACCCTGGCCGCCGAGGGCGACGGGCGCTGGAAGGAGTATGTCGGCGGCTACAGCGACTGGCTGGCACAGCGGCCGCAGGCGCCGGCGCCGGAGAAAACTGCAACGGCAAAGGCCGCCTCAGCCGAAAAGACGCAGCGTCCTGCGGCTTCGCGCAGCAAGCCGGGCGGGAGCAAGCCGGGTGGGAGCAAGCTGAGTTACAAGGAGCAGCGTGAGCTGGAGCAACTGCCTGACGAACTCGAAGCACTGGAGCGCGAGCAGGCCGAACTGACGGCGCGCATGTCAGGTGCTGATTACCACCGGCAGTCGCCGGCGCAGCTCAAGACCGATCGTGAGCGGCTGGCGGAAATCGAAGGCCTGCTCGAAGAAAAATTCATGCGCTGGTCCGAGCTTGACCGGCGTGCGACGCAGGCCGCCGGCGCGTAAAACGGAAACACGGGAAGGGAAAGCCCAATGAGCACCAATGAACTGTCCGGCAAGGTGGCGATTGTCACCGGCGCCACACGCAAACGCGGACTGGGCCGCGCGATCGCGCTGTGCCTGGCGCAGGCCGGCGCCGATGTGGTTGCCACCGGGGCCAGCGCCAAGGGCAGCCTGACGGAGGATGAACGGCAGGAAGGCTGGCTGGGGCTTGCCAGCGTGGTCGATGAAATCCGCGTGCTGGGCCGCCGTGCCCATGGTGTTGTTGTTGATGTCAGTGATGCCGCCGCGGTGCAGCGCATGGTCGATGAGGTGGTGGCCGGGCTCGGCCGCATCGACATCCTGGTCAACAACGCCGCCTATCCGCGCACCCGCGACCGGGTGCCGGTGCAGGCGCTT
The DNA here is from genome assembly GCA_001464815.1 of Betaproteobacteria bacterium Ga0077527. Lineage (GTDB taxonomy): Bacteria > Pseudomonadota > Gammaproteobacteria > Burkholderiales > SG8-41. The sequence goes on along the minus strand of LNDW01000017.1, from coordinate 61,052 downwards.
GATGACGCGCTGTGGGCGCGTATTGTCGAGGTCAACCTGAACGGCACGATGTATTGCTCCAAATACGCGGCGGCGCAGATGCTGAAACAGGGTGAGGGCGGCAGCATTGTCAGCATTTCCTCCGGCGCGGCACTGAAGGCGCCGGTCAACTTTGCCGCCTATGCGGCTTCGAAAGCCGGCGTCCATGCGCTGACCTCGTCGCTGGCCGACGAGCTGGGCCCGGCCGGCATCACCGCCAATGTCATCGCGCCGGGTTTTCTCGACACCGCGCGCATCGACATGCTGCGCGAGGAGGGGCGCTGGGAAAAACGCCTGGCGACGATTCCGATCAAGCGGGCAGGCACGCCGCAGGAAGTCGCTGAACTGGTGCGTTACCTCTGCGGGCCGCATGCGCGCTGGATCAGCGGCGAGGTGTTCCTGATCAACGGCGGCGAGGTGCGCCGCGCGGCCAACTGACACTGCGCGATGATTGACCTTGCCGTCGTAGAATCCAGTCATGGCTGATCTTTTTGAGCGCGCGCAGCAACAGGCAACTCCGCAGTCGGTGATTTCGGTGGCCGAGCTGAACCGCCTCGCGCGCAGCGCGGTGGAGCGCAGCGTGCCGCTGACATGGGTCGCCGGCGAGATTTCCAATTTCAAGCGCTACGACAGCGGTCACTGCTATTTCACGCTGAAGGACAGCGAGGCCCAGGTCGATGCGGTGATGTTCCGCCACAAGGCACAGTACCTGGACTGGCAGCCCTCCAACGGCCTGCAGGTCGAGGTGCGGGCGACGGCGACGGTGTACGAGGCGCGCGGCAAGTTCCAGCTGGTTGTGGATGCGATGCGCCGCGCCGGGCTGGGCGCACTGTATGCGGCTTTCGAGAAGCTGAAGGCGAAGCTCGAGGCCGAAGGCCTGTTCGATGCCGCACTCAAGCGCGAATTGCCGGCCCTGCCGCGGACGGTCGGTGTGGTGACTTCGCCGCAGGCGGCGGCGTTGCGCGATGTGATCACCGCGCTTGGCCGGCGCATGCCGGGGATTGCGGTGATCGTGTATCCGACGCCGGTGCAGGGCGACGGCGCCGGTGAAAAAATCGCCGAGGCCATCCGTATTGCCGGTGAACGTGCCGAGTGCGAGGTGCTGATCGTCTGCCGCGGTGGCGGCAGCATCGAGGACCTGTGGGCGTTCAACGACGAGGCTGTGGCGCGGGCGATCCGCGCCTGCCCGCTGCCGGTGGTCAGCGGTGTCGGCCACGAAACCGATTTCACCATCGCCGATTTTGCAGCCGACCTGCGTGCGCCGACGCCGACCGCTGCCGCCGAACTGGTCAGCCCCGATGGCGCGAAGCTGCGCCGCGACACCGTGCTGCTTGGCCAGCAACTGCAGCGCGTGTTCCAGCGCGAGCTTGAAGACCGCATGCAGCGCATCGATTTTCTCGGCCGCCGCCTGGTGCATCCCGGAGAGCAGATCCGCAACCGCATGGCCAATCTGCAGCACCTTGCCACCCGGCTCTCCGGTGCCTGGACACGAGGCGCGGAAGATCGCGGCTGGCAACTGCGCGGGCAGGCGCAGCGCCTGCGTTCCGCCCTGCCCGGGGTGGCGGCGCTGCGCGAGCGCCAGCAGGAATTTGCTCGGCGGCTGCGTATCGCTGCGCGGATGCAGCTCGCCAGCGCCGGCGAGCGGCTGCAGGCAGTGCAGGCGAGCCTGACCCATCTCAATCCCGAGCGTGTGCTCGAACGCGGTTACAGCATCACCCGCAGCGCGGACGGCACGATCATCCGCGAAGCCGCACAACTGAAACCGGAGCAGGAGCTGGAACTGCTGCTGGCGAAGGGACGTGCCGAGGTGAGGGTGAAGAAGGTCGGCTGAAACCAGGGTGCTGCGCTGCATGCTTGACGCGCCAGCCGAAGGCACTTTATAACTGAATGAACAGTAACCTCCTGCTGTCTGAATACACGACTTAATCACGACTGAATTCTCTGGATATGAGCGGCGAACTCGACTTCACCCCCAGGACCGCGCAAAGCGATGTTTACAACGCCAATGTGGCGCGGTTGTTTTTCCATACCCATGGCAAGCCGCGCAGCGTGGCCGCGGGCACTGTGCTGTTCACCGAGAACGCTGCGGGCAGGAGCATGTTTTTTCTGGCCAGCGGTGAGGTTGCGCTGGCCCGCGGCGGCAAACCGCTGGACGTGATCAAGGCCGGCGAGGTGCTGGGCGAGATGTCGGTGTTCACCGGTGAACCGCGCAGCGCCACCGCCACCGCGCGTTCAGCCATTGAGGTGATCGAGCTCGAGGCCAGCGCTTTCTCCAGCGCGATTCAGCAGGCACCGGAATTCGCGCTGATGCTGCTGGCGATCATGATCAAGCGCCTGCGTCTCGCACTGGTAATGCAGATGATGGGCAAGGGTGGCGCCGCGGGGGGCGTGGAAACCATCCCGACCTCGGGTACGGTGTTTGACGCGGCACTGCTGAAGGACCTGACCTCCAATTTTCCCGCCAGGCCGCCGGCCTTCCAGCCCAAGAACGCGGTGATCATGCGCGAGGGGGAGGCCGGCATTTTCATGTATGTGGTGATGGATGGCATCGTGCGCATTACCGCCGGCGAAAAAATCGTCGAGCTGGTGAGGGCGGGCGGCGTGTTCGGCGAAATGGCGCTGGTTGACCAGTCCAAACGCGCGGCCTCGGCTGCCGCGGGCAGCGACTGCAGCCTGATGTCGATCAACCGCAACGATTTTCTGAGCCTTATCAAGACCAACCCCGCCTTCGGCCTGTCGCTGCTGAAGGCGCTGGCAGTTCGCCTGCGCAACACCGGGCGCAAATAAGCGCACACCGGCAGGATGTGAACAAGGGCGCGAATTTCGCGCCCTTGTTTTTTTACCGCAGCTGCGTTTCAGCTTCGCGATAGCGGGCGCGGGTCGCGCGGTGCCCGGCGCCCGCTTTCAACCAGCGTCAGGAAATCGAGCAGCACGCGGTTGAACTGATCCGGCTCCTCGGTGTTCAGCGTGTGTCCCGAGGACGGACAGATCCACAGCCGCGCATTGCGGCAGACCTGCTTCATGAACAGCGCCGGCGCCAGACTGCCGTCATCCTCATCGCCGCACATCACCAGCAGCGGCGGGCGGTAAATCTTTAGAGCCCGTTCCAGCGCGTAGACCGGGGGCCGCTTTGCCTGCACGCCGCGCAGCACGCCGGCGAGCCCGCTGCCGGAATGACTGAGGTGGATACGCAGGAATTCGGCAAAACCGCGCGGGTCCTTCAGTTTCTGCGGCAGGCGCGAGGGCGAAATGCCGCGCGACTTCAGTGCGGCCGCGGTACCGGCGGTTTCGAACAGGCGGGCATGGGCTTCAGTTACGCGCAGGAAGGTGGCGCGGGTCGCCGGATCGGAGCCGGCACCGGCTCCGAGTGCCGTCACCGACAGCGCCATCGCCGGATAACGGATGCCGAACTGCAGCGCGGTGTAGGCGCCCATCGAGCAGCCGGCGACATGGGCCTTGTGGATGCGCAGGTGGCGCAGCAGGTCGGCGACGTCATCGACGGCAATGCGCCAGGAATATTTCGAACGCGCTTTCGGTACATCGGAGGGCGGGTAGCCGCGGGCGTTGAAGACGATCACGCGGTAACGCCGCGCAAAAAAGCGCAGTTGCGGCTCCCAGCTGCGGGCATCGCCCGAAAACTCGTGCACGAACACCAGCGGCGTCCCGCTTCCTGCGGTTTCAAAGTGCAGGCGGATCCCGTCGCGGGTGGTGGCGTAAGGCATCATGATTCTCCGGCGATCACCAGCGCTTCGAGCTCCATGCGCAGGTATTCCAGCACGTGTTCGCCGAGCAGCGGGTCGAGACAGTCGAATTCGGTGACGTTGTCCATACCGCGCAGCCAGGTCAGCTGGCGTTTGGCGAGCTGCCGGGTGGCGGCGATGCCCTGTTCGAGCAGTTCGGCACGGCTGATGCGGTTGTCGATGAAATCCCAGGCCTGGCGGTAACCGACGCAGCGCATCGACGGCATGCCGGGATCGAGCCCGTATTCCTCGCGCAACCGGCGCAGTTCGTCGACCAGCCCGGCTTCGAACATGGATTCGAAGCGCTGCGCGATGCGTTCGTGCAGCACGGCACGGTCGCCGGGTGTCAGCGCGATGCGGATCGGGGTATACGGGAAATAGACGTATTTGGGTTTTTTCAGCAGGTCGGTCATCGACTTGCCGGCGATGTAGTAGATTTCCAGCGCGCGCTGGATGCGCTGCGAGTCGTTGGGTTCGAGTCTTGCGGCAGTTTCCGGATCCACCTTGCGCAGCTTTTCGTGCACCGCGGGCCAGCCTTCCTCGTCGGCCATGGTCTCGATGATCAGGCGGATGGTTGAGTCGGCTTCGGGCAGGTCGTTGAGGCCTTCGACCAGCGCCTTGAAGTAAAGCATGGTGCCGCCCACCAGCAGCGGGATGTTGCCGCGCTCGGTGATCTCGCGCATCAGCGCCAGCGCATCGTCGCGGAACTTTGCCGCGGAGTAACTCTCATGCGGCTCGATGATGTCGATCAGGTGGTGCGGCGCGCGTTTGAGGATTTCAGCATCCGGCTTTGCGGTGCCGATGTTCATGCCCTTGTAGACCAGCGCCGAGTCGACGCTGATGATTTCGCAGGGCAGCGTGGTGGCAAGCGCCACCGCCACGGCAGTTTTGCCGCTGGCGGTTGGGCCCATCAACAGGATGGCTGGCGGGTGGCTGACCGATGCCATTATTTATTAAATAAAAACAACGAGTTATATATCATTCGCCGCGGCGGAACAGGCGGTCGAGGTCATGTACGCTGAAGGCATGCCAGGTTGGCCGGCCGTGGTTGCACTGGCCGGAGCGTTCGGTGGCTTCCATGTCGCGCAGCAGCGCGTTCATTTCGGGAATCGTCAGCCGACGGTTGGCGCGCACAGCGGCGTGGCAGGCCATGGTGCCGAGCAGTTCGTTGCGGCGCTCGGTGGCGATGCGGCTGGCGCCGAATTCACGCACCTCGTGCAGCACGTCCAGCGTCAGCGCCTGGGTGTCGGCATCGGCGAGCAGCGCCGGCACGCCGCGTACCACGATGGTGCCGGGTCCGGCAGGTGCGACATCGAAGCCGAGATCCTGCAGTGCTTCATGTTCGTCCTCGGCGGTGGCGACATCCAGCGCCTCGGCATTGAAGCGCACCGGCACCAGCAGTGGCTGCATCGGAATCGCGCGGCCATCAATCGCCGTTTTCAATCGTTCGTACATGATGCGTTCGTGCGCGGCATGCATGTCGATGATGATCAGGCCCTGGCTGTTTTCGGCGAGGATGTAGATGCCGGCGAGTTGTGCCAGCGCAAACCCCAGGGGGTGCTCGTCATTGCCGGCGGGCAGTGCCGGTGGCAGCGGTATGTCCGGCAGGACTGCTGTTGCGGTGGCGGCGACAGGCGAAGGACGTGCAAACAGCGTCTCATACAGCGCCAGCGGCTGCGATACGCCAAGGCGCATCGCCGACTGGCCGGAATACTGCGCGGGTGCTGAGGCTGGAAATGCGGGCGAAGCCGCGGCCGCTGTGACAGCTGAAGTTGTTGTCGCGCCTGCCGCCGGTATTGCGGCGTCTCCGGCGGAACGGGCCAAAGTCTTGTGCAGGGCGTGAAAAATGAACTGGTGCGCCGCGCGTGAATCGCGGAAGCGCACCTCGGCCTTGGCCGGATGGACATTGACGTCCACCAACTGGGGGTCGATATCGAGAAATAACACGAACGCCGGATGGCGGTCGTGATGCAGCACGTCGGCATAGGCCTGGCGGATGGCGTGGGCCACCAGCTTGTCGCGGATGCAGCGGCCGTTGACGAAAAAATACTGGGCGTCGCGCGTGCCTTTCGCGTGCGAGGGCGAACTGACCGCGCCGCGCAGCGCGATCTGGCCGCCGGACTCCTCGACCGGCAGCGCGCCGTCGCCGAAATCATCACCGAGGATGGCGGTGATGCGCGCCGGCAGCGGCTGCGGCTTCAACTGGAAACGGGCGCGGCCGTTGTGCGAAAGCGAGAACGCGACATCGGGGCGCGACAGCGCGATGCGGCGGAAGGCCTCCTCGCAGTGCGCGTATTCGGTGGGCTCGGATTTCAGGAATTTGCGCCGTGCCGGGGTGTTGAAATACAGCTCGCGCACATCGATACGGGTGCCGCGGGCAAGTGTTGCCGGCTCGGGTTCGCCGAGCGCCGGGCCTTCGGCGCTGATGCGCCAGGCGTGGCGCTCATCACCGTGGCGGCTGGTGATTTCCATGCGCGACACCGAGGCGATGCTCGCCAGCGCCTCGCCACGGAAGCCCAGGCTGGCGACATGCTCAAGGTCGTCCAGTGAGCCGATCTTGCTGGTGGCATGACGGGCAAGGGCGAGTTTAAGTTCAGGACTGGCGATGCCGTTACCGTCATCGCTGACCGAAACCAGTTTGACGCCGCCTGCGCTGAGTTCGACATTGATCGCCTGCGCGCCGGCATCGAGGCTGTTTTCGAGCAGCTCTTTGAGTGCTGAAGCGGGGCGTTCGATGACTTCGCCCGCTGCGATCTGGTTGATCAGCAGTTCGGGCAATAACTGGATGGCGGGCATCGCCGGATTATAAGGGTGAGTTATCCGGTTATAAGCCTTCGCGGAACTGCGTTTTTCCATCATCTGGCCGTATAATCGCCGGCGAATAATTGCTTTTGGTGCGTGTATTCAGTGCGGTCTCCATGTGCCGCCTGCGGCGTGCCGGCTTCCGGGCGCCATGCCAGTTCAAATCAGGGGAATGTGATGCCACAGATCATTGGTGTGCCCAAGGAAACGGCAGCCGGCGAGAAACGCGTCGCCACGGTGCCCGAGGTTGTTGAAAAGCTGATCAAGCTCGGCTTCAGGGTCATGGTGCAGTCCGGTGCGGGTGATGCCTCGAACTGCAGCGACGACAGCTACCGTGCCGCGGGCGCGGAGATCGCGGCCACCGCGGCCGAGTTGTGGTCCGGATCCGACATCGTGTTCAAGGTGGCGGTGCCGACGGCCGAAGAGGTCGGCCTGCTGCGTGAAGGCGGCGCGCTGATCGGCTTCATCTGGCCGGCGCAGAACCCGGAGCTGATGCAGCAACTGGCCGCAAAGAAGGCCACGGTGCTTGCGATTGACTCGCTGCCGCGGGTGTTGTCCCGCGCGCAGAAAATGGATGCGCTGACTTCGCAGGCCGGTGTTGCGGGTTACCGTGCGGTGATCGAAGCCGCCAATGCTTTCGGCCGCTTTTTCAACGGCCAGATCACCGCCGCGGGCAAGGTGCCGCCGGCCAAGGTCTTCATCGCCGGCGCCGGCGTCGCGGGTCTTGCCGCGATCGGCACCGCCGCTGGCCTGGGTGCCATCGTGCGCGCCAACGACACCCGCGCCGAAGTGGCTGATCAGGTGGTGTCGCTGGGCGGTGAATTCGTCAAGGTCGATTACGAGGAAGAAGGTTCCGGCGGCGGTGGTTATGCCAAGGTGATGAGCGAGGGTTTCCAGCAGGCGCAGCGCGAGATGTACGCGAAGCAGGCGCGCGAAGTCGACATCATCATCACCACCGCGCTGATTCCCGGCAAACCCGCGCCGCGGCTGATCACCGCCGAGATGGTGCAGAGCATGAAACCGGGCAGTGTCATCGTCGACATGGCCGCCGAGCGCGGCGGCAACTGCGAACTGACTGAAGCCGGCAAGGCGGTGGTGAAACACGGCGTGACCATTGTCGGATACACCGATCTGAATTCGCGCCTGGCCAAGCAGTCGAGCACCCTTTATGCCACCAACCTGTTCCGCCTGACCGAGGAGCTGTGCAAGGCCAAGGACGGCGTGATCAACGTCAACATGGAAGATGACGCGATCCGCGGCCTGACCGTGGTCAAGGAGGGCGGCATCACCTGGCCGCCACCGCCGATCAAGCTGCCCGCCGCGCCGCCCAAACCCGCGGCCGCGGCCAAGCCTGCCGAGAAAAAAGGCCACGGCCACGGCGGCAGCAGCGAACCGATGTCGGCGAAAGCGCTGACGACGGTGTTCGGCATCGGTGCGCTGGCCTTCTGGTTTGTCGGTGCCTACGCGCCAGCGGCCTTCCTCGGCCACTTCACGGTGTTCGTGCTCGCCTGTTTTGTCGGTTACATGGTGGTGTGGAACGTGACCCCGGCGCTGCACACGCCGCTGATGAGCGTGACCAATGCCATCAGCAGCATCATCTGCATCGGTGCACTGGTGCAGGTGGCGCCGCCGGTGACCGAGGCTGTTGGGCGCCCTGGTGCCTGGATCCTCGGACTGGCAGTGGCCGGCATCGTGCTGACCACGATCAACATGTTCGGCGGCTTCGCTGTGACGCGGCGCATGCTCGACATGTTCCGTAAATAAGGTTTCGTAAATAAGGTTCCGCAAAAAAGGGAAACCGAAAAATGTCCTCAAGCCTCGTCACGGTCGCCTACATCGGCGCGATCATTCTGTTCATCCTCAGTCTCGGCGGTCTGTCGCATCCCGAAACCTCACGCCGCGGCAATCTCTACGGCATCATCGGCATGACCATTGCCGTGCTGGCCACGGTGGCCGGCCCGCTGGTCACCGCCAAGGGTTACGCCTGGATCGTTGGCGCGATGGTGGTTGGCGGCGCGGTCGGCCTCTATGCCGCGCGCACCGTCAAGATGACCCAGATGCCGGAGCTGGTGGCGCTGATGCACAGCCTGGTCGGCCTTGCCGCCGCGCTGGTCGGCTTCGCCACTTTCATCGACCCTGTGGTGTCCGGCAGCCTGGCCGGCGCGGAAAAAGTCATCCACGAAATCGAGATTTACCTCGGCATCCTGATCGGGCTGGTGACTTTTTCCGGATCGATCATTGCTTTCGGCAAACTCTCCGGCAAGATCGGCGGCAAGCCGCTGCTGCTGCCGGCGCGGCACTGGCTCAACCTCGCCGGACTGCTGGTGGTGCTTTATTTCGGCGCGCGCTTCATCCAGGCCGACAGCATCGGCGCCGGCATGACACCGCTGGTGGTGATGTCGGTGATTGCGCTGCTCTTCGGCATCCACATGGTCATGGCCATCGGCGGCGCCGACATGCCGGTGGTGGTGTCGATGCTGAACAGCTACTCGGGCTGGGCTGCCGCGGCCACCGGCTTCATGCTGTCCAATGACCTGCTGATCGTCACTGGCGCGCTGGTCGGCTCCAGTGGCGCGATCCTGTCGTACATCATGTGCCGCGCGATGAACCGCAATTTCATCAGCGTCATCGCCGGCGGTTTCGGTGGTGGCGCGCCTGCTCCGGCGGCTGCTGCGGGCGCTGCAGCGCAACCGCAGGGTGAGGCTACTCCAGTCAGCGCGGTGGAAACCGCAGAGCTGCTGCGTGACGCGAAGAACGTGATCATCGTGCCCGGTTATGGCATGGCGGTTGCACAGGCCCAGCACACGGTGCAGGAAATCACTAGGCATCTGCGCGAGAAGGGTGTGAATGTGCGTTTTGGCATCCACCCGGTCGCGGGCCGCATGCCCGGCCACATGAACGTGCTGCTCGCTGAAGCGAAAGTGCCCTACGACATCGTGCTCGAGATGGACGAACTCAACGAGGACTTCCCCGATACTGATGTCGCGATGGTGATCGGTGCCAACGACATCGTGAATCCGGCGGCACAGGATGATCCGGCAAGCCCCATTGCCGGCATGCCGGTGCTCGAGGTGTGGAAGGCGAAGACCTCGATCGTGATGAAGCGGAGCATGGCCTCAGGATATGCGGGTGTTGATAACCCTTTGTTTTATAAAGAAAATAATCGCATGCTCTTTGGCGATGCGAAAAAGATGCTGGACGAGGTGCTGGGGGCGCTGAAGGGCTGAGCTGCGGTTCCTGCATTGCATCAAACAACAAAGGCCGCGTCAGCGGCCTTTGTTGTTTGATGCCGTCATTCCGGCACGTCCGGGGTCACGGCACGATTCGGGATCGAACTTCAGTCGAGCTGAATCTTCACCTGCTTCAGCACGCCCTTCCAGCGCTGGTCCTCGGAGACCAGCAGCTTGCGGAAATCATCGGGGCTGCCGGTGCTGATGTCGAAGGTCATGCCGGTGAAACGTTCCCGCACATCCGGTGCGTTGAGGCCCCTGTTGATCGCGGCATTGAGCGTGCTGGTGATTGCGGGTGGCAGTCCGGCCGTGCCGAGCATGCCGTACCACTGGAAGCTGATGAAGTCGGGCACGCCCGATTCGACGAAGGTCGCGGCATCCGGCAGCAGCGGATGGCGTTTCGGGCTGGTGATGGCGAGCACCTTGAGCCGACCCGCTCGCACATGTGGCAGCGCCGCGGGGACCGCGTTCATCACCAGCGGAATCTGTCCGGCGGCGGCATCGGCGAGCGACGGGCCGCCGCCCTTGTACGGTACGTGGTTCAGCGTGAGTCCGCTCTTGATGCGCAGCCATTCGTAGACCAGGTGCGGGCCGCTGGCCAGCCCGCTCGAGCCCATCGCCAGTTTCTCGGTCTGCGCGCGCGGCATCGCCAGCAGTTCCTTGAAGTTGTTGGCGCTGAATTTGGGATGGGCGAGCAGTGCCTGTGGTGAAGTGGCAACCAGGTTGAGCGGCGTGAAATCCTTGATCGCGTCGTACTGCGGCTTGGAATACACCAGCGAGTTGATGGTGTGCGGCGCATCTGCGAGCAGGATGGTGTAGCCGTCGGCCGGCGCGCGCGCGGCGATCAGCGTGCCGATCAGGCCGGTGGCGCCGGGACGGTTGTCGATGACAAAGGTCTGGCCGAGGTACTCGGTGAGCTTGGCGCCGATGGCGCGGCCGGTAATGTCTGAGCCGCCACCCGGCGGGTAGGGCACGATCATGCGCACCGGGCGCTGCGGGTAACCCGCCTCGGCGGCGAGCGCGGCGGGGGCCAGTGCTGCGGCAAGACAGAAGGCGAGACCAGTCAGGGAGCCGTTGCGCATGGTGTCACTCCAGGGTTGAAATCTTCAGGCATGCAGCTGCGCGCTGCTGCCGATGATCGGAAACTCGCAGTCTGCGAGTGAGGGAATCGACTTCAGGCCCGAGCCGGTGCAGATCAGCACCACCTCGTCGTCGGCACCGATCCAGCCGCGTTCGCGGGCCTTGCGCAGGCCGGCCAGCGTGGTCGCGCTTTCGGGGCAGGGGAAGATGCCTTCGGCGGAGGTCATTTCATCGACGGCAGCGAATGCCTCCACCGCACTGACGGTGAGCGCGCCGCCGCCATGCTCGCGCAGCAGTTCGAGTATCGCGCTGCCGCCCGGCGGGTTCGGTGATTTCAGTCCGCCCGGCGGAATTTCAATCGCACCCCAGGGCATGCATTCGCTGGCGCCTTCCTCCCAGGCGCGCACCAGTGGTGCGCAGCCATCGTACTGGGTGATGTAGAGTCGCGGCAGCCTGCCATTGATCCAGCCGAGGGCCAGCAGTTCTTCAAACGCCTTGTAGATCGCCAGCGCACCGAGGCCGCCGCCCATCGGGTAGACCACGGCATCGGGCATGCGCCAGCCGAGCTGTTCGGCGATTTCGAGGCCCATGGTTTTTTTGCCTTCGAGCCGGTACGGTTCGCGCAGCGTGCAGATGTTGAGCCAGCCCTCGCGCTGGCAGGCTTCTTCGATCAGCCGTCCGCCGATATGCCAGTTGTCGAGCAGGAATACCGGCTGCCCACCGGCGCGGCAATGCTGGCGGCTTGCCGGCAGGGCGTCGGTGGGCAGCACGTTGACGCAGGTGATGCCGGCGCGCGCGGCATACAGGCTCCAGGAACCGCCGGCGTTGCCCGAGCTGTTGTGGGCGACGGTGTTCACGCCGAGTTCGCGGTAACGCGACACCGCCACCGAGGCTCCGCGGTCCTTGAAGGTGCCGCTGGGGTTGCGGCCTTCGTCCTTGATCAGCAGGCGGCTCATGCCGAGGCTGCGCGCGAGTCGTGGTGCCGGCAGCAGCGGCGTCCAGCCTTCGCTCAGTGTCACCGCGTTTTGCGGGTCGGCGGGCAGCAGCGGTGCGTAGCGCCACAGGCTGGCCGGCCCCTTGCTGATCGCATCACGCGGGATTTCGCGGCGCATTTTTTCGAGATCGTAGCGGGCACGCAGCCGCTGCTGCGGCGGCGCGCTGTGCGGCGTGCCGGGATCCAGCCGCTGGCCGGTGGCGTTTTCGATGTGGGTCAAATACTGCATGGCTGCTCTTAGTTGAGCTTGATGCCGGACTTGGCCACCACTTCCTTCCAGCGCCGCACGTCGCTTTCAATCATCTTGCCGAACTCCTCGGGTCCCAGCGGCGCGAGATCGAGGGCCAGATTGGCCAATCGTTCCTGCACGTCGGCCTGCTCCAGGGCGCGGCCGATCTCCTGATGCAGGATTTTCACCACTGGCCGGGGCGTACCCGCCGGCGCCAGGAAACCGTACCAGTGCGCCACCACGAAGTCGGCGACCCCGGATTCGATGAAGGTGGGCACGTCCGGCAGCAGCGGGTGACGTTTATCGCGGGTCATGCCCAGCCCCCGGATACGGCCGGCCTTGATGTGTCCCACGACCACTGGAGAACCGGTGATGGCCAGTGGCACCTGGTTGGCCACCAAGTCAGCGATGGCAGGGGCGCCGCCCTTGTACGGCACCACATTCAGCGCCAACCCGGTACGGATGCGCAGCAGTTCGAAAGTCATGTGCGGCGAACCACCCTGACCGGTGGTGGCCAGCGAAAGCTTGGCGGTCTGCTCGCGCGGCAGCGCCAGCAGATCGCGCAGCGATGCGCTTTTGAATGACGGATGGGCGGACAGCACCTGCGACGAAGTGGCGACGCGCATGATGGGCGTGAAATCCTTGACCGCATCATAGGAGGGTTTGGCGGCGGTGGCAGGATTGATCACATGCGGCACATCGGAAAGGATCAGGGTGTAACCATCACCATTGGCCTTGGCCGCGATTTCAGTGCCGATCAGGCTGGCCGCGCCCGGCCGGGCGTCTATGACAAAGGGCTGTTTCAGTCGCTCGGACAACTTTTGCCCGATGACCCGGGCGATGGTGTCCGAGCCGCCACCTGGCGCGTAGGGCACGATCACGCGCACCGGGCGCTCCGGATAGCCGGCGGCGGCCGGTGCGCTGGGCAGCCATGCGACGGCGGAGACAACAGCGAGGACCAAGGTGCGCATGGCGTTATTCCTTCTCGGTTACACTTGAAATCAGGCGGGGTGTTTGTGCTGCTTTGCACCACAGACTAACAGTGCCCCTTTTTAGTGGCAACAGCAATTCAAGCTGGGGCGAGTGAAGAGAAAAGGAAAAGCGCATGGACATGACCGGCAGCACGGATTGGGCGGCGTTGCGCGCCGAATTTCCCGGATTGGCGAACTGGACCTATCTTGACTGGGCGCGCAAGACGCTGCCCCCGCGCTGCCAGCGCCAGGCCATGGAGGAGTACTGCGACGATATTGTCGAGACCGCCGGCGCTGATGCCTGGTCCGCACTCAATGTTGCTGAAACCCGCAAGGTTATGGCCGGGCTGCTTGGCGCCAAGCCCGCAGAAATTGCATTTACCAAGAACACCACCGAAGGCCTGCTGATCGCGGCGCATGCCTTCGATCTGCGGCCCGGTGACAACATCGTGCTCACCGACATGGAGCACACCGCCAACGTCTGGGTATGGCAGCACTTGGCGGAGAAGGGTGTCGAGATCCGCAAGGCGAAGAACCGTGACGGGCGTTTGCCGCTGAAGGCCTTTCTCGAGCAGATCGATGGGCGCACGCGGGTGGTATCAACCGCTTACGTGACCTATGGCAACGGTTATCGCGTCGATGTGCCGGCGCTGGGCGCGGCCTGCCGCTCACGCGACATCCGTCTGGTGGTCGATGGCGTGCAGGCCGCCGGAGTGCTGGCGGCGCCACTGTCGGGCCTTAATGCTGATCTGGTCGCGATCAGCGGCCACAAGAGCCTGTTTGGATTGACCGGCGCGGGCCTGCTCTACTGCCGCGAGGAACTCATCGATCAGTTGCGTGCGCCCTTTCTGAAGGCGCCGGTGGCCGCGGGTTCGGCAGCGGCGAGCGCGCATCTGAACAGCCAGTTCGACTATTTCCGCACTGCGCATCGCTTCGAAGTCGGCAACCCGAATTTTCTCGGCTTGCGTGTTTTGCGCCGCAGCGCCGCGCTGATTTCGGAGATCGGCCTGCACAACATCGAGGCGCGGATCAGGCAGCTGACCACCCGCCTGCTCGAATTGGTGGACAAGGCAGGCTTGACCACGCGTACTCCGCGGGAGTGGAGCGAACGTGCGCAGATCGTCAGCGTGCCAGTGAACAATCCCGGCGACCTGATGAAGCGCCTGCGCGAAAAACACCGCGTGATCGTCAACGTCAAGGACGATGCGATCAGGATTTCACTGGGTTTTTCAAACAACGAGGAAGATCTGCAGCGGGCGGTGACGGCGATCCAGGCTGAACTGAAGAATGGCTGATGCGGATCCCGGCTGGAAGTAAGTTTATTCCGTCTGAGTAGCCAGCACCGGCGCAGCCGGGTGGCTGCGGCGGAATTCGATGTCGCCGTACCAGGCGTGTACGTTGTCGCCGGTGTTGTCGGTGTCGGTCATGATGCCCACGGCGATGACCGGGCCCGGCTCCTCGCCGAAGGCGCGGCGGTAATCCTCGAGCACGTTGCGTGTTACGGCCTGCCAGCTTCCCAGCCGGTCGCGGCCGGATTCGGCGACGATCATCTTGATGCGGCTGGTGTGGCGGTTGTCGATCACGCTGTCGCGCGGCGCGCGGTTTTCCCAGATGTACATCAACGTGGCGTAAGGCAGTTGCTGGCCGGTGAGCAGGCGCACGTTGTCAAAAAAGATGCGGTCGGTGAGCGGCAGTTTTCCATGGTCGCCGCCGAAGCTCACCACCAGCCGCACCGGTGAATCCTCGAGGTGCTTCTGCGTGTTGTCAGCCTTGGCGATCAGCTGCTCGACCTTCCAGTTCCAGTGCAACCAGGGGTAATTGGCGGCATCAAGTTTCAGCGGGTGTACCAGGCCGGAGGCCGAGGACTCGGCACCGGCGCGGACCACGGTGCGGCCCATGTAATCAACCAGACGGTATTCGGTGGGGCGCTTGAAGCGCGACAGGGTCCACGGCTGCCAGCCCGGCGGCAGCGCCTCGCCGGCTTTGTGTTTTGAGAAGCTGCTGACATGAGGCAGGGCCACCGTTGCCGGCGTTTCCGGCATGGTGGTGGTCGCGCAGCCGCTGCAGATCAGCAGTGTCAGCATTGCGGCACATCGGTTGAACATGATTCCCTCGGGTTCGCGCGCATGGGCTGCGCATCTTTGGCTGCGATGTAATTTGTGCGACGTATCTTAAGCGGCGGGCGGTCTTTTCCGCCAATATTTCAGCCGCCTGCCGGGCCGGTCAGGGGCTGTTGGCGACCTGCGCCGGCGCCAGCGGCGGGTTTTTCGCGAAATAGGCCTTGATGCCGTTGACGATGGCATCGGCAAGACGGTTCTGGTGTTCGGGGTCGCGCAGTTTGCGCTCCTCGTCCGGGTTGCTGATGAAGGCGGTCTCGATCAGGATCGAGGGGATGTCCGGTGCCTTGAGCACCGCGAAACCGGCCTGCTCGACGTGGTTCTTGTGCAGGCGGTTGACCCCGCCCATCTGCTGCAGCACCGATTTGCCGACTTTCAGGCTGTCATTGATGGTCGCGGTCTGCGACAGGTCGAGCAGGGTCTGCCGCAGATGCGGATCCTTGACGCCAATATTGACACCGCCGATCAGGTCGGCGTCGTTCTCGCGTTTGGCGAGCCAGCGTGCTGCCACGGAGGTCGCGCCGCGCTCGGACAGCGCGAACACCGAAGAGCCGTTGGCGCTGGGTTTGATGAAGGCGTCGGCGTGCACGGAGATGAACAGGTCGGCCTTGGCGCGGCGCGCTTTTTCCACGCGCATGTGCAGCGGGATGAAATAGTCGCCGGTGCGCGTCAGCACCGCACGCATGTTCGGTTCTGCGTCGATGCGCTCTTTCAGTTTCTGCGAGATCGACAGCGTGATGTGTTTTTCCTGGGTGCCGGCGCGGCCGATCGCGCCGGGGTCCTCGCCGCCGTGGCCAGGGTCGATGGCAACGATGATCAGGCGCTCGTTGCCGGGGCGAGGCGGGCGCGCCGCGGGTTTTGATGGCAGTGTGGCTTCCGGTTTCAGCGCGACAGGTGGTGTCGCCGGTGTTACTGCAGAGGGTGGTGCAGCGGCGGGTTCCGCCGCTGTGGGAGCCGCTGGGGGCTCGTTGCCGCCGGCTTCGCGGCGGTTGAGGAAGGCGAGCAGCGGATCGGGCGGTGTCAGCGGATAGACGTCGAGTACCAGGCGGTGGCCGTAACCGGCAATCGGCGCCAGCGTGAAGGCTTCGGGCTTGACCTGGGTCTTCAGATCAAACACCAGGCGCACCACCCCGGGTTTGAAGCGGCCGGCGCGCACCCCTTTGACATAGGGGTCGGTCGCGTTGATCTTGCCGGCGAGTTCGTTCAGCGCGGTGTTCAGCGCGACACCTTCGAGGTCGAGCACCAGGCGCTGCGGGTTGTCGAGTGTGAACAGGGTGTGGCGGATTGCCTGCGGCGATTCGATGGTGACGCGGGTGTAGTCCGGTGCCGGCCACACCCGGGTCGAGCTGACCTGAATCTCGTTGGCGTGCAGCGGCGTGGCAGGGAGTGCGCACAGCAGCGCCAGCAGCAGTGTGGCGGCGTGCAGGAATTTCAGCGAAAAGCGTGACGTATGCGGCAGTCTTGCCGCAGGGCGGGTGAGTCTCAGGTTTTCAGCGAGTCGAGACAACGCCGGCCGATCTCCGTCTGTGCCGTGAGCGTCACGGCTCGTCCTTCGGGCGCCGGGTCCAGGGTGATGTCGAGATCCGCGGGTGGCAGGTCGGGCGCCTTTTCCGGCCACTCGATCAGGCATGCGGACTGCGGATTGAAGTATTCCCGGAAGCCCGCATCATCGAGTTCCTCAGGGTCAAGGAACCGATAAAAATCAAAGTGATACAAGTTTAACCTAGAAAACTTGTAAGGTTCAAGCAAGGTGAAGGTCGGGCTTTTGACGCGGCCCTCGTAACCCAGACCGCGCAGCAGGCCGCGCGCCAGGGTGGTTTTGCCGGCGCCGAGGTCGCCGCGCAGGTGGATCACCATGCCCGGTTCGAGCAGCGGAGCGAGGCTGCGGCCGAGGGCGAGCGTGTCGTCTTCGGTGGCGAGAAAGCGGTTAACCTTGGTTAAAGACATAAAGGCAAAAAGCATTAGCCACAGAGGACACAGAGTTCACAGAGATAAAGCACTAGATATCAGCGGCATCGCGGCAAAGCCAACACTGGCGCAGCTGTGGGTGTTTTTCTCTGTGAACTCTGTGAACTCTGTGCCCTCTGTGGCTTGTTTTTGAAGTTCTTGAACCATGATTGATTACAACAAACTGCGTCAGGACATCGGACGCTGGGGCGCGACATTGGGATTTCAGCAGCTCGGGGTGACCGACTGCGACCTGTCGGCGGCCGAACCGCGTTTTGCCGAGTGGATCGCGCGTGGCTGGCACGGTGACATGGATTATATGGCACGCCACGGCGTCAAACGCAGCCGTCCGGCCGAGCTGATTCCGGGCACGCTGCGGGTGATCAGCGTGCGGATCAATTACACGCCACCGCAGGCAGAGGAGAGCTGGCCGGTGATCCGCGACGGCAGCCGCGCCTTTATCTCGCGTTATGCGACCGGCCGCGATTATCACAAGGTGCTGCGCGCGCGGCTGCAGAGGCTGGCCGACCAAATCACCGCGGCGGTTGGCAACCATCATTACCGGGTATTCACCGACAGCGCGCCGGTGATGGAGGTGGCACTCGCCGAAAAGGCCGGCCTCGGCTGGCGCGGCAAACACACGCTGCTGCTCAACCGCGAAGCCGGCTCGGCGTTTTTTCTGGGCGAGATCTACACCGACCTGCCGCTGCCGCCGGATGCGCCGCAAAGTGAGCATTGCGGCAGTTGCACCCGCTGCATAGACATCTGCCCGACGCAGGCGATCGTCGCGCCCTATCAGTTGGATGCGCGGCGCTGCATTTCGTACCTGACCATCGAGCTGAAGGGGGCGATTCCAGAAGCACTACGGCCGTTGATCGGCAACCGCGTCTATGGCTGTGATGACTGCCAGCTGGTCTGTCCGTGGAACCGCTTTGCCCAGACCAGCGGCGAGCCGGACTTCGCGGTGCGCCACGGGCTTGACGATGTGTCACTGGTGGAGCTTTTTGCCTGGGATGAGGCGACCTTTGAATCACGCATGGCCGGCAGCGCGATTCATCGCATCGGTTTTGAGCGCTGGTTGCGCAACATCGCGGTGGGGCTTGGAAATGCACCGGCCACACCGGCGGTCATTGCCGCGCTGCGCGCGCGTGCCGATGATGCCTCTGCACTGGTGCGCGAGCACGTGGCCTGGGCGCTGGCGCGTCATCATGCGGAACCTGCTGCTGCCGCCGGCCGTACTGCCTGCTAACATCCGGCGCTCGCATCGCTGCAAAACGCCACGGAGATCGCGCATGAAAATGAAAATCTGGTACCAGAGCATGTCGCGCCAGACATCCTGGGGGCATTACAACGTCGCGCTGCGGCGCATCCTCGAGCGGGTCAAGGATCCGCAGACCACGATCGAGGTTCACGGCATCACCAAGCGCGGCGGGCTGGCCGACCAGTTCCATTACCTCGATTACCTGGAATCGGGCGAGGTGATGGAGAACGTGCAGATCGCCACCAGGCGCGGTTTTGACGCCTTCCTGATCGGTAACATCGGCGACCCCGGCATCCATTCCTGCCGCGAGATCACCACCATGCCGGTGCTTGGTCTCTGCGAAACCGCGCTGCATACCGCGTGCATGATGGGCCGCAACTTCTCGCTGGTGACGATCAACGAGAAATTCACGCCGCGCATCATCGACAACGTGCACCGCTACAAGCTGGAGCGCCGGCTGGCGGCGGTGAACCGGATGACCATCGACCGCATCAACGACCTTGATGAAGGTTTCACCAAGCCGGCTGCAAGAAAGCGTATTTTTGACCAGTTCATGAAGGCGGCGAACGCCAACGTTGATCAGGGCGCCGAAGTGATCATCGCCGCCGGCGGTGTGGTGATGGCGCTGCTCGCGGAATTTGGCGTGCACTCGGCGGCGAAGAACACGCCGATTCTCAACGGCATCGTGTCACTGGTGAAAATGGGCGAGGCCGCGGTGAAGATGAACCGCATCATGGGCGGCAATTTCCTCAGCAAGCGGCTCTACTACGCACCACCCGGCATCGACCAGATCGACGAAATCCGCGAGCACTACGGTGATGTTTATCCGACGGTGCCTGAAGGGAAAAAAGCGGGCAAAAAAGCGGGAACCAAGGCGGGCGGCAAGGCCAAAAAGGCCGCAAAAAAACCGGCAACACGCCGGAAATAGTCATAAGTAATTGTTTTAATTAACTATTTTTCCACGGCCGTGACTCGACCGATAGTCCGCTGCATACGCACCGCGGTTTCGATGTTCTGGTAGTAGCCGCGAACCTCGCCGTTGTGGCTGAAGCCCAGTGCTTCATAGAAGCTGCGCGCGGCAAAGTTGTTGGCGCGCATCTCGACCTTGATCTGGGTGATGCCCGCGGTCAGTGCTGATTCGATCAGCCAGTCGATCATCGCCACGCCGATGCCGCGGCGCTGCTGCGCAGGCTGCACCGCCAGCAATGAAAGGTGGGCGGAGCTGTCGCCGAACTCGGCAATCGCAAATCCGGCCAGCCGCTGCCCGACATCGGCCACCACCACGCTGCAGTCGCGCCCGTTCAGCGCGCGCGCCACCCGCGTCGGATGCCAGCTCCAGCCGCGCAGACCCACTTCGATCAGGCAACGCGACATCACCGCGATGTCGCGGATGTCGCTGCGGCGCCCGAGGCGCAGGGTGAAGGCAGAGGTCACGGTGCGGGTTCCCGGAAACAGTGTAGCCCAAGGCCGGGGCAGCGGATCAAGCGGGGCGCGCAGCGGCAGGGAATTTGACCAGGATCAAATGACCGCCTGCTCCTGTGCGGCATCATCCAAGCATGAACACACTTACTGAAAAGCAGCTGGCCGTCCTGAAAGAATGGATGGCCCAACGCAAAAGTCGCCTCATGGATGAAATCCGCGAGGTCTTGGCGAGGTCCGGCAACGCGCATCATGCGGAACAGGTCGGCGAAGTCGGCAGCATGGGTGATGAAGCCGCTGCCCGCCTGCTGCGCGATATTTCCGAGGCCGAGGTTCTGCGCGACATCGGCGAAATGCGCGACATCACCGCAGCCGAGCAGCGCATCGCCGGGGGCCGCTATGGTCTGTGCACCGACTGCGCCGAGCCGGTGGGCTACGAGCGCCTTAAAGCCTATCCCAGCGCTAAGCGCTGCATGCCCTGCCAGCAGCATCGGGAAAAAACCCGCGCTCCCTCGCAATACACCGGACGCTGATCGCGTGTTTGCTGTTGTCGCGGCGGTGCTGGAACTCCGGTCCGCCGCGCCCTGTCAGGTTTTCTGCGGGATGAATTTAAGCGCGAGGCCGTTGTTGCACCAGCGCTGCTTGGTCGGCTGCGGGCCGTCCTCGAAGACGTGGCCGTGGTGGCCGCCGCAGCGCGCGCAGTGGTACTCGGTGCGCGGCCACACCAGCTTGTAGTCGGTCTTGGTCTTGAAGGCGCCGGGTATGGTGGTGAAAAAACTCGGCCAGCCGGTTCCCGATTCGTATTTCATTTCCGAGCTGAATACCGGCAGGTCGCAGCCGGCGCAGACAAAGACACCGGGACGTTTTTCGGCATTCAGAGCGCTGGTACCGGCGCGTTCGGTGCCTTCTTCGCGCAGGATGTTGAATTGTGCCGGGCTCAGGCGTTTGCGCCATTCCTCGTCGCTCAGTTTCAGCAGTTCGGTCGCCGCCGGCAGCTTGGAGCCGGCAGGCAGCAGGTTGCGCCAGTTGTTCTGCATCGCGGTGATCTCCTTCATAGTGCTGACTGAGGCCTGCGCCGTGTTTTGCAGCAAGGTTGCCAATATGGCAACCGCTCCGCTGCCCAAAAATAAACGCCTGTTCATGGTGCCCTCCGGTTTGGTGCTCTGACCATCGTTACCCCGTGATGGTTCGCAGTTTGGTCGCAGCACTGTAGCTTTCCTTACAGCGCGGTGGAAGCCGCGGTGGTGATGCCGGATAATCACGCTTTTCCACCGTCCTTTTCGATTGACCCGAACCTGAACATGCGCGCAATCCGGATTGAGGCCTATGGGGGCCCGGAGGTTCTGCAACACGTTGATCTGCCGGTGCCGCGTCCGGCGCCAGGCAGCCTGCTGGTGCGGATGCACCATGCCGGCATCAATTTCATGGACATCCACACCCGCCAGGGCAAGTATGCGCAGTCACGCAGCTACCCGGTGCGCCTGCCCTGCACGCTGGGCATGGAAGGGGCTGGTGTGGTCGAGGCCGTTGGTGAAGGAGTGACCACGCATCGCGTTGGTGACCGTGTTGCCTGGTGCATCGTCTGGGGCAGTTATGCCGAATACGCGGTGGTGCCGGCCTGGCAGGCGGTGCCGGTGCCGGATGGAGTGGGGCTGGACCTCGCCGCGGCCTCGGTGTTCCAGGGTTTCACCGCGCATTATCTCGCCCATGATGTGGGCAGTCTCGTGCCGGGCCGCAGCTGTCTGGTGCATGCCGCGTCCGGCGGCATCGGCCAGATACTGATCCAGATGGCGAAGCGCGCCGGTGCGCGGGTGTTCGCCACCACCAGCAGCGCTGAAAAGGCGGAGATCGCGTGCCGCCGCGGTGCGGACGCGGTGTTTTTGTATGACAACGGCCGTTTCGCCGATGCGGTGCGCGAGGCGACCGGCGGGCAGGGTGTCGATGTGGTCTATGACTCGTTGGGCAAGGCCACGCTGCGCGACAGTTTCCGCGCGGCGCGTAGCCGCGGGCTGATCGTCAATTACGGCAATGTCTCGGGTTCAGTCACCGATCTCGACCCGCTGGAACTCGGCGAGTCGGGTTCGTTGCTGCTGACCCGGCCGCGGCTGGCCGACCACCTGCGTGATGCCGCCGAAATCCTCGGCCGTGCCCAGGCGGTATTCAGCGCATTACTCGACGGTTCGCTGAAGATCGACATTGCCGGACGCTACACCATGGACAACGTCGAAGAAGCCCATGCGGCCTATGAAGAGCGCCGCATGGTCGGCAAGCCGGTGCTGGATATCGGTGTTTGAGTCTGAAAAAAATGTACCGGATGGACAGGATATTCAGGATAACCCCCAAAAAAACGCAGCAATCAGTGCGGTTTTTATCCTTTATATCCTGCACATCCCGTTAATTCGCAGTTGAATTGGCCGTCAACGGAAGCGCGCCGCTTCACGCAGGAATTCGGCATAGGCGCCGGGTTCGACACTGAAGCCGGCACTGACCGGCGGGCCGGCGTAACGCAGCATGTCGAGGCCGCTTTCGAGTTCGCTGCGCTGCAGGTTCTGTCCGATGAATACCAGCCGCGAGCGGCGATCATCATCCGGCCAGCGTTCCAGCACCTGCGGCTCGTGCACCACGGCGTGAACGATGTGTATTGCCACCGGCCGGCCTTCCACATTGAGCAGGCCCTTGACCCGCAGCAGCGTGCTGCCCTTGAACGCGGGCAACATCTGCAGCCACAGCGTGAGGCCGTTCCAGTACACCGGCCCATCCAGGTAAAGACTCACCGAGTTGATCGATGACAGGTGATTGGCCGCGGCGCGCGGTAGTGTCGCCGGCGGCGTGCCTGTGCCCGGCGGGCGGAAGCCGAGCCAGCGCGGGACTGACTGCGCAGTGCTGCCGGCGGCTGCGGCGGTGATGATTGAGGTGATGGCCGCGGTATTGCCGACGGTGTCGATGTGCGCGCCACTGTTGAGTGTGCCGATGCGGCTGCGCACCGCCTCTGCGGCATCGGCATCCGCCAGGTCGGTTTTCGACAGCAGCAACAGGTCGGCGACAACTATCTGCTTCACCGATTCCGGATGGCTGGCGAGCTGATGTTCGGCGTTGATGCAATCGACCACCGTGATCACCGCCTGCATGCGCAGATTCGCCGACAGTTTCCGGTCGCCGACCACGCTCAGGATGATCGGTGCCGGATCGGCCAGCCCCGAGGTTTCGATGATGATGCGGTCAAAAGCCGGCTGTGATGCGGCTGGCTGTACTGCGGCCGGTTGCGCATCGGATTGCCAGCGCTGCAGCGCATTGTTCAGGGTCTCGACCAGGTCGCCGCGGTTGACGCAGCACAGGCAGCCGTTATCGAGCAGCAGCAGGTTGTCGTCCGGGGCCTCGATCAGCAGATGGTCGAGGCCGATGGCGCCGAACTCGTTGATCACCACCAGGCTGCGCGCCAGCGCCGGCGCGGCGATCAGCCGGTTGAGCAGGCTGGTCTTGCCGCTGCCAAGGAAGCCGGTGACGATGGTGACCGGCAGCCGTGGCGCGGCATCAGGGTGATTCGCGGACATGATCAAAAATCAAAATCCAGCCACGGAGGGCACAGAGTTCATGGGGAACACACCAAAATACCAAACCGCTCCGGCCGAGCCCTGCGGCAAGCTCAGGGCGAACCGGAATGTGGTGGTCGCTGATTTTAATCGAGGGTGATGCCGGCGCCCTTGGCCACCTTGCTCCACTTTTCGATTTCATTGCGGATGAAATCGCCGAACTGCGCCGGCGTGCTGTGCTGCACGCTCATGCCGGCTCCGGCGAGTCCCTTGCGCGTTTCCGGCATTGCCAGCACCGTGGCGGTTGCCTGGTTCAGCAGATTGACGACCGCCGCCGGTGTGCGTGCCGGCGCGGCAAAACCGTACCAGCTCAGCACTTCATAACCGGGCAGGGTTTCGGCGAGCGGCGGCACCTGCGGCAGGTCTTCGTGCGGCGTGGTGGAGGTCACGCCAAGCGCGCGGATCTTGCCGCTGCGGATGTGCGGCAGAGAAAGCGTAAGCGTCGGTATCATCCATGAGGCTTCGCCGGCGATCAGCGCGGTCATCGCCGGTCCGCTGCCCTTGTACGGCACATGCTGCGACTTGAGGCCGCCGGCCATGGTCATGAACAGTTCCACCGCGAGGTGCTGTGAGCTGCCGCTGCCGGGTGTGGCAACGTTGAGCTGGCCCGGGCGGTTGCGCAGCAGCGTGATCATCTCGGCGGTGTTTTTTGGCGGCAACGAGGCGTTGACCACCAGCACGTTGGGCGTGGTGGTGGCAAGCCCGATCGGCGTGAAGTCGCGGATGGCATCGTAGGGCAGGCGGCGGTACAGCGCGGGATTGACGCCGTGGGTGGAGATGTTGGCGAAGATCAGCGTGTAGCCGTCGGCCGGAGCCTTGGCGGCGATTTCGGTGCCGAGCAGGCCGCCGGCTCCGGCGCGGTTGTCGACCACCACCTGCTGTTTTAGCAGCGCAGCCAGCGGCGTGGCGATCACCCTTGCCGCAACGTCGGTGGCGCTGCCGGCGCTTTGCGCGACGATCAGGCGCACCGCCTTGTTCGGGTAGTTTTGTGCCTGCGCCTGAAGCAGGAACAAGGGAATGGCCAGCAAGGTGCCCAGCAGCAGGGCTTTTTGCAGTGCGCTGTGTTTCCTGTGTTGCGGCGTCATCAACTCCTCCTCGTTGTGTGGTGAGGGCGAGGCCGCGGCGCTCTGTGGTGCCGTCGTTCCTCGTGCTTCGGTTTGTGCTGCCGTGACTCCTGGTGAGTGATGAAGTGCCGCGCCGATCAGCAGCCAAGCAGCTTGCGTGTCGCCGCCAGTCCTTCGCGCGCGGTATCCAGTGCGGGGCGTTCCCAGTGTGCGGGATTCGGTGCCTCGTAGCTGATCGGGCCGCGATAACCTTTTTCCTCAAGCAGTCCGAAGACCTCGGGCCAGCGCACGATGCCTTTGCCGGGGCACAGGCGGTCGGTCGGGCGGCGTGCGGTGGGTGGTGTTTCCGGCACGTCGCTGAACTGGAAGGCGAAGATGTCCTTTGCCGGCACCTCGGCAAAACCGCGGCCGCCGGCTCCGCTGCGCTGCAGGTGATAGGCATCAAGCAGCAGGCCGCAGGCCGGGTGATCGGCTTCGGCGAGGATGGTGCGGGCGATGGCCAAGCTGTTGAGCACCGGATGCTGCGAATTGAATTCGAGCGCAAAACGCAGACCGTGTTTTGCCGCGGTCTGTGCGGCGAGCCGCAGGTTGGCGGCCGCGGTCTGCGCTGTGCCGGTGTTCTGTCCGGGGGCGATCATCACCATCGGGCAGCCGAGGGTTACGGCGTTGCTGCAGGTCAGTTCGAGCGAGGCGAGCAGGCGGTCGCGTTCCGCGTCTTCGGCGAAGATCAGGCCGTACTCGGTGCCGAGCACATCGACCTTGACGCCGCTGGCCTTGATCAGCTGCAGGATCGCGGTGTTGTCCATGCCGCGCTCACGGCTGCGTTCGAAATCGACGTAACGCAGCTCGGCGCTGTCCCAGCCGGCATCGCGGATGGCGGTGAGTGCTTCGGCCAGCGGCGTGGTGTCGATGGTCCAGGTGTGCAGCGCGAGGCGCCACGTGTTGCGTGTCATCCGCTTCTCCTCAAGACATGGTGCTGCGCGCAGTGTCATTGCAGCCGTTTTTAGGTTTACTGATATCTTAGCGTTGCGATATTCTTCGTCAAGAAAAGGATGCGGCGAGGATGTTCCGCAAGGCTATTGCATAAAATATTCAATAAAAACATATATTTATATAATTTTTTGCCATAAAACGAAAAACTTTTCGCATTAAAGGCTGCTACCTGAGATATCAGTAATGGAATCAACAGCATGACCGCAACAACAACAGGCAGCGAGACCGGGCTCGGTGAGCGGCTCTATGTCGAACTGCGCCGGGCCATTCTCGATTGCCGGCTGCGTCCCGGTGCCGAGGTTTACGAGAATGAACTGGCGCGCAGTTATGCCGTGAGCAAGTCGCCGGTGCGCGATGCGCTGCTGCGGCTGCGGGTTGATGGCCTGGTCGAAGTGATCGCGCGGCGCGGCTATCGCATCAAGCCGGTGTCACTGGCCGACATCGCCGATCTCTATGAGTTGCGTCTGGTTTACGAGCGCCAGTCGCTGAACAACCTGATCGCCCGCGCCAATGCGGCGACGCTGTCCGGTCTCGACCGTTTCCGCGCCTATGACCATGGTGGCGATCTTGACGCCTGGATCGCTGAGAATCGCGAGTTCCATGCCACGCTGGCGCGGCTCTCGGGCAATACGCGGCTGCATGAGGCCACACGCAAGCTGCTGGAGGAGGCGGACCGGGTGATGCACCTCGGCCTGTCGGCCAAGGCCGAACCTGCGCCGTCGCCGCGTTTTGGCCGCGGGCATGACGAGATCATTGAGGCCGTCCAGCGCCGCGACAAGCGCAAGGCTGCGGCACTGATGACTGGTCACATTGAGGACTCGCGCGATCGCGCGCTGGCGGCGCTGCGGTCGCAGCCGGTGATCATGAATTGAACTCCGGCCCGCGCCGGACTGGCAACTGTGGTTAGACTGCAGGAAAACAAAAAACAGCACCGCAGACATGACAGGCGGTTCAGCCGCCAGGAGGAGCAACATGGCAGAGCAGTCCGTATCAAATTCGGGTGCGCAGACGGGGGGCAAGGTCACGGTCATCCTCGGCGGGCGCCTGATTGACGCAACCGGCGGTGCCACCATCAAAAATCCGGTGGTGGTGATCGAGGGCAAGCGCATCAGCCGCATCGGCACGGCCGGCGAATTTCCGTTGCCCGAGGGCGCCGAGGTCATCGATGCCCAGGGCCTGACGCTGATGCCCGGGCTGTTCGACTGCCATGTCCACATCGCCGCCTACAACACGGTGTCCTTCGCCAACCATCGCATAGCGATGTTCGAGGTCAGCCCGCAGCTGCAGTCGTTCTATACCCTCTATCACGCCCAGCTTTGTTTCGAGATGGGTTTCACCACGCTGCGCGACATGGGGCGCAACAACGCCTGGGCGAATTTTGCGCCGGAGCTGTGCGCGGTGCGCGACGCGATCAACAACGGCATCGTGCCCGGCCCGCGCCTTCAGGTCTCGGGGCGCATCATGACCACGTCTTCGCACCATGACCTCAACCTGCCGCGTGCGGCCTACCGCCATCCCGGCTATACCGTGGACGGGCCGTGGGCAATCCGCGGCGCTGTGCGTGAACACCTGCGCACCGGTGTCGACATCATCAAGACCTGTGTCACCGGCGGCGCCTCGGCGGATGAGGAGGGGGATACCCGCAACCTGACGCAGGAGGAGCTCAACGCCGCGGTCGACGAGGCGCACGGTTTCCACAAGCCCTGCGCGGCACACTGCTGGACTGCGCTGTCTCACCGCATGTGTGTCGAGGCCGGCGTCGACACCATCGAGCACATGGTCTACACCGATGACGAATCAACGCGCATCGTCGTCGAGGCCGGCACGCCGGTGAGCCCGACGCTGCTGCACCGCACCGACCATGCCATCGAGGTGCGGCGCAAGATGGGCTCGGCGGCCAATGTGCTTAAAAAGATGAAGGAGGTGCAGCCGTACTGCTACGACTCCTTCAAGCGCATGCACCAGGCCGGTGTGCGCATTTTCATGGGCACCGACATCCAGTTCGATCCCGAAATGGGCAGCAACGCCACCGAGCTTGAGCTGTACGTGAAGCTCGGCATGTCGCCGATGGAGGCGATCCAGACCGCGACCAAAAGCGCCGCAGAGGCGATGCGCCTGCACAAGGATCTCGGTACGCTCGAGGTCGGCAAGCTGGCCGATGTGATCGCGATCAACGGCGACCCGCTCTCCGACATCACGGTGCTCCAGAAGAAGGACAACATCCGCATGGTGATGAAGGAGGGCAAGGTCTATGTCGACAAGCTGCGAGAGCAGCCGCTGTACGTGATCCATCCCCAGCCGGGGCAGACCCGCCTCGCTGATTCCTGAGCGAATGCGGTCAGCGCAGGCCGAACACCCGGTCGAGGCTCAGCCTGCCGCCGCCGCGGCCGATCAGATAAAGCATCGCCACCGCCCAGATCAGATGGGTGGGCCAGGCGCCGGGGTAGACAAAAATCTGGATGACCGCGGTCATGCCAAGCAGTGCCAGCGCGGAAAGCCGTGTGCACAGTCCCAGCACCAGCAGCAACGGAAACAGGTGTTCGGCGTAAGTGGCCATGTGCGCGGCGAATTCCGGCGACAGCAGCGGCACCTTGTACTCGTCTTCAAACAGCGCGATGGTGGAGTCGGTGATGGTCAGCACGCCCTCGACTTTGGTGCGCGCAGAAAAAAGGAATATCGCCGCCACGGCGAGGCGTGCCGATGCCGCGATCAGGTCGTGGCCGATCCAGCCCTCGAGCCGGTTGGCCGCCTGATTCCACCAGGAGATCGGGTTGGTGCTGCCTGCATCCGGGTTGCCGCGGTGGCCGGTATTCATTTCAATTCTCCGTAATCCGTGATGATGCCGCCATGCCGGAAATTCCTGCGCCGCCGGCCCGGGGCTTTTTTGAAGGCGTGCAAGCGGCTCATGATTGCCGATAGTGTTCGATGCGGCTGAACGCGCCGGCTTCAAGCAGTGTGGTGATCATCCGGCCGAGGTCTGCGTTGACATCGGCATCCAGCGCGGCTTGCGCCGCGTCGGCAACGCTGCCGCTGTTTTTGCAGCAGTCGAGAAAGACGCAGCCGGCGAAATCCAGCGCGCGCCAGGTGACATGGTCTTGCGGCCGGGTCAGCAGCGCGCCTTCACCGTGCCAGTCGATGTCTCCGGTTTCGGTCCCGGCGGCGCGATTGCGTGACCAGATGGTGTAGGCGGGCTGTTCCCCGCTCCAGTGCCAGCGCGCCGAAGCGTGCGGCACCAGCCGCAACCGGTCGAGGCGCGACCCACTCAGCATGCCGAGTTCGCCGTGATTCAACCCGGCTTCAGTGGCCGCGATATGGGCCTCGGTCCAGCAGCGGTCGAGCCGCGCCACATCCGGAAGGTAGGGCAGACTTGCGGCAGGTTCGAAATGGCGCAGGAAATCGGCGAAATCTGCGCCATAAGCCAGCAGCATGGGACGGTCGGGTAGTGTGCTTCCGGCGTAGACCGCGGCTGCTGCACGCATCCATTCATCGCCGACCAGGCGGTTGATCGTCGGGTAATTTGCCTGCAGGGCGTCAATGCAGGATCGGGCCACGGTGTTGCGGTACACCTGAAAACCCGGCTGCCGGGCCAGCGCGGCGATTGCGGGCGGCGGTGACCCGGCATCCAGGCGCAGCGCCGCGGCGAAGGCGTCCTGGAAGTTGGCGAGGCTTCCCGCGACGATGTTCATGCTGCTTGTGCCAGTGCCGCGCCGAGCAAGGTGCTGGCGTGGCGGCGCTCCCGCATCAGCTCATCGAAGGAGGGCAGGCTGTCATCCCGTTCGATCAATGTCGGCCGCGGGCCAATACGACGGATCAGGCATTCGTACAGTGTCCACACCGCAGGTGCCACCGGTGCGTCGTGCGAGTCGATCAGCAGCGCCTCACCCAGGTTGGGATCCTGTGAATGTCCGGCAAGATGGATTTCCATGACATGATCGCCCGGGAAGGCATTGATGTAGTCCTGCGCGGCGAAGCCCATGTTGCGCGCGCTGACATGGACATTGTTGACGTCGAGAAGCAGGCCGCAACCGGTGCGCCGCACCAGCTCGGCGAGGAAGGCGGTTTCCTCATGTTCGTGGCCTTCGATGTGCAGATAGTGCGCCGGGTTTTCGATGGCAATACGCCGCTTCAGGCTGTCCTGGGTGCGCGAAATATTGTCGGCAATACGCAGCAGCGCCTGGGTCGTGCGCGGGAACGGCAGCAGGTCGGGATGGTAGGCACCGCGCCAGCTTGACCATGACAGGTGTTCCGAAACCAGCGCCGGCTCAAGTCGCCGCACCAGACCGGACAGCCGAAGCAGGTGCGCCGGGTCCGGCCTGGCATCCGCGGCCAGCGACAGCGCAACACCATGCAGGGACAGCGGATGGCGTTGGCGGACCGCTTCGAGCCAGGCCAGCCGCGGACCACCTTCGACCATGCAGTTTTCAGGGTGCACCTCGAACCACAACCCCGCTGCGCTGCACTCCAACGCAGCGTCAAAATGCTGCGGCTTGAGGCTCAGCCCGGCGGTGAGGAAAGTGGTCATGGTCGCGAGATGCTGGTATCTGATCGTGATAAGCCCTGGTCAAATCGCTTTCAGCGAGCCCGTACCCTTCGGGGTCTTGATGCCGGTGCAAGTGCCCTTGGCGACGTATTTCCAGGCGTTGCCCTGGTAGTCGGCCTTGGAAGTGCCCGCGCAACTGGTGCCGGGACCGGCTGCGCAGTCGTTCTTGCCGGCGAGAGAGATGCCATAGCAGCGTTCTTTTTCGCCCTTGATTGATGCGCCCTTGTCCTGTGCGACAGCGGCACCCGAAACCAGGGCGGCGAGGGTTACTGCAGTGATCGTGAGTGTTCTGGCTTGCATGGTGAAATCTCCTGAAGGGTAATTGGGTGGATTCGGTCAAACGTTCGCACCGGCTTCTGAGGCGCTGGAACGGACGTTCTGGCTGTTAGTTCGCGCAACTGACGCTGCCGGTTACAGCGCCGGTAAAATAATGTGCTTTACTCTTAGGATGAATCCGGGAAGATGCCGGTTCTGGTGGAGGTGAAACTGCGCTCCGGGTTCCGAGGCGAGGCATTGCTGAGGTTGTTGATCGAATCTTCGCTGCCATCGATGGCGGAACCGTTTGCGGTGATGGTCGTCGTGGTGTCGCGACTGAAGGTTATGCAATTTCCTCAAAAGAACGGCTATTCTTTTTTCCAGGACTTGTAACCGGATCCGGTGCTGCGACGAATACATGCGTGAAGGTGGATTAAACGAACGTGAGGCCGTGCTGCGCGACTTGCTGCTGCGGGGCATGGCTGGCGATGGCGCGGCCTATCACTCATTTCTGAAGTCGTTGAGCGCGCATTTGCGTGCTTTCCTGAGGGCAAGGCTGATCAACATGCAGGATGAGGTCGAGGACCTGGTGCAGGAGGCGCTGCTCGCGGTTCACAACCAGCGTCACACCTATGACCCGGCCCAGCCGTTGACCCCCTGGGTGCAGGCCATTGCCCGCTACAAGCTGGTCGATCTGCTGCGACGGCGCGCCGGTCGGGAAATGCTCAATGAACCGCTGGATGACGGGCTGGCGGTCTTCGCGGCATCGGACTCCGAAGCCGCGGATGCGCGGCGCGACCTTGATCATCTGCTGGCGCAGTTGCCCGACCGGCAGCGTTTTCCGATTGTGCACATGAAGCTCGAAGGGTTGTCAGTGGCCGAAGCCGCGCGGGCCTGCGGCATGACCGAGTCAGCCGTCAAAGTGGGCGTACATCGCGGCCTGAAGGCACTGGCCGCATTGGTCAGGAGCAGCCATGAAAACGGATGAGCTGATCTCGATGCTGGCGAGTGACACGCTGCCGGTCGGGTTGCGCGGCTGGCGGCGGCGATTTGGCTGGGCGCTCGCCGGTGGCCTCGGTCTTGCACTGATGCTGATGGTGCTGCTCTTGGGCCTGCGGCCGGATATTGCCGCAGCGGTTACTTTGCCGATGTTCTGGGTCAAGCTGGCGTTTCCTGCGGCGTTTGCCGCCGCTGCGCTGATGATGCTGTTGCGGCTGGCGCGCCCCGGTCTCGCGCTGGGGTACACCGGCTTTGCCCTGGCCGCCCCGGTGCTGGTGATCTGGTTGCTTGCGGCACTGTCGTTGCAGGGCACATCAGCTGCCGAACGATCAATGCTGGTCTGGGGTGAAACCTGGTCAGCCTGTCTGATCAGCGTGCCGTTGCTTGCCGTGCCGGCATTTGTACTGCTGTTCGGTGTGCTGAAAACACTGGCTCCGGTAAGGCCGGCACTGGCAGGGGCCGCTGCCGGTGCCTTGTCCGGAGGGATCAGTGCTGCGGCTTATGCCCTGCATTGCCCCGAGCTGGCGCCGGTATTCATCGGCTTGTGGTACTTGCTGGGCATGCTTGTTCCGGCCGCCCTTGGCGCCGCGATGGGACCGCGTATCCTGCGCTGGTGACCCGGCTTCAATGGCTTGGCTGGATACCCGCCCGCGTGCCTATGCACTGCCAGAGTGCATTTGGTTTTTTGAAAGTCCATATTCATGAATTTTGTCTACAACGAGACGATTTATGCTTTTTTTCGCCAATTTCGTATTTTTTTTATTTTTTTATGAAAAAATATTAAAAACAATGGCTTAAAATCATGATTTGAGGATTCATACCCCCCTGAATCCTTCAAAACTTATCGTTTTGATAAGTTTGGTATCTAACAATTTGCTCGGTATCATTCCTTATCGAGTTTGAAGGGCATGTGTGGAAAAACGCACACTCTTCATGCCTGTCCGGGCCGGAATGCTTTTCACGCAGGCATGGGTCGGTAAAGGCGAGCCCGACGAAACGGCTTGATTGATCAGCAACAGGGGAAACCGGATGTCGAATTACATACTCAGCGCCCGTGCGGTGAGCAAAGGTGCTTTTGTGCCCGAGCCGGGTAAACCCCTGTTCCTGGAAGTGCCCAAAGGCAAGCCGATCACCACCGGCATCAGCAAGTTCAAGATCAAGGGCCACCAGTGGCTGGAGCGTGTGCAGACCACCGCTGATGCGCGCGCCGGTCGCCGTGCCAGTGAAGCCGGCGACGTGCTGGTGTTCGTGCATGGCTACAACCATTCGCTGGAGGAAATCCGTCAGCGCCACGAAATGCTGCAGGAGGATCTGGCCGCCGAAGGCTGGCGCGGGCTGGTGGTGTCCTTCGACTGGCCAAACGATCCGGAGCGTGACTTTGACGACCGGACCGACGCCGCCGAAATTGCGAACTATCTGGTGACCAGCGGCCTCGGTCTGATCATCAAGGGCCAGAATCGCGGCTGCCAGACCAATGTGCACCTGCTGGGGCATTCAACCGGCGCCTTCGTGATCATGGAGGCTTTCGCTGCGGCCGAGAAAAAGGCCGAGTTCTACAAGAACGATTGGCGCATCGGCCAGGTGGTGTTCATCGGTGGCGATGTGTCATCGCGCAACCTCAACCTCGATTCGCAGGCCGCGGAGCCGATGTTCCGCCGCATCATGCGACTGACCAATTACCAGAACGGTTTTGATGACGTGCTCGGCATGTCCAAGCGTGTCGAGACCGAGCCACGCGTCGGCCGCGTCGGCCTCACCGAGCACGCCCATCCGAAAGCTGTCAACGTCGATTGCAGCGAATACTTCGCCAACCTCGATCCGGCTTCACAGGCGAACAAGCTCGGCTGGTGGAATCACTCCTGGCACATCGGCAACCGCGTTTTTGCCCGTGATCTGGCGATGACGCTGGAGGGGCGCATCGACCGCAACTACCTGCCGACACGCGAGCGGCGCAAGAACGAACTGGTGCTGCGTGACGCGCCGCGCCCGACCTTCGAGGCCAAGTGGTTCTCCATGGTTGATGCCTGAGTCGCCGCGCGGGTCAGGCTGTTGCAGGCAGCGCGGCTCCGGGCCGCGACTTCTGGTAGCTCTCCTTGAGTTTTTTCATTGCTTCCAGATAATCGGCCATTGTTGACTGATTGTTCTCGTATTTGTCGGCGATCTTCTGATAAGCGGTGATATAGGCCTGGTCGGTCATCTTGGGCTTTCTTCGAGTGTCTGACCCACTATACGCCCTGCATCTGTGCGGCGTACGATTATCCGGGCTGTTACCGTCTCAATGGGCTTGTTCTCCCGGTGTTTCGGGGCTGATCCGTCAGGGCGCGCCGCTGCGATGGTCATTGAGTAACTGAGTAACACCACCGCGGCTTTCCCGGTGTCGATGCCACGACACGAGATGCAGAAACCGTGCAGCCCGGCGACCGGGCTGGGGCGGTCTACAATCGGCGCGCCATGACTGCTTCTACTGCGGACACCCGCCTGCACCGCCAGATCTGGGGGATGGCCGCGCCCATCATCCTCGCCAACGTGTCAGTGCCGCTGCTGGGCGCGGTCAACACCGCGGTGGTCGGCCATCTCGACGCTCCGCATTACATCGGCGCGGTGGCCATCGGCGCGATGCTGTTCAATTTTATCTACCACCTGTTCAACTGCCTGCGCATGGGCACCACCGGGCCCACCGCACAGGCACGCGGCGCCGGTGATGCTGCCGAGGTGCGCGCGATGATCGGCCGCGCGCTGCTGCTGGCGCTGGCGGCCGGCGCGGTGTTGCTGCTGCTGCACCGGCCGCTGCTTGAGGCGGCGCTGTGGCTGATCGAGGCCAGCGACCTGGTCGAGCACCACGCGCGCGAGTATTTCCTGATCCGCGCCTGGGCCTTGCCCGCCGTGCTCGGCAGCTATGCCATCGTCGGCTGGCTTTACGGCCTGCGCGATGCGCGCACGCCGCTGGCGCTGCTGGTGATCACCAATGGCGCCAACATCGTGCTCAGCGTGCTCTTCGTGCACGGCTTCGGCTGGGGCGTGCCCGGGGTCGCCTGGGCCTCGTTGATCGCCGAGTACGCCGGATTCGCGGCGGGACTGTGGTGCGTGCTGCGCGCGCTGGGCCGGCTGCCGACGGCGGAGCGCCGCGCAGCGCTGCTCGACCGCGAGCGGCTGCGGCGCATGCTGGCGATCAACGGCGACCT
This sequence comes from Betaproteobacteria bacterium Ga0077527, assembly GCA_001464815.1. GTDB lineage: Bacteria > Pseudomonadota > Gammaproteobacteria > Burkholderiales > SG8-41. The sequence continues at coordinate 26,621 of LNDW01000017.1, read as the reverse complement.
GGTTTTGCGCACCTTCTGCGTGGTGTCGGTGATGGCGCTGTTCATGGCGCAGAGCGCCGGCCTCGGCGACCTGCCTCTGGCGGCGAACCAGGTGCTGCACACCTTCCTGATGTTCACCTCCTTCGGGCTCGACGGGCTGGCCCATGCCGCGGAGGCCATACTCGGCGAATCGGCGGGGCGGCGCGACCGCGCGGGATTCCGCCGCGGCATGCGCGCGGTGCTCGGCTGGTCGTTCGCGGTTGGTGCTGCGAACTGCGCGATTTATCTCGTCGCGGGCAGCGCGATCATCGCGCTGCTGACCAGCCAGCCCGAGGTGCGCGTGCAGGCCGAAGCCTGGCTGCTGTGGCCGGCGCTGATGCCGCTGATCTCGGTGTGGGCCTATGCCTACGATGGCATCTACCTTGCGGCGACGCGCACGCGCCTGATGCGCAACATCGTGCTACTGGCTTTTGTGATGTTTCTGGGCGCGCTGTTTGGTGCCGCACCGTTGTTCGGCAATGCCGGGCTGTGGGCTGCCGTCGCCGTATTCCTCGGCTTGCGCGGCCTGCTGCAGTGGTGGTGCCTGCCGCGGGTGATCGCCGCGATCTAGGCCGGATCAGTCCCGGGCTGGCGGTGCTTCGAGGCTGATTCTGCCCAGTGCGCCGCTGCGATAGTCGTTGAGCAGCACCACCGCGGCCTTGTCGGTATCAACACCACCGCCCTTGATGCGAAAGCCGCGTTTCGCGGCAACCGCCTCGATCAGTGCAACACCATCGAGGCTATTGCCCTCGGCGGGGGTGCCGTAACGTGCCGCCAGTTGCTTCGGGTAACGTGCGAGCAGCTTTTCGGCCAGAAAAATCGCCACTTCCGATTCTATGTAGGCATTGATGCCGATGCTGTGGCTGGCGGCGAGCATCAGCCCGTGTTCGGGGTGGTCGATCTTCGGCCACATCAGGCCCGGCGTGTCGGTCAGGCTCAGTTCGGGCGTCAGCGTGTAACGCGCCAGCGCCTTGGTGATCGCCGGCTCATCACCAACCTTGGCCGCGCGCTGTTTGAGCAGGGCGTTGATCAGCGTCGACTTGCCGACATTGGGTACGCCCATCACCAGCATGCGCAGCGGTTTGGTCGGGTCGTTGCGATGCGGCGCCATGCGTTTTGCGCCGGCGATGACCTTGGCCGAGTCGCCGGGTTTTTTGGCCGAGATCGCCAGGGCACGCACGCCGGACTGCGCCTCGAAATGCGCGATCCACTGCGCAGTGACGCCGGCATCGGCGGCGTCGGCCTTGTTCAGCAGCTTCAGCACCGGGCGCTGCCGCGCCATGCGCAGAGATTGCACCAGCGGGTTGGCGCTGGCCTGCGGACAGCGCGCATCCAGCACCTCGATCACCAGGTCGTGATCGGCCATCGCCTTCTGGATTTTTTCGACGGCGACGGCCATGTGGCCGGGAAACCAGTTGATCGTCATCGTATTTTGCAAAAGCGGGGCTGTGTCCGGCCATCAACAACCACGGTCTCCGCGAACATCGCCGCGGGCCGTACCCACAGGCCGCCGTCGTCGTAGAGCTTGCGATAGACCACCAGTGCTTCCAGCGTTTCGGAATGGCTGGCGACGCCGAGCACTTCGTACTCCCGGCCCTTGTAGTGGCGGTAGCGGCCGGGAAGTATGTCGGGCGGGGCGGTCATCGGAGAGTGTGGATCCTGATCATCAGGCCACATTATAAACCATTGTTTATATTGGAAAATTTTTCAGGGTCCGGGGGGCATCGGTTATAGTGCGGTGCCCATGCTGCCGCTCCCACCGCTCCGTATCGCCCTCGCCGGCCTGGTCGCGCTTGCCGTGGCGATGGGTATCGGCCGTTTCGCCTTTACACCGATCCTGCCGATGATGCAGGACGACTATGCGGTCAGCGTCGGCAACGGCGGCTGGCTGGCGTCGGTGAATTACATCGGGTATTTGCTGGGAGCGCTCGCCGGCACGGTGCTGCCCTTGCGCAGCCGCGCCCTGCTGGTCACCGCGATGCTGGCGGTGGCCTTCAGCACCTTCGCCATGGGTCTCACCGAAAATTACGGTGCATGGTCGCTGCTGCGTTTTGCGGCCGGTGTCGCCAGTGCGCTGATGTTCATCGCGGTGTCCACCCGCTGCATCAGCGCGCTCGCGGAGTGTGGCCGCACACCACTCACCGGCCTGGTCTATGCCGGCGTCGGCAGTGGCATTGCGGTGACCGGGCTGATCTGCCTCGCGCTGATGCAGCACGACAGCGGCTCGGCCTGGGCTTGGCGCATCGCCGGGATACTCGCGCTGCTGCCGGCGCTGTTTGTGCTGCCGGTGTTGGGGCGTATCGAATTGCCCGCGGCGGCAGCACCCGCGCCGGATACCCGCAAGCATATCGGCGGCGGCGCCGCACTGCTGGTGTTGTGCTACGGCGTCTCCGGTTTCGGCTACATCATTCCGGCGACCTTTCTGCCGGTGATGGCAAAGGCGGTGGTGCCTGACGCGGCTCTGTTCGGCTGGTCATGGCCGGTGTTCGGTGCGGCGGCGCTGGTATCGACACTGGTCGCGGCGACTCTGGCCGCGAATTTCGGCCACCGCCGGGTGTGGATGGCCAGCCACTGGCTGATGGCGGCGGGTTTGGTGCTGCCAGCGTTGTTTTCGGGACTCGCCGCGATCATCCTTTCCGCGCTGCTGGTGGGCGGCACCTTCGTGGTCACCACAATGGCCAGTCTGCAGGTGGCGCGGGAATCGGCGCGCGGCGATCCGGCGCGGCTGGTGGCGGCGATGACCGCTGCCTTCGCGCTGGGGCAGATCATCGGCCCCTTGGTGGCCGGTGGACTGTTTGATGCCGGTTACGGCTTCAACGCGGTGCTGGTCCTCGGCGCCGTGCTGCTGGTGCTGACCGCGCTGCTGTTGCTGCGCGAGCCGGATAACGGGAGCTGAAGCCGCGATGTTGCGCAGCCTGCTGCTGATGGCGCTTGGCATTTTGCTCATCACCGCCAACGACGCCGCCACCAAGCATCTGGTGCAGACCTATCCGGTGGGGCAGGTGATCGGCCTGCGCCAGGCGGCAACGCTGCTGGTGCTGCTGCCGTATGTGATGTTGTTCAGTCACTGGTCACAGTTGCGCATGGTCGATGTGCGCGGGCAAATGACACGTGGCCTGCTGTTCATTGCCGGCTCGGCGCTGATTGTGTGGAGTCTCGCTGAGTTGCCGCTGGCCACGGCGATCACCATGCTGTTTTTGAGCCCGGTGTTCATGGCCCTGCTCGCGGTGCCGATGCTGAAGGAGCGCATCGGCCGGCACCGCTGGGTGGCGGTGATCGGTGGCTTTGTCGGGGTGCTGATCATCCTGCGTCCCGGCGCGGCCGCCTTTCAGTGGGCGCTGCTGCTGCCGCTGGCCGCGGCTGCGATCAATTCACTGCGCGACGTGCTGACCCGCCGCATGGCGCGCAGCGAAAGCTCGATGTCGATGCTGTTCTGGTCAAACATCATATTGATGGCCGGCGGTTTTGCCACGCTGCCGCTGGGCTGGAAGCCGGTGGATGGCGTTGCCGCGATGTGGATTGTTGCCGCTGGCGTGTTCAACGGCACGGCTCATTTCTGCATGATCGAAGCCTTGCGCAGCGGGGAAGCCTCGATGCTGGCGCCAATCCGCTACACCGCGCTGCTGTGGGCCGCGCTCTTCGGCTACCTGATCTGGGGCGAGGTTCCCGATGCATGGCTTTGGGCGGGAGCCGCGGTGGTGGTTGCGACCAGCCTGCACATGATCAACGAAGAGCGGATCCGTCACGAACGCCGCCGCTGACCTGCGGCATTGCCCGGCGCATTGCCACGCCGGGTTGCCACCGGTATGCTCACAGCGCTTCAGCAACCCTTCAACTTCTGGAGAACTTGCATGGAAATTCAAGCTGGCAGTGCGGCACCCGATTTCACGCTGGCCGCGCACAATTCAGACCAGAAGGTCACCCTGTCCGGTTTCAAGGGGCGGCCGGTGGTCGTGGCGTTCATGCCTTTTGCCTTTACCGGTGGGTGAACCAATCAAGTCCGTGGGTTCCGTGAGAACTACGAAGAATTCAAGAAGCTGAATGTCGAGATCCTGCAACTGAGCATCGACCCGGTGCCGAGCCTGAAGGGATGGGCTGATGTACTCGGCGGTGTGCCGTTTCCGCTGCTGTCGGACTTCTGGCCGCATGGCGCGGCGGGCAAGGCCTTCGGCATCTTCAACGAGGAGCGCGGCATCGACAAGCGTGCGGCCTATGTCATTGATGCCCAGGGCATGGTTCGTTACGCCAGGGTCTATCCACAGGGCACCATCCCGACCAGCGAGGAGCTGCTCGCTGAAATCCGCAAGCTGTAGGCCGAGCGGACTGTACGGTCAAAGCCGGCGGGGCAACTCGCCGGTTTTTTTTGCGGCGCCTGGCTCGCTATTTGCATTACCTTATTGTTAATCAATCTGTTTTCAGGGGAGTGTTGATCATGCTAAAGGGCAGGAGTGCCGTGATCACCGGTTCGACCAGCGGTATCGGGCTTGCAGTCGCGGAGGCACTGGCGGCGCGCGGCGTCAACCTGATGCTCAATGGTTTTGGCGAACCTGGCGCCGTGGAGTCGCTGCGCGCCGGGCTAGCGCAGAAACACGGCGTACGTGTCGAATACCACGGCGCGGACATGAGCAGGCCCGACCAGATCGCGGACATGATGGGTAAGGCAATAGAAATTTTCGGCGCTGCGGACATCCTGGTCAACAACGCCGGTATCCAGTTTGTGTCGCCGGTCGAGGATTTTCCGCCGGACAAATGGGAGGCCATCATCGACATCAACCTGGTGGCGCTGTTTCACACCATCCGCCATGCCGTGCCGGGCATGAAGCAGCGTAAATGGGGGCGCATCATCAACATCGCCTCGGCTCACGCGCTGGTGGCCTCGCCCTTCAAGTCGGCCTATGTCGCGGCCAAGCATGGTGTGGCCGGCCTCACCAAAACCATCGCGCTGGAGACCGCGACCTTCGGCATCACCTGCAACGCAATCTGTCCAGGCTATGTGCTGACGCCTCTGGTGCAGAAGCAGATTCCGGACACCGCGAAGGCGCGGGGTATCAGTGAGGAGCAGGTGGTGCGCGACGTGCTGCTCGCGGCGCAGCCGACCAGGCAGTTTGTCACCGTGGAGCAGGTGGCCGCGCTGGCCTTGTTCCTTGCCGGTGATGATGCGGCGTCGATCACCGGCACGCTGCAGGCGATTGATGGCGGGTGGACTGCGCAGTAGTTCCGTCACCCCGGTGCGCGGAGCAGTTCCCGGCTTTCCGGCTTTCGCCGGAATGACGGAATTCGCCTATTCCGCCGAATGGATGACCTCGCGCACCGTCGGATAGACCTGGTTTTCCCAGCGCTTGCCGCTGAACACGCCGTAGTGGCCGACACCGGCCTGCACATAATGCGTGCGCAGGTATTGCGGCAGCTTGTCGCAGAGGTCCTGCGCGGCCAGCGTCTGGCCCAGTGCGCAGATGTCGTCGCGTTCACCTTCGACCGTCAGCAACGCCGTGCGGCGGATCGCCTGGGGCCGGATCGGACGGTCGCGCCACTTCAGTTTGCCGCGCGCCAGTGCATGCTCCTGGAATACGTAGCGCACGGTTTCCAGATAAAAGTCGGCGCTGAGATCGGAGACCGCGAAATACTCCTCGTAGAAGCGGCGCGTGGCTTCCGCTTTTTCGTGGTCGCCATCGACAATCTGCTGGTAATAATCCTTGAACGACTTGATGTGACGCTGCAGGTTCATGTTGAGAAAGGCGGTGAGCTGCAGGAAGCCGGGGTAGACCCGCCGCCGCATGCCGGCAAACTGCACCGGCACATGCTCGATCAGGTTGTGCTCGAACCAGCTGATCGGCTGACTGGTGGCAAGGCGGTTGACCTCTGTCGGATTGACACGGCAGTCGATCGGGCCGGCCATCAGCGTCAGGCTGGCCGGAGTTGCCGGATGTTTGTCTTCCGCCATCACCGCCACCGCGGCAAGCGCCTCGACGCAGGGCTGGCAGATTGCCGCGAGGTGCGCGCCGGGTCCCATCACATCGAGGAAGCGGATGATGTGGTCGATATATTCGTCGATGCCGAAGCGGTCGGCTTCCAGTGGCACGTCGCGGGCGTTGTGCCAGTCGGTGATGTAGACATCGTGGTCACGCAGCATCGTGCGTGCGGTTTCGCGCAGCAGTGTGGCGAAATGTCCCGACATTGGCGCCACGATCAACACCCGCGGCTGGGCCGGGGCGCCGTGTTTGCGGAAGCGCAGCAGCGTGGCGAATGGTGTGATATCGGCGATTTCCTCGGTGACTTCCAGTTCACGCTTGCCCGTCTGCACCGATTCGATGCCGAAGGCTGGCCGCTTGTGGGTCAGTCGCGCCAGCGCAATGACTTCGCAGGCGGCGGCAAAGCGGCGCAGGGGTGACCAGCCCCAGGCACCGAAATCGTGCAGCCCGGGCGCTGCCAGCATCGCCAGTTCGCGCATTGGGTTGAGGACGCGTTCCTGAGTCTGGTAAGCATGGTAAATCATCAGAAATCCTTGGCGGGCGGTGCAGCAGGGTTGCCTTGGTCATAAGCTACGCAATATTCGCACCATCCGCGATAACGGCATGGCACGACTTCTGCTAAAGCCATGCCTGCGGTCGCTGCCGGCACCGCTGCAGTGCGTGCCGGGGTGGTACCGCAACCGGGACGGGCTTCATGGCGCAAGCCACATTGAGCATCAGCAGCAAGAATTACTCCTCGTGGTCGCTGCGCGGCTGGCTGCTGACGCGGTTTTCCGGGCTGGCTTTCCGCGAGGTGGTGGTGTCGCCGGACGATGTCAATGCGCGTCGTGAATTGCTGTTGCTGGCACCTTCGATCCTTGTGCCCTGCCTGCAGCATGACGGAATCAAGGTCTGGGACACCCTGGCGATTGCCGAATACCTCAATGAAATCAAGCCTAAAAGCGGACTGTTGCCAGCCACCCGAGCGGCGCGTGCCCATTGCCGTGCGGTGTGCGGCGAGATGCATTCCGGTTTTGCCAGCCTGCGTTCGGCACTGCCGATGAACCTGAAGGGTGATTTCCCCGGTTTCAAGGTCTGGTCCAAGGCGCGCGATGACATCGAACGCATCACCGCGATCTGGCACGAATGCCTGAAGCAATACGGCGGCCCCTGGCTGTTCGGCAAAAAACGCTGCATGGCCGATGCCATGTATGCGCCGGTGGCGACCCGTTTTCGCACCTACCATGTGCAGCTCGATGCGCAATGCAAGGCCTATGCCGATCTGATCCTGGCAACGCCTGAAATGCAGGAATGGATCACCGCGGCCCGGCTTGAATCCGACGACATCGAAGAACTCGACATGGAGTTCTGAACGCGCCATTGCAAGGCATCAGGTCCAGGGTTTGGGGGCTGGCACCGCACAGGGGCCGGGCATGTCGACGGTCTTGAAATCGGCGGGGCCGACGATTTCCAGGTATTCCATGTCCGGCGAGTAATCAAACAGGTAGTGCACGATTCCGGGACGCTGGTGCACGCAGTCGCCGGCGGCGACCAGGGTTTCCTGGTCTTCGTACATGAACTTGGCCCAGCCCTTGAGCATGATGACGATATGGAAATCCGCCTCATGGCGGTGCCAGCCGGTGCCTTTTTCGGGCGCGTTCTGGGCTTGTACCAGCTGGGCGATGACCTTGCCGGCGGTGGCATCGGCGATGCCAAGGTCACGGTAGATGAAGAAATCGCGCAATCCCTCGCTGCGGAACTGTGTGTCACCGGGTTTGACATGGGAAAACTTGGTAACAGTGCGGTCGAGCATGACGATCTCCTGTGCGGGTAGCCTTCCGGACTCAAGCATAAGTTGTTCCAGTCTGCGCAGGGGTGGGGCTGCGCCGCGATGGTGCGCATGCACCGTGATAACGCATGAAATGTAGCCGAGGCTGCGGCGCGAAATCAGCGCCGAAATCAGTGCAGCGGAATCACCTGTGCCGTCGGGCGTGGCAGCAGCCGGAGCAGGATCACCCGCCGGCCGAGTGTGACCACGCTGCCGCGTATGCGGTTGTCGCCGGTGTCGCTGAACTCGAAATCATAGGCCCGCTGCAGCAGCAGGCGGCCGTCGGCATTACGCGCCGGCCTGACGCTGGCGATGCCCACGGTATCGTCGAGGAATTGCAGGCCTTCGGATTCGCAGGCCGCGCGTGCGGCACCGACCGCGGCCTCGCGCGCCTGCATGCTGTCCCACCACAGCCAGGCGAGGGCGGAGACCAAGACAATCAGCATTAATTCAATCATATAAGCGAGGGGGTATCGAGCATTGTCCGGTCGATTGTCAGTTAGCGTGATGCTGTCTTGCAAGTCCGATCATCGAGGGTGGCATGTCGCTTGCTTTGATCTTCATCAGCCTGTCATGACAGGTTGGCCGAAGGGGATTGTGTTGAACGGATTTGCCGAAATACCGCTGTACAGTGTGGTGCGCGATCAATTGCGCAGCGAAATCCATGATGGATGTTATCCGCAGGACAAGCCGATACCCTCGGAGGCGGCGATTGGGGCGCGGTTTGGCGTCAGTCGCATCACGGTGCGTCATGCGCTGGGCGAGCTGCAGCGCGAGGGGCTGATCTACAAGGTCACCGGTCGCGGTGCCTTCGTCAACAAGCCGCGTGTGCAGCAGGCAGTCAACCGGCTGGAAGGTTTCGGCGAAGCCATGACACGGCTTGGTTTCGCCAGTTCCAACCGTGTGCTGCGGATGCGTCGCACACTGGCCCCGGCGACGGTAGCCGCGGTGCTGGGCGTGGCACCGGACAAGCCGGTTTCCGAAATTATCTGGCTGCGCAATCTCGACGGTGCGCCATATTGCTACGAGCTGTCGTGGCTGCCGCTGGATATCGGGCAGTTACTGACCCGTGATCAATTGGAAACCCGGGACCTGTTTGCCATTCTCGAGCAGGATCATGGCCTGCGTCTGGGCGTAGCCGATCTCAATATCGAGGCGGTACTTGCCGGCCGGGCACAGGCGAAATGGCTGGCGACCCGGCTCGGACGGCCTTGCCTTTGCATTGAAAGACTGACCCGGCTCGCCAGTGGCCGACCGGCGAATTTTGACCATCTGTTTTTCCGCGGTGATGCATTCCGCTACAGCCTGCGTATTGAGCGTCAGTACGCCTTCCCCGTTGCTGGTGCGTCCGCGGGTTCAGCGGACTGAGCAGGTACGGGCCATATTTTGGATCAACAAAGGGAAACGATATGAAACTCCGCTATGGTGGCGTAATGGGGGTGGTGACAGCCCTGGTCGGGATCGCTGTCCAGCCTGTGCCGCTGGCAGCAGCGCAAGCTACCGCAGCGTATCCAACCAATGCCTTGCGGCTGGTGGTGCCTTTCGCGCCAGGAGGCACTACGGACATGGTCGCGCGCTTGGTGGGCCAGCGTATGCAGGACAATATCGGGCAGCGTGTGCTGGTTGATAACAGGCCGGGTGCGGGCACCAACATCGGCGCCGATCTTGTCGCGCGTGCCAACGCTGACGGTTATACCCTGCTGATGGGTACACCCAGCATCGCGGTCAATCCCTACCTGTTTGACAAGATGCCGTATGACATTGGCAAGGATTTGTTGCCCGTGGCCAATGTCGCGGCGGTGCCGAACATGCTCGTGGTGCCGCAGGAGCTGCCGGTCAACTCGGTCGCTGAACTGATCAACTACGCCAAGGCCCGCCCCGGGCAGCTGAATTTTGGTTCGTCATCGGTCGGCGGGGCGATCCATCTCTCCGGTGAGCTGTTCAACGTGATGGCTCAGGTCAAGACTGTCCATGTGCCGTACAAGGGCAGCGCGCCTGCGGTTGCCGATCTGGTGGCGGGGCGCCTGCAATTCATGTTCGATAACCTGCCGTCTTCGCTGCCGCACGTCCAGGCTGGTCGCTTGCGCGCGCTTGCGGTCACCAGCGGCAAGCGAGTATCGATTGTCCCGAATCTACCTACGGTATCGGAGTCGGGTTTGAAGGGTTTTGAGGTTCTATCTTGGAACGGTTTGCTGGTTCCAGCCGGAACCCCGCAGGCAGTGGTAGCACGCCTTCATGATGAAGTGGTAAAAGCGCTGAAAACGCCGGAAATCAACGACCGGCTGCTTTCTCTGGGCATCATTCCAATCGGTGATAAGCCCGAAGAGTTCGGCAAGTTTATCCGATCTGAAATGAGTCGCTGGTCCGGTGTCATCAAGACTGCGGGCATCAGGCTTGAATGATCGTTTGCGAGGGGATTACCGATGAAAGACGAAGTCGCCAAAACACTGCATAAGGAAATCGAACGGATCGCACCGGAAATCGTCAGTACGGTGCAGGAGCTGGTGCGAATTCCGAGCATTACCGGTGATGAGGCCAAAGTTGGTGCCGTGGTGGCAGCGCGTTGCGCCGCGATGGGTTTTAAGGTCGAAATACTGGAGTCCCAGCCAGGGCGTCCGAACGTGCTAGCGACCTGGGATACCGGGGTGCCGGGACCGACGCTGTTGCTCAACGATCATCTTGATATCGTGCCGCCGGGGCCGCTCGAGTACTGGACACATCCACCGTTTGCGGCGGAGATTGCCGACGGCTGCATTTACGGCCGTGGCACCATTGACACCAAGTCCGGGCTGACAACCTTGTTGATGGCGACTCGGGCAATCCGAGACCTTGGTATTCCGCTGCGAGGGAAGCTGGTGCTGCTGTTTACCTGCGATGAGGAGGTCGGCGGCAAACACGGCATCCAGCATGTCGCAGCCCAGGGGCGACTCAAGGCCGATCTGGCGCTGGTGGCGGAACCGACCACAATGCAAGTCGAAATCGCGACCAAGGCACGGTTGACCGTCGAGATCACCACCCGCGGTGTTGCCACCCACGGCGCACGGCCATGGCTTGGGCAAAACGCGATCGAGGACATGATGATCATCATGCTGCGATTGCAGCAGGAGGCCAAGCGGTTGGAGGGCCGGCGTGATGCCTTGCTCGGTTTTGCAACCATCAACATAGGCATCATCGAGGGTGGGACGGTGCCCAATATGGTCCCCAACAAATGCCGTCTTGAGGTGGATCGCCGCTGCCTACCTGATGAGACGCGAGAAGGGGTGTATGCCGAATTCGGGGCAATACTTGCCGAATTGAAAGCACTGCACCCGAAGCTTGACGCCAGCCTGCGCGAGCTGATCTGGTGGCCTGGCTACAAACTGGATCCCGACGAGACGGTGATCGGCCATCTCTGCGCCGCTTACGAGGACGTGATCGGCACGCAGCCGCGTATCGCGGGCAAGGATGCCGGTACTGACGCGTCGTGGATTCACTCACTTGGCGGCATCCCGGTGGTCATGTTCAGTCCCGGCAATGGCCTGCGCGCGATGAATGCCGACGAGAACGTCAATATCGATGATCTGGTCAAGGCGACACAGGTGGTCGGTCAGTTTGTGCTCAGAGTTCTAGGTTGAACGAAGTCGCATGAAATCAACGATATGCTGAGCCTCGACATCAACACGCTGCACCGCGGATACCGCGATGGAACGCTGACTCCCGAGGCGGTTGTCACCGAGGTCTACCGGCGGATCGCGGCGCGCGGCGATGATCACGTATGGCTGCACCTGGTTCCTGAGGTCGATGCTCTGGCTGCGGCACGCGATTTGCAGGCCAGGGTGCCGCCAAGACGGGGGCCGGATGTGCTCTCTTTGTATGGTCTGCCTTTTTCGGTGAAAGACAATCTGCACGTCGCCGGCATGCCCACTACCGCAGGATGCCCGGCGTTCTCGCACATTGCTGAGCAGACCGCCACCGCCATTGTCCGCGCTTGTGATGGTGGTGCGATACTAGTTGGCAAAACCAACATGGATCAGTTTGCCAACGGTTTGGTTGGTGTGCGCAGCCCCACAGGTTTTCCAGTCAATCTGTTCAATCCCGAGTACATACCCGGAGGTTCCAGCTCGGGCGCCGGTATTTCGGTTGGCGCCGGTCTGGTCAGTTTTGCCTTCGGTTCCGACACCGGCGGATCGGGACGAGTGCCTGGAGCGATGTGCAATGTCGTTGGCTTGAAGCCGACGCCCGGTGTGATCAGTGTTGCCGGATTTTTTTATGCCAACCGCAGTTTCGATGTATGCCCCGTGTTTGCGCTGACCGTGGAGGATGCCTGCCGGGTCTTCGAAGCCGTCCGCGGCTTTGATCCGGCTGATGACTACTCCCTGGTCGAGGCCGCCGCGTATGATATTTCGCCGCGACAGCCGGAGCATTTTTTGTTCGGAGTCCCCGCTGCGGCTGATCTTACTTTCTTTGGTGATCGTGTTCACGAACGGCAATATGCGCAGGCGCTGGAGCGGCTTGAGGCTATGGGCGGGCGCAAGGTTGAAATCGACTTTGCGCCCTTCCGCGAGGCTGGACGCATGCTCTTTGACAGCCCGGTTTTGGCTGAGCGCTTGGTTGACCTCGCCGGTTTTTTTGAATCCCGTGCGCAGGACATGCATCACACCACGTATGCGGTAACGACGAAGGCCCTGGGTTACAGCGCGGCTGATGCCTACAAGGCGCAATATCAGTTGCGGCGCCTGAAGCGGCGTGTCGATGTCGAAATGGATAAATGTGACGTGTTGGTACTGCCCACAACCGGTACTATCTACCGGATTGCCGAAGTCGAGGCTGATCCCATCACACTGAATGCAAACAACGGCTACTACACATATTTTGCCAATCCGATGCAGCTTTCCGCAGTATCGGTGCCGGCAAGTTTCCGTGGCGATGGACTGCCGTTTGCAATCTGCTTCGTTGCCGGTGCGATGGAAGAGGGTTTGTTGCGCGGGCTTGCAGGCCGTTTTCATGCCTTGAGCGGACTGCCTGCTGGCGCCACCGGTGTGCCGGTCGCTTCGCTCTACGCTGCGGTCTGACTGGTTGGCTTGCATAGTTGTCACCATCTGGAACCAGAGGCGGCGGATTTCGGGTGTTCGGGTAGACTGAATTACATTATTTCCGGCGTCAGACCGGGTCTACTTGGAGGGGCAGCATGATCGAACTCAAGTCGCGCCGGCTGACGGCGGATGACGAAGGCAGCGCCATCGAGCTGTGTTACGCCAACGGCTGGACTGACGGCTTGCCGGTGATTCCGCCGACTGTGTCGCGGATCGCGGCGATGCTTGAGGCCGGCGGGCTTGAACCGGGAAAACAGCTCTCGTTCATCGAAAACCGCCAGGTTTCGGTGACCGCGGAAAAAGTCGCGATCAATGCGGTGATGGCAGGTTGCAAGCCGGAATACATGCCGGTGATCACCGCCACCGTCGAGGCGCTGGCCGATCCCCTGTACGGTTACCACGGCCCGGCGACCAGCACCGGCGGTTCCGCGGTGTTCATGTTGGTCAACGGTCCGATTGCAAAAAAGCTCAACATCAACAACGGCGACAACCTGTTCGGTCCCGGCTGGCGCGCCAACGCCACCATCGGCCGTGCCATCCGCCTGATCATGCGCAACGTCATCGGCACGCTGCCCGGCGAACTCGACCGTTCGAGCCTGGGCCATGCCGGGAAATACACCTACTGCATTGCCGAGAACGAGGAAGACAGCCCGTGGCCGGCCTTTCACACCACGCGCGGCTTCCGGCCCGAGCAGAGCGCGGTGACGATTTTTGCCGCCTATGCGCCGCATCAGTATTCCAACGGATTGGGTGCGACGCCCGAAGGCGTGCTCACCACCACCTGCGCACAGATGCGCATGTCCGCCGGCACCAACCGCCAGCCGCAGTACGCGCTGGTGTTCGCCGGCGAACACCAGCTGATCATGCAAAAGGCGGGCTGGTCGCGCGAGGACGTGCAGAACTACGTGTTCGAGCACACGCAGATGAAGCAGGCCGACCTGCAGCGCGCCAACATCAAGCCGGGCCCGATCACCGCCGAAACTGAAAGCACGCTGCAGCCGCTGGTGCATACGCCGCAGGACCTGCTGGTCATCGCCGCCGGCGGCAAGGCCGGGGTACAGTCCTGCTACATCCCGGGCTGGGGCGGCAAGAACGGTTCGCAGAGTGTTACGCGGGAAATCAAGGTTGTTTGAAGGTCAAAGGCGAAAACCTTTTAGCCACAGAGGGCGCAGAGAACACTCAAGGTCTATATCCTGTCACTCCGACGCAAGCCGGAGTCCAGCAGTGGTACTGGCTAGGTCACTGGATTCCGGATCGTGTTTTGCATGTCCGGAATGAAGAATTTTATAAGTATTTGTTTTTATTGATATTTTTATAGGAGGTCGACATGAGCATCCAGATCTACGATCCCACCACCGAGGTCACTGGCCGCACGATCCATTTCGTGCCGCGGCCGAAGTCGCTGAAAGGCCTGCGCATCGGCCTGGTCGACAACACCAAACACAACTCCGACCAGATCCTGCTGCGCATCGCCGGTATCCTCGAGAAGGAGCACGGCGCCAAGGCGCATGTGATCCGCCGCAAGAAAAGCGCGGGCTCCGCACCCAGCCCCGAGATGATCGCCGAGTACAAGCAGAACTGCGACATCATCGTCGCCGGCGTCGGGGATTGAGGGTCATGCAGCTCGGGCAGTGTGCTCGACAGCATCGTATTTGAGCAGCAGGGCATTCCGTCGGCGTCGATCGTGACGCACCTGTTCACGGTCACCGGCAAGGCGATGGCGCGCACCTGGGGCGTGCCGGACCTGAAATTCCTGGTGATGCCGCATCCGATCGCCAACCTGACGCCGGAGCAGATGGACCAGCGCGCCGCAGAGACAGCGCCTCAGGTCGTGGAACTCCTGTTGAAGGGCCAGCAGTAGCTTTGTTGCGCCCGGCGGGCTTTATGCCCGCCGGCTTTGATCTGCAAGATTTCCGGAGGAGGAAACCATGCATCAACTGCAACTCGTGTTACGCAGCGCCGTCGCCATCATCGCCACCTGTGTGTCGGCGCCTGTTTTCGCGCAAGCCTGGTCGCCTTCACGCAACGTCGAAATCGTCGTGCCCAATCCGCCCGGCGGCAGTAATGACAAGACCGCACGCAGCCTGGAGCGGCTGATCCTTGCCGGCAAGCTGCTGCCGGTGTCGCTGTCGATCAGCAACAAGTCGGGCGGCGGCGGTTCGATCGCCTACACCTATGTCCAGCAGCGGGCGCCCGATCCGCATGTGCTGGTGGTTGCCGGGCCCGCGATCCTGACCAACCACATCGTCGGTTCCAGTCCGCTGCGCCACAGCGATCTCGCGCCGGTGGCCTCGCTGTTCGACGACTACACCGTATTCGCTGTGGCGGCGAATTCTTCGATCAAGACCGGCAAGGAGCTGATCGATCGCCTGCGCAAGGATCCGAAGTCGGTGACGATCGGGTTTTCACCGCTGTTGGGCAGCCACAACCACATCGCTGCCGGCGTGCTGATGAAGACCATTGGCGGCAACGCGCGCGACCTCAAGGTGGTGGCGTTCAAGGGCTCAGCCGATGCGGTGACCGCGGTGCTCGGCAACCACATCGACCTCGTCACCACGGCGGCCGGCAATATCGCGCCGCATGTCGCGGCCGGCCGCATGCGTGTGCTCGGCATCACCGCCGCGAAGCGCTTCCCCGGCGAATTCGCCAATGTGCCGACCTGGCGCGAGCAGGGGGCCGATTTCACCTTCGGTGCCTGGCGCTCGATCTTCGGGCCCAAGGGTATGACGCCGCAGCAGATCGCCTACTGGGAAGGCCTGCTGCGCAAGGTGTCGGAAGCGCCGGAATGGAAGGATGAGCTGGAGAAGAACATCTGGTCCGATGTGTTCACCGGCAGCGCGCAGTTCGCCAAGGACCTCGAGCTGGACTACGCCGCGATGCGCGCGGTGCTGGTCGATCTCGGGCTGGCGAAGTAGCTGGTGAAGGGGTGATGTCGTGACCGCAGAACCTGCCGGCCGCGGCGGAGTGCCGGAAGGCGCCCTGCCTTTTGTGGCGCCTTGCCGGGAACTGTCGCCCCTTGCCGCATTGGGCTGGATCCGTCTGGGCTGGTCGGACTTGAAGTGTGCCCCCCGGCAAAGCCTCGCTTACGGGCTTGCCATTGTCCTGCTGTCATGGGTGGTGACCGGCATCGGCCTGCGTCTGGGCAGCTACTGGGCGGTATTGGTGCTCATGTCGGGCTTCGTGTTTGTCGCGCCGCTGCTGGCGCTGGGGCTGTATTCGATAAGCCGCCAGCTTGAGGCCGGTGGCAAACCCAGTCTGTCACGCTGTTTTGCCGATCAGCACCGCGCGCTGGGTAATGCGATGGTGTTCGCGCTGGCACTGCTGGTGCTGTTCCTGGTGTGGGCGCGCGCGGGTTCGATGGTGCACGTATTTTTTCCGGCGAGTGGCGGCACCGACTTCAAACAGCTCGCACTGTTTCTGGCGATTGGTTCCGCGGTTGGCTCAATCTTCGCCCTGCTGACCTTCATGTTCAGCGCGTTTTCGCTGCCGATGATCTGCGACCGTGAAGTCGATGCGGTCACCGCCATCGTCACCAGCGTCAACGCGGTGCTGCGCAACAAGCGCGCGATGGCGCTGTGGGCGATGCTGATCGTGGTCCTGACCGGCATCGGCTTCGCCACCGCACTGCTCGGTCTGGCACTGGTGGTGCCGCTGCTCGGCCATGCCACCTGGCATGCCTACCGCGAGGCCATCGACGCTGGCGCCTGGCCGGAGAGTTCCTGCCGCTGAACCCCGGCGCAGTGCATGCGGGCGTGGCGGCGGCATTCTGCGTAGAATGCGCCCCTTTGCGCGGCGTTCTGCCGCATTCCGATGATCCGTTTCAACCAGATAACACTGCGCCGCGGCGTCAAGGTGCTGCTCGAAGGCACCGACCTCGCGCTTAACCCCGGCGACAAGATCGGCCTGATCGGCGCCAACGGCACCGGCAAGTCCAGCCTGTTCGCGTTGCTGCGCGGCGAAATCCATGCTGATCAGGGCGAGGTCGATTTTCCGCAGCGCTGGCGCGTGGCCCATGTCGCGCAGGAAACGCCGGCACTGGAGCGCGCGGCGATCGATTACGCCATCGATGGCGACACCACGCTGCGCCGGCTCGAGGCCGAACTCGCCGCCGCCGAAGCCGCTGATGACGGCGAGCGCATCGGCACCGTCTATGCCGACCTTGCCGATGCCGATGCCTGGACCGTGCGTTCGCGTGCCGAGCGCCTGTTGTACGGCCTCGGTTTCAGCCATGACCAGATGGAACAGCCGGTGGCGAGTTTTTCCGGCGGCTGGCGGATGCGGCTTAACCTGGCGCAGGCCCTGATGTGCCCGTCGGACCTGCTGCTGCTCGACGAACCGACCAACCACCTCGACCTCGACGCCATCCTGTGGGTGGAGGAGTGGCTAAAGAAATATAAGGGCACTTTAGTCATTGTTTCACACGACCGGGATTTTCTCGATGGCGTGGTCAATGTCATCGTCCACATCGACAACCAGAAACTGAAGCGCTACGCGGGGCATTACTCCGACTTCGAGCGCCAGCGCGCCGCCGCCGTGGTGCTGGCCGCGGGCATGATCGAGAAGCAGCAGCGTGAACGTGCCCATCTCGAGTCCTTCATCAACCGCTTCAAGGCGCAGGCGAGCAAGGCACGCCAGGCGCAGAGCCGGATGAAAATGCTGGCCAAGATGGAGGATCTGGCGCCCCTGCATGTCACGGCGGCATTCCAGTTTGAATTCCGCGAGCCGCTGCGCGCGCCGGATCCGCTGCTGGTGATGGAGGACGTGGTGGCGGGTTACCGGTTGGAGGACGGCAGCGAAAAGCGGGTGCTCGACGGCATCAAGTTTTCACTGCAGAGCGGCCAGCGCTACGGCCTGCTCGGCATCAACGGCGCCGGCAAGTCGACGCTGATCAAGACCATCGCCGGTGAACTGGCGCCGCTGTCGGGCAGCGCCAACTTCAACAAGGGCCTGGCGATCGGCTACTTTGCCCAGCACCAGGTGGAAATGCTGCGCGACGACGAATCGCCGCTGTGGAACCTGGCCAGGGTCGCGCCGCGGGTGCGCGAGCAGGAGCTGCGCGGCTTTCTTGGCGGCTTCAATTTCCCAGGTGAAATGGCGCTCAATCCGATCACCCATTTTTCAGGCGGCGAGAAGGCGCGTCTCGCGCTGGCGATGATCGTCTGGCAACGGCCCAACCTGTTGCTGCTCGACGAGCCGACCAATCACCTCGACCTCGAAACCCGCGAGGCGCTGACTGTGGCGCTGGCGCAATTCGAAGGCACGCTGGTGCTGGTGTCGCACGACCGTCACCTGCTGCGCGCGACCACAGACCAGTTCCTGATCGTCGCCGAAGGCAAGCTCCAGCCCTACGACGGTGACATGGACGACTACCGCGAGTGGCTGCTCAAGACCAAGCTCGAGGCCGAGCGGCAGGCCATGACCGCAAAATAAGGCACGGGCGGTCTTATTTCGCGCCGGCTTTTTCCAGTATCTCCACCATCGCCTGATAGCCGCGCCCTTTCGCCAGCCTGAGCGGCGTATTGCCGTTGCGGTCGGTGAGTTGCAGGTTGGCGCCGGCCTGCACCAGCAGGCGCAGGGTTTCGGTATGGCGCGGGCCGCCGTTGCCGAGCACGATGGATTCGATCAACGCGGTCCAGTGCAGGTTATTGACGTGGTCCAGCGGTGCGCCGGCGGCGATCAACTGCCTGACCACACCGGCGTGCCCGAGGTGGGCCGCCGCAATCAGCGCGGTGCCGTCGTAGCGGCTGGTGGTCAGCTTCGCGCTGGCACCTTCGGCGAGCAGCACACGCAGCGTGGCCTCGTCATCCGCGACCGAAGCAATGGTCACGGCATCGTAGCGGTCGCGTTCGAGCAGGGCGTGGTTGGCGCCGGCACGCATCAGCATCCTCACCGCGTCCGGCTTGCGCGCATGGGTGGCGACATGCAGCGGCGTGCGGCCGTAGGGATCGCGTGAATTCAGATCGGCTTTGGCCTTGATCAGTTTTTCGATCGCGGCGAGGTCGCCGCTGAAGGCTGCGGCATGCAGCCCCTTGTAATGTGCGATTTCCTCGCTCGCTGGCGGAATCTGCGCGGCACCGATGCCTGGTATCAGTGCCGCAATGCCGTACAGCGCCATACAAATTATCAGATTGTTTTTACGCATGTTTTCCGGGTGGCAAGGCGAAACAATCGGAGTGTACGGTGACTTTTGATGGTCACCGACTTGGAGTTTTCCAGTTCTTTCATGTGGTTTTCCGGTTTTTTTTCAATGCCAGCGGCGCGCGATAGTTGTCGAGCTCGGCGCGTCCGGTTTTGCCCATCTCCTGCAGGGCCTGTTGCCAGTGCTGGTTATGTTCGCGCAGCGCATCGGCAATATGCTCGGCAATAACCAGGTTGCGGTACCACTTCGCGTTGGCGGGAACAATAATCCACGGGGCATGGCGAGCTGCAGTTTTTGATATGGCGTCCTCGTATGCACTGGTGTAATGATCCCAGTGGTCGCGCTCCTTCCAGTCATTCGGGTTGAGTTTCCATGCGGTTTCATGATCCTGCTCGCGTTCAAGCAGCCGTTTTTTCTGCTCATTCTTGGTGACGTGCAGGAAAAACTTGAGGATTATGGTGTTGTGGACGGTCAGCAGGCTCTCGAAATCCCGGATTTGTGCGTAGCGTTCACTCCACAGCGCCTTGGGTACAAGGTCATGGACCCGTACGACCAGTACGTCTTCATAATGCGAGCGGTTGAAAATGGCGAATTCACCATGACGGGGTGCATGGCGGTGAATACGCCACAGAAAATCATGCCCACGCTCCTCGGTAGTCGGTACACCGAATGAAGTGACGCTGACCCCGCGGGGGTTCAGGCAGCCTGCGACATGCTTGATCGCGCCGTCCTTGCCTGCGGTATCCCGTCCCTGCAGTACGACCAGCACGCCATGTTTCCTTGCGCCATACATCGCATCCTGCAGTTTGAACAGTTCCCCGCCCAGCGTGGCAAAGCGTTTTTCAGCTTTTTTCCTGCTCAGGCTTCGCGGTGGTTCGGCGGAAATCCGGTCGAGCCTTACTTTGCATCCCGGTGCATCGAAGTAGGTTCTGGCCATGATGGCATCCTAGCTTGAACAGGACGGTTCGCGAAGGTGGTGGCAATCGCAGCTTGGAGAATTGCAAAAAAAGGAGATGACGGTAAGCGATGCGCTATTGCATTTTTTTGCATCAAAACCAGGTGGCAGGCGCTCAGCGGCCGCGTGCAGCCTCATACAGCGGCATCACCGTCGGCAGCAGGGCTTCGATTTCCTGGATGCGGCGGGCTTCCGCCGGGTGCGTGCTCAGGAATTCCGGCGGGCGGCCGCCCTGGCTGGCACCGAGCATTTTTTTCCACAGCGTGATGCCGGCGCGCGGGTCGTAGCCGGCACGTGCCGCGAGTTCGAGGCCGATACGGTCGGATTCGGTCTCATGGTTGCGGCTGAAGCGGGTTGCGACCAGCGCCTGATAGGCGGTGCCGGTGAGGTTGGCGGCGCCGTCGCCGAGGCCGAGCAGTGCGGCGCCGATGCCGATCGCTGCTTCTGCGGCCACCGCCTGCGATACCTGCTCGCGCGAATGCTCGCGCAGCGCGTGGGCGATTTCGTGGCCCATGATTACCGCGATCTCGTCATCCGTGAGGTTCAGCCGCTGCACGATGCCGGTGTAGAACATGATCTTGCCGCCGGGCATGCAAAAGGCATTGAGCTGGTCGCTGGTGATGGTGTTGACTTCCCATTTCCAGGCGGGCGCATCGGCGCGGAAGACCTTGGTGTGCGGGGTGATGCGGGCTGCGATGGCACGAATGCGGCGGGTCATCGCCGCGTCGGTGTTGAGCACGCCCTTCTTGGCCGACTCCTGCTGCAGCTGCAGATAGGCCTTGGCCGCCATCTGATTCAGCTGGTCGGAGGACACCAGCAGGAATTGCTTGCGGTCGGCTCCGACCGTTCCGCTGGAGGTGGTGGATTCACAACTGGCGATGCCGCCAAGCGCCACGACACTCATCCCTGTGGCAAGCAACTTGTAGATGGGCAGCATGATGAGCCTGTATCGGGCGGGTTGATTCGATGAAAGTGTATCAAGCAGTAGTATATTGCAAGTTGTTGCCGGAGCCACCGCAGACCGCCGGTCGGCGGAAGTTCAGGTGTCATCAGACAGGACTAGCCATGAGTGATTTCAGGAACAACAAACAACGCCTGGGTGACGGTCGCGAATTGCGCAAAAAAACCCCGCGCAAGGCCCATTCGGTCATCGGCAACGTGAAGCGTGATCCGATAAAGCTGCTGGAGGCTTCCAGCGCCGGAAGGGTGGAGCGGCTGGTGCCGCTGCGCTACGGACGCATGCTTGCCAGCCCCTTCGCTTTTTACCGCGGTACCGCAATCATCCAGGCCCACGATCTTGCCGGCACCCCGGATTCCGGCCTGGTGCAGCAGATTTGCGGCGACTGTCATTTGATGAATTTCGGCGGCTACGCCACGCCCGAGCGCAGCCTGCTGTTTGACATCAATGACTTTGACGAAACCCATCCCGGCCCCTGGGAATGGGATCTGAAACGGCTTGCCGCGAGTTTCATGGTCGCCGCCCGCCATCTCGGATTCAAGGCGGGGGCGGCCCAGGATATCGTTCATGCAACGGTGCGCAGTTACCAGCAGAAGATGGCGGAGTACGCCGGCATGGGTGCGCTCGACATCTGGTATGACCGGATCACCTATGACCGGATTCTGGCTTCGCTCAGCAAAAACCAGGATCGCGAACTCCTGAAAGCCCGCATCGCCCGCGCTTCGCAACGCACCCACGGCAATCTGCTGCCGAAAATCGCCGACAAGGTCGATGGACGCTGGCGCATGTCGGACGCGCCGCCAGGACTGTTTCACATTCACGGCAAAACCACCCTGTTCAAGGCCAATGATGACTGGGCGAAGCTGGGAAAATGGGATGCCATTTTTGACCGGCTGTTCGGAGAATACCGGCAGACACTGAGCGCGAGCCATCGCCATCTTCTGGGCAACTTCCGTATCCAGGACATGGCGTTCAAGGTGGTCGGGGTGGGCAGCGTCGGCACGCGATGCCTGGTGATGCTGCTGATCGATCACCACGAGCATCCTTTTTTCCTGCAGGTCAAGGAGTCACGGGCTTCGGTGCTGGCGGCTTATGTGCCTTCGGGCCGGTCGGCGTACAGCCATCAGGGCCAGCGGGTGGTGGCGGGGCAGAGGCTGATGCAGGCTTCCAGCGATTATTTCCTGGGCTGGGCAAAAGGGCCCTCCGGGCGGCATTTTTACATCCGCCAGCTGCGCGACATGAAGACATCGGCGGAACTCGAGAGCTTTGACGCGAGACAGATCGCGATTTACGCGCGGCTTTGCGGCTGGGTGCTGGCGCGCGGCCATGCCAGGGCGGGAGGCCTTGCGCCGGAGATTTCGGGCTATCTGGGAGACAGCGGCGCTTTTGCCGACGCGATGGTCCGCTACTCCGGGGATTACGCCGACCAGGTCGAGCGTGATTTCGAGAAGTTCCGCGATGCCTGCCGCCGCAAGAAGCTGATCGCCAGGACCGAGCAGGAATTCGCCGCGGACTTCAGTGTATAGGGCGGCTCTTCATGCCGCCGCGCCAGCCGGTTTGTTGACCGGATAAAAATGGATCAGCAGATTGAGGCTGGTGATGGCGTGATCATGCAGCGGTTCACTGCCGTGCAGCAGCCGCCAGGCATCACGATAGGCACGCGCCAGCACGTGCAGTTCCACCAGCTCCATCGGGCGCAGGGTGTGCATTTCCAGCAGCCGGTAATGGTTCATCACCGGCCCTCCCCGGCATCGTCTTCCGCGACGATTTCGCATTCGGCGAGATAGGGCCATTGCTGGCGCATCGCTTCGATTTCCCCGGCGTTGAATGCGCGGGCGAGCTCGCGCCTGTGCACCCATTGCGCGGGCGAAGGCGGCGATTTGAGCCAGCCACCGTCGGGTTTGCCCGAAATGACTGATTTTTGGCGCGGGTCTCGCAGAAAAAAGCGGGTCATGGCAGTGAACTCCTCCCCGGACATCAATGACTGTGATGAGGAGTCGAGGATCGCTGCTGCGGGCGATACACACTTGGCCGGGCACGCCAAGCGTCGTGCCCCGCGCGCCAAAGTATTGATTCAGCGGGCTTGCTGCCGGAATTCGGTGGGTGTGCGGCCCGTCCAGCGGCGGAAGGCGCGGGTAAAGGCGCTTTGCCCGGAGAACCCGAGCAGAAAGGTGATTTCGCTGACCGATTTGTCACGATCAGCGATGTAGCGCAGGGCAAGATCGCGCCTGGTTTCATCCACCAGCTTCAGATAGCTGGTGTTGACCGCGGCCAGGCGACGCTGCAGGGTTCGCCCGCTCAGGTTGAGTTTTTGCGCGATATCGGGCGCCGCGGGTTCACCAGTGGACAGCTCGTTCAGTACCGCCGCCTTGCAACGTGACTCGATGTCATCACGGTCCAGCGCCGACAGTGTTTCGAGCAGCAGGCGGTCCAGCGTGCCGGCCAGCGGACGGTTGGCGGTGGGTAATACACGGTCGAGGTCGGCGCCGGAAAAGGTCATGCTGTTTTCAGGCGCTCCGAAAAATACCGGGCAGCCGAAACAGTTGATCCAGGGCGAATTGTCTGCCGGCTGCGGCCGGCGCAGTGTCACTTGCAGCGGATTCATGCGGTCTCCGCTGTTGACCCGGCACATGTCCATCAGCACCGAAAACACGCCGTCCGGAAACACTGCGGAGATCACCGGATTCTCCGTCGGCAGGCGATAGACAAAGCGCAGGCCGGCATCGGACTCGAGCAGTTGCACCGCCGCGCGGGTGGTGACGATTTTCCAGTAACGATCCAGCCTGGTCAGGCCGGTGCGCAATGTCGAGCTGGCAAGCCAGGCATGGCCCAGCACGCCGAGATTGCCGGGGTGCCAGCATTGCGCCATGTTCAGTGCCCAGGCCGGATTGGAGATGCGAGACGCGGCAAGCAGAACCGCGGCATCCAGAAAATGCAGCGGCACCCGCGTGTTCGGATCCTCTGAAACCGGAGAAGCTGCTCCAGCTTCCTGCCAGATGCGGTGGGCATCCAGCCCGCACAGCCGGAACAGCTTGCTCCAGATCTGTCCTGCCGAAAGCAGGCCGGTATGTCCCTCCCGATGCGGGCGCCTGGTGCTCATTCCAGCCGGATGCCCGCCGCCTTGATCACCTTTGACGACAGCGCGAGGTCATCACGGATGAATTTCGCGAATTCCTCCGGCGACTGGGTGCGCACATCAAAACCGATGTTGGTGAGCCGTTCCTTGAGGTCGGGCGTATTCAGCGCGGCGATGATGTCCTTGTTGAGTCGGGCGATGATCGGGCGCGCGGTGCCGGCGCGGCCGACCACGCTGAACCAGGTGCCGGACTCGTAATTCTTGATGCCGGCCTCGCCGGTGGACGGGATGTCGGGGAAGTTGGGGTGTCGTTGCGGTGATGCAAAGGCCAGCACCCTGATCTTGCCGCCCTTGACGAAGGGCAGCACGGTGGCAATGCCGGTGATGACAAAGCTGACCTGGCCGCCGACCACGGCAGCCGCCGCCGGGCCCGAGCCCTTGAACGGCACGTGCAGCAGCTTCACGCCGGTGACGTATTCGAGCAGCGCACCGCCGAGATGATTGGTCGAGGCGGTGCCCGGCGTGCTGTAGCTGATGCTGCCGGGCTTGTTCCTCGCCAGCGCCAGCAGTTCGCTGATGTTGTTCGCTGGAACCGAGGGATGCGCGGCGATGACGAAGGGCACGTAGACCGTCTGCGTCACCGGGGCGAAGTCGCGCAGCGTGTCGTAGGGCAGTTTGTCGACGACATTGGGATTGATCGACAGCGTGGTCGCGGTGGCGAGCAGCATGGTGTAGCCGTCGGGCGCGGCCTTGGCCATCAGCTCAGCGCCGATGATGGTACTGGCGCCGCCGCGGTTGTCGATGACCACCTGCTGGCCGTATTTTTCGGAGAGCTTGGCGCCGATGCCGCGGGCAACGATGTCGGTGGTACCGCCGGGCGGATAAGGGACGATGAAGCGTATCGGGCGTGCCGGCCAGTTGTCCGCCGCCATTGCGTTCATCATTGTCAGCGGCGGGCCGGCAAGCAGCGCGGCGAGGGCAAGGGTCTGGATGCGTTTCATGTTGTTCTCCTCAGGGTTGATCAGGTCTGTATGACGTGTTCGAGGCCTTTTTCACGAAACAGCGGTGTGTTGGCCGGGCTGGCAAAAAACGCCATCATCTCCCGTGCCGTGGCAGCGTTGGGCGAGGCGCGGAACAGTGCGATCGAGGTTTCAAATGATTTCTGCACGGCATCGGGCACCGGGCCCACGCAGTCCAGTCCCGGCACCGCCAGCAGTTCCGGAATCTGCTGCAGCGCGATGTCAGCCTCACCGGCAACCACCACGGTGCCGATATAGCCGCCGGGACGATTCACGGTTTTGGTTTTCATCTGCTCGGCGATGCCGAGTTTTTCCAGCATCGTCGGGATGTACATGCCGCTGGCGCCGTGGATGGTATGGGCGATGGCGCGGGCTTCGAGCAGCGTCTTGCGGAAGGCATCGACGCTGCTGATGTCCGGGTGCGGCGTACCGCTGCGTACGCCGACACCGACGATGGCGCGGGCAAAGGCGTGGCGGCTGGCACCATCGATGAAACCGGCTTCGGCCAGTTCCTTCACTGCGCCGCTGCCGAGCACCAGCACGTCACCCGATTCACCGCCACGGATGCGCGCGATCATCGATTTTGCCGAGTCGCCGCTGATGCTGACGGTGTTGCCCGATGTTTTTTCGTAGGCCGGGATCAGCGCGTTGAGGATGGGCAGGGTGCTGTTGGAGGTGAGTATTCGGAGTTCCATGCCGGCTTTCAGTTCAGGGGCTGCGCGGTGCGGGCGAATTCGGCATCAACCGCTTTTTCATGCTCCAGCACCTTGCGGATGCTCGGCCGCTCTAGCAGGCGCTGCTGGTGGGCCATGCAGTTCGGGAAGGCGGCAAGATCGAGCTTGAAGCTGATCGCGCGGCGGAAACACCAGAAAAAGTAGGCGTCGGGCGTGGTGAAGCGGTCGAAGAAGTAGTCGCGCCCGGCGAGCATGGCGTCGGCGATTTTGAGGTCTTCAAACAGCAATTTGTTGCCGACCCGCTTTACGGCATCGGCCGAACCCGGCAGGTCGCAGAAGTTCTCGGGCCGCGCGTTGGGTGTCAGGTGCGGATGGATGGTCGAGGCAAACCAGGCCATCAGCGAGATCGCCTTGATTTCCTGTTGCGGATCATCGGGCAGCAGCCGTGACTGCGGGAAATTGCGGTGGATCCAGATCTGGATGGCGACGTTTTCAGTCAGCGGCTCGCCGTCGATCACCAGCACCGGCACCTTGTGCTTGGGATTGAGCTTCAGATACTCCGGCGTCTTCAGCTGGCCGGAGCGTGAATTCATGTTGTGCACCGTGAAAGGTGCGCTGGCCTCGGTCAGTGCCACATAAGGCACCAGCGCGCAGGTTTTCGGTGCGTAGTACAGCTCGAGTTTCACTTCGGCCTCCTCCAGGTGAAAAAAACGGATGCGGATTGCTCCGCATCCGGCCGGGTGCAGCTTACCGTGTTACAGCGTATTTTCCGAAACAAAGATCACCGTGCACTGGCTGGACATCACGCCGCCGTTGCCGTGATCGCCGCAGGGCGGAGCGGGGGCCCCGGACGGAAGTCCGGGGATGCGACCCCGCAGGCGATCGTGCGCACGGCATCACAGGGTGTTTTCGGAGCCGAAGATCACCGTGCACT
>LNDW01000016.1 GCA_001464815.1 Betaproteobacteria bacterium Ga0077527 | reverse complement strand
ATGCGACCCCGCAGGCGATCGTGCGCACGGCATCACAGGGTGTTTTCGGAGCCGAAGATCACCGTGCACTGGCTGGACATCACGCCGCCATTGCCGTGCGCGAGGGCAATGTTGCAATCCTTGACCTGGCGCTGGCCGCATTCACCACGCACCTGGCGTATGGCCTCGATCATCACCAGCAGGCCGTACATGCCGGGGTGGCAGTACGACAGGCCGCCGCCCGAGGTGTTGACCGCCAGCTTGCCGCCGGGGGCGATGCCGCCGCCGGCCACAAAACGGCCACCTTCGCCCTTGGGCACAAAGCCCAGATCCTCGAGGAACAGGATCGGCGTGATGGTGAAGGCGTCATACAGCGACAGCATGTTGACATCCTTCTGCGTCACCCCGGCCATCTTGAAGGCCTGCGGGCCGGAGATCGCGGCGCCGGTGACGGTGAGGTCAGGCATGCTGGAGATGTTGGCGTGGGACAGCGTTTCGCCGACACCGAGCACATAGACCGGCTTTTTCTTCAGCGTTTTTGCGCGTGCCGCCGAGGTCAGCACGATGGCACCACCGCCGTCGACCACCAGGCAGCAGTCACGCACGGTGAAGGGATAGGACACCATGCGTGCATTGAGCGCTTGTTCAATCGTCAGCGGTTCCTTCTCCCAGGCCTTGGGGTTCATCAGCGCCCACTGGCGGGCGGCGACGGCGACTTCGGCGAGGTGTTCACGCGTGGTGCCGTACTGGTGGAAGTGACGCGCGGCGGCCATGGCGTAGGCGCTGATCGGCAGAATCGGCCGGTACGGCGTCTCGAAGGGATTGAACTCGCGCGGGCTGGCCGCAGCGCGCGACACCGAGCGCTGGGTGCTGCCGTAGGCGATCACCGCGACTTCGCAGTGGCCGAGCTGGATTGCCATCTGCGCGTGGGCGACATGCGACATGAACGAGGAGCCGCCAATCTGCGTGCCGTCGAACACTTTGGGCTTGATGCGCAGGTATTCGGCGAGCTGCATCGGGCCCATGCGCACCTGGGTGGCGGCGACAAACAGGCCATCCACGTCCTGAAGCCGGAGGCCGCAGTCATCGAGGGCGCGCATCGTCGCCTGGGCCATCAGGTCGACGGGCGAGGTGTGCGGTGCGACCTGGCCGAGGTCGGATTCGGCGGCGCCGACCACCGCGATGCTGCCGCGTTTGAGCAGACTGGTCATTTGGCGTCTCCCGCAGGGGTGAATACAGGAAAGGGCAGGGTCTTCTCGTCACCGGGATTGACCTTGAATTTCACCCGCATGCCGATCTTGACGTCCATCGCGGCGATGCCTTCGACGCGGCTCATCAGGCGGTAGCCCTCGTCCATGTCGATCAGCGCGACGTTGAGCGGCTCTTCCCCCTTGTAATGCACGGCGGTGGTCGAATAGACCGTGCCGAGGCCCTTGGATATGCGCCATTCAATGTTGCTGCTGCCGGTTTCCGGGGCGACGGCGCGCGGGTAGAAGAACGCCTTGTTGTTGTCCTTGCAAACCTGGTAGGCGAGTTCGCCTTTTTTCAGGTGCTCGACATAGGTGCCGAGCGGGGACTGCTTCATCAGATCAGACATCGTGTGCTCCCTTCCTTTCTCTCTATCGTTGCTGCATGGGTGCTGCTGTTCATCGAATGCGGTTAATCAGCCTTGATCCCCGCGGCTTTGACGACCTTGTTCCATTTTGCGACCTCGGCGCGCAGGTAGGCGCCGAACTGCTCCGGTGTGATGCCGACGGCTTCGACGCCGTCACCGGCGAGACGCTGCGTGACATCGGGCAACTTCATGATGCGGTTCACTTCGGCATTGATGCGGTTGACCAGCTCGCGCGGTGTAGCCGCCGGTGCGAGGACGCCGTACCAGCCGCTGGCTTCATAACCGGCAACGGTTTCGGCGATGGTCGGCAATTCCGGCGCCGCTTTTGAGCGCTGACTGCTGGTCACCGCCACCGCACGAAGGCGGCCGGCTTTCACCTGCGGCATCGCCGACAGCATGTTGTTGAACATCAGCTGCACCTGGCCGGCGAGCAGGTCGGTGGTGGCGGGGGCTGCGCCCTTGTACGGGATGTGCACCAGCTTCGCGCCGGTCATGGTGTTGAACAGTTCGCCGGCGAGGTGCGGCATGCCGCCGGTGCTGGCCGAGGCGTAGTTGAGCTGGCCGGGGCGGCTGCGGCCCAGCACCATCAGGTCCTTCACTGTTTTTACCGGCAGCGTCGGATGCACCACCAGGATGAAGGGTGAAGCAGCGACCTGGGCCACCGTGGCGAGGTCGCGTTCGGTGTCGTAGCTCATCTTGCTGAACAGGCTGGGCGCAACGGCATAGGTCACCGGCACCATCAGCAGCGTGTGGCCGTCGGGTGCGGCGCGTGCCGTGAGTTCGGCGCCGATCATGCCGCTGGCGCCGGCACGGTTGTCGACGATCACCTGCTGGTTCCAGGACTCACCGAGTTTCTGCGCGACGATGCGCGCCAGCACGTCGGTCGGCCCGCCCGGCGGGAAGCCGACGATCATGCGCACTGCTTTCGCCGGATAGGCCTGTGCGGTGGCCGCACCGGGCAGTGCCAGAGCCAATATGGCAAGCAGGGTAATCAATGTGTGGACGGCACTCATTGCTGTGCCGCAAGGAATTTCAGGGTTGCCGCAGCACAGGCATCAGGGTAGGCGCCTGCGGCATGCCAGGCATCACCTTCCATCACCAGCAGCTGTGCCGACGGCACGCCGGAAACCCAGGCTTTCACACCATCCACCGAGCGCAGTCCGCTGCCGGTGGTGGTGATGATCAGTGTCGGGCAGGTGATTTTCTTGACGACCTCGCGCAGGTCGAGCTTGGGTACCCAGCGCAGATAACTCTGCAGCGTGGACAGTGGTGTCTTGCCCTGCAGGTGATGGATCCACCAGTCGATCTCGGCTTGTGAGGCCTTGCTGCCGAGCCTGCCCTGCATGGTGTGCGCGGCCCAGTCGAGCACGCCCTTGCTGTTGATGTGTTTGACCCAGTCATCGACACCGGCCGCGGGCAGGATCGGCGGCGTGACGCCAGTCAGCGTCTTCACGCGTTGCGGGCGCAGCGCGGCCATCGCCAGCGCCATCGAGCCGCCGCTTTTGGCGCCGATCAGATGCACCTGCTTGCAGCCGAGGTGATCGATCAGGGCTTCGATGTCGTCGAGCAGTTCGTCCATCGACCATTCATGTGTGGCGCTCATCGGCGTCGAACGGCCGAAGCCGCGCAGGTCGAGGCGCACCACGCGATAGTGCCGAGCGAAATGCGGCACCCAGGCGCGCCAGGCTGCACCGGATTCGGCGAGGCCATGCACAAACAACACGGTCTCTGCGGCTTGCCACGGATCGCTGTAGTCGTCGACGGTGTAGAAAATGTTGCAGCCGTCGGGGCGTTTGAGGGTGTATTCCATTTAAGATATAAAAATCAAAAAAATAAAAGGCTTAGCCACAGAGGACACAGAGTTCACAGAGAAACCCCGTATAAATCCTGCGCCACAGGCTTCGCTCGATTTGTTGTTGCAGTTCTCTGTGTTCTCTGTGACCTCTGTGGCTAGCTTTTTGCCGTTTCCGACAAACCAAAATCAATCAGCGCCTGCGCGCGCAGCTTGTTCTTCTGCACCTTCGAGCTGCCGGTCATGCCGATGGTCTCGAAGCTGTCGACGATTTTCAGGTAACGCGGCACGCGGAAATTGGCCAACCGTTCCTTGCCCCAGGCCATCAGTTCTTCCGGTGTCGCGGATGCGCCGTCCTTCAGGATCACGTAGGCCGCCGGCACTTCGACCAGCCGCGGGTCCGGCACGCCAATGACCTGGGCCTGCTTGATCTTCGGGTGTTTGTGCAGCACATCCTCGACTTCCGCCGGCGCGACGTTTTCGCCGCCAACGCGGAACACATCCTTGATGCGGGTGATGAACTTGAGCCGCCCATCTTCGTCCATCACGCCGAGATCACCCGTATGCAGCCAGTTTTCAGGGTCAACAGCTTTTGCGGTCTGCTCCGGCATCTTGTAATACCCCTGCATCACGCTCCAGCCGCGGACCTGGATTTCGCCGGTCTTGCCTGCCGGCTGGACTGTGCCGGTCTCGGGGTCGACGAGGCGCACTTCGACATCGTCGAGGATGTGCGCCCAGCCGTTGATGCGTTTTTCGAGGTCATCGTCGTAATGCGACATGCAGACGTTGGGCGAGGCTTCCGACAGGCCGTAGGCCTGCACCAGGCCCTTCATGCCCATTTCATCAACCACGCGGCGCGAGACTTCCGGTCCGCAGGACACCCAGCCGTGGCGCAGCTTCAGCGGATATTTCCTGAAATCCGGATGGTTGAGCATCATCAGGAACATGGTGTCGTTGCCCGAGGTGTGGGTGCATTCCTCGCTCCACATCGCGACCAGCGCCTCGCCGGCGTCAAAGTGCGGGGAGGACACCAGGCAGGCGCCGGTGGTGAGTGCCGCGAGCATCGACAGCGTGGTGCCGGCGACGTGGTACCAGGGCCGGGCACTGTAATAACGGTCGCCCGCGCGCAGGTGGAAACGTGCGGCGATGTAGCGGGCGTTGCGCAGCATGTTGTCGTGGCTGAGCATCACCCCCTTCGGATAC
Organism: Betaproteobacteria bacterium Ga0077527; assembly: GCA_001464815.1. Classification (GTDB taxonomy): domain Bacteria; phylum Pseudomonadota; class Gammaproteobacteria; order Burkholderiales; family SG8-41. The sequence continues at coordinate 78,396 of LNDW01000016.1, read as the reverse complement.
GAGGTGGTGCCCGAGGTGAACTGCATCAGCAGCGGATCGCTGGCATGTACTTCGGGCGGGATGCGTTCGTCGAAGGCCGCGCCCCTGGCCAGCAGTTCGGCAAAGGGCAGGGTGCCGGCGGGCACATCTTCACCCAGCACCACCACGCTGCGCAGCAGCGGCAGCGCCGGATCGGGCAGCGTGTGGTCGATGCCGGGGCAGATGCCGCGCAGCATCGCGATGAAGTCGATTTTCAGGAAACGGTCGGCGATGAACAGCAGCTTCACGTCGGCCTGCTTCAGGCAGTAGGCCATTTCGTCGGCCTTGAAGCGAGTGTTCACCGGCACCGTCACCGCGCCGATGCTCGCCGCGGCATAAAAAAAGATCGCCCATTCCGGCGAGTTGCCCATACACACCGCGACATGGTCGCCGCGGTTGATGCCCAGCGCGCGCAGGCCGCGGGCGACCTCGCGCACGTTGTCGCGCAGTTCGGCCCAGGTCAGGCGCCGGCCGGCGATGACCAGCGCTTCGCCGGCGGCTTGCGCGGCCGCGGTGGCGGCCAGCGCTTCGCCCAGCGTCTGCTGTTTCCATTCCGGTGTGCTGCGTGCCGTCATAACGCTATTTACCCTTGAACTGCGGTTTGCGTTTTTCCTTGAAAGCAGTGACACCCTCGACGTGGTCGTGGGTCATCCGTGCGCCGCAGATCGCCAGCACTTCCATCTCAAGAAGCTGCTCCAGCGTCGGCACATACATGTACTGGAACATGCGTTTGGCCAGCGTCAATGCATAGGTCGCCGAGCCGGCAATTTCACGGGCCAGTTCCATTGCGGCGGTTTCAAGCTGGTCATCGGGCACCACCTTGCTGATCAGGCCCATGTTCTTCGCTTCGGCCGCCGGCAGCTTGCGTGCGCTGTAGACGATTTCCTTGGCACGGGCGAGGCCGAGGTGCTGGGTCAGGAAATAGATCGCGCCGCCATCGGGCGGAATGCCGACATTCTTGAAGGCCATCAGCAGGTAGGCGGTTTCGCTCGCCACGATGAGGTCGGACGCGAGCGCGAGGCTGGCGCCGATGCCGGCGGCGGGGCCGCGCACCGCTGCAATCACCGGCTTCTCCAGATGGTGCAGTGCCAGCACCATGCGGTGGTGGCCCTGGGAACGCTTGCGGCCGCTGACCACGTCGTAACTCGCCATCGAGCCGACATCGCCGCCGGCGCAGAAGGCGCGGCCGGCACCGGTGAGCAGCACCACGCGCACGTTTTCATCAAGGTTCAGCGCGTTGAAGGTCTGCGCGAGTTCCTCGTACATTTCCGCGGACAGCGCATTCAGCTTGTCGGGGCGGTTGAGTGTGACGGTGGCGATGCCGTCCGCATGGCTGACAGTGACGCTCATGGCCGGTGTCCGTTCAGAAGGATTTGATGCCCGCGCGGTCAAGCACGCGCTTCCACTTCACCACCTCGTCGCGCAGGTGGTTCTGGAAATCGGCGGTGGAGCTGCCGACCGGGTCGGAGCCGTCGCGCTTCAACTGCTCGGCGAGCTCGGGCGAACGCACGATGCGCGCGGTGGTTTCCTGGATGCGGACGATGGCCTCCCGCGGCGTGCGCGCCGGCGCGCTGAGGCCGTTCCAGGCGACAGCCTGGAAACCCTTGAGACCCTGTTCGTCGAGAGTCGGCACTTCAGGCAGCGCCGCGGTGCGGGCGAGGCTGGTCACGCCGAGTACGCGCACCCGGTTGGAACGGATCAGCGGGATCACCGAGGTCAGGCCGTTGAAGGCCATGTCGACATGGCCGCCGACGAGGTCGGCCAGCGCCGGGGCATTGCCCTTGTACGGCACGTGCATGATCTTCAGCCCGGCCATGGTGTTGAGCAGTTCGCCGGAGAGGTGCGGCACGCCGCCGTTGCCGGAGGAGCCGAAGTTCATCTGGCCGGGACGTTTTTTCGCCAGTGCAATCAGTTCGTTCAGGTTTTTCGCCGGCACGCCGGGATGCACCACCAGGCCCATGGGCGTGGTGTTGATGAGCAGTATCGGCTCGAAATCCTTCGCCGGGTCATAGGGCAGCTTGGTCATCACGCTGGGCACCACGGTGAAGGGGGCCGGCGTGACCAGCAGGGTGTGGCCGTCGGCTGCGGCACGGGCGACGATCTCGGTGCCGATGGTGGTATTGCCGCCGGGACGGTTGTCGACGATGACCTGCTGGCCCCAAGCCTCGCCGAGGCGGGGCGCGAGGATGCGCGCGATCACATCGGTGCTGCCGCCGGCAGCGAATGGCACCACCAGACGCACTGCCTTGTTCGGGAAGGGCTGCGCCAGCGTTGCGCTGGAGGCAAAAATAAATATTAATGAAATCAATTGCTTATAATTTTTCATGCGATCTCCTCCGATAATTCATGTGCCATCGCCACGCAGCGACAGCAGGCGGGCCATTGCAACGCGGGCTTCGGCCTCGATGCGATCAACGATCGCGGCCAGCGGTTCGATTTTATCGGCGAACACCACGCCCTGGCCGCAGGACAGCATCGCTTTTTCCACGTCGCCGGTCTCATAGGCTTTGCGGCCGACGGTACCCATGATGTGCGGCAGGATCGCCGCGGTATCCACGGGATCCGATTTTTCGAGCTGCTGAATCATCGCCACATGCGGCGTCTTCAGCGCGCGCTGCGTGTTGCGCATCGACTGCAGCAGCAGCGTGGTGTCGGTTTCCGCGGCGGCGACGAGGCGCTCCTTGTACTGGCGGTGCGCCCAGATTTCCTCAGCAACCAGGAAGCGCGTGCCCATCGCCACACCTTCCGCGCCCAGCGCCAGCGCCGCCACCAGTTGTTCGCCGCTGCCGATGCCGCCGGCGAGGATCACCGGAATTTTCACCGCGCGTGCCGCAGCCGCCCCCGCGACCATGCTGCCCACCGGCTCGATACCGGGATGGCCGCCGGCCTCGGCCCCGATCACGGTTACCGCGTCGGCGCCTAGGGATTCCGCTTTTTTCACATAGCGCAGCACGCCCGGCACCTTGTGCAGCACGGTGATGCCGGCGTCCTTGAGGCGGCGGATATAGGCTTCTGGATTGTTGCCTGCGGTCTCGACAAACTTCACGCCTTCGTCGATCGCGGCGTCGATCAGCGGATTGACGCGATCGGTGCCGTCGCGGCTGACGCGGATCATGATGTTGACGCCGAAGGGCTTGCCTGCGCTCAGTTCGCGGCAGCGGCGGATGCCTTCACGCAGCGCCTGCACATTGGGGAAACTCGCCGCGGTCATGAAGCCGATCAGGCCGGCGCGCGCCACCGCGGCGACATACACCGGATCGGCCAGCCACATCAGGCCGCTGGCGATGACCGGCAGGCGGATGCCGTAGAGGTCGGTGATGCGGGTTTTGAAGGGTGGGGTCATAAGATCAAGATCAAAAGCTTTTAGCCACAGAGGTTTTCAGTCATAAAAGTAAAGTCAAAGGCTTTAGCCACAGAGGACACAGAGAGCACAGAGAGCACAGAGAGCACAGAGAAAAACCATCAGATATAAGCACCGTTCGGGCTGAGCTTGTCGAAGCCCGGCCGCCCTTCGACAGGATCAGGGCAACGGAGTCGGTTGTTATGGGTTGTTTTTGCAATTTTCTGTGTTCTCTGTGCCCTCTGCGGCTGGATTTTGATTTTCAGTTTTTCAGCACAATCAACGCATCCGCCGCCACAACGCCATCGGCATTGACGAACAGCGGGTTGACGTCGATTTCGGCGATGCGTTCTTCATGGTCCGCCGCCAGCAGCGACAGCCGCGAAATGGCTTCGGCCAGCGCGTCGATGTTGCAGGCCGGTTTGCCGCGGTAACCCTGCAGCAGTTTCACGCCCTTGATCTCGTGGATCATTGCCTTCGCGGTTTCGACATCGAAGGGCGCGTAGCGGTGGGTCACGTCGTGCATGATTTCGGTGAACACGCCGCCGAGACCGACCGCGATCACCGGGCCGAAGTGCGGGTCGTTGACGGCGCCGACGATGACTTCCTCGCCGCTGGCCATCTGCTGCACCAGCACGCCATCAATGCGGGCATCGGCCTTGTAGGCTTTTGCCGCTGCCAGCACTTCGCGCGCGGCCTCCTTCAGTCCGTCGAGCGTGGTGATGTTGAGGCGGATCACGCCAGCCTCGGTCTTGTGCGGGATGTCGGCGGATTCGATCTTCACCGCCAGCGGGAAGGGCAGCGGTGCGGCCTTGAGCTGTTCGACAGCCTCGGCACTGAGCAGCGTTTCACCGGTGACCGGAATGCCGTAGGCCTTGAGGATGTCCTTTGAGGCGTGCTCACCCAGCGTGCCGGAGCCTTTCAATTCGAGTTTTTGTTTTTCGATCAGGCGTTTGCCGCCGCGGGCGCGCGCCGCCTCGAAGTTACGCTTCTTGTTGGCGAAGTCGTTCAGCGCCGCCAGTGCATCGACGGTGCGTCCCGGTGCCAGCATGCACGGCACGCCGTGGCTTTCGAGGTAGTCCATCGCCGCGCGGTTGTCATCGGGCGAGGTCGGCCAGTTCAGCAGCAGCGGTTTGTCCACACCTTTGAGCATCTCGATCAGGCCTTCGGCCCAGGCCATCGCCACCGCACCGCGCGGCGAGCGCGCGACGATGGCGTCGATGTTGGGATCGGCGAGTACTTCGCGCATGGTCTTGGTGTACGAGGCGAAGTTGTCGTTGTAGCCCTGTGCGGTGGTGTCGATCGGGTTTTCGATCGAGGCATAGGCGACGACGATGCCGCGCAGCGTTTCGCGCGTCTTGTCGGTCAGCCGCGGCAGGGTCAGCCCGCGCGCGTGGCAGCGGTCGGCGAGCAGCACGCCGGCGCCGCCGGAGAGTGTCATCACGCCGACGCCGGGGCCGCGCGGCAGTTTTTTCATGCGGAAGGCCTTGCAGTAATCGATCAGGTCATCGACGTCCTGCACTTCGATGAAGCCGCCTTCGCGGAATGCGGTGCGGAACAGCTCGTAGCCGGCGGTGAGCCGCGCGGTGTGCGAGGTCGCTGCCTTGCTGCCGATTTCGGTGTTGCCGACCTTCCACACCAGGATCGGTTTGCCGAGTTCAAGCGCGCGCGCGCCGAGCCGGCGCAGGCGCCGGCCTTCGGTGGTGCCTTCAAGGAAGGCGGTGAGGATTTCGACGTCGGGGCGTTCGATCAGGTATTCCATCCAGTCGAGCGCGGTGAGGTCGGCTTCGTTGCCGGTGGACACCACATGGTTGAAGCCGAGGCCGTAATAGCAGCCGACCGCGACCACGCCGAAGCCGAAACCGCCGGACTGGGTGACCATCGCGATCGGGCCGGGTTTCAGGGTTTTGAGTTGCAGCGTGCCGCCGAAGCCGAGGCGGAAGTTGGCGTCCAGGTTGAGCACGCCGAGGCAGTTCGGGCCGACCACGCGCACGCCGCTGCTCTTGATGGCAGCCAGCAGCTTGTCATTGAGTTCCCTGCCCGATTCACCGGCTTCGCCAAAGCCGGCGGACAGGATGACCGCGAACGGAATGCCGGCCTTGCCGCATTGTTCGATGGCACCAGGCACCAGCGCGCCGGAGACCGCGATCAGGGCGACGTCGCAGGGCTGCGGCACCGAAGAAACATCGGGGTAGCACTTCAGCCCCTTGATTTCCGGGTATTTCGGATTGACCGGATAGACCTGGCCCTTGTAACCGTATTCGGTGAGCAGCTTGATCGGCTGGCCGCCGATGCGCGTCAGGTCGGTGGAGGCGCCGATCACGGCGACGCCGCGCGGGTCGAGCAGGCGGGAGAGGTCTGGGGCAGTGGAAGTCATGAATTAAATGAACAGGATGAAGAGGATCAAAAAATCAGAAACTCGTTAACAGGATGGACAGGATGTTCAGGATAAAAAGCAGGATGAAGGAAGCCAGGGTTTTATCCTGAACATCCTGCCCATCCTGCAGATAAAAGCCCTTCAATCCGTGCGCATGTTGGCGGCCTTGACCAGGTTCGCCCATTTTTCGGTTTCGCTGCGGATGAAGGCGGTGAATTCCTCCGGCGTGCTCGCCACCGGTTCCGCGCCCTGGCCGGCAAGCTTGTCGGACACGTCCGGTGCGCGCAGCGCCTTTACGGCCTCGGCATGCAGGCGCGTGATCACCGGTCGCGGTGTACCCGCCGGCGCGAGCAGGCCGTACCAGCCGTTGGCGCTGTAGCCGGTCAGCGTCTCGCCGATGGTCGGCAGCTCCGGCAGCAGCGCCGAACGCTTGGCGCCGGTGACGGCAAGGCCGCGCACCTTGCCCGACTTGATGTGCGGCGTGATGATCAGGGTGTTCTCGTAACTGAGATCAACCTCGCCCGAGACCAGCGCCACCAAAGCCGGGGCGCCGCCTTTGTACGGCACGTGGGTGATATCCACCTTGCCCATCAACTTCAGCAGCTCGCCAGCGAGGTGGGTGATGGTGCCGTTGCCGGATGAGGCGTAATTGAGGCGGGTCTTGCTGGCACGGGCGAGTGCGAGCAAATCCTTTACCGTTTTCGCCGGCACCGAGGGATGCACCACCAGCACACTGGTCACGGTCACGCTCTGGCTGATGGGTGCAAGGTCACGCAGTGTGTCGTAGCCCAGTTTCGGATTCAGGCTTCTGGCGACGGCGAGCCCGCCGATGGTGCCCATGATCAGTGTGTAGCCGTCGGGGGCCGACTTCGCCACCTGTTCGGTGCCGATCGCGCCGCCGGCACCGCCGCGGTTGTCGACAATGATCTGCTGGCCCATCGCTTCGGACATTTTTGGCGCCATCAGCCGGGTCACGATGTCGGTCGGGCCGCCGGGCGGAAAAGGCACCACGATACGCACCGGTTTGACCGGATAGGCCTGTGCCATCACCGGCAGGGCGGGCACGGTCAGCAGCAGGGACAGCAGCGGGATCAAGGTTCGGGCTGGCATCGGGTCTCCTCGGTATTTTTTGTTCTGGTTCTGTGCTGCGTATTGTTTATTGATCGACAAAGGCGGTTTCGCGCATCGCCGGCCGTTCAGCATAAGCCTGATACCAGCGCGCGAGGTGGTCATGGCCTTCGCGCCAGCCCAGCGCGGCAAAACGGAAATCAATGTAGCTCAGCGCCACCGCGATGGCGATATGGCCGATGGACAGCGGATCCCGCGCCAGTGCTTCGGCCTGGGATTCGAGCGCATCCAGGGCATTACGCACCTTCAGGTCAAAGGCGGCCAGTGTTTCCGGCGACTGTTGCGCTGCAGGGCGCAGCAGTTCATTGCGCCACAGCATCAGGTTGTCGGTGAGGTTGTTGCCCAGCGCATGACGGCGCAGCGCGGTCCAGCGCGCCTGGCCCGCGGCAGGAAAAAGTCGTGGTCCCTGCTGAACGCTGTCGAGGTATTCGCAGATCACCGTCGAGTCGTAGAGCACACTCCCGTCGTCGAGTTCCAGCGTCGGGATCTTGCCGGTGGGGTTGGTTTTCAGCAGCCCGCGGTTGGGGTTGTTCATCGCCACCAGCGTGCGCTCAAGCTGCAACTGCGGGGCCAGGCCGCATTCATGCGCGAAGACCATGACCTTGCGCACGAAGGGCGAGCGTGAAGACCAGTACAGCTTCACGGCAGTTTTTTCACGTAGTCGATGATCGCCTGCGCCACGGCGGCCGGCTGCTCCGGCAGCAGCGCGTGTGCGGCATTGTCGATGCGGGCGATGGTGACGCGGTCGGCGCCCCACTGGTCGCGATAGGTGTAAATGCTGTCGGGTGGCGACAGCGGGTCCTGCAGCGATAACACGTCCAATACCGGTGCCTTGCCTGCGGTCCACCATTCCGGTTTCGGCGTGGCCTCGGTGGCGTCACGCTCGGCGTGCATCACCTCTTCGTCCCAGCCTTCGAGCCAGACGCTGGCATCGTTGCCGGCGGCAAAAAACACATGGCGCAGATGTTTCAGCCTTTCGGCTTCCGGCAGATCCATCTGATGGCATTTGTTGATCGAGTCGCGCAATTCCGGCGCCAGCGGCCAGGTGTGGGTCGCAGCGAGCAGCACCACGGCGCGGGTCAGTTGCGGATGGTCGGCGCCCATGGTGCGCGCGACGAAGTTGCCGAAGGCGTGGCCGGCGACCACGGTCGGTTCGCCGCCGTCGTGACGGATCACCGCGGCGATATCGTCGGCAAAATCATGCAGCGTGATGCCGGTAAGCGGGCCCGTGCTGCCGCCGAGGCCGCGCGGTTCGGGGCAGACGGCGCGCAGGCCGGCGGCGGCGAGGCGTTTCGCGATGTCAAAAAAATCGGCAGCGCCACGGCCGAGTGAGGGCATCATCACCACGCGCGGACCACGGCCTTCGGCATGTACTGCAATGCGGACTTCGCCGCGGGTCACGATGAAGTGTTCGGACAGGGCCATGTTCGGATTTTGCGGGGCTTTTATAGGGGAAAAGATTGTAACCCGCCGCATCAGGCTGGCAGCATATGCTTCCATCTGGTGGAGCCACTTGGACTTGTCCGCCCTGCGAACGATATCGGGCTGGCCTGTAAGGATGGTGCCGCCGAAACGACTAACCTAACAGGCCAATTCACAGGAGCGAGTGATGAAAACATGTGCGAACCATTGCAGGACGAACCCTCAGCCGGATCCGGGCCGGCGTTCTTTTCTGGGGGCTGCCGGCGGTGCCGTGGCGGTATCGCTCGGTTTTCCGGCTACGGTTCGCGGGGCCCAATTGGGCGAAGTGGTCGGGGAACTGTATGTGAACGGGTTCCGTGCGCCGCCTGGCACCGTGATCAAACCCGGTGACCGGGTACTGACCGGCCCCGATACCAGCCAGTCGTTCGCCATCGGCCAGGACGCCTTCATGATCAAGCCGCTGACTTCGCTGCAGATTGAGGGCAACCAGTTTGTCGCCGGTCTGCGTGTGCTGACCGGTGGCCTGCTCGGGGTGTTCGGCCGCGGCGGCACCCGTACCGTGCGCACCGCCACGGTGACCGCCGGCATCCGCGGCACCGGGATTTATGTTGAAGCGAGCTCGATCATGAGCTACTTCTGCACCTGCTATGGGGAAGTCGATCTCGAGTGCGTGACCTACCGGTCAAAGCTGCGGGTGAAGGCCGACAGCCACAAGGCCAATTTCATCTACGGCAAGGTGGACAGCGGCCGTTCCATCGTGGCCGCGCCGGTGGTCAATCACACGAATGCGGAGCTGATGATGCTGGAGAAGATGGTGGGGCGGGTGTCGCCGCTGGGGTGAGGGTTGCTGCTCATGGAGTTTTTCGTAAGCCGGGCTGGAGTGCCTGAGAGTTGGTGAAAAGTCGAATCCCTTCCCGGTCTGCCGGTCGTGCTTATTTTTTGGCTTCTTCCGCGGCTTCCTGAATTTTTTCTCCAGCTTTTTCGATCTTTTCACCAGCTTTTTTCACCGCATTATCAACAGCCTGACCGGCGCGTTCCGCCGGTCCTTGTTCTTTTTGGCAGGCTGCGAGGCCGGATAGCAGGCCTATGGCCAGTGCTGTAGCGATGGGTTTGATGAATTTTTTCATGAACATCTCCTTGTGCCCCGGCGGCTGATGGGCCGCCAGGCGGTTGGCCGGCTTTTGATCAGGCCGGTTGCAGGTGTGCTGCGATCAGGTTGTCGGCGGCGCGTGCCACATTTCGGGCGGGCCCACGCACCCCCAGGGTCTGGATGCTGACCTGCGCGCCTTCCATCAGCAGAAACAGCTCGTCAGCCAGCAGTTCGGGTTCTTTGGCATTCATTCGCAGGCACAGCGCCGACAGCCGGTTGCGCAGGTTGGCCTTGTGCGTCTCGATGACCTTGCGTGCCGGGTGATCTTTTTCGGTGAGTTCCACTGCTGCGTTGGCGATGGGGCAGCCGCGTGCGTTCGGGTCGGCGATGTGTTTGGTCAGCAGCGCAAAGGCGGCGCGGATTTGTTGCAGCGGGTCGTCGGGAAACTTCTGCGCCATCGCATCCCAGGTCTGCCAGAAATGAGTATCGTGGTCGCGCAGCCATTCGGCCACCAGTTCGTCCTTCGACGGAAAGCTGCGATAGAGGCTCATCTTGGTGGTGTTGGCCTCTGCAGCGATGGTTTCGACGCCGACGGCGCGAATACCCTTGCGGTAGAACAGATCTGCGGCGGTCTTGAATACCCGGTCGCGCGCGCTTGGCGGTTTGGCCGGGAGCACTTGTACGGCTGAGCGCTTTCTGGATTCTGATTTTTTGTTCACGGCGATTCCGTAATGGGGATGTGGTCAGGCGCGTTTGATCAGGCGCAGCAGGAAAATGAAAATCACCGCGCCGATGGTCGCCACGATGATGCTGCCGAGCAGCCCGCCGCCGGCGGAAATACCCATCACGCCGAAGAGATGGCCGCCGATCAGGGCGCCGATGATGCCAATGACGATGTCGCCGATGAGGCCAAAGCCGCCGCCTTTCATGAGTATTCCGGCCAGCCAGCCGGCAATCAGACCGATCAATATGAACCAGATGAATTCCATGAGGTGCTCCAGGTGGGGGTGCTTCAACGCCCGGTAATCGGCGCTGTGGATAAATAAAGAGTTGACATGTGAGTTACCGGTCAGTATCGTAGCACAAGTTAATGGTAGTGACCAGTCAGTATCATCATTCAACACAACCCCGGGCCCCCGGGGGATGAATGAAACGCGCCGCAGGGCGGCGCCCGTCAGCAAACCCCGACCCTTAATCGTTCGCGCCTCGTCGCCGGTCAGTCCTGCCAGCCGGCAGGAATCGAGAGCGCAACTGTGCCCGTGTGGCCCAGAGACAACACCGGTATGGCGGATTTTCCGCTGCTCCGTGTCCCATTCAACGCAGCACAAAAGGAAATCAACATGGAAATGCAAACCAGAAAATCAATGCACCCGCTGGCGATGGCCACGGGCATCGCAGTGATCGTGTTCAGTACTGTGGGTATCGCCGCCGTGATGGGGTGGATCCCGACCTCGATGGGCAACTCCCAGGAGGTGGGCACTGCAGACAAGCTTTCAGCCAGCAAGACCGGCACATCGACGCCGCCACGTATCGCGCAGAACGCTGCCGCCAAAAACAAGTGTCCTGAATGCGGCGTGGTCGAGTCGGTGCGCCAGATCGAGCAGCGTGGCGAAGGCACCGGGCTGGGCGCGGTCGGCGGTGCAGTCGTCGGCGGTTTGCTGGGCCATCAGGTCGGCGGCGGGCGCGGCAAGGATGCGATGACGGTGGTGGGTGCGGTGGGTGGCGCTGTTGCCGGGAACCAGATCGAAAAACACGTGAAATCAACGACCGCTTATGAAACCACGGTGCGCTTCACGGACGGTTCATCCCGCGTGTTTGCCTCCAGTGAAGGAAATTGGCGCTCGGGAGACCGGGTGAAGGTGGTCAATGGCACGTTGCAGTCGAATGCCTGAGTGGTTTTGTAAAGCGCAATGCGCCGCCGCATCTGAGGCGGTTGGGCCGGAACGAATTTCAGAATAATCATTCTTGATGAAAAGGTAACACCATGAAAAATATCCAGAAAATTGCACTGATCACGGCAGTGTTGTTGGGCCTCGGCGGTTGTGCGGGGATGTCAGCCAAAGACCAGAACACGGCCGTGGGTGCCGGCGTCGGCGCGGTTGCCGGCGCGGTACTGACGGGCGGCAGTGCAGTCGGCACTGTGGGCGGTGCTGCGGTCGGCGGTTTTATCGGCAATCAGATCGAGAAGAAGTAAGTCTCAAACAGTAACTCTCAAAAGGCGGGCCGGCTTAGCGGCCTTGTCAACCCGGCGCAGTGAACGTGGCCGGGTTCCGGAATTTCACCTTGAATCGGAACACACATCATGAAACAGCTTAAATTGGTTATCGCAATAGCCGCTTCCCTGCTGCTGGCTACAGCTGCAGGTTGCGCATCCACTGAAAAAACCGCAAGCACCGGTGAATACATCGACGACTCCGTCATCACCACCAAGGTCAAGACGGCCATTTTTAATGAGCCCACGCTGAAGTCGGCGGAGATCGGCGTCGAAACCTACAAAGGTGTGGTTCAGCTCAGCGGATTCGTCGGCTCTCAGGCCAACATCGCCAAGGCCAGCGAGCTTTCGCGTGATGTGCAGGGCGTCAAGACCGTCAATAACGACATGCGCCTGAAGTAATATCATCCATGCAGGAAAAAGCCCCGGTTTCTGCCGGGGCTTTTTTGCGCCTGTGATCTGCGGGTGAAGCAGCTTTAAAGAATTTTCTCGCCAAACTTCTTCAACGCTGCATCCGACAACGTCAGGCCCAGCCCCGGCTGTTCCTTCAAGTGCAGCATGCCGTTGGCGATCTTCGGCGGGTCTTCGAACAGTTCGGCCTGCAACGGGTCGCGCTCAGGGTCGGTGAAGGATTCGACGATGCAGCCCGCCGGGCTGCCGGCAACGATGTGGGCGTGGATGAAGCAGTCGTGGTGCGGGGCGACCTGCACCTGGTTCAGTTCGCAGAGTGCCGCGAGTTTGCGGCCGGTGGTGAAGCCGCCCATCATCGTGCAGTCGAACTGCAGGATCTGGATCGCGCCGTCTTCAACGAGGTCGCGGCAGCCGTAGGCGGTGAGTTCGCTTTCGCCGGCGGACAGCGGGATGTTGGTCTGTTGCGCCAGCTTGATCAGTTCGCGGTGGTCATCGGCCCAGCGCACCGGTTCTTCCAGCCAGCGCGGATTCAACGGCAGCATTTCGCGCGCCGCGGTGAGCGCGGTGGGCAGGTCCCAGGCGCGGTTGACGTCGACCATCAGGTCCTTGTCGGGACCGATGATGTCGCGGATCAGTTCGAGGCGCTTCATGTCTTCCTTCAGCGGCACCCCGCCGACCTTGGCCTTGAAGCCCTGATGGCCCTGGGCCTTGAGCATCTGCATTTCATCCTTGATCTCTGCCAGATCCTTGCCGTCACGGTAATAGGCGCAGGTGACGTAGCAGGGGATGACATTGCGGAAGCCGCCGAACAGGCGGTAGAGCGGCAGCTTGGCGGCTTTGCCGATGATGTCCCAGCAGGCGATGTCCACTGCCGCGGCGATGCGCACAATGGCTTCGCGGGTCCAGCCTTTTTCCGAGGCGATTTTCTGCGCGGTCAGCCAGAACACCCTGTCATGCAGTTTTTCCGGCGCCAGCGGATCTTCGCCGATGATCTGGTCGGCGATGCCGCTGCGGAAGGCCTTGATCGCAGCCTCGATCGGTGTGTAGCTGGTGGCAATGCCGATGCCTTCGATGCCCTCGTCGGTGTGCAGGCGCACCAGGATCTCGTTGGCCTTGGGCACAATGAAGGTGCTGACCCAGAACGGGCGTTTGTCTTCGTCCGGGGCGCGCAGGATGTGTACTTCGAGTTTGGTGATTTTCATGGTCTTGTTCTGATTGATTTAGAGGGGGGGCAAGTGGCGCAGTTTATCGTTTCCCATTGGCCATTTGTCTGCTCTCCGGCATTTGCCGCAGCCGCCAGGTGGTGATCGGGCTGAATAGCGCAATCACCCCCAGCGAACACCATGCGAGTCCCCAGCTCACCACCGGCGTGGCCTGCATCGCGCCGGCGGCATCGAGCACCAGGCCGAACACCCAGGGGGCGATCGCGCCGGCGCCGAAGCCGAGCACCGAACGCACTGAATAGGCGGCACCGATGTGGCGCGGCGGTACCAGTTCGGTGACCGCGGTGGAGAACACCGAAGAATCACCAACCGCGGTGAAACTGTAGAAGGCGCAGATCACCACCAGCAGCCACAGCGGCAGGCCGATCAGCCAGCCCAGGGTCAGCGAACACAGGGCGCTGATGCTCGCCAGCACCAGCATGGTCCAGGTGCGGCCCATGCGGTCCGAAAGCCAGCCGCCGGCGATGCTGCCGCCCATGCTGCCGATATAGGCGATGGCGGCAAGGCCGGCACCCAGACTGGCGGATGCGGTGGCGCTGCTGCCGGTGGAATAGGCTGCGGCGGCCGACAGGAAAGCCGGCATCCACGCCTTCATGCCGAGCATTTCCCAGGAATGGAAGGTATAGGCCCAGGTCACCAGCATCGCGGGTTTGTTGGCGAGGATCATGGCCACCGGTTTTTCGGTGGCCTGTTCGGCACTGCGCGGATGCACGATGTTCGGCGTCAGGCGCAACGCATACAGCGCGAGCAGGGTGCCGAGCACCGGGCCGGCGGCGTTGACGATGAAGGCGCCACGCCAGCCGATCAGCGGTGTCAGCGCGCCGGTCAGTACCAATGCCAGGGCATAACCACCGGAGGCAGCGGCGAGATAGAAGCCCATCGCACGGCCGCGCCGCGCCGACTGGAAACGTTCGGCGATCAGGGTCAGTCCCGGCGTGTATGAGCCGCCGGAAAACAGCCCGGTCAGGCCGTAGAGGATCAGTCCGGTGAAAAAACTCTCGGCGAATACCGCGAACACCATCGCGCTGATGCTGGAGGCGATGCTGGAGAAAATGAACACGCGCTTCGCACCGTAGCGGTCGGCGAGAAAGCCGACGGCGACCAGCGAGAACAGGTAGCCGAAATGCCAGGCCGACTGGATCATGCCGGCCTCGCCGGCGCTCATGCCCCAGTCCGGTTTGAGCAGCGGGATCGCCGCGGCGTAGGCGGTGAAGACCAGCGCGAAGCTGGTGCGGCTGGCGCACAGCCAGAACAGCCAGGTGTTGTCGCTGCTGTTTTGGGGGGCGGGGGAAATGTTGCTCATTGCCGGATGTTACTCAAAATGACCGTTCGCCCCGGGCTTGTCGAGGGCGAGGGCATTTTGATGCTTCAGGCGGGCCTATTTGCCGAGAAACTTCGGCGGACGTTTTTCCTTGAAGGCCGCAACACCTTCCTTGTGGTCATGGGTTAGGCGCACGATGCCCGAAGCCAGGGTTTCCATCTCGCAGAGCTGTTCGAGTGTCGGCACCGCCATGGTCTGGAACATTTTTTTTGCCAGCGCCAGCGCATAGGTCGCCGATTCGGCAAATTCGCGGGCGAGTGCCAGTGCCGCGGTTTCAAGTTCGGCATCGGGCACCACACGGGAGACCAGCCCCAGGGTTTTTGCCTCATCGGCGCCGACCGGGCGCGCGGTGTAAACCAGTTCCTTGGCCTGCGCGATGCCGAGCCGTTGCGCGAGAAAGAACACCGCGCCACCGTCGGGCACCACACCGACCTTCTTGAAGGCCATCGAAAACCTGGTGGTGTCTGAGGCCACGACCAGGTCGCAGGCCAGCGCCAGCGCGTTGCCGATGCCGTAGACCGCGCCGCGTGTTGCGGCGATCACCGGTTTGTCGAGGTGGTAGAGCGCGATGATGGCGCGGTGGCGGCGTTGCGAGCGCGCGCGGCCGGAGACGATGTCCGACTTCGCCATGTTGCCGACGTCGCCGCCGGAACAGAAGGCGCGGCCTTCGCCTTTGAGCACCACCGCGCGGATTGCATCGTCCGCGGCGATGTTATTGATGTGATGGAGCAGGGCATCCCACATCGCATCCGACATCGCATTGAGGCGGTCGGGGCGGTCCAGCGTCAGGATGGCGACGGCTCCGTCTTTTTCATAACGAACGTTCATGGGTAAGTTAAAGGCAAAATCTTTTAGCCACAGAGGTCACAGAGGACACAGAGAAAACCCTTAGACCGGGAGCGGCAATCCTGTTCTGGTTTTGCTTTTGCAGTTCTCTGTGCTCTCTGTGTTCTCTGTGGCTAAGTTTTTGATCTTGATCTCAGATCGAATCCCACGGAAACACATCCGCGGTGCGCTCGACCGGGTTGTAGAAATCGCTTTTCAGCGCCGGATACATGTGTTCGGCGCAGCGCGCGGGCGTCCAGCCGTCGGCGCGGTGCACGCTGCGCAGCGGGCGCGACTGGCTCATCAGGAAGATTTCGTTCTTGCGCGTGGCGAAGACCTGCGCGTTGACGCCTTTCGCGGCATCACTCAAAAGGAATACCGCGAGCGGGGCATTGTGCTCGGGTGTGACCAGCTTGCGCTGCTCGATGCGTGCGGCGGTCGCCGGGTCTTTGGCCGGGATTGATGCGGTCATCCGCGTCCACGCCACCGGCGCGATGCAGTTCGAACGCACATTGAAGCGCGACATGTCCACCGCGATGGCTTTTGACAGCGCGACCATGCCGAGCTTGGCCGCGCCGTAGTTGACCTGGCCCATGCCGCCGATCAGGCCCGAGGTCGAGGTCATGTGCACCAGCGCGCCGGATTCCTGCTTGCGGAAATGGTCTGCCGCGTGGCGCGACATGTTGAAGGCGCCTTTGAGCATCACGTTGACCACGGCGTCCCAGTCCTGCTCGCTCATTTTGTGGAAAATCACGTCGCGCAGGATGCCGGCGTTATTGACCACGCCATCAATGCGGCCGAAGTTGTCCATCGCGCACTGGATGATTTTTGCGGCACTCGCGAATTCCGCAACACTGTCGTAGCTGGCCGCGGCTTCGCCACCGGCCTTTTTGATTTCGTTAACGATTTCCTGCGCCGGGGTCTGGTCGCCGCCAGCGCCGTCGAGTCCGACGCCGATGTCGTTGACGATGACCTTGGCACCTTCACCGGCCGCCATTTTTGCGATCGCCGCACCAATGCCGCGACCGGCGCCGGTGACTACGACGACTTTGCCTTCCATCATGTTGTTTGCCATTTGCAAGCTCCTTGAAAAACCAAAATCAAAACTTTTTAGCCACAGAAGTCACAGAGATCACAGAGGACACAGAGAAAAACCTTTGTTCGCGACCAGATGCGCGGCCAAGGTTCAGTTTTTGATCTTCTCTGTGCTCTCTGTGACCTCTGTGGCTGGCTTTTGAATTTAAGTAATTGTTTTTATTAATTTATTTCTGCGCGGCCGTTGTTGAGTACGGTGACGCCGCGTGCCGGCACGGTGGCGCGAAAGGTGATGACCTTGCCGTCCACCCACATCTCGGTGCGGATGGTCTCGCCCGGATACACCGGTGAAGAGAAGCGGCCGGACATGCTTTTTAATTTCAGCGGGTCGTAGCCACATACCGTTTTCACCAGCGCATGGCCGACCACGCTGAAGGTGGCGCGGCCGTGCAGGATCGGCATCTTGAATCCTGCTTTCGCGGCATAGGCCGGATCCGCATGCAGCGGGTTGTAGTCACCGGAGAGGCGGTAGATCAGCGCGGCCTGCGGCAGGGTCGGCAGATCGCAGCTGAACTGCGGTGCTGTTTCCGGGATGGCCTGCGGCGCGGGCACCGGACCCGAGGGGCCGCCGAAGCCGCCGTCGGCGCGGCAGAAGGTGGTCGAGGTCAGCGTGCAGATCAGTTCATTGCTCGCCTTGTCGCGCACATCGCAGGCGGTCAGCAGCAGCGCGCCCTTGTCCTTGCCCTTGTCGAGCACGGCAACGACGCGGGTCTTGCCGCTGATCGCGCCTTCGACCGGCAACGGCTTATGTATGACAAAACCCTGCTCGCCGTGTACGACATGGCTGCGGGTGACGCCGGTGTCGGCGGCGGCATGCCAGGGGCCGGGGTAGCCGAGGATGATCGCCATCGTCGGCAGCGCCTTGAGGTTTTCCTCGTAGACGAACTGCAACTGGTTGAGATCCGTGGGATCCGCGCCGAGGCCGACACCGAGCGCATAAAGTATGGTGTCGCGGCGGGTCAGCGTCTGTTCAACTTGTGGAATATCGTAATTGAGCAGCTTCTGGTGGTCGATGGTCATGGGCTTCCCCGGAGTCGTCGCGGATCAGGCGCGGGAGGCGCGCTGTCGCAGGGCAATGGATAAGTGATTTGATGCGTATAAAATTTTTGCTGGCATACTAGCATGGCCCCTGCAGCACTGAAATCGTGACCGCATTGTGAGCGTGGCAGTGTCATTTGCTGTCGCTGGTGCGTACAACGAACATGGTCAAAACGATCAATGTGATCACCGCGATCAGGGGAGCTTCGATGGAGGAGACCGGCATGGCCCGCACACTTACGGCAAAACAACTGCGCGACTGGCGCGCCGACGGCTTTTTGTTCCCGCTGCAGGGACTGTCAGCGGAAGCTGTGGAGCGCTGCCGCGAAGAATTGCGCAGGACCGAGCAGCACCTCGGCGGTTCGCTGATGGCGATCGACAAGAAATTCCGCGGCAACCTGCATGTGCTGTGCAAATGGGTGGACGAGCTGGCACGTACACCCGCCATCGTGGATGTCATTGAAGACCTGCTCGGCCCTGACATCCTGCTCTACACCAGCCGTTTTTTCATCAAGGAGCCGATGAGCGAGGGCATCGCGGCCTGGCATCAGGATTCGACCTACTTCGGCCTGCGCCCCTTCGATCATGTCACCGCCTGGGTGGCCTTGAGCAATGTCACCGCCGACGCCGGGCCGGTGGAGTTTGCCGCCGGCTCGCACATCCGCGGCCAGTTGCAGCAGAAAAGCGGGCTGATCAAAAACAGCGTCAATACCGCTGGCCAGATCATCGTCGAGTGGTTCGACCAGTCGCAGGTCGAGCGCGCCATCCTCAAGCCCGGCCAGTTTTCGCTGCACCACACCTGCACCGTGCACCAGTCGCAGCCGAACCGTTCACCAGAACGTCGCATCGGCATCGCGCTGAGCTACATCCCGACGCGCACCCGCTACATCGGCAAGCGGCGCATGCCGGCGAGCCTGATCCGCGGTCGCGACGAGCACGGCCATTTCGATCTGCAGCCGCGGCCGCAGGTTGATTTCGGCGACACCGAAATGCAGCGCCATGACACCACTTTCAAGGCCTATATCGAATCGTTCTACGAACAGCTCGATGAGGCCGAGCGCGACCTGCCGCGGGATGCCGCGGCGGGGATGGTCTATTAAGCCGGTGCAGAGTGCCAAGTGCGGTAATTCAAGGTGGCTGATTTCGGCTTGTTCATCAATATCTTTCCGGGAAGTTGCAATGACCACTCGTTCTCGCGTATTCCTGTTTTTGACCCTGTCGGTTTTTTGCGGCTCTGCCGGTGCTCAAACCTATCCGGCCAAGGCGGTGCGCATGATCGTGCCCTTCCCGCCGGGTGCCGGCGTTGACATCGTTTCCCGCGCGGTCAGCGGGCGTTTCGCCGAAGCGCTGGGCCAGCAGCTGATCATCGACAACCGTGCCGGTGCCGGTGGCATCCTCGGCGCCGAACTCGCGGCGAAGGCGGCGCCCGATGGCTACACCATCCTGATGGCCACCGCGGGCATCCTGACGGTGATTCCGCACATGCAGGCCAAACTGCCGTATTCGGTGGAGCGTGATTTCACGCCGGTGTCGCTGGTGGCGAGTGTGCCCAGCGTGCTGGTGGTGCATCCTTCGATGCCGGTGAAGTCGGTGAAGGAGCTGATTGCGCTGGCCAGGGCCAAGCCGGGCGAGATCAACTATGCCTCCACCGGCAACGGCACGCTGCCGCACCTCGCCGCCGAGTTTTTCAAGCAGCAGGCAAAGGTCAACATGGTGCACATCGCCTACAAGGGCAGCGCACCGGCGACCACCGATCTGCTCGGCGGCAACGTGCAGGTGTTCTTCGGCAACATGCTGTCGGTGATCGAACAGGTCAGGAGCGGCCGCCTGCGCGCGCTGGCGGTGACCAGCCAGCAGCGCCAGGCCGTGGCGAACGAGATTCCGACGATGATCGAATCCGGTTTTCCGGGCTTTGAGGCCGGCACCTGGTTTGGTCTGATGGCTCCGGCGGCGACGCCGCGCGACATCGTCAACCGTTTGCATGGCGATGTCGCCAAGGCCGTGCGCCAGCCTGATGTGCAGAAACAGCTGGCCGGGCAGGGCGCGACCACCATAGGCAATACGCCGGAGCAGTTCGCGGCGTACATCAAATCCGAATCGGCAAAATGGGCGAAGGTGCTTGCAGCCTCGGGTGTGAAGGCTGACTGATGGCGGCCCATCCGATGGACGTCACCAAAAACCTCGCGCACAACGTCGTTCAGTCTCGCCGCGAAGACATTCCCGCCGATGTGCGCCACGAAGCGGCGCGTGCATTGCTCAACTGGTGCGGTTGCGCGATCGGCGCCTCGCGCCACGAGACCGTCGACAACATGCTTGCCGCGGTGCTGCCTTTTGCCGGCGCGCCGCAGGCGCAGATACTCGGCCGCAGCGAACGAACGGATTGCCTGCATGCGGCACTGGTCAACGGCGTGGCCTCGCATGTCTTTGATTTTGATGACACTCATGCGCGCGCCATACACCCCAGCGCGCCGGTGTATCCGGCACTGCTGGCGCTGGCGGAATGGAAAAAGATCAGCGGTGCCGACTTGGTGCATGCCTTTGTGCTGGGTGTGGAGGCGGAATGCCGCGTCGGCCTGTCGGTGTTCCCCGAGCATTACGCGATTGGCTGGCACATCACCGGCACTGCCGGTGTGTTTGGCGCCGCCGCTGCGACCGGCAAGTTGCTGGGACTTACCAAACAGCAGATGGCCTGGGCGCTGGGTATTGCCGCAACCCAGTCTTCGGGCCTGCGCGAAATGTTCGGCTCGATGTGCAAGAGCCTGCATCCGGGCCGCGCCGCGCAGAACGGTTTGACTGCTGCAATGCTCGCCTCGAAAAATTTCACCAGCTCGGAGCAGGGCATCGAGGCCAAGCGCGGTTTTGGCCGGGTGATGTCGACAAAATTCGATCCCGCGGTCATCACCGCCGAATGGGGCAAACGCTGGGAGCTGTCGCAGAACATGTACAAGCCCTATGCCTGCGGCCTGGTGGTGCAGGGCACGATTGACGGCTGCATCCAGCTGCGCAATGAACACGCACTGAAGCCGGAGATGATCGAAGCGGTGGACCTCAAGGTCAGCCCGATCGTGTTTGAACTCACCGCCAAGGAAAACCCGCAGACCGGGCTGGAGGGCAAGTTCAGCGTGTTTCATGCGGCCGCGGTGGCATTACATACCGGCATGGCTGGCGAAGCCCAGTTCAGCGATGTGAGCGTGCTTGATCCGGTGACCGTGGCGCTGCGCAAGCGTGTGCGCATAGCCCGCGACGACAGCATTGGCCGCGTGCAGTCGCATATCACCATCCGCCTGAAGGACGGCCGTGTGCTGGAACGTCATGTGGTGCACGCGCTGGGCACGCTGGAGCGGCCGATGAGTGATGCCGATCTCGAGGCCAAATTCCGCGGGCTGGCCGAAGGCATTCTCAGCGGGAAGCAGGTGGATGAAGTGATCCGGCTGTGCTGGGCGGTGGAAACCTTGCCCGATGCCGGCGCCATCGCGCGCGCCGCAGTGGCATGAGGCCGGGTATGAAAATTACGCTGCTCGGCACCGGCAGTCCGTTGCCATCATTAAAAAGGGCTTCATCGAGTTATCTGATCGAGATTGGCAATGACCTGATCCTGATCGACCACGGTCCCGGTGCTTTTCAGCGCCTGATGCAGGCCGGGAAGAAAACCGTGGACGTTACGCATGTTTTCCTGAGCCATCTGCATTTTGACCATTGCGCCGATGTCATCCGCCTGTTTCATCATCGCTGGGATGCGAGTGGTGATGCCACGCCGCCGCTGCAGATTTTCGGCCCGCCGGGTACCCGGGAATTCATCGACCGTGTGTTTGGTCCGCAGGGGGCTTTCAGCCGCGACCTCGTGTCGCGCACGCAGCATCCGCTGAGCATCGGCGCCTATCGCGAGCGTGGTGGCACGCCGCCGCGGCCCTGGCCCGATACCCGGGTGACCGAGCTGACAGGTGCCGGTACCGTCGAGTTTGACGGCTGGCGCATCTCACGCTGTGAAGTGCCGCATTTCCAGCCTTATCTCGACAGCTTTGCCTACCGTGTCGAGGCCGGCGGCAAATGCTTTGTCTACACCAGTGATGTCAACCTGGCGCTGCAGGGTGGCGCGCCGCCTGCGCTGCGCGAGCTGGCGCAGGGCGCAGAACTGCTGGTGCATTACCTGAATGCCTTTGCCTTCGAGGCGCGCCATCCCGGCGGCCTTGCCGGCCCGCGCTTCGCGGCTGAGCTTGCACGCAATGCCGGGGTCAAGACCCTGGTGACCACGCATCACGGTCCCTGGATCGACAGCGAAGGCCGCCCGGAGCGGTTGCTGGCGGAAATTCGCCAGACTTTCAGCGGGAGTGTGGTCTGGGGCGAGGATCTGATGAGTTTTGAGCTGTAGTCCGCTTGCGGCTGCCGATGGCAGGCACCTACAATGCCGCGCAATTCGAGGAGAACACTGTATGAAGAATCACCTGAACAAAAACATGGGCAGAAGCGCGATGGTTGGCGCAGCCCTGCTGGCTGCGGCAATTCCCGCAACCGCAATGGCGCAAGGCGCCACCGGGTATCCGAACAAGGCACTGCGCCTGGTGGTGCCGTTCCCGCCCGGTGGCGGCAATGACATCCTCGCGCGCACGCTGGGGCAGCGCCTGGCCGAGGTGGTGCAGCAGCAGGTGGTGGTGGACAACCGCGGCGGCGCCGGTGGCGCGCTCGGTGCGACCATTGCCGCGCAGGCCAATCCCGACGGTTACACGCTGTTCCTTGGCAGCGTCGGCAATCTGGCGCAGACCCCGGCACTGAAATCCGATCTGCCGTACAACCCGGTGCGCGATTTTGCGCCCGCTGCGCTGGTCGCGGTGTCGTCATTCATGATCGCGGTGCATCCCTCGGTGCCCGCGAAAAACGTGCAGGAACTGGTGGCGCTGGCCAAGGCCAGCCCCGGCAAGCTGAGCTACGCTTCAGCCGGCACCGGTTCTTCGCTGCACATGGCGGGTGAACTGTTCAAGCACGCGACCGGCACCGACCTGCTGCATGTGCCGTACAAGGGTACCGGCCCGGCAATGGCCGATCTGGTCAGCGGCCGTGTGCAGCTGATTTTCAGCACCATGCCGCCGGTGCTGCCGCAGGTGAAGCAGGGCAAGCTGCGCGCGATTGCGGTGACCACCGCCAAACGCGCGGCGGCGGCACCCGATGTGCCGACTGTAGCGGAATCCGGCGTCAAGGGTTTCAGCGTATCGAACTGGCAGGGTGTGCTGGCACCGGCGAAAACCCCGGCGGCGCTGGTCAACAAGCTGAACCAGGACATCCTGAAATCACTGGCACTGCCCGGCATGACTGAGGCGTTGGCGCAGCAGGGCCTGGAACCGGCGGGCGGCAAGCCTGAGGAATTCGGCGCGCTGATCAAGGCCGAGATCGCCAAGTACACCGCCGTGGTCAAGGCGGCGAATATCAAGGTCGATTGACCGGGGTGACTGTGCTGTATTGCGCAGAAGCGGCGGGCTTGCCCCGCCGTTATTTATTGGGCCGGTGTCGCGCAGGCCGCGGTTGACGCGGGCACACAACCACCGATGCAGACGGCCTCGCCGTTGATGTTTGTCGCGGCTGAGCCGCGTGCGGTCGATGAGCAGACGATGTCGCCGACACGGTCGGCCATGCACTGGCCGGGCCCGCATACCGGCATGCGGTAGCGGTCGAGCATGATGCCGCCGCCGGGGGTCGAGCAGCGGATTTCGCCGTTGATGTCGGCCATGCAGCGGCCTCCGGGCGGCGGGCATTGCGGGTTGCCGTAGCGGTCATTGACGCAGCCGCGGCCGTGCTGGGCCGAGGCTGCCAGCGACAGCATCAGAGTGGCAATCAGGAGCAGGAGGCGCGGCAGGGTGCGGGGCATGGGCATGTTCTCCGGGTTCAGGCGGCCAGGCCGATAACGCCGAAGGACACGCTCCGGTTTACGCCGGCTTCTGCAGCATCACGATGCGGTTGCTGTTGGTGCCCAGTGCGTTGTTGCCGATGCCCCAGATGTTTGAAGTCTTGGTGAACTTCTGGGTGTTGATCAGGATGGCTTCGACGCGGAACCCGGCCTGCAGCGCCAGCGGCACCACCGCTTCGTCGAGGTTGATCGAGCCGCGCTGCACTTCGCCGACTTCGAAGGCGACCCAGCCCTTGGGCCGCGTCACGCGGTAAATCTCCTGCAGTACTTCGAGCATCACCTCTGACCATTCGTTGACACTGGTGGCCATGGTGATGCCGGCGCCGATGGCCTCGGCATCAAGGCTGTTGAACCAGCAGCGCAGCCAGTTGTCCTTCGCGTACTGCACCACGTTGAGGAAGGGCGGCGAGGTCACGGTGAGCTGCACGCTGTCGTCACGCAGCGTCGTGCGGCGCCCGGCTGCGCCTTCGAGAAACTGCGCGCGTTCCGCGGCCTGCTGCAGGCGCCAGCGCGCCGCGGCGTTGATGTCACTCTGCAACTGCATGGACTTGCGCAGGATCAGCGCGCGTACATCGCGGTATTCCGGATCCTTGCCGGTTTTTTCATTGATGCGGATCTGGCTTTCCGGCGATACCGCCTGATTCGGCGGCAGGGTATAGGTCGAGAAGAAGCCGGGTGAATGCCCGGTCAGCCGGTTGGTGGCGACCATGCGTATCCAGCGGTCGGCGGCATCTTCGGTGCCACTGTCGCGGCGCTGCTGCAGCCAGGCGCGCAGGTTGAGCAGTTCGCGTTCGGTATCCGGGTGGTAGAACATCGACAGGTCGATGTCGTTTTTCAGTTTTGCCGACACCTTGATCGCGCGCAGCCGCACGTCGATGTTGGCGATCAGCGGCACTTCCAGCCGCGGCAGGGTGAGGATCGCCGACAGCGGATTGACGTCGTTGGCGGCAACGTTGCGGCCCATCAGCGCGGCTTCAACAGCCGTGGTGCCGCGCCCGCTGAACGGGTCATAAATCAGGTCGCCGGGTTTGCTCAGGCGGTCGATGAAATAGGAGGGCAGTTGCGGCTTGAAGCAGCCGCGATAAGAGACTTCGTGCAGCGGATTGGCCTGGCGCTGCTTGCTGGTCCAGAACTCCTGCTCATACACCGGCACGCCATTGATGCGACGCGGTGGGGTGGCCTTGGTGCGGCGTGCGGCCGGGGCGGTGACTGCGAGATCGTAGGCGGTGACGGACGCGACTGCAGCCATGTGAAGCTCCTCTCCTGGACGAATGGCGCGGAGAGTACGCTCCTGTCACAAAAAGTACAAGTACCTCAATTGCTTATGACCGGGCGCCCCGCGTATGGGAGCGGAAGGTACGCCTCTGTCACAAAAAGTACAAGGGGAAAGTACGGGGTGAAAGTGGGTGGTGAATTCCGGCGCTTGCCGGAATGAGGCCTTAAGTGGCCGACAGCAGATCGTCGATGAACTCGATCCAGTGCCGAACCGGCAATGCGGTCGCTGATTGCAGGTGGGTCTGGCAGCCGATATTGGCGGTGAGTATCTGTTGCGGCGTGTGCGCGGTGAGTGCGCGAATCTTGTTGGCTTTGAGCTGCGCCGAAATTTCCGGCTGCAATACCGAGTAGGTGCCGGCCGAGCCGCAGCACAGGTGCGCGTTTTCCACCGGCGCGAGCTTGAAGCCCAGCTCAGTAAGCAGCGCCTCGACGCGACCCTTCAGCTTCAGGCCGTGCTGCAGCGAGCAGGGCGGATGGAAAACTTGCGTTTCCACCGGGACTTTATTTATAAGTAATTGTTTTAATTGATATTTTTCTTTTTCGACGACGGTGCTCAGATCCACCGCCAGCGCCGACAGCCGCTTCGCACGTTCGGCGTATGCGGGATCATGGGCGAGCGCGTGGCCGTAGTCGGTGAGCATCGTGCCGCATCCGGATGCGGTGAATACCACAGCCTCGACACCCTGTTCGATCTGCGGCCACCAGGCATCGACATTTCGGCGCATCGCATCGAGTGCCTGTGCCTGCTGGTCGAGGTGGAAGGCGACGGCGCCGCAGCAGCCGGCATTCGCGGCGCGGATCAGTGAAATGCCGAGGCGGTCGAGCACACGTGCAGTGGCGGCATTGGTCGCCGGTGACAGCGCGGGCTGCACACAGCCATCGAGCACCAGCATGCGCCGTTCGTGTCCGCCGACCGGCCAGGGGCGCGCACGCGCCGGGGCTGCCGGCACCACATCGTCGAGCACCCTGGGCAGGATGTTGCGCGCGATGCGTCCTGCCGCTAGCAGCGGATTAAATATCGCGGGTTTCGGAATCACCGCGGCAAGCACCTGCCGCTGCAGCTTTGCGAAGCCGCTGCGCGGCACCTGCTCTGCGACCACCGCGCGGCCGATGTCGAGCAGCCGGCTGTAATGCACGCCGGAGGGGCAGGTGGTTTCGCAGGAACGGCAGGTCAGGCAACGATCGAGGTGGAGTTGGGTTTTTTCGGTGGCAGGTGCGCCTTCAAGCACCTGTTTCATCAGGTAGATGCGGCCGCGCGGCCCGTCGAGTTCGTCGCCGAGCAACTGGTAGGTCGGGCAGGTCGCGGTGCAGAAACCGCAGTGCACACACTTGCGCAGGATTTCCTCCGCCTCGCGGCCCTGCGGCGTGTCCTTGATGAAGTCGGCGAGATTGGTTTGCATGAAAAAACTTAAAACCTTTTAGCCACAGAGGTCACAGAGTTCACAGAGAAAACCGATTGGTTTTGCAGTCCTCTGTGTACCCCTCAAGGGGGTATCGAGATTCTCTGTGACCTCTGTGGCTCATGTTCTTGATTTTTACAACTCCGGATACATCCGGCCCGGATTGAGGATGCCAGCCGGGTCCATCGCCAGCTTCACCCGCCTGTGCAGCTTCATCAGTGCCGCGGGCAGCGGATGAAATACCGCCGTGCCGGGCTTGCCGCCGCGGAACAGCGTGGCATGGCCTTCACCGCCGCGTGCCGCCTTGCGCACACTCATGGCGTCCACATCGGCGCGCAGCCAGCGCAGCGCGCCGCCCCATTCGATGAGTTGCGCGCCGGGCAGTTCGAGCTCCGGCGTGGTCGAACGCAGCGACAGCCGCCACAGCGGTGCATCGCCGGCAAAAAATGCATGGCGCTGGTCGCGCAGATCGCGCCAGAAGGTTTCGGCGGTATTGAGGGTTTCACCGCCAAGTGTCGCGGCCGCAGCCTTTACCGCGGCCCGGGCACCGGCCAGCCGCAGGTAGAGCCGGCCACCGGCATGGCAGGTGGCGGTGATCGGCCACGGTTTTCCGGCCCAGGTGTTCATCAGGTGCAGCGCATCGGCCTGCGAATGTTCCTGCACCAAGGTCAGCTCGGCTGGCGGCAGCGGCAGAGCCTTCAGCGAGACTTCGAGGATCACACCGAGCGTTCCCAGTGAGCCTGTGATCAGCCGCGACACGTCATAGCCGGCGACGTTTTTCATCACCTGGCCGCCGAAGACAAGGTCGGTGCCGCGGCCGTCGAGCAGGCGCAGGCCAAGCACGAAGTCGCGCGCGGAACCGGCGGCGGCACGGCGCGGACCGGAGAGTCCGGCGGCGATGCAGCCGCCCAGCGTTCCGCCACCAGCGAATTGCGGCGGCTCGAAACCAAGCATCTGGCCCTGTTCGCGCATCACCGACTCGATCTCGGCAAGCGGCGTGCCGGCTCGTGCAGTGATCACCAGCTCGGTGGGTTCGTAGCTGATGATGCCGCGGTGACCGGTGACAACCAGTGCCTCGCCTTTGACGGCATGGCCATAAAAGGCCTTGCTGCCGCTGCCGTGGATGGCCAGCGCGCGCCTGGCGTCGGCGGCGGCGCGGATGGTATCGGACAGTTGTTGGATGAAATCCTGCATTTAAGCCACTGAGATTACTGAAGATTTGAAGCAAAAGCTTTTTGGCCACAGAGGTCACAGAGGACACAGAGAAAAACCTTGATCAAAAACTGAAAGCCAAGGTTTTGGTTTTGATTTCCTCTGTGCTCTCTGTGACCTCTGTGGCTGCTGTTGTTTTTAAAACCTGGGTAATTCCGGGAATTTTTCCTGCCCGGCATGTACGTGCATGCGACCGAACTCCGCGCAGCGCTGCAGTGTCGGCACCGCCTTGCCGGGGTTGAGCAGGCCGTGTTCGTCGAAGGCGTGTTTCAGTGCGTGGAAGGTTTCAAGTTCGGCTGTTCGGAACTGCACACACATTGAGTCAATTTTTTCGACACCGACACCGTGCTCGCCGGTGATGGTGCCGCCGACGTCGATGCACAGCTTGAGGATCTCGGCGCCGAAATCCTCGGCTCGCTGCAACTGGCTGGCATCGTTGGCATCGTAGAGGATCAGCGGATGCAGGTTGCCGTCACCGGCGTGAAACACGTTGGCGCAGCGCAGTTCGTATTTTTTTTCCATCTCGGTGATGCCGCGCAGCACCTCTGCCAGCCGTTTGCGCGGGATGGTGCCGTCCATGCAGTAGTAGTCAGGCGAGAGCCGGCCTACCGCGGGGAATGCGGCCTTGCGGCCGGCCCAGAAGCGCAAGCGCTCGGCTTCGTCCTGCGAAACACGCACCAGGTGGGCGCCGCTGTCGGACATGATTTTTTCGATGCGCGCGATTTCCTCGGTCACTTCCTCGCGGGTGCCGTCGGATTCGCAGAGCAGGATGCCGGCGGCGTCGGTGGGGTAGCCCGCCTTGACGAAGGGTTCCACCGCCATGGTCGCCGGCTGGTCCATCATTTCCATGCCTGCGGGAATGATGCCTGCGGCAATCACATTGGCCACTGCCTGGCCGGCGCGACCGACATCATCGAAGGCGGCAAGTACGACCTGGGCACATTCGGGGCGGGGCAGCAGCTTTACGGTGATTTCGGTGACCACGCCGAGCAGGCCTTCGGAACCGGTCATCAGTGCCAGCAGGTCGTAACCCGCGGCATCCAGCCCGCCACCGCCGAGTTCGATGATTTCCCCCTCGATGGTGGCGACGCGGATTTTCAGGATGTTGTGCACGGTGAGGCCGTACTTCAGACAGTGCACGCCGCCGGAATTCTCGGCGACGTTGCCGCCGATGGAGCAGGCGATCTGGCTCGAGGGGTCCGGCGCGTAATACAGGCCCAGGGCTGCCACGGCTTCGGAAATCGCCGCGTTGCGCACGCCGGGCTGCACGCGGGCGCAGCGCGCAAGCGGGTCGATGGCGACGATTTTCATCAGCTTGGCCAGCGACAGCAGCACGCCGTTGCCCAGCGGCAGCGCGCCGCCGGACAGGCCGGTGCCGGCGCCGCGCGCGGTGACCGGCACACGCATCTGGTGGCAGGCTTCGAGGATCGCGCAGACCTGTTCCTCGTTTTCGGGCAGCGCCACCACCATCGGCACCTGGCGATAGGCGGAAAGCCCGTCGCATTCGTACGGCGTCACGTCCTCGCGCTCGAACAGTACGTTCTGCGCCGGCATGAAGGCACGCAGAGCGGAGCAGACCGCGCGCTGGCGTTCAAGGTCAACCGGCATTTTCTGCACAGGGGCATTCATGGCAGGATTCTATAGCACCACTCCGGATGCGCGGCCAAAGCCGGGCCTTTTTATGCGAAACTCCGGTTCCCCAGCGCGGAATCCCGCGCCGCCGGCCTGTTCCGGCACCTGGTTCACCAGTTATCTCGAATAAACAGAGAATAGACAGAGAGATTTGCCATGACTGCTTCCACCCAACGCCGCGGCCCGCTGTCGCGCTTCCGTGTCATCGACCTCACCCGCGTGCGTTCCGGCCCGACGGCCGTGCGCCAGCTCGCCGACTGGGGCGCCGACGTGATCAAGATCGAGACCCCGCCGGGGCTCAACCTCTCCGACGGCTGGGGCGGCAAGCGCACCGGCGCCGACTTCCAGAACCTGCACCGCAACAAGCGCGGTTTCACGCTGAATCTGAAGGATCCGGACGGCCTGAAGATTTTCATGAAGCTCGCCGAGAAGTCCGATGTGGTGGCCGAGAACTACCGCCCCGACGTCAAGTTCCGCCTCGGCATTGATTACGAGTCGCTGAAGAAGGTCAACAAGAAGATCATCCTCGCCAGCATTTCCGGCTTCGGCCAAAGCGGCCCCTATGCCAAGCGCCCGGGCTTCGACCAGGTCACCCAGGGCATGGGCGGGCTGATGGCGATCACCGGCGAGCCGGGCCGGGGCCCGATGCGCGCCGGCTGCGCGGTGTCGGATTCGGCCGCCGGCCTGTACTGCGCGCTGGGCATCATGACCGCGCTGCTCGAGCGCGAAGCCTCGGGTGAAGGTCAATGGATCGAAGTGTCGCTGCTCAACGCGATGATCGCGCTGCTCGACTTCCAGGCCGCGCGCTGGACCGTTGACCACGAAGTGCCCGAGCAGGCCGGCAATGACCATCCGACCTCGATCCCGACCGGTGTGTTCCAGACCAGCGACGGTTACATGAACATTGCCGCCGGCGACAACGAGATGTTCGCCCGGCTGTGCAAGGCGCTTGGTGCCGAGGGCCTCAACGAGAAGCCTGAATACAAGGACCGCGCCGCGCGCTCGAAGAACCGCGCCGCGCTGAACAAGGAACTGCAGGCGCTGATGGTCCAGAAGGACAAGGCCCACTGGACCGCGCGCTTTGAGGAGTGCGGTGTCGCCGGTGGCCCGATTTACAAGATGGACGAGGTCTTCGCCGATCCCCAGGTGCAGTACAACCAGATGGCGGCGCCGCTGCACATCCCCGGCGTCGGCGACGTCGCCGTGGTCAACCAGCCGTTCCGCCTGTCGCGTACGCCGCATGAAATCCGCAGTGCAACCCCGGACTGTGGCCAGCACACCGACGAGATCCTGCGCGAACTGGGCTACCGTGACGGTGACATCGCCGACCTGCACAAGCGCAACGTCGTCTGAGACCGGTTCTGTGCTGTCATTCCGGACGCGCAGCGCTCCGGAATCCAGGAGATTTTCTTTGCTGCATTTCCGGATTCCGGCGTACGCCGGAATGACAGTCGCGGTTTTTCCGGGGTTATGTGCCAAACGGAATGCTTGATGATCAAGGTCATTCAGGAAGACGCACCGCTCAACCCGCCGGTATTCACCACAGTCATCCCCGTGCGCTGGGGCGACATGGACGCCGAGGGTCATGTCAACAACACCGGTTTTTTCAGGTTCATGGAAGAAACCCGCATGCGCTGGGTGTCCGGCCTCGGCATCCCGACAGTGCCGCCGCACCCGGTGATCGTACTGCTCAATGCCGCCTGCCATTACCACCGCCCGCTGGAATATCCGGCGAGCGTCGAGGTTTCGCTGCATGCCGGCAAACTCGGGCGCAGCAGCGTGCAGACCCACTACCGGCTGCGCCATGTCGAGGCCGATGTGCTGTGCGGTGAAGGTTATGCCACACTGGTGTGGTATGACATGACGCAGCAGAAATCGGTGCCGCTGCCGGACACGATGCGCAAGCTGTTGGGTGATTCATGAGCGCGCCGCTGGATGCCGGGCTGCAGGCGCTGTTCCGCCGCTTCGGCAAGGCCTTCAATGCCGCGGATGTCGAAGGCATCCTCGCCTGCGTCACGCCGGACTTTCGCTGGATCATGGCGCGTGGCCCCGATGCGCCGCATGGCCGCATTGTCGAGGGCCGCGAAGCATTACGCGTGGCGCTGGCCGAACGCGCGCAGGAGCTCGACGGCGTGCGCTTCACCGAGGCGCAGGTGTTTGCCGCCGGTGAATTTGTCGTCGGCACCTTCCGCATGACCGCCATCCGGCGCAGCGACGGTGCCGCGATCGACCTGCGCGGTTGCGACATCTACACCCTGCGCGACGGCCTGATCGCCACCAAGGACAGCTATTGGAAGCAGGTCACCGCGGACTGATGCGCCTCGCTCCGGTGCTGCTGGCGGCCGTGCTCGGCGGGCTGCTGCCGACGCCGCTGCTCGCAGCGGAATCGCGCGACATGGCGCTCGCCGGTTTCCATGACCTGCAGGGCCGCGGTGCCTACCAGCCGGTGATTCATGAACACAACGGCCGCTGGATCGCCACCATCGGCCTGCATGCGGGCAGCGCTTTGAATCCGCTGACCGGGCAGCGCGAGGACAATGGCTCGCTGCTGATTGATGTCACCGATCCCGCAAAACCGCAGACCCTGCACCACATCCCGGGACCGCCCGGCGGCGAAGCGCAGATGGCGCGTATCTGCAAGGGCAGCGAGCTGCCGCGCGCGGCGCGTGACCGTGTCTATCTCCTGCGTTCGTATGGACATACCGCCCACGAAATCTGGGATGTCACCCAGCCCGCCGCGCCGCGGCGGGTGACGGTGGTTGCCGACGGCCTGCGCGGCACGCACAAGAACTGGTGGGAGTGCGACACCGGCATTGCCTATCTCGTTTCTGGCGTGCCCGGCTGGCGCACCTGGCGCATGACGCAGGTTTACGATCTCTCCGATCCGGCAAAACCGCGGCATATCCGTGATTTTGGTTTGCCCGGGCAGGAGCCGGGTGCCGGCGGCGCGGTGCCCACCGGCCTGCACGGCGCCATCTCCACCGGACCGCGCAGCAACCGCGTCTATTTCGGTCACGGCACCTCGAGCGGCGGCATTCTGCAGATTGTTGATCGCGAAGCGCTGCTCAAGGGCGAAAAAACGCCGACCCGTGACAACCTGCTTGCGCCGCAGCGCGGGCGTTTTGACCTCGATCCCAACTATGGTGCCCACACCGTGTTTCCGCTGCCGGGCATGACCGTGCGCGGCGCTGATGGACGCGGTACTGAGGGACGCAGCACGCAGCGCGATTTTGTCGCGGTCATCAACGAGGCGCTGGCCGATGGCTGCGTCGGCGCGCAGCAGAAGGTGTGGATGATCGATGTGACCGATGAATCAAAACCCGTGGTCGCCTCGACCTGGGCCTTTGATCCCAAGCCCGGCAATTTCTGCGCGCGGCCCGGGCGCATCGGCGCCCATGCCTCGCAGGAAAGCTTCAACGACATCTATTACCGGCGCATCCTGTTCATCGCCCATTTCAACGCCGGCGTGCGTGCGCTTGATATCCGCGATCCATACAAGCCGCGGGAGATTGCGTATTACGTGCCTGAAGCCAAGGGGCGCGCGGTGACCACCAACAATGTCGAGGTCGACGACCGCGGCTACATCTACATCGTCGACCGCCACGGTCTCGGCATGCACATCCTGCGCCTTGCCGGCGAGGCACGGCAGGTGGCCAACTTCCGCTGAGGGTTACAGCCCCAGCGCCGACAGGTCGAGCCTGCCGCCCTTGATTGGCGGGCACCAGAAGTAGGCGCCGGTCAGCGGCCGGGTGAACTTGAACAGCGCGTCGGTGGTGCCGTCCTCGACGCCGAGCATGCGCCGCAGCTGCGCCTCGAAGGCGTCCAGCGAACTGCCAAAGGCGGTGAACACAAGTCCGCAGCGTGTGCCCTCGGTCCACGGCATCGAGCGGCGCACGACAAAGGCTTCCGGATCAAAACTTTCCTGCGCGGTGCGTTTGACGTGCGCCGATTCCGGCGCGTCGTCGATTTCCTCGTTGTCCGAGAGGCGGCGGCCGATGCAGTGGTCGCGCCCGGTCTGCGGCATCGCGTTGAAGCGCGCCAGGTCGTGTTCCCACTGCTGCACGGCGACAAAGCTCGAGCCGGCGATGCCTTTGACCGAACTCACGGCGGCTGCCACCGCTTTTTTGCCCCTGGGGTTTTCGGTGCCGTCTTCATACCCGGTGATGTCGCGGCCGCTGCCGTGCTTGAAGGCGTCGATCAACTGGGTCTTGCGGAAAGCTCCGCTGATCTCGGCATCGATTTCGCGCTGGCGGTGAAACAGCTCGCCGGCATCCTTGCCGCGCAGCCACAGCCACAGTGCCGCAGGTGTCGAGGGAACGTCGAGGCCGAAGCCGCTGAATTCGGGAAAGGGGCGCAGGCCTTCGATTTCATGGCCCAGCATCGAAGTCAGCGAAAAGCCGAGCCCGGCCACGGTGTGTTCGCCATCCACCAGTTTCGCCAGTGCGCGCAGGCTGACCGCGGGATCAGTGCCGGGCAGCAGGGTATAGGTGACGTAGCGCGCCAGCGGAGGCACGGCTTGCAGGATGGCGGGTTGGCATTCAGTCATGGCGGCAGTGAGTTCGGGTGTAATTCGGATCCGACAATTATCCATTAGCGTGGCTTCTGGTGCATCCGAGCCGATTTGGCTGTCCTGGCCGGTGGATAGGCTTGTTTGGCCATTTCCGCGAATATCACGGCAGCCTTGGGTCGATGACGATTGCGGTGCCAGAGTATCGCGCCGTGGCGACGCAATTCCGGGGCCTCGATCCGCACTGCGGATAATCCTCTCGCATCCGCAAGAGCGCGTGCCGCGCAGATGGTGGCGAGTCCGCTGCGCCGGACAGTAGCCAATGCCGCCTCGCCACTGTTGGTTTCCATGACGACAAGGGGTTTCAGCCTGCGTGATGCAAAACACTGCTCGATCAGCCGTCGCGATGGTGCACCTGCAGGACGAAGGATCAGTTTCACTCCCGAAAGCTTCTCCATTGTGAGGCTGGAACGTCCGTGAAATTCATGCTTGCCACCAACAGCCAGAACCAGCTGTTCACTGAACAGGGGTTCTGATGCCAACTGGGTCGACGTGGCCGGCAGGTAGGTCGTGATGGCAAGGTCGATACTGCCGCTGATAAGCCCCTCCTCCATCGCTAATAGCGACATTTCCAGCACTGAAATCTGTATGCCCGGGTGGCTGTTGTGAAATTCAGCAAGTACACCCGGCAATGGCGAATTGCCGAAGGTGCGGAACACCCCCAAGCGCAGGCTGCCGTGAACCAGTTCATCGAGCGCGGTGACCGAGGCGAGACCGGAATCCAATTCACGCAATGCACGCTCCGCATGGTCGCGCATGACCCGTCCGGCCTGAGTGATGCGGATGCTGCGGCCAATACGGTCGAACAATGGTGTCCCGATTTCCTGTTCCAGTTGGCGGATTTGGTGGGACAGAGTGGGCTGGGTCACCCGCAGCAGGACGGCCGCCTGGGTGAAGCTCTCTGTTTCGGCGATTTTCAGAAAGTAATGCAGATGACGAAGCTCCACGATCCGGTCTCTCCTGTACATAGATGCCATCAATTATTTTAATAAACAAAAAATATTTGTTCTATGGTTGCCGGATGAATACAGTGCACAAAAACACGGTGACAAAACCCCGGTGACAAAACCCGGCCCTTGAAACGTCTGCTGAGGAGGAGACATGCATTTGCTGAAGTTGCGGCTTTGCCCATTGCTGGCACTGGTCCTCTGTTTCGCGTTGCCGGCATACGCCGCAGAGTGGACGCCTGGCGACCGGCTTGCCCTGGTTACCCACGCTGGACCCGGTTCTGGTGTCGACATGTACCTGCGGCAGGTGGCCGCGGCATGGGAGAAAAACAAAATTGTGTCATCCCGTATCACCGTCGAGAATATGAGCGGTGCGGGGGGCGATCGCGCTCGCCGTCATGTCGCGGTTCAAAGCAAGGGCAATCCCAATGTCCTGTTCGGGTTTTCGCCACAACTGATCGTTGCCCCGCTGAATGCCAAGTCGGATGTCACAGTCAAGAGTTTCACGCCGATCGCGATCACCGTGGTCGAGCCGATGGTGTTGTATGTGCATGCCGGATTGCCCTGGAAAACCCTGAATGACATGATCGCAGGTGCCCGTCAGAAACCACGGGCGGTATTGCAGGGCGGCGGCGGTTTCGGAGCGCCTCCTTCCATCGCCGGCCGTGATCTCGCCCGCGAAAAGGGCGTTGAGTTTTCCTACACTCCCTTCCGTTCCAGCGCCGAAGCCGTGGTTGCCCTCCTCGGCGGCCATGTACATTTCGTGCTGGAGCAGCCCTCCGAAGCGGATCAGCATGTCAAGACCGGACGTCTGCGTCCGCTGGCCAGCCTGTATCCCGCGGAGCAATACCCCGGGCTGCCGACCTTTGCATCACTGGGCTACAAGTTCCGCGTGCTCAAGCAGTTCCGCGGTCTTGTGGCGCCACCTGGCATTTCCCAGGATGCAGTGAATTTTTACGTTGCGGCAATGGAGCGAACACGCCAGACGCCGGAGTGGAAAAACTACGTCCGGCAGAACGGCCTGGTTGAGGAATGGATTGTTGGTCCCAACCTGGCCGCGTTCATTGACAGTGAAGAAAAACTCTACGCCAAGGTGCTGGCGGAGGTTGCAAGCAAGCAGTGATGCCATTGACTGGTCTTGAATACTGGAGAATTCCGTGCCCTTTTTCAGGCTGAGCGAATTAAAGCGACACCACCTCAATCCCCACCTTTCCAGCGGGGAGGGGCCGGTGATCGAAGGGCACTACATGTATTTCCGGATCAATATCAAGCGCGCCGGTACCGGTTCGGAAATGCATTACCACCCCAATGAACTGATGACCTTCCCGATCACGGGGAAGATCAACTGTGTCGTCGGCAAGGAGCGCCAGATCGTGCCGCCGGGAACTTTCGTGCATGTGCCACCTTTTGCCCGACACAGTTTCAAGGCCACCGAGGACGGCGAAGTTCAGTACCTTTACATCAAGGATCGCACCTGGACACTGATCGGCGCTGCAGCCGACGAATCGTTACCAGACGAGGCGCCGTCAGCGACGCAGGTGGCCAAGGCGCTGCAGGAGGGCAAATGGCCCGGCAAGGCCAAGGATCCCGAAAAGTCGCAGGCCATCATCGAGGGGCTTGGCCGCTGTTTTTACCCGATGATCGAGTTTCTCGATGCGCCAGGCTCATCCGCGCACAATGAGCAGTGGGTGGAGGGAGTGAATCTCGCCTTCGGATTTCTGGAGTCACCGTCGGGCCATGAATCCGGGGCCGACGTGTCAGCCAGGGAGCAGTTCCTTTATGTCATCCAAGGTGTTATCGAGGCTGAAGTGGATGGGGAAAATAAAAAGGCCACTGCCGGTGACGTGATTCACGTGCCCAAGGGCAAGGCCTACCGCTGGCGGGTCGGTGACTCCGGCCCGGCACGCTACGCGATGGTGCGCTCAACGCCCAAGCTTGAGGCCGAAATCGAGCGTAACGGCGCGGCCGACAATTGGCGCGGCTGACACCGCCGCGATAGGGAGCCGGAAGGAGGGGGGCATGCGACTGAAACTGGCGATGGGTGGTGATCGGATTGCCGCGCTTCTTTTCCTGGCAGTTGTTGCCGTTTATGGCTGGGGCGGCACGAAGTTGACGACGACGCTCCAAGGCGATGTTGTCGGGCCGGCATTTTTCCCGCGGGTCCTCACCATTCTGGGGGTCGTTCTTGGCGTGTTGCTGTTCGTCCGTGGCACATCGACCCGGGGTTCTGAAAAGGCTTCTGCCAGCGATTCCGTTGTTGTTGCACTGATACCCGCGGCTATGCTGTTGGCATATGTATTGCTGTTCCAGCCATTGGGTTTCCTCCTGGCCACGCCACTGTTTTTGATGGCTGCATTCCGTTACCTCGGGCAGCCGGGCTGGTTGTCAGCCACCGGC
Organism: Betaproteobacteria bacterium Ga0077527; assembly: GCA_001464815.1. GTDB lineage: Bacteria > Pseudomonadota > Gammaproteobacteria > Burkholderiales > SG8-41. Next base: position 41,570 of record LNDW01000016.1, on the reverse strand, counting down.
TACAGTCTGGCCATCACCGCGGTTCTGTTCGGACTGTTCCATTTTGTGCTCGATATCCGCTTGCCGCCCGGTCCGCTGGTGCGGCTGTTTTGAGTCCCGGCCATGGGTGAGGTGCTGCCACTGCTGATTGGCGGATTCGAGACAGCGCTGCGCCCGGAAAACCTGCTGTTCGCGTTCATCGGCGCGCTCCTGGGTACCGTGATCGGCGTCCTGCCCGGGATTGGTCCCGCCGGGGCGCTGGCGATGCTGTTGCCGATTGTGCTCAACATGAGTCCAGTGGGCGCGATCATCATGCTTGCGGCGTTGTACTGCGGCGCGATGTACGGCGGATCGACCACTTCGATATTGCTCAATGTGCCTGGCGAGTCATCCTCGGTGGTGACCTGCCTGGATGGGCATCAGATGGCGCTCCAGGGCCGCGCTGGTCCGGCACTCTGTATTGCCGCGATAGGGTCATTTGTCGCAGGCACTTTGGGTGTGGTGGCGTTGATGCTGTTCGCGCCATTGATTGCCGATTGGGCGCTGAATTTCGGTCCCCCTGAGTATTTCGTGCTGATGGTGTTCGGGTTGTCCTCCGTTGCCAGCCTGTCAGGCGGCTCACTGGTGAAGGGGTTGATCGCGATGACACTGGGCTTGATGATTTCAACCATCGGCACTGATGTGACTGGCGTGGTGCGTTTTACCTTCGGTGTGGCTGAACTGCTCGACGGCATCGAATTCCTGATCGTGACTGTGGGCCTGTTCGCGATTTCCGAGGTCCTGCTAAACACCAATGATCTGCGCAGCGGCGAGAGTCCGAGTGTGATCAAGCACCGGCTGTTCATTTCGTGGCAGGAAATCCGTGAAAGTCTCGGCGCCATAGGCCGCGGCACCGTCATCGGCTTTTTTGTCGGCGTGATGCCCGGCGCCGGTGCCGGCATTGCCTCTTTCCTGGCTTATTCAGTGGAAACCCAGGTGAGCCGGCGTCCGGAACGCTTCGGCCACGGCGAGATCCGCGGTGTTGCCGCACCGGAATCCGCCAACAACTCCGCCAGTACGGGTGCCATGGTGCCGATGCTGACCCTTGGTATTCCCGGTTCCGGTACCACGGCAATCCTTCTGATCGCGCTGACCGCGCTCAATGTCCACCCGGGGCCGCTGATGTTCACCCAGCACCCCGAGGTGGTGTGGGGACTGATCGCGGCGCTTTATATCGGCAACGTGATCCTGCTTGTTCTCAATCTGCCGCTGGTGGGCCTCTTTGTGCGCCTGTTGTATGTGCCGATGAGGTTGATGCTGCCGGTAATCATGGTGATCTGCGTGATTGGCGTCTACAACGCCAATCAGCAGTTGCTGGATATGCTGTTCCTGTGCGCGTTCGGCGTGCTTGGCTACTTTATGCGCAAGCATCGCTACCCCGTGGCGCCTGTCATCCTCGGGCTCGTGCTCGGCACCCGGATGGAAGAGGCACTGCGCCAGTCAATGATCATGTCGCAGGGCAATCTGCTGGTGTTGCTTGAGCGGCCTATCGTTGCGGCATTCCTGCTGCTCACTATCCTGTTTCTGTGCTTTCCGCTGATAATGCGCAGGCTCAGGTTCCGCGGGCGCAAGGTAGAGCTCGAGACTGAGGGTTGAAGTGGATCCAGGTCCAGCCTGGCTGTGGCTCCGGAGCGGTTTTTTCAGTTTTTCGGATGCCAGGCCAGTGCCATGTCATAGGTCTCGCGGCGCTCGCGTGATGACAGGCGCTGCTCGAGTTTGACGCGGTAGCCGCGCGGGTCTTCGCTGACTTCCCTGCACAGGCGCCGTTCCGGACACTGCGTGGCTGCGCGCTGCGCGATCAGCATCCACTTCAGGCCTTCGCGCGGATCGGTGGAAATCAGTCCGCCATCAGCGTGGAGGATGGCCAGGTTGTACATCGAGTTCAAAAAACCACGCTCGGCGGAGCGGATGTAATTGCTGGCCGCTTCGGCCGGATCCGGCTTCAGGCCGTGGCGGCCCTGCTGGTAGGCGAGGCCGACGTTGTGGCAGGCAGAGAGGTCGCGCAGCTCGCAGCCGCGGCGGTACCACTCGATCGCAGTGCCGTAACCGGCGGGCGTACGCTTCAGTTCGACCAGATTGCCCAGGCGCAGCGCGGCATCACCGTCGCCCTTGCCGGCGCGGGCGCGCAGTTCTGCGGCGAGTTTGGCGTCCTGTTTCGCGTCCGCAGCCGGTAAAGCCGCAGGCTGCTGCGCGGCGGCGGTCCATACCGTGATGCACAGCGCGAGCAGGGCGGGAGTGAGAGCCTGTTTCATGCCGACATGTTAAACGATGAACCCGCAGCGCAAAAATCCGCCACACACTTTAGCCCGCATCTTTGACCGCATCCGGTGCTTGCCGCAGAATCAGCGCATTACTTTATCCGCAGCGGAGCCGCCGTGTCGCGCATCATCCATCGCAATCTTGGCCATGATTATCCGCGCGCCGTTGCCGGCGACGGGCCGTACCTGATCGACGGCAGCGGAAAAAAATACATCGACGCCTCGAGCGGCGCCGCGGTGTCCTGCCTCGGCCACAGCGACCGCGAGGTGGTCGCGGCGATCAAGGAACAGCTCGACCGCCTGCCGTACGCCCACACCTCGTTTTTCAGCACCGAGCCCGCCGAGTTGCTGGCCGATGACCTGGTGGCACATGCGCCGCAGGGGCTCGAGCATGTCTATTTCTGTTCCGGCGGTTCTGAGGCGGTGGAGGCGGCGATCAAGTTCGCACGCCAGTACGCGGTGGATTCGGGTCAGTCCGGCCGCGACATCCTGATCGCGCGCCGCCAGAGTTATCACGGCAGCACGCTTGGCGCACTCGCCGCCGGCGGCCGGGCATCCAACCGCCGCGGCTTCGAGCCGCTGCTGGCACCGGTGCGCCATGTCTCGCCCTGTTATGCCTACCGCGAGCGCGCCGCCGGTGAAACCGATGAAGGTTATGCACGCCGGCTGGTGGCCGAACTCGAGGCCGAGATCGGGCGTGCCGGCCCCGGCCGCGTGTTCGCCTTCATTGCTGAAACGGTATCCGGCGCAACGCTGGGCGCGACGACGCCGCCTTCCGGTTATTTCACGCTGCTGCGCGAACTGTGTGACCGCCACGGCATCCTGCTGATCCTCGACGAAGTGATGTGCGGCATGGGCCGCACCGGCACGCTGTGGGCCTGCGAGCAGGAGGGCGTGGTGCCTGACATCGCCTGCATCGCCAAGGGCCTCGGCGCCGGCTACCAGCCGATCGGCGCCACGCTGCTGACCAGCCGCATCATCAATGCCGTGCGCGAGACCAGCGGTGCCTTCGCCCATTCACACACCTATATCGGCCATCCCGCGGCCTGTGCCGGCGCACTCGCGGTGCAGCGTGTGCTGCGTGAGCGCGGCCTGGTCGCGCAGGTGCGCGCACGGGGCGATTATTTCGAGCGGGCCCTGCGTGAACGGTTTGCGGCGCATCCGCATGTCGGCGACATCCGCGGGCGCGGCCTGTTTTGGGGTGTCGAACTGGTTGCCGACCGCGCGAGCAAGGCGTGCTTTGATCCGGTGCAGAAGATACATGCCAGGTTGAAGGCCGCCGCCATGGCGGAAGGCATGCTCTGTTATCCGATGGGGGGTGCTGCCGACGGCACCCGCGGCGACCATGTGCTGCTCGCGCCGCCATTTATCGTCAGCGAGGCGCAGCTCGACGAGATTGTCAGGAAGCTGGTGCGGGCGGTGAAGGTGGTGACGGGGGTTTGAGAGTGGCTTACACTCTCCATCTTTTATAAGTATTTGTTTTTATTGAAAAAATATTAAAAGCGCAAGGTCATTGATGCACCGACAATCGGCGCGGTGTCAAAATCAACGCGGCGCAAGGTGTTGCCCGCGGCATCTTCCACCCGCAACTGGCCGTTGGTGACCACGCCGGCGTAAAGATTGAGCGAGGCCTGCTTGCCGAAATTGCGTGAAGCGCGCAGAAATACCGGCAGGCCGCGTTCTTCGCCGATGCCGTTGGCTACAACGTTGTTGGTGGCGAGACGAAAGCGCGTACTGCGCCAGGCCGCGCCCACGCCCACATTCCAGTTGCTGTCGAGACGGTAGTCGAGTTCCAGTCCGGCCGGGCCGGTGGGTCCGGCGGGCAGCGGGTTGACCAGTTTCCAGCGCTCGGCGAGTTTCCAGTCGACCAGAATCATCGGGAACGCGCTGGTTTTTTCAAAGCGGTCAAAGACGCCGAAGCCAAAACCCAGGCGGTTGCCGTTGGCGTAGCGCTTGCTCGCGGTGAACAGACTGCCCCATGACAGCGACTCGCCGGAATCCGCGCCACGCTCGCCAAACCAGTCCACCGAGGGCACTGCGCCCAGGCTCCAGCCGCCGTCAAGCGACATGCTCAGCGGCAGCGAAAAACCATAACGCTCGACATTGCCCCAGGGCGCGCGGCCGCCGAATCGCACGGGATTTGAAAACGAATAATCGCTGTAATCATAGTTCAGCGTCACCCCGGCACGCCGGCCTTTGCCAAGATCGCCGGCGACACCGGCACGCAGCAACAGATTGTCCGCGCTGTAGTCGCCACCGCCGCCGAAGCCGGCCTTGCCCTGATAGACCGGAGTGACCGACATGAATGCCGCCCAGTCCGTGGTCTGGGCGTGGGCGAGGCTGGTGCTGGCAATGGCCAGTACCGGCGTGATATGGCGGATCAGATTGAAGCGGGGCATGGCAATATTCCGGAAATGAGGTTCGGGTTTTGTTCAGAACAGGCAAATTGAGCATGCGACGCTCAGGGCGTTGCTTGGAGCGTGCAGGCGGTGGAAGGTTCCGTGCTGCCTGGGGGCGAAAGCAGGAGAATGAATCGGCCCCAAGGGGAATTGCTCCGCAGTGCGCAGTGGCGGCCCCAAGGGGACTTTCGCTGGGCGTACTCAGCCGGTTCACCACTCTTTGCAGGAGAGCGTCAAACGACATCTTTGTTTTTACATCAGGCGGAAGACGCTGCGCCTTTTGTTCGCGGTACCCCGGCACCCCTTTTGTTCGATGCGCCCTACGCTGACTGCGCGGGGAGGCGTGAAGCCTCCCCGCGTCAGTGCGTCATTCGACCTTGGCGCCGGAGATCTTCACCGCCTTGGCCCACTTCTCGGTTTCGGCGGCATGCAGTTTCCAGAATTCTGCGGGGGTGCCGATGATCGGGTCGCCGCCGAGTTCAGCCAGGCGGACGCGCAGTTTGGGGTCTTCCAGACCGGCGTTCATCTCGCGGTTGAGGCGCGTCACGGCGGCGGCCGGCGTGCCCTTGGGCGCGCCCATGCCGAACCAGGCGCTGGCCTCGAAGCCGGGCAGGGTTTCGGCGAGCGCCGGCACATCGGGCAGCGCGGTGCTGCGTTTGGCGGTGGTCACCGCCAGTGCGCGCAGCGTGCCGGAGCGGACATGGCCGATGGACGAGGGCATGTTGTCGAAGATGACCTGCACGTTGCGGCCACCGACCAGCTCGATCAGCGCGGGGCCCGCGCCCTTGAACGGCACATGCAGCAGGTCGAGCCCGGTCGCGGCCTTGAACAGCTCGCCGGTGAGGTGGACCGAGGTGCCGCTGCCGGAGGAGGCCATGTTGACCTTGCCCGGATTCTTGCGCGCGTAGTCGATGAATTCGGGCACGTTCTTGGCCGGCAGGTCGCGCGTGACCACCATCATGTTCGGCACGCGCACGATGCCGGCGACCGGATCCATGTCGCGCAGGAAATTGAACGGCAGCTTGGCATAGAGCGTGGCGTTGATCGCGTTGGCCGGGTTGACCAGGAATACCGTGTAGCCGTCGGGCGCGGCCTTGATCGCGAGTTCGGTGCCGATGTTGTTGCCGGCGCCGGGTCGGTTGTCGATCACCACCTGCTGGCCCATGCGCTGCGAAAGCCAGGCACCCATGATCCGCGCGAGGATGTCGGTAGTGCCCGCCGGCGGATAAGGCACGATCCAGCGGATCGGCCGCTGCGGATAGGCATCGGCTTGCGCCGCGGCGTGTGTGGCGATGCCCAGAATGCCGGCACCCAGTGCGATCAGCGCGGCCAGACGTGCGTGTTTCATCGTGCAATCTCCCCCAGATGGTTGTGGCGCGGTGGTTGTTCTCGACGCCGTAAACGCACTATAGCGGCTCTCGGGGTATCCCGGAGGAGGCCTTGTAAGTATTTGTTTTTATTGGTAAAAAATAAGTCGTTTGTTTTGGCTTTATGCGTCATGCATGCGGCGCATTGCGCTTTGCTTAATGCGCCCTACGCGGGCTTTCATCTATCAATGAATTTTATTATTTGAGAGCCATCGACCAATCAACTTCACGAATTATTGAAATCTGATATTCGCCTGATTGTGCCATCTCGGCTGCCTTTTGAATTTTTCTTCCAAAGTTGGCGGTTATCCAATCGGGTGATGCCATTGATCCAATAACTAGATAGTTAGTTTCATTCGTAATTGAATTTTTTGAGGTGCCGCCACGCTTCTCAATTTCTCTGTGGCACTCATTTCGAGTGCCCCATAAAAACTCTCCGGTGAAAACAAAAATGTTGTCCTCAAAGATAACGTGAGGGTCATCATCAAAAATGTTTGCGATGTGCTCAGGCAGGGCTGCTCCAGTTTCGATGAAGTTATTCCCCGTCAAGATTTGTAATTCTTTTGTCAGATGTTTGCGTTCTTCATCGGTTATCACATCGTCAGTCAGTATTTCATGAACTCGACGATGCACAATATTTGCTGGATAAACATCCGCCAGGCCGTCGTTTTCTTTTAACCAAGTTCTCAGATACCGAATTTCGTCATCATTGAGGTGGTCGTCACAAACTAACCCGCTCAGAATTCCCATTAACGATTGCAGTCCTTTGGCGGATCGTTTTGCGTCCAAGACGTAGCGTTTTGCGAATTCAGAATTTCCCATTACGCCTCCTAAATGGTTTTTGAATTTATTTTGCGACTTCATGCCCCGCCATCCGCTCCAGCGCCTTGACCAGCGCCGAGTGGTCCCACTTCGCGCCGCCGTTGGCGACGCATGAGTTGAACAGCTCCTGCGTCGTCGAAGTATTCGGCAGCGATACACCCATCGCGCGGGCGCCCTGCAGTGCGAGGTTGAGATCCTTCTGGTGCAGTTCGATGCGGAAGCCCGGGTCGAAGGTGCGTTTGATCATGCGTTCGCCGTGCACTTCGAGGATGCGCGAGGCAGCGAAGCCGCCCATCAGGGCCTGCCGAACCTTGGCGGGATCGGCACCGGCTTTTGAGGCAAAGACCAGGGCTTCGCTGACCGCCTCGATGTTGAGCGCGACGATGATCTGGTTGCACACCTTGCAGGTCTGGCCGTCGCCGTTGCCGCCGACCAGGGTGATGTTCTTGCCCATCAGTTCGAACAGCGGCTTGACCTTGTCGAAGGCGGCCTGTGGTGCGCCGACCATGATGGTCAGCGCGGCGTTTTTTGCGCCCACCTCGCCGCCGGAGACCGGCGCATCCACGTAGTCACAGCCAAGGGCGTTGATCTTCGCCGCGAAGTCCTTGGTGGCGATGGGCGAGATCGAGCTCATGTCGACCACGGTCTTGCCTTTGCTCAGGCCCTCGGCGATGCCGCCGGCGCCGAACAGCACTTTTTCGACGTCGGCGGTGTCGGGCACCATGGTGATGATGATTTCGGCTTTTTCCGCGACTTCCTTGCCCGAGGCGCAGGCCTTGCCGCCGGCGTCGGTGAGTTCTTTCGCGACGCCGCTGCGCGAGTTCAGGAACAGCGTGTGGCCGCCCTTGATCAGGTTGAGGGCCATGGGTTTGCCCATGATGCCGAGTCCGACGAAGCCGATGTTCATGTTGGAGTCCTTGGAAAAGAAAACGAAATTAACAGGATGGACAGGATTTACAGGATAAATGCGGTGGCGTGCAGGTTTTTATCCTGATCACCTTTTTCATCCTGCGCTTGCTGTAAATATTGCTTTATTTCAGCCAGGCCTTCGCCCAGCCGAGTCCCGCCACGGTGTCGCCGGCGGGTTTGTATTCGCAGCCGATCCAGCCGCCGTAGCCGATGCGGTCGATATGGGCGAGCAGCCAGGGGAAGTTGATTTCACCGCTGCCCGGTTCGTGGCGGCCGGGGTTGTCGGCAAGCTGCAGGTGCGGGATCAGCCGGAGGCTGGATTCAATGGTGCGGGCGAGATCGCCCTCCATGATCTGCATGTGATAAATGTCGTACTGCAGGAACAGGTTGTCGGAGCCGACGGCCTTGATGATGTCCAGGGCCTGCGCCGAGTAGTTCAGGAAAAAGCCTGGAATATCGCGGGTGTTGATCGGCTCGATCAGCAGCCTGATGCCGGCTTCCTGCAGCTTCGGCGCGGCGTACTGCAGGTTGCGAATGAAGGTTTCGCGCGCATCCATCGGATCGACATGATTGGGGCGGATGCCGGCGAGGCAGTTGACCTGGGTGCAGCCGAGCGCAACCGCATATTCGATGGCGCGATCCACGCCTTCACGGAATTCGGCCGTGCGCTGCGGATGGCAGCCGATGCCGCGTTCGCCGGCCGCCCAGTTGCCGGCGGGCAGGTTGTGCAGCACCTGCACCAGATTGTTTTTCTGCAGGGCCTCGAGCAACTGCTGTTTGTTGTAGTCGTATGGAAACAGGTATTCGACGCCGCGGAAGCCGGCCTGTGCGGCCGCGGCGAAGCGCTCCATGAACGGCACTTCGTTGAACAGCATGGTCAGGTTGGCGCAGAGTCTGGGCATGGGGTCGATGATGAAACTGAGTGTCCGCGGTTGGAAGTCTGTGGTTGAAAGTCCGGAGTGAGAGTCTGGTCTGGGACTGGGGGGCGGTCGGGTTGTGGACTGTTGCGGATGCGCAATCCAGGGGGTGGCACGGGTGCGGCCATTATAATCAGGCTCATGAAAACCACGGACCAAGCCGCCGACCGCATGCCGAGGGCGATCCTGCTGGCCGCCGGTGCCGGCACCCGTTTTGGCGGCGGCAAGCTGCTGCATCCGCTGGACGACGGCGCGGCCATCGCGGCACATGCCGCACGCAACCTGATCGCGGCCGGACTCGACGTGATGGCGGTGCTGCGGCCGGGTGATTTTCCGCTGGCAGAACTGCTCGAGTCCGAAGGCTGCAGCGTGACCCGATGTCCGGATGCGGCGCAGGGCATGGGCGTGAGCCTCGCGCATGGCGTGCGCATGACCGCCGATGCTTCGGGCTGGGTTGTTGCGCTGGCGGACATGCCGGGCATCCGTCCCGAAACCATTGCCCGTGTGGTGCGCACGTTGATGGCCGGTGCCGACATCGTGGCGCCGTCATATCAGGGGGATCGCGGTCATCCGGTGGCGTTCAGCCGCCGTTTCCTGTCCGAGTTGCAGTTGTTGTCCGGCGACAGCGGCGCGCGTGCGGTCGTCCAGCGCAATCAGGCGCTGCTCAAGCTGGTGGAGTGTGATGATCCGGGCATTCTGTTTGACATCGACCGGCGCGGGGATCTGGAGCGCTGTGCCTGAGTGTTTTGTCTGGGTTGTTCGTCCTTCGACGAGCTCGGGACGAACGGAGGTTGTGGTAACCCGTGGAAATTTATATAAGTCATTGTTTTTAAAGGGAAAATAATGTCGCGCTTCACCGGTACTGATAACTACGTCGCCACCGACGACCTGATGATGGCGGTCAACGCGGCGCTGGCGCTGGAGCGCCCGCTGCTGATCAAGGGTGAGCCGGGCACTGGCAAGACCATGCTCGCGCTGGAAGTGGCGAAGGCGCTGAAGCGGCCGCTGTTCGAGTGGCACGTCAAATCGACGACCAAGGCACAGCACGGTCTGTATGAATACGACGCGGTGTCGCGGCTGCGCGATTCGCAACTGGGTGACCCGAAGGTCAAGGACATCGGCAACTACATCGTGCAGGGCATGTTGTGGAAGGCCTTCACTTCCGACGAGCCGGCGGTGCTGCTGATCGACGAAGTGGACAAGGCCGACATCGAATTTCCCAACGACCTGCTGCGCGAACTCGACCGCATGGAGTTCTATGTCTACGAAACGCAGCAGTTGATCAGCGCCAAACACCGGCCGCTGGTGATCATCACCAGCAACAACGAGAAGGAGCTGCCCGATGCCTTCCTCCGCCGCTGCTTTTTCCACTACATCCGTTTTCCCGATGCGGAAACGATGGCGCAGATTGTCGAAGTGCATTTCCCCGGCATCAAGAAGCAGTTGCTGAGCCAGGCGCTTAATGCCTTCTTCGAAATCCGCGAAGTGCCGGGCCTGAAGAAAAAGCCGACCACCTCGGAGCTGCTCGACTGGCTCAAGCTGCTGATGGCCGAGGACATCCCGCCCGAAGCACTGCACAGCCAGGACACCCACAAGATCGTGCCGCCGCTGCACGGGGCGCTGATCAAGAACGAGCAGGATGTTCATCTGTTCGAGCGGCTGGTGTTCATGTCGCGGCGGAAGGGCTGATTGATGCTGTTGTTGCCTTCTGGGCGCTCTTGGCGGCTTGGCGGTGAAAAGGTTCTGACTTTAAGCGATGCTCATTGAATTTTTTCTCAAGCTGCGCCAGGGCGGCGTTCCCGCATCGATCAAGGAATTTCTGATCCTGATCCAGGCGCTGGAAAAGCAGGTCGCCTTCGGCAGCGTCGAGGAGTTTTATCACCTCGCGCGCACCTGCCTGGTCAAGGACGAGAAGTTCTTCGACCGCTACGACCTGGTGTTCGCGGCGTACTTCAAGGGCGTGGTCGGTATCGATGCCGCGGCGGCGGTGATTCCCGAGGACTGGCTGCGCAAGCTGGTCGAGAAGAACCTCAGCGACGAAGAAAAAAAACTGATCGAGTCGCTCGGTGGCTGGGAAAAACTGATGGAGACGCTGAAAAAGCGCCTCGAGGAGCAGAAAGGGCGCCACCAGGGCGGCAGCAAATGGATAGGCACCGGCGGCACCAGTCCTTTCGGCGCCTACGGCTACAACCCGGAAGGTGTGCGCATCGGCCAGCACGAGTCGCGCAACCGCCGTGCGGTGAAGGTGTGGGACCAGCGCGAATTCAGGAACCTTGATGACAGCGTGGAGCTGGGCACGCGCAACATCAAGGTCGCGCTGAAAAAGCTGCGCAAGTTCGCGCGCACCGGCGCGCCGGAAGTGCTGGACCTCGATGACACCATCCGCTCCACCGCCAAAAACGCCGGCTGGCTGGATCTGAAACTGGTGCCGGAGCGCCACAACGCGGTGAAGGTGCTGCTGTTCTTCGACATCGGCGGCTCGATGGATGACCACATCCGCGTCTGCGAGCAGTTGTTCTCGGCGACACGCACCGAGTTCAAGCACCTCGAATACTTCTACTTCCACAACTTCCTTTACGAACGGGTGTGGAAGGACAACCGCCGCAGGGCTACCGAGCGGATCGCAACCTGGGATGTGCTGCACACCTATCCCCATGATTACAAAGTGATTTTTGTCGGCGATGCAACGATGAGCCCGTACGAGATCACCTATCCCGGCGGCAGCGTCGAGCACAGCAACGAAGAGCCGGGCGCGTTATGGCTGCAGCGCGCGCTCGATGTCTATGCCCATGCGATCTGGCTCAACCCGCAGCCGGAAGCGGTGTGGAACTACCATGAGTCGATCGGCATCACCCGCGAGCTGATGGGCGGACGCATGTTTCCGCTGACGCTGGATGGGCTGGAGCGGGGTATGCGGTTGCTCAGTCGGGCGAAATGAACCGGACGGCATAAGTCGATGGAAATTGCCGTCGTCGCTGTGCCTGGCCCACCGCTGGAGGCAGTGCGCAGCCTGTTTGTTGAATACGCCGGGTCGCTGGGTTTCAGTCTTTGCTTCCAGGGTTTTGACGAAGAACTGCGCGCGCTGCCCGGCGCCTATGCGCCGCCGCGTGGAATCCTGTTGCTGGCGATGGTGGATGGCCAGGCTGCGGGCTGCGCCGGTGTGCGGCCCCTGGACGAAAGTCGCTGCGAGATCAAGCGGCTGTATACACGACCGCAATACCGCGGCTCGGGGCTTGGGCGGCGACTGGTCGAGGCTGCGTTGGCCTTTGCACGCGACGCGGGCTACCGGCAGATGCTGCTCGACACACTACCGCAGATGACGGCGGCGCAGGCGCTGTATCGCAGCCTGGGTTTTCGCGACTGCGCGGCTTATTACGACAACACGCCGCTGGCGAGCAGCTGCATGGTGATCGGTCTGCCGGCCTGATCAGCGCAGATGCACCGCAGTGAAGCGTCCGCGCACCTTGCCGTCGTTGTCCCGAAGCTCGAGGCTGTCGCCGCTGATGCGGTAGCCTGCGCTGGCGCCGAGCGCGGCGTTAAAGCGCCGTTCAACATCACCGATCTCGGGCAGGCAGGCCATCAGCGTCGAGGCCATCTGTTTGAAGCGCAGGCTGCTGCCCGAAACTTCATAGGCGCCGCGCACGGTGTTGCAACCCGAGAAGCCGCCAGCCATGTTTTTTTCGCGGCGCAGGATGAGATGTGCTTCACGGGCGCCGGCCTTGACCTCGACTGGAGCCCCTTCCAGTTCGACGGCTTTCCAGTAGGTTTCCAGCAGTGGCACATCCGTTTTTCCCGTGGGGGCTGCGGCGCAGGCGCCGAGCAGCACAGCCAGCAGGATGGGTATCAGGCGGTTCATCGGTTTCAGCCCCGGTTGATGTGGTACCGCGCTTCCGGCACCGGGTAGGCCGCGGCGCCGAAGGTGTCGGTGATGGTTTTGTTGGTGTCGAAATAGACCTGCCAGTAATGATTGGTGTGGGTGTACGGCCGCACCGCCAGCACCGGACCCATGGGTGTGAAGTCGACGACCTCGACATCCGGCGCGGGTGTCGCAGCCACGTTGGGGATGCGCGCCAGGGCCTCCTTCAGCCGCTTGATCGCGTCATGCACGTCAACGCTGTGCGCCAGTTGCGCGGTGCGGTCGACGCGGCGGTACGGATTGGTCGAGAAGTTCTGGATGGTGTCGGAAAAAATCTTGTTGTTGCCGACGATGTTGAGCACGTTGTCGGGGCTGTTGATCGCGGTGCCGAAGAGGCCGATTTCCATCACCGTGCCTTCAACACCGCCGGCCTTGACGTAGTCGCCGACCTTGAACGGCCGCAGCGTGACGAGGAAGGCGCCGGCGGCAAAATTCGACAGCAGGCCGCCCCAGGCGGCGCCGATGGCAATGCCCATTGCCGCGACCAGTGCCGCGAAGGATGTGGTTTCGACGCCGAAGTAGCCGAGGATCGCCACCACCAGCACGATGTTCAGCGCGACGCTGACGATGTTGCCGATGTAGCGCAGCAGCGTCGGATCGACCTTTTGCTTGGTCAGCGCCGCGGAAACCAGGCGCACTGCAAGGCCGATCAGCCAGCGGCCGATGATCCAGACCGCGATTGCGCCGAGGATTTTCAGGCCCAGTGCGGTCAGCGAGGTGACAACGGTGTCGGTTATTTGCTGCAGGTTCATGGCGGGGGCCCTCTTTATTTTTGGTAATCAGCGCCGCGAATCGGCGATTGCAACACGTACTATACCGTGTGTTTTGCTGCTGCCGCCAACTTGGCGGCAATACGTTGATCGAATTGTGATCTGTCCACGACCACTCTCTGGTGGGATCCTTCAGTGATGGTGTCGATGCCGTCATCGGCGCGCACCGAGAAATGCAGCCGCCGTCCCTCCACGCGATCCAGCCGCACATCAATGGTCACGGTGAGTCCCGGCGGTGTGGCGGCGAGGTGCGGAAAGTCGACGTGCGTGCCCAGCGACTGTTCGTGCGGCCAGTCGATGTGCGGTTTGATGGTTTCGATGCACGCCCACTCCATCAGGCCGACCATGAAGCCGGTGGCGAGCACTTCGGGCATCGCGCGGAACGATTCCGACTCCGGATAGAGCTGCGGCACCGTCTTGGTCGGCGGTATGGTGTAGTGCATGCGGTGGGTGAGGCCTGGTTGCAGCGAGGACTTCATCTTTTGCCTTTCGGGTGATCGGGCCGGCTTATCAGTTATAATCCATATTGCTTTTAATCGACTCAAAATACATAACCAGAAACCCAGAAAGCGAGACCGTCATGCCCGCAGCCCCGGTCAACCACAACAAGCTCCGCGATTTTGCCACCGCCGTCTACGCGCAGCAGGGCATGCCCGAGGCCGATGCCCGGTTTGTCGCCGACACCCTGGTGCAGGCCGACCTCTGGGGCCATCAGTCGCACGGCGTGCTGCGCCTGGGCTGGTATCTCGACCGGTTGCGCAACAGGGTGATGAGCCCGCTGACCACGCCGGAGTTGGTGGTGGATGCCGGCGGCATCGCGGTGATCAATGGCCATGACGGTGTCGGCCATGTGCTGACAAAACTGGCGACCGAGGAGGCAATCCGTCGCGCCAAACAGCATGGCATTGCCGCGGTGGGTGTGCGCATGTCCAACCACTTCGGCACCTGCATGTATTACACGCTGATGGGCGCGCGCGCCGGCTGCGTGATGATGCTGACTTCGAATGGCGGACCGGCGATGGCGCCCTGGGGCGGCCGCAAAAAAATTGTCGGTACCAATCCGTGGTCGATGGCCGCGCCTGCCGGCAAACATGCGCCCTTCGTGGTGGACATGGCCAACACCGGCGTTGCCCGCGGCAAGATTTACCTGGCGCGCAACAAACGCCTGCCGATTCCCGAGGGCTGGGCAATCACCGCTGATGGCGCGCCGACCACTGATCCGCAGCAGGCCATCGACGGCATCATCCTGCCGATGGCCGGGCACAAGGGTTATGCCATCGCGGCGATGGTCGACATGCTCTCCGGCGTGCTCACCGGCAGCGGTTTCCTGTCAGCGGTGCACAGCCCGTACAAGACCGCCGAGAAAAGCAATTGCGGCCATTTTGTGATGGCGCTGAACATCGAGGCGATGCAGCCGCTGGCGCAATTCAATGCGCGCATGGAGCAGTGGGTGGCCGAGGTGAAGTCGGTGCCGCTGGCGCAGGGCCACGACGAAGTGTTTTATCCCGGTGAAATCGAGGCAGGTAATGACATCCGCAACCGCGCGCAGGGCATCAGCTTTCCGGATGATACTCTCGACGACCTGAAGCGGATTGCCGCGGAAACCGGATTACAGGCCCAACTGCCGTTCTAAACAACTTCGCTGCGCGCGGCTTCCCAGCCCAGCATCGCCGCCTTGCGCGAGCTGCCCCAGCGGTAGCCGGTGATTTCGCCGCCGGCGCGGATCACGCGGTGGCAGGGGATCAGCCAGCCGATGCGGTTGGCGCCAACGGCGCTGCCGATGGCGCGTGCGGCAGTGGGTGCGTCCAGTGCGGCTGCGAGATCGCCGTAACTGGTCAGTGCCCCCGGCGGCAGCCGCAGCAATGCACGCCATACCTGAAGCTGGAAGTTGCTGCCCTTCAACAGCAGCGCCAGCGGTTCGCGGCGGCGGCCGTCGAGCGGGGTAAATATCCGTTGTGCAAGGCCGCGTGTAGCGCTGTCGCTGTGCTTGAGCCGGGCTTCAGGCCAGTCGCCGCC
Source organism: Betaproteobacteria bacterium Ga0077527 (assembly GCA_001464815.1). GTDB lineage: Bacteria > Pseudomonadota > Gammaproteobacteria > Burkholderiales > SG8-41. The sequence continues at coordinate 26,178 of LNDW01000016.1, read as the reverse complement.
GAGCAGGGCCGCAGGGTCTTGCTGTTTATCATCCAAAAAATGCAATGCGCAGATGCCGCGATGGGTGCTGGCGATCAACGCAGGGCCGAAGGGGCTGTCGTGCAGACCCCAGTGGATGTCGAGGCCGGCGCCGCCGCTGCGCGCTTCGCCCGGTGACATCGCTTCGACGGTGACGAACAGGTCGTGCAGGCGGCCGCCACCGGAGAGGCCCAGTTCACCACTGAGATCGAGCACGTTGCGGCTGGCGGCAAGACGGCGCCGCGCATCCTCCAGTGTCAGGTGCTGCAGAAAACGTTTCGGGCTGACGCCGGCCCAGCGCGTGAACAGGCGCTGGAAATGTGGTCCGGACAATCCGGCATGGCGGGCGAGGGTGGCGAGATCGGGTTGATCGTCGTGGTGGGCGCGCAGGTATTCGATGGCGCTGGCGATGCGCCGGTAGTCCTGATGGCCGGTTTTCAGGATCTGTTTCGGGGTGCTCATGGCGGCAGATTACGATGCGCCGGCGGTGGTGGCGACCCGATTCTTGCGGGCCGCAATTGTGCCTGTGGTCCCGGTTATGATTCGCGATGCCTTAAATCCCGGGGAGGGGACTTTCATGACAGTCGATGCCACGCAGCTCAGGGCTGCGGTAAGCAAAATGCAGCCGCCGTTTTCGCTGAACAAGATCGGGCATGTGGTGCTGATGGTGGCCGACCTGAAGCGTTCGGTGGAGTTCTATACCGGTGTGCTCGGTTTCAAGGTGTCGGACATCTACGGCGAGGACATGATGCCGGGCGGCATGGTGTTCATGCGTTGTAATACCGATCACCATGGCGTGGCGCTGGTCGGTGGTGCCAGCGGGCCCGAGAACCAGCGCGGCCTGCACCACATGGCTTTCGAGGTGGGCACGCTGGATGAAGTGTTCCGCGCGCGCAACCACCTGCGGGCCTGTGGCGCGAAAATCATTTTCGAAGGCCGGCGGCGTGCCGGCGTGCAGATCGCGGTGGAGTTTCTCGATCCCGACGGTCACAACCTCGAAATCTACTGGGGACTGGATCAGGTCGGCACCGACGGTCGCAGCCGGCCGGCGAATGAGTGGCGCGGCGCGAAATCGCTCGAAGATGCCATCGCCAATCCGCCGCCGGGCCAGGTGCCGGTGGTGCAGGACACTTCCCTGCTGGAGGTTAAAAAATAATGAATAAAAACAACAGGTTATATTTTATCGCGGGATTACTCGCCTTGCCGCTGGCGATCACATTGACGACGACAGCGGCGGCGAGTGAGGAGTATCCGCAGCGGCCGGTGCGCATCATCACCGTGTTCCCGACCGGCGCCGGCCCGGACACCGTGCTGCGGCTCGCCGCCGACAGACTGAGCCGTAGTCTCGGCAAACAGTTCATTGTCGAGAACCGGCCCGGCGGCAATGGCTTCATCGCACTGACTGCCGCAAAAGCGGCCACGCCCGACGGCTATACGCTGGCCTATGCCAGCGGCTCGCAATTGACCACACATACGCTGGTCTACAGCAAGCTGCCTTATGACCCGGTCAAGGATTTTCGCCCGGTGACGCCGCTGTTTCGCAACAGCTTTTTCATCGTGGTCGGTGCCAACTCGAGTTTCAAGACTGTCGGCGACATCATCGCGGCGGCGAAGGCGGCACCCGGCAAGCTGGCCTATGCCTCGGAGTTTGTCGGCAGTCCCGGTCATCTCGGCTCGCTGACACTGGCGGCTGCTGCCGGTGTGCAGATGTCGCATGTGCCGTTCAGGGAAACCCTGCAACTGTTCAATGCCGTGGCCAACAACGAGGTGGCCTGGGCTTTTGGCAGCGCAGCCACCGCGGGCCCGGCGCTGCAGGCGGGCCGCGTGCGGCTGATGGCGATCGGCACACCGGCGCGGCTGCCGGCCTATCCCGATGTGCCGACAGTGCCGCAGAGTGGAGGACCCGCCGGTTACACGCTGGATGCGTGGACGGCGGTCATTGCGCCGGCTGCGGTGCCGTCACCGGTCATCACCAAACTGAACAAGGCAATCAGCGAAGTGATGCTGGATGCCGACATGCGCCAGCGGCTGACGGTGTTTGGTTACGAGCCCTGGCCGATGTCACCTGCAGATACCGGCAGGCTGATCGGGTCGGACACCGCGCGTTACGCGAAGATCATCCGCGAGGCGAATCTGAAGTTTGATTGAAGCCGGGCCGGGCTGAAGTTTCGTCCGGCGCGCAGCTTCAGCGAGGTGCTTTGCGGCGGTCACCACCCGGCGGCGGCGCGACTTTCATGATCTCGTCGATGGTGGTGAGCCCGGCGGCGATTTTCATCGCGCCGCTGATGCGCAACGGCTTCATGCCGTCCTTGCAGGCGGCTTCGCGCATCGCCTCGAGGTCGGCCGAGACCACCATCTTTTCGCGCAGCGACGGGCTCATCAGCATCATTTCATAGACGCCGACGCGGCCCATGTAGCCGGTCATCCGGCATTCGAGGCAGCCCTTGTTGATGTAGGTCTGGCCCTTCGGGTTGGCGGCCTTCCACGGCGAGACCAGCGCGTTCCAGACTTCGTCGTCGTAGTCGTGTTTTTCCTTGCAGTGCGGGCACAGCGTGCGCACCAGGCGTTGCGCCATCACGCCGAGCAGGGTGGATTGCAGCAGGTACGGCGGCACGCCGATGTCGAGCAGGCGGGTGATCGCAGAGGGGGCATCGTTGGTGTGCAGCGTGGACAGCACCAGGTGGCCGGTCAGCGCGGCCTGGATCGCCATTTCGGCAGTGTCGAGGTCGCGGATCTCGCCGACCATGATGATGTCCGGGTCCTGGCGCATCAGTGTGCGGATGCCGGAGGCGAAATCAACGCCGATCGCGGTCTGCACCTGCATCTGGTTGAAGCTCGGTTCCACCATCTCGATCGGGTCTTCGACGGTGCAGACGTTGACCTCGGGTTCGGCGAGGTGCTTGAGGGTGGAATACAGCGTGGTCGTCTTGCCCGAGCCGGTGGGGCCGGTGACGAGGATGATGCCGTGCGGCGCGCCGGCGATCTGCGACCATTTTTTTTCTTCCTCTTCCGAGAAGCCCAGTTCGCGGTAGTCCTTGACCAGGTTTTCCGGATTGAAAATGCGCATCACCATTTTTTCGCCAAAGGCGGTGGGCATGGTCGACAGGCGAAGCTCGACCTCGTCGCCGTCGGGGGTGATGGTCTTCAGGCGGCCGTCCTGCGGGCGGCGCTTTTCGACGACGTCCATGCGGCCGAGGATCTTGATGCGCGAGGTCATCGCCGCCATCACCGGCGTCGGTATCTGGTAGACCTGATGCAGCACGCCGTCGATGCGGAAGCGCACATTACCCTTGTCGCGCCGCGGTTCGATGTGGATGTCGCTGGCGCGCTGCTCGAAGGCGTAGTTGAACAGCCAGTCGCAGATGTGGACGATGTGCTGGTCATTGGCATCGAGCTGGCCGCTGCGGCCAAGCTGCACCAGCTGCTCGAAGTTGGCGATGTCGGAGACCGCGCCCTTGTCCTTGTCCGCGGCACCCTTGACCGAACGCGCGAGGTTGTAGAACTCGACGATGTAGCCCTGGATGTCGACCGGGTTGGCGACCACACGCTTGATGTCAAGGCGCAGCACCTGCTTCAGCGAGGTTTCCCAGCTGCGCACCCAGGGTTCGGCGGTGGCGATGGTGGCTTCGCGGGTGTTCACCGCCACCGGCAGGATCTTGTAGCGGGCGGCGTAGGCGTTCGACATCACCTTGGTCACCGCGTTGAAGTCGATCTTGAAGGGGTCGATGTGCAGATAGGGCAGGCCGGACTTGTCGGCGAGCCACTGCGTCAGCACTTCAAGGCTTAGCTGCTTGCGCGGATTGCGCGGGTCTTTCCATTTCTGGTCGGCGATCACCGCCAGCGGATGAACGTCGAGGCGGCTGAAGCGGCGGTTGGCGACCAGTTTTTCAGCCTCGTCTTTCGGCGCCATGCCATCGGTAATCAGGTCGGCGGCGACCTGGGCGAGGGTCAGCGGGCGGTCAGCGCTCGAAGTGGCCGTGGCGGCCGGGGTGGCGGGTTGGACGGTAGCCATGGCGCAAGAATAACCCAATATTCAATGATTTACCGCAGCTCTCCGGTGCGGTTCCGGGGTCGCGCGATGATCAATCCCGCATCATCTGTTACGCACTAATTAAGTGCAAAATAATGCCGATAGCACCATATCGGTGCAAATTGGTGGGGGTGATGATCATTATTATCAATTAAAACAATTAGTTATTTTTTGGAACAAGCCTTGCTTTTCATTGGCTCCTTAACCCAGGGAGGGGCATGCAATGGAAGCAGTCAAAGTCAGCGCCGATACCTTGTTCATTTTGCTCGGCGCGATCATGGTCTTGGCCATGCATGCGGGCTTCGCATTTCTCGAAGTGGGCACGGTGCGGCGCAAAAACCAGGTCAACGCGCTGGTGAAGATCCTCAGCGATTTCGCGGTCTCCACCATCGTTTATTTCTTCATCGGCTACGGCGTGGCCTACGGTGTGTCGTTCATGGTCGGCGCAGAGCAGCTGGCCGACAAGAGCGGCTTCGACATCACCAAGTTCTTTTTTCTGCTGACCTTTGCCGCGGCGGTGCCGGCGATCATCTCGGGCGGCATCGCCGAGCGCGCGAAATTCAATCCGCAACTGATCGCGACAATGATTATTGTCGGTTTCATCTATCCCTTTTTCGAGGGCATCGCCTGGAACGACCGCTACGGCGTGCAGGCCTGGATCGAGGCCACCACCGGCGCCAAGTTCAAGGACTTTGCCGGTTCGGTGGTGGTGCACGCGGTCGGCGGCTGGCTGGCGCTGGGCGCGGTGATCCTGCTTGGGCCGCGGCTCGGCCGTTATCCGAAGGAGGGCGGCGTGATGGCGCAGCCGCCGTCGAGCATTCCCTTCCTCGCGCTGGGCGCGTGGATCCTGACCGTGGGATGGTTTGGCTTCAATGTGATGTCGGCGCAGACCATCGACAAGATTTCCGGTCTGGTCGCGGTGAACTCGCTGATGGCGATGTCCGGCGGCATCATCGTCGCGCTGATCCTCGGCCGCAACGACCCGGGCTTTGTCCACAACGGCCCGCTTGCCGGGCTGGTCGCCGTCTGTGCGGGTTCGGACATCATGCATCCTGCCGGGGCGCTGGTCACCGGTGGCGTGGCTGCGGCGCTGTTCGTGTGGATGTTCACGCTGACGCAGAACAGGCTGAAGATCGACGACGTGCTCGGCGTGTGGCCGCTGCACGGCATCTGCGGTGCCTGGGGCGGCATTGCCTGCGGCATCTTCGGTTCCAAGGCGCTGGGTGGGCTCGGCGGCGTCAGTCTGATGGCGCAGCTGATTGGCACGGGCCTTGGCATCGCCATTGCGCTCGCCGGTGGTTTCATCGTCTACGGCGTGCTCAAGGCCACCGTCGGCATCCGCCTCGACGCGGAAGAGGAATACAACGGCTCCGATCTGTCGATCCACAAGATCGGGGCGACGCCGGACCGTGAAGCAAATTGGTAAAACCTGATACGTCATCCCGGCGTACGCCGGAATCCAGTTTGGCGTCTGTTATTCCGCCAGTAATTTTCCTGGCCCCCGGCTTGCCCCCAAAAGTGACTTCCTTCGGTGCGCGCCTGGGTGACGCATCGAGTGAGTCAGAACGTCGCCGTGCCGCGCATTGCGTAGCAACCGGCGGCGTTTGCGGTCCACAGCACCACCGTTGAGCCATCGGCGGCAGGCTGGCCGTTGACGGTGAAGTTTTCCTGGTGGAACACCGGGTGCGTCGCGCGGTAGTCGAGGCGGCGCACCGGGCGCGGGTCCATACGCCGGCAGAGGTCGAGCAGCAGTGTTGTCTGCAGCGGGCCATGTACGATCAGGCCGGGGTAACCTTCCTCTTCACGGCAGTAGTCGAGGTCGTAATGGATGCGGTGGGCGTTGAAAATCAGCGCCGAATAGCGGAACAGCACCGCTTCATTGGTCTCGACTTCGCGCCGCCATGCCGCACTTTGCGGCGCCGGCTTGCCGGCGGGCGGGGGCGCGCCTTTTTTCGCGGCGTCGCGATAGACGATGTCGTGTTCCTCAACGATGGCCACCGCGCCATTGGCGCTGACCGTGTGGCGCACGGTGACGAAGACCAGGTTGCCGCTGCTGCCGGACTTGGCTTCGACGGAGAGGATTTCAGAATCGCGGCGGATGGTGTCGCCGATGTGAACCGGCGCGCGGAAGTCGATGCGGCCGCCGGCCCACATGCGGCGCGGCAGCGTCACCGGCGGCAGGAAGCCGCCGCGTTTCGGATGGCCGTCATGGCCCAGCTCGCTGTTGACCGCGGTTTCGAGGAAGTACAGCCAGTGCGCGCTGTGCGGAATGATGTCGCCGGTTTTTGCCGGTGGATCGTCGCGGTCGAGTGTTGCTGACAGCGCGTTGACCGGGAAGGCGGTGGCGAGATCCTCATGGCTTTCGGTCTTGCCTATCCACTGTCGCAGGTGATTCAGATCGATATCCATAAGTATTTGTTTTTTTATTAATTTCTCAAGGTCAGGGCGTGTGTGAGGGCGCGCGCTGGATGACGATCCATCGCCAGCACCGCGTCGCGGATGCGTGTGGCCTGTGGTTTGGAGATCACCAGTGTGGCGTTATCAAAGAACTTTTCGCTGATGTCCTCCGCCGACAGCGCGCGTTCACCGGCGCCGCGGTTGATTTTTTCCATGTGAACGAATTCGCGGCCGTCTTTGGTGGTGACGACCACGCCGCCGGAGAAATATTTCGGGAACGCCGAATCCGGATCGGCTTCGTGGTGCACCTTCTGCGCCAGCGCGAGGATTTGCGCATCATTCAGTGCATCGGTTTCCAGTTCGGCGAAACCGAAGCGGCCGCGCACGAAGCAGGCGGCCAGCACGAACTGCACGCTGAACTTGGCCATGTAGTCCGATACCGGACGGCGGCGCATTTCCGGCGGCTCGGCGATGTAGTGGAAGGTCTCGGGGTGCAGCAGCGCGCGCACCTTGGTGATGTCTTCAGCCTTCACGTTGTGCTTGCGGCGGATTGCCAGCGCGGAGTCGGCGCAGGCATGCAGCAGGTGGCAGATCGGGAAGGGCTTCACCGCGACTTCGGTGAGCAGCCATTCTTCGCCAAGCTTGCGTGTCATCGCGCCCATGTCGACTTCATTGAAGCGGGTGCCGGTGTGCGAGCGGAAAATACCGTCGGCGCCTTCGTAGATCTTGCGGGTGCCGACGAAGCCGCCGCTGGCGAGCCCCGCCGCGGTGATGCCCCCGACGCCGGCCCAGGCCGGGTGCAGTCGCTTGTTCCAGGCGCCGTCGGCGCGGTGTTCGGAAATCGCCGAAGCCGTGCTGCCGGCAAACCCCTGCGCGTACTGCAGGCGCTGCGGGCTCAGGTTGAACAGCTTGCCTGCGGCCACCGCGCAGCCGAAATGGCCGGCAATGCCGGTGGTGTGGAAACCCTGGGTGTGCATCGCGCCCTTGGCGGCCACGCCGAGGCGGGTGGCGATCTCGACGCCGAGCATGTACGCCATCAGCAGGTCGGCACCGGAGGCGTCGCGTTTTTCGGCGACACCCAGCGCGCAGGGGAAGGCGCTGGCGGTGGGATGCACGATGGCTTCGGGATGGGTGTCGTCGTAGTCGAGGCCGTGGGCGAGGATGCCGTTCATCAGCACCGCGTCGCGCATCGGCAGGCGCACGTTCATGCCGATCACGATGTTGTCGCCGGCCTCGGCGATGTTGCTGATGCCGGCGAGTGCGTGCTGGGCGAAATCAAAGCGCGTCGCGGCAAGCGCGGTGCCACAGACATCCAGCACGTGGAGCTTCGCGCATTCCCGCACCTCGGCGGGGATGGCCTCGGGCGTGAGACCGGCGGCGAATTCGGCGATCTGCTGCGAGATCGACAGTGCAGTGCCGGTCTCGGCTTGTGGGGCTGCAGCGGGGGCGGTCTGTGCGGACATCGTGGGCCTCGGCAACTTGGAAACGGAGCGCTGAATGTAGCAGCTTCGTTTGTGCAGGGCGCGGGTGATGCCGCATTCTGGTCACCGCGAAGCAGGCTGTTGAGCGCCCTCGGCGAGCAGGATTAACTTCATGTTTTTAATGTTATTTTTTGGGCGCCGCAGTCAGCGCAACCGCGGCCTCGTCACTGCCGAGCATGCGCCGCCCGCTGTGGCCGACGCCCGGCACTTCAAGCAGCGTCCAGTGGAAGGCCCAGCCCCGCGACTGCGCCAGATCGCGCGCGGTGCGATAAAAATTATGGCCGCGCTCGAAACGGTTCGCCCCCTGGCGCTCGGCTCCGGCGGTGACATTGAGGTCGGCGTCACGCTGGTTGTCGGCGGTGCCCAGCAGCAGGGTAACGGGTTGAGCGAAATAGCGGCGCAGCGCTTCGTCACCGGCCATGGCGGCCGGCAATCCGCCGAAGCCGAAGGGAAAACGCTCCTGCGCCGAGGGCCACAACCAGGTGGAGGGATTGGCGATGACGATGCGTTTCGCCTGGTGCGGCGTGAATGCGGCAAAACGCGACAGCGTCTGGCCACCGGCGGAATGGCCGATCAGCGAGTAGCCGAGCTGCGGCCGGCCTTCGGCGGCGCGCACCGCGTCGATGATGGCGAGGAAGGTGCGGCCCATCCACTGTGCTTCGGGCTCGACCGTGTAGGGGCCATCGCCGCGCGTGTTGCGTACGAGGCCGCCGGTCTGGTAGCGCCAGGTGGGAAAACGCTGGCGGTCGAACAGCGGCGCTATGACCAGAAAGCCGAGCTTGTCGGCGAGCGGGATGGCGTAATCGCGGTAGCCCGGCGCATTGGTGCCGAGGCCGTGCAGCACCAGCAGGATATCGCCGCCGGTGTATTGCGCCGGCTTGTAGGCAAAGATCTCGATCGCCTCGCCGGCGATGTCGAGCGAGCGCTGGCTGCTCCCCGCCGGAAATGTTTGGGGCGAAAGCGTTTGGGGCGAAAGCGTCTGGGGCGAAAGCACTTGCGCCTGCAGCGCCGCGCTGGCGGCGAGCAGCAGCGCGAGTAAAGTCCGGCGGATCAGAATGCTGAAATCCCCGTCTGCGCGCGGCCGAGGATCAGCGCGTGGATGTCGTGCGTGCCCTCGTAGGTGTTGACCGCCTCCAGGTTCATCACGTGGCGGATGACATGGAATTCGTCGGAGATGCCGTTGCCGCCGTGCATGTCGCGGGCGACGCGGGCGATGTCCAGCGCCTTGCCGCAGGAGTTGCGTTTAAGCAGCGAGATCATTTCCGGCGTGAAGCGGCCTTCGTCGATCAGCCGTCCCAGGCGCAGCACCGAGTGCAGGCCCAGCGTGATCTCGGTCTGCATGTTGACCAGTTTCAGCTGCACCAGCTGGTTGGCGGCGAGCGGGCGGCCGAACTGTTTGCGGTCGAGGGTGTAGCGGCGCGCGGCGTGCCAGCAGAATTCGGCCGCGCCGAGCGCGCCCCAGGAAATGCCGTATCGCGCCTTGTTCAGGCAGGAGAAGGGGCCCTTAAGGCCGCTGACGCCGGGCAGCATGTTTTCTTCGGGCACGAACACGTTGTCCATCACCACTTCACCGGTGATGGAGGCGCGCAGGCTGAACTTGCCCTCGATCTTGGGGGTGGACAGACCCTTCATGCCTTTTTCGAGCAGGAAGCCGCGAATTTTGTCATCGTCACTCTTCGCCCAAATCAGCAGCACATCGGCGACGGGCGCGTTGGTGATCCACATCTTGGCGCCGCTGACGAGGTAACCGCCGTCGGTTTTTTTCGCCCGTGTGGCCATGCCCGCGGGGTCGGAGCCGGCGTTGGGTTCGGTGAGGCCGAAGCAGCCGATGAATTCGCCGCTGGCGAGTTTGGGCAGGAACTTCTGCTTCTGCGCCTCGCTGCCGAAGGCGTCGATCGGGTACATCACCAGGCTCGACTGCACCGACATCGCGGAGCGGTAGCCGCTGTCGACGCGCTCGACCTCGCGCGCGATCAGGCCGTAGCAGACATGGTTGACGCCGGCGCAGCCGTAACCCTCGATGGTGGGTCCGAGCAGGCCTAGCTCGCCCATTTCATTCATGATCCCGCGGTCGAATTTTTCGTGGCGGTTGGCGGCAAGCACCCGCGGCAGCAGCTTTTCCTGGCAGTAGGCGCGTGCGGAATCGCGGACCATGCGTTCTTCATCGTTCAGCAGGTCGTCGAGCAGCAGCGGGTCATCCCACTGGTAGCTGGCCTTGGCGGCCGGTTTTGTCGCGGAATCGGGGGCGTTCATCGGGGGCTCCGGATACAATGCAAATACACGTGTTTTTCAGTGCTTTCGATTCTATGACATTTCGTCACGACTTTTTTCAAAGAACATCTTGGCAACCCCCGACCTTTCCCGATTGCGCATAGACCGCGATGCCGTGGCAGCCCGGCCGCGACGCCGTCCTGGCCGCTGGCTGCTGGCGGCGCTGGTGATACTGATCGTGGCGGGCGCCGCCTGGCATTTCAGCCGCGCGCAGCAGCTGGTCGAAACCGCGACCGTATCCCAGGCCTATCCCTCGCAGGCTTACACGTTGCTCAATGCCACCGGTTATGTGGTGGCGCAGCGCAAGGCGGCGGTGGCATCCAAAGCCACCGGGCGGCTGGAATGGCTGGGTGTGCGCGAGGGCAGCCAGGTCAGGGCGGGCGAGGTGCTCGCGCGGCTGGAGAGCAACGATGTCGCCGCGCAGATGCGTCAGGCTGAAGCCAATGTGCGGGTGACCCAGGCCAATCTCGAACAAGGCGAGGCCGAGTTGAGGGATGCAACCAGGGCGCTGGAACGCTCGCGCGATTTGCTTGCAAAAAACTTTGTGTCGCAGGCGGCGCATGACACGGTGATCTCCCGCCACGACAAGGCGAAGGCTGCGCTGGCTGGCTTCAAGGCGGCGATCGCGGTGGCGCAGGCCGGCCTGCGCAACACACAGGTCGCCGTCGAACAGACGATGATTCGCGCACCCTTTGATGGCGTGGTGCTGACCAAGAATGCCAACGTCGGTGATGTGATCACGCCTTTTTCCTCGGCGCTGGGTTCACAGGCTGCGGTGGTGACCATGGCCGACATGACCACGCTGGAAGTGGAGGCCGATGTTTCAGAGGCCAATCTGGCCAAGGTCAAGGTCGGCCAGCACTGCGAAATCCAGCTCGATGCGCTGCCCGGCCAGCGCTTCCGCGGCATGGTCCAGCGCATGGTGCCGACTGTGGACCGCGCCAAGGCGACGGTGATGGTCAAGGTGCGTTTTGTTGATGCCGATCCACGGGTGCTGCCGGAGATGAGCGCCAAGGTGGCATTCCTCGAGAAAGAGGTGCCAGAAGGTGAACGCAATTCACGCACCGTGGTGCAGCCCGCGGCGCTCTCCGAAGACGGCGCGCTGTATGTGCTGCGGGATGGCGTGGTGAAGCGTGTTTCCGTCAAGTCCGGTCTGAAGATCGGCGATCTCGTCGAAGTGAGCGGTGATATCAAGGCGGGTGACAAGGTGGTGCTGCGTCCCGGTACAGGCCTGCGCGACGGTGCGCGGGTGGCGGTGAAGGGCAAATAGCCGTGTCTGAAGAGCCGGCGGTGGCCATCCGCCGCCTGACAAAAGCCTATCGCCGCGGCGGCCAGGTGGTGCCGGTGCTGAACGACATCACCCTTGATATTCCGGCCGGTGATTATGTTGCGCTGATGGGCCCCTCGGGTTCGGGCAAAAGCACCCTGCTCAACCTGATCGCCGGGATTGATCGTGCCGATGGCGGCGAGTTGAGGGTCGCAGGAGCTGACATCAACATGCTGGATGAGGCGGAGCTTGCCGACTGGCGGGCGCGCAGCGTCGGTTTCATTTTCCAGTTCTACAACCTGATGCCGGTGCTGACCGCCTTCGAGAACGTCGAGCTGCCCCTGCTGCTGACGGGGCTGTCGCGGGGCGAGCGGCACAGTCGCGTCGAGGCCGCGCTGGAGATGGTCGGGCTTGCCGACCGGATGGAGCATTATCCTTCCGAGCTGTCGGGTGGCCAGCAGCAGCGGGTGGCGATCGCGCGCGCGATCATCACCGATCCGGTGATCCTTGTCGCTGACGAACCCACCGGTGATCTTGACCGTGCATCGGCTGATGACATTCTTGCGCTGATGGGCCGCCTCAACACCGAGCTCGGCAAGACCATCATCATGGTCACCCACGATCCCTATGCCGCGCAGCGTGCACGCTCGATCCGCCAGCTGGAGAAAGGCGAACTGCGGGGCACGCTCAAGGCCGCACCCGAAGGTAAATCATAAGTTATTGTTTTTGTTAATAAAATAAATTAACCGGTGCTTTTGATTCCGCTTTGGATCCCGTGTATTGGCTGAAACTCACCTTGCGCAACGCGCTGCGTCACAAGCTGCGCACGCTGCTGACGCTGCTTGGCCTGCTGGTGGCGATCCTGTCCTTCGGCCTGCTGCAGACGGTGGTGGATGCCTGGTACACCGGCGCCAACTCTGCGGCGCCGGACCGGCTGGTGACACGGAATGCGGTGTCGCTGGTGGTGCCGCTGCCGATTCATTACCGCGACAAGATCCGCGGACTCGATGGTGTGCGCTCGGTGGCGGCGGCGAACTGGTTCGCCGGTGTCTACCAGGAGCCGAAGAATTTTTTCCCGCAGTTCGCGATTGATGCCGCGCCGTACCTCGCGATGTATCCCGAATACCGCATTGACTCCGACCAATTGCGCGAATTCATGCGCGACCGCAAGGGTGTGGTGATCGGGCGCAAGCTGGCCGATACCTACGGCCTGAAGCTGGGTGACGTGTTGCCATTACGCGGCACCATCTTTGCAGGCAACTGGGAATTCGTGATCCGCGCCATCTACGAGGGGGCGACGCCGCGCACCGACACTTCGCAGATGTTCTTCCACTGGCAGTATCTTGACGAGACGTTGCGTGCCAAGGCGCCACAGCGCTCAAGCATGTCGGGGGTGTTCGTGGTGCAGGTGACCGACATTTCTCGCGCCGCTGAAATCAGCGCTGAAATCGACGCGATGTTCCGCAATTCTCCGGCGGAGACGCTGACCGAGACCGAGCAGGCCTTCCAGATCGGCTTCATCAAGCAGACCGAGGCCATTGTGATCGCCATCCGCATCGTTTCCTTTGTGGTGATTTTCATCATCCTCGCGGTGATGGCCAACACCATGGCGATGACCGCGCGGGAGCGCATCGCTGAATACGCGACGCTGAAGGCGCTGGGCTTCGGTCCGGTTTTCCTGGGCGGCTTGATCTACGGCGAATCGCTGGCCATTGCGCTCAGTGGCGCCGCGCTTGGCATCGCCTTTACCTTCCCGGTGGCGGGCTGGTTTGGCGCGAAAATGGGCACGCTGTTCCCGGTGTTCGAGGTCAGCAACGAGACGGTGTGGCTGCAACTCTCCTGCGCGGTGGTGGTCGGGATTACCGCAGCGCTGCTTCCGGCGCGGCGGGCAGCGAGGGTGCGCATTGTCGAGGGGCTGCGGGCCATCGGATGAGAGCGGTCCCATGAAGGCGGTTCCACTGTCGTATACGCTGCGCAACCTGTGGACGCGCAAGCTCACAACGCTGCTCACCGCGGGTGGCATGGCGCTGGTGGTGTTTGTCTTCGCCGCGGTGCAAATGCTCGACACGGGGTTGCGCCAGACCCTGGTCGCCACCGGCCAGCCCGACAACATCCATGTCACGCGGCGAGCCGCCGGTGCGGAGATTTCCAGTGTCATCGACCGCGTGCAGGCCTCGATAGTCGAGAGCCAGCCGGAAATCGCCCTGGGCGACGACGGACAGCGGTTGGTGTCAAAGGAGGCGGTGGTTCTGATCACCTTGCCCAAACGTGGTACCGGTTTCGCCACCAATGTCACCACCCGTGGTGTCGGTGCCGCAGCCTACGCGCTGCGACCGCAGCTGCGCATCATCGAAGGCCGCATGTTCCGGCAGGGGGTGTCGGAAGTGATCGTGGGTTCGAGCATCGCAGAGCGTTTCGAGGGCGCGGCCCCGGGTTCAATGCTGCGTTTTGGCGGCCGTGAATGGCTGGTGGTTGGTGTATTTGAGGCGAAAGGCTCTGCTTATGATTCGGAGGTGTGGGCCGATGCCGATCAGTTGCAGCGGGCATTCCGCCGCAACGCATGGTCAGTGGTGGTCGCGCGTATCACCGATCCGGCGGTGCTGCCGCAGCTCAAGGCGCGGCTGGAGGGCGATCCGCGGCTGACGCTGGACGTCAAGGCCGAGCGCGAATTTTTTGAGGACCAGTCGAAGGCACTGTCCAACTTCATCAGTTATCTCGGGCTGACGCTGTCGGTGATTTTTTCGGTGGGTGCGATGATCGGCGCGATGATCACCATGTACGCGACGGTGGCCAACCGCACCGGAGAAATCGGTACGCTGCGCGCGCTGGGTTTCCGCCGGCGCAGCATCCTGCTGACTTTCCTGGCGGAGTCGCTGATGCTTGGTGTGTTCGGCGGCATTGCCGGGTTGATGCTGGCCTCTCTCATGCAGTTCGTGCACATCTCGACGCTGAACTGGCAGTCATTCTCGGAGCTGGCCTTCACCTTCACGCTGACCCCGCGCATCATCATTATCTCGATGGCTTTTGCAGTCCTGATGGGGGTCGCTGGCGGTTTCCTGCCGGCGGTACGCGCCTCGCGTCTGAATATCGTCGATGCCCTGAGGGCGAACTGAAGGGGCGGATTGCTAACTGCGCGGTACCGCGCGTTCGATGGTGCCGAGGTGGAAACGGTATTCGCCGGACTGGCGGTCGGCATAGTAGTGGGTCAGTGTATTGCGCACGGTGGCGAAGGCGAGCTGTTCCCAGGGTACTTCCGCCTCGTCAAACAGCTGCACTTCCAGTGATTCAGTGCCTGGGCTGAAGTCGAGGTCGAGCAGCCGCGCGCGGAACAGGATGTAGACCTGGTTGATGTGCGGGATGTTGTACATCGCGTACAGCGGCCCGATCTCGACGCGTGCGTTGGCTTCCTCGAGTGTTTCGCGCGCCGCGCCCTGGGCGGTGGTTTCACCGTTTTCCATGAAACCCGCGGGTACTGTCCAGAGTCCGTGACGTGGTTCGATCGCGCGTTTGCAGAGCAGGATGCGGTCCTGCCATTCGGCGATGCAGCCGACGATCATTTTCGGATTCTGGTAATGGATGGTGTCGCAGGCCTCGCAGCAGTGCCGCGGCAGTGAATCGCCGGGCGGGATCTTGAGTGTGACGGCATGGCCGCAGTTGCTGCAGTATTTCATCGGATTTGTGTCGCTGTTTCTGGTGGCGTGGGACGTAACTATAAGGCAGGCACCGTGGATCGTGATCAGGGTTCGCGGAAGGGCGACCGTGCCGCAAGTTCGCGCGCATGATCTTCCATCATCGCCGTTTCGCGGTCGAGAAAACGGGATACCGCATCGGCGAATTCAGGCCGCGCCAGCCAGTGTGCCGACTGCGTGGTGACCGGCATCAGGCCGCGCGCCATCTTGTGTTCACCCTGCGCACCACCCTCGAATACCTTGAGACCGCGCGCGATCGCATATTCGATGCCCTGGTAGTAGCAGGCCTCGAAATGCAGCAGCGGATGGTGCTCGATGGCGCCCCAGTGGCGGCCGTAAAGGCGGTCCGCGCCGCGCACCAGCAATGAGGTGGCGACCGGACGTTGCCCGTGCATGGCGCGCACCAGCACCAGATTCTGCGGCATGGCCGCAGCGATGCCGCGGAAAAAATCGAGGTTAAGGTAGGGCGAGGAGTGATGTTCAAGGTAGGTCTGGCGATAGCAGCGGTTGAAGAACTGCCAGTCGGCATCGCTGATGGCTTCGCCCTCCAGCCGGTCGAAGGTAATGCCGGCTTCGCGCACCTTGCGCCGCTCCTGGCGGATTTTCTTGCGCTTGTCGTGGCTCAGTTCGGCGAGAAAGGCGTCGAAGTCGGCATAACCGGCATTTCGCCAGTGGAATTGCCGGCCCTGGCGCGTCATTAATCCGGCATTTTGCAGCTCGGTGAGTTCTTCGCTGCGCGGGTAGAGCACATGCAGCGAGGACAGTTTGTATTCGCGCGCCAGCTCCAGCGCACCGGCTGCGAGGATTGCGCGTTGCGCCGGTTCCGCGGCGAGCAGGCGCGCGCCGACCACAGGGGTGAAAGGCACCGCGCAGAGCAGCTTCGGGTAGTAGTCAAGGCCGTGGCGCTGGTAGGCATCGGCCCAGGCCCAGTCGAACACGTATTCGCCGTAGGAATGGCCCTTCAGGTACAGCGGCATCGCGCCGATGAGCCGGCCGGTGGCGTCATTCAGCAGCAGATACTGCGGTGCCCAGCCGGTGTCTGCGCAGGCGCTGCCCGATTCGTGCAGGCCGTGCAGGAAGGCGTGTTGCAGGAAAGGATCGTCCCCGGCAAGGCGGTTCCAGTCGCCGGGGTCTACTGCGGACAGCGTGTCGGTGACCCGCAGTTTCACCGCAGTTGCACACCCTCCGGGTGCTGGCCGGTTTCGCGCACCAGCTGGCGGGTCATTGCCGGATCAAAGCCAGAGACGTGGCGGATGATGCGCTGCACGTCGGCGATGTCGTTGAGTGCCATTTTTGCCATCGCCAGTTCGTAGAAGGCATGCGGGTTCATCGGCTGCAGTTCGCCGGCGACCTTGAAGGCGGCCGCTGCCTTTTCATTGTCGCCGCGGCGGCGGTGGATCAACCCCAGGCCGAACCATGCACGGTCAAGATTGCGGCGCAGGGCGACGGTTTTTTCGAAACAGCGGATGGCTTCGTCATCATGCTGCTGTTGCTGCTGCACAAAGCCGAGGTTGAACCAGTATTCTGCGTTCTCGGGTTCGATGGCCAGGGCTTTTTCAAACCATGGCACAGCCTGTGCCCAGTGTTCGCGCGAGGCTTCGAGAAAGCCTGCGGAAGCTGCGGCCAGTGCGTACTGCGGATTTGCTTCGAGTGAGCTGGTGTAGGCCGCGAGCGCATCTTCGGGGCGGCGCAGCGCCAGTTTCAGGCGGGCATTCTGGTAGTGAAGCCAGTGGAGCATGTTTTTTTGCTGTTTGTTGGGGTGAGGGGTGGGCGGGTTGTGTTGCGCCGGGGCCGGATCAATATTTTTGACCCGCAGTCCGGGAAGAGTGCAATCGTGCCGATGATATATTAGCGACATGAAAATTGCGATTGCACAACTCAATGTCACCGTCGGTGATCTCGACGGCAACGCCCGGAAAATCCTTGATGCCGCGGCTCGCGCGCGTGCCGCCGGAGCGAGCCTGTTGCTGACCACCGAGCTGGCGCTTTCCGGTTATCCGCCCGAGGACCTGCTGCTGCGTGACGATTTTTTCCGGGCCTGTGATGCCGTATTCCGGAAGCTGCTGGACGAGGTGAAGGGCATCACGCTGGTGCTCGGCCATCCGCACCAGACCGGTGGCCGGCGCTACAACGCAGCCTCGGTGTTGCGTGATGGCAAGGTGTTGGCGACCTATCTGAAACGCACGCTGCCCAACTACACGGTGTTCGACGAGAAGCGTTATTTCGACTCCGGCGACTCGCCATGCGTGTTCGAGCATGAGGGCCTTCGCTTGGGCATCAATATCTGCGAGGATGTTTGGGAGGAGCCGGCAGCTAGGGAGGCGCGTCAGGCCGGAGCGCAACTGCTGCTGGTGCTTAACGCTTCTCCTTACAACATCGACAAGCAGTTGACGCGTTACGAGGTGGTGCGCGAGCGCATCGGCAAGACCGGCATGGCTGTGGTGTACGCCAATCAGGTCGGCGGGCAGGATGAACTGGTGTTTGATGGCGCGTCTTTTGCGGTCGATGGCAACGGCGGGCTGACCCACCAGTTTCCGGCGTTCGAGGAGGTGCTCGGGCTGATCGAGATTGCCGGCGGCTCACCACTGAAGGGCGGGATCTCAACGCCGGAAAGTGTCGAGCAGGAGGTGTATCGCGCGTTGGTGCTGGGCGTGCGCGATTACCTCGGCAAAAACGGTTTTCCCGGTGCCTTGCTGGGTCTGTCCGGCGGCATTGACTCGGCGCTGACGCTGGCCGTGGCGGTGGATGCGCTGGGGCCGGACAAGGTGCATGCGGTGATGATGCCTTCGCAGTACACCGCGGGCATGAGCAGCGAGGATGCGCGTGAGCAGGCTGAAACGATGGGGGCGCGTTATTCCGAAATTGCGATCAAGCCGGTGTTTGATGCTTTCGGCGCGGCGCTGGCCGAACAGTTTCGCGGGCTGAAGGAGGATGTGACCGAAGAAAACCTTCAGGCGCGGATCCGCGGCACTTTGCTGATGGCGATGTCGAACAAGACCGGCGCCATCGTGCTCACCACCGGTAACAAGAGCGAGATGGGCACCGGGTATGCGACGCTTTACGGCGACATGGCCGGCGGTTTCGCTGTGCTCAAGGACATCAAGAAAACGCTGGTTTACCGGCTCTGTGAATACCGCAACACGATTTCAGCGGTTATCCCGCGGCGGGTGATCGAGCGTCCGCCTTCGGCGGAGCTGCGTCCCGACCAGAAGGACCAGGACAGCCTGCCGCCCTACGACGTGCTCGACGGCATCATGGAGGCCTATGTCGAGCGTTACCTGAGCCCGCGTGAAATCGTGGGCATGGGTTACGCGCAGGCGGATGTTGATCGCGTGGTGCGGCTGCTGCGGATCAGTGAATACAAGCGGCGCCAGGCGCCGGTGGGCATCCGCATCACCAACCGTGGTTTCGGCAAGGACTGGCGTTACCCGATCACCAACCGTTTCCGGCAGTAAGCGTTTTGGGGCGCGGTGGTCGGAGTGCTGTGATATGCTTTTTGCATCGTTTGTTATGTAGTCACCGGCACAGCCGACGGAGGAATCATGAAAAAAATCGAAGCCATCTTCAAGCCCTTCAAGCTCGACGAAGTGCGTGAGGCACTGTCCGAAATCGGTGTCAGTGGCCTGACGGTGACCGAGGTCAAGGGCTTTGGCCGGCAGAAGGGGCATACCGAGCTCTACCGCGGAGCAGAGTATGTCGTCGATTTCCTGCCGAAGGTGAAAGTCGAGGTGGTGGTCGCCGACAAGCTGCTTGATGCCGCGATCGACGCGATGGTCAAGGCCGCGCGCACCGGCAAGATCGGCGACGGCAAGATTTTTGTCAGCGATGTCGCGCAGGTGATCCGCATCCGCACCGGCGAGACCGGAGAAGCGGCGGTCTGAGCTTGCCGGTTCCCGTGCGGTCAGCGTTTTCCGCCGCCGCGCAATAACACCAGCACCGCTCCGCCACCACCCTCGCTGGCGGGTGCCTGGCAGTAGGCCAGCACTTCGTCCTTTTGCGCGAGCCAGGCCGCCACTTTCTTTTTCAATACCGGCTCACGATTGGGTGAGCTGAGTCCCTTGCCGTGGACGATGCGCACGCAGCGCAGGCCATTACGTATGGCTTCCGCAAGAAACGCGGCGGTCTGCACCCGGGCTTCATTTGAAATCAGACCGTGAAGGTCGAGCTGGGCCTGGATTTTCCAGTGGCCCCGGCGCAGTCTGCGCAGGTGCTGCAGCGACAGGCCGTCGCGCCTGAATACCAGCTCTTCACCGCTTTCCAGTCCCTGTTCCCAGGCGGGGGCGTCGCTGAGGGTGTCCTGCAGCACCTGGTGGTCATCACGCAGCCGCTGCGCTGCGATCGGCAGCGGGCGCGGCGGTTGCAGAACAACCTGATTACGCCTGGCCAGCGGCTTCACGCCGTCCAGCGCGGCGCGCAGGAGATCCGATTCGTCAGTCCTGGCAGGGGTTTTCTTGCCGCGCTGGCCGTTCACGGCGGATCTCCATTACATGCGGCGGCTCAGGCGTCTTTGGCTTCGAGATAACGCTGGGCGTCGAGTGCGGCCATACAGCCGGTGCCGGCGCTGGTGACGGCCTGGCGATAGATGTGGTCCTGCACGTCGCCGGCGGCAAACACGCCGGGGATGCTGGTGGCGGTGGCGTTGCCGTTCAGCCCGCTCCTGGTGACGATGTAGCCGTTTTTCATTTCGAGCTGGCCTTCGAAGATGTCGGTGTTCGGCTTGTGGCCGATGGCGATGAATACGCCCTGCAGCGCCTTGTCGGCGGTGGCGCCGGTTTTGGCGTGTTTGATGCGCATGCCGGTGACGCCGGTGTTGTCGCCCAGCACTTCGTCGAGCACGTGGTCCCACAGGATCGTCGCCTTGCCGGCGGCGACCTTTTCCTGGAGCTTGTCGATCAGGATTGCTTCAGCGCGGAACTTGTCACGGCGGTGTACCACGGTGACGTGCTTGGCGATGTTGGTCAGGTACAGCGCTTCCTCGACAGCAGTGTTGCCGCCGCCGATGACTGCGACATCCTGGTTCTTGTAGAAAAAGCCGTCGCAGGTGGCGCACCCGGAGACGCCGCGACCCATGAATTTTTCCTCTGAAGGGAGCCCCAGGTACATCGCCGAGGCGCCGGTGGCGATGATCAGGGCGTCGCAGGTGTACGTGCCCTGGTCGCCGATCAGCGTGATTGGGGTTTCCTTCAGCTTGACCGTATGGATGTGGTCGAAGATGAGTTCGGTGTTGAAGCGTTCGGCGTGTTTCTGGAAACGCGTCATCAGGTCAGGCCCCTGGACGCCATCGGGGTCGGCCGGCCAGTTGTCGACGTCGGTGGTGGTCATCAGCTGACCACCCTGGGCGAGGCCGGTGATCAGTACCGGCTTGAGGTTGGCGCGGGCGGCATAAACGGCGGCGCTGTAACCGGCGGGGCCGGAGCCGAGGATGAGGACTTTGCAATGTCGGGTCGGGGAGTTCATTTTCTGAAATCGTCTTGACTGATCGGTAATTGATTAAAAAGCCCAAAAAAACAGAGCCAGAATGTAACAGGTTGCATCTTTTGCCGCGATTTACATCCAATTTGTACTCTAAGTGGTTGCTATATAATCAAAAATCAAGTCGCAATGTCATTCGATTGACTATCCACCGGGCTTGTATGGACGGTCTTGCGTCCGTCTCAAAAAGGGGGGGAATGGATGTTGCGTGGCATCGGGGGCAGTCACAGGCTGAGTGTCAGGCTGAGTGTTTGTGTGATCGCGGGCATTGTGCTGTGCGCTGCGCTTGATGTCGTCGCCGGAACCGTGTTCCACCCTCTGCGGCTGGATCGCGAGCTTATATGGCCTGCACGATCCTCGTCTTCATTGCCCGTCTTGCTCGCACAGGCGGACCAGACGGTCAGTGACGTCGCGGAAATTGTGCCCGATGCGCTGCGGTTCGACGTTCGTGTCTACGTCATCGAAGGCAACACGCTGCTCAAGCCTGGGGAGATCCAGCGTGAGCTGCTTCCCTTCACAGGGCGGCAGCGTGATTTCGGCGATGTGCAGCGTGCCCTGGAGGTGTTGCAGGCGCTGTACCAGAAAAAAGGTTTTGGTGGCGTTCAGGTGACCCTGCCCGAGCAGGAACTGGACCGCGGCGAGGTGACGCTGAAGGTGACCGAGGTGCGCATTGCCCGTGTGCTGGTTGAGGGCAACGAGCATTTCGGCGCCGATTTGATCCGGCGCAGCGTGCCGTCCCTGCAGCCTGGCACCACGCCGATGACGCGCGATATTTCAGCAAGCGTCCGGGTTGCCAACGAGAACCCGGCGCGGCAGAGCGCCGTGCTGCTGCGTCCCGCGCAGCGCGAAAACGAGGTGGACGCGGTGATCCGCGTCGCAGACGTGCCGCCAATGCGCTTCAGCGTCAGTCTCGATAACACCGGCAACAAGGAAACCGGGTTTTACCGTTCCGGCTTTGCGTTCCAGCACTCCAACCTGTTCGGCTGGGATCATGTAATCACGGCGCAGTACATCACTTCGCCGCAGAACATGAATGATGTCGAGGTCTATGGTCTGGGTTATCGCGTGCCGCTCTATGCCCGCGGCGATTCGCTGGATTTCATCGCCGGCTATTCGACGGTGAATTCCGGCACCGTGCAGAACCTTTTCGACGTCTCGGGGCAGGGCGCGATCTATGCGGCCCGATACAACCACAATCTGGCGCGGCTGGGCGACATCGAGCAGCGTCTTGTTTACGGGCTGGATTATCGTGCCTACCAGAACCTGGTGACGCCGATTGGTGGCGGGTTCAACTTCGTACCCGACATCACCGTGCATCCGGCCACTGTGACCTATAGTGCGCAACTGCGCCGAGAGCAGCGCGAAATCAGCGCCTATTTGAGCTACATGCAGAATCTTCCTGGCGGAAACGACGGCAAGGATGTCAATTTTGAAGCTGCGCGCCGCGGCGCCCGGGCAGCCTATCGTCTCTGGCGCGCCGGTACGACTTTCAGCGGGCTTTTTGCCAAGGAATGGCAATACCGCCTGAAAATTGATGCGCAATATTCGGATGATGCATTGATCTCGGCGGAGCAATTCGGCATGGGCGGCGCAGACAGTGTTCGCGGCTTTGGTGAGCGCTATGTGTCCAGTGACAAGGGTATTCGCTCCAACTGGGAAATTTACACGCCTGAGATGGGTTCCATTCTCGGTTTTGACAAGGCGAAGCTCCGCCTTCTTACTTTTTACGACACCGGTTTTGTTGTCCGCAATTTCACTTTACCGGGTGAACTTGAGCGGATCAGCATCGACAGCGCTGGTTTTGGCATGCGCATGAGTTATGGCAACAACCTCACCATCAAGGCTGATTTCGCGCAGGTTCTTCATGACGGTTCGCAGTTTGGCACCCCGGCAGGCCGTACCTATGGCAATCGCTGGCATATTTCGGTGGGTTATGTTTTTTAATTTCTTTTAAAAACAATGGGTTATAATTTTCAGGTGTTTGTGGTGCGCGTGAACCGCTTCACATTCGTTGGGGACGAGGGGCAGTAAACTGCTGTATTGGCGCATGCCGGACAGTCCGGGTGCGCGGCATGGTCCGAGCGGAGTGGCATGCAGCGACACAAGGGAATCGCGAAAGGCTTCCTGTTGCGTCTCACGGCGTCGGCCGTGGCGACGGCTGCCTGCTTTGGCAGTGGTGCTGCGTTGGCCAATCCGACAGGCCCGACCGTTACTCATGGCCAGGCCGGCTTTTCCACCCAGGGCAATACGCTGACGGTCACCAACAGCCCGGGTACGGTGATCAACTGGCAGGGTTTCTCGATCGCCGGCAACGAAATCACCCGCTTCATCCAGCAATCGCAGTCCAGCAGCGTGCTCAACCGCGTCGTCGGCATGAGTCCGTCGGCAATCCTCGGCGCGCTGCAGTCCAACGGCCGGGTGTTCCTGATCAATCCCAACGGCATCACCATCGGTGCCGGTGCGAGCATCGACGTCGCAGGTTTCGTTGCTTCCACGCTGAATCTTTCCGACGGTGACTTTCTTGCCGGGCGGATGCGTTTCACCCAGGGCCCTGCGGCGCCCGGCGCGGTGGTCAATCACGGCAGCATCAACACCGCCAGTGGCGGCATGGTTTATCTGGTGGGCAGCGATGTGCACAACAGCGGCATTATTCGCAGCCCGGGCGGCGAAATCATGCTGGCGGCCGGCAAGACGGTTGAACTCGTCGATGCGCGTACCCCTGAAATCAGGGTGCAACTCACGGCACCAGACAACCAGGCGGTCAATGTCGGCCAGCTGATTGCAGCGGGCGGCCGCATCGGCATGTATGGAACTCTGGTTCGCCACGCAGGCACGGCCAGCGCGAATACGGCGGTCATGGGCGAAAACGGCAAAATTGTTTTCAGGGCCGTCAAGGAAACGGTGCTGGATCCGGGCAGCTTGACCACCGCAAGCGGGCCGCAGGGCGGCGCCGTGACCGTGCAGGCCGATGCCGGAAAAACACTGATTCATGGCATCGTGCAAGCCCGGGGTGAGTCCGGCAAGGGCGGTGAAGTGCGGATACTCGGCGAGCGTGTCGGCCTGATGGATGGCGCCTCGCTCGATGTTTCCGGTGCCCTGGGTGGCGGTCTTGCCCTGGTTGGCGGCAATTACCAGGGGCAGGGGCCCGAGCAGAATGCCCTGGTTACCTATGTGGCGCCGACGGCATCGATCAAGGCCGATGCACTGCAAAGCGGTGATGGCGGCCGGGTCATCGTCTGGGCGGATGGCACAACGCGATACTTTGGTTCTATCAGTGCCAGAGGCGGACTGGAATCCGGCAACGGCGGATTCGCCGAAGTATCCGGCAAAGGGGTTCTTGTCTTTGACGGCACCGCCGACCTGCGCGCCCCCCAGGGCAGGCGAGGCCAGTTGCTGCTGGATCCCACCAACATCGAAATTGCGGCTGCGAGCGAAGCCGGTGTTGCTCTCGCCAATGTTGATCAGTTCGCTGATGCGAACATGGACAATGGCGGCGGCGGAGCCGATGCCACGACAAACACGATCGCCGCCTCGGTGATTGTCACCGCGCTTGATGCTGCGGATGTGACCCTGCAGGCCACCAACAACATCACGGTGTCTTCGGCGCTGGATGCCAGCGCCAACACCGGCAATTTCGGCCTGACCCTGCAGGCGGGCAATGACATCGCCATCAATGCGCCGGTCACCACAAAAAATGGCCTGGTGCTCAGCGCCAATGACCCGGGCGGTACGCAGTCAGGCACCGGAAAAGTCACCGTCAATTCAGCAATCAGCACAGGAACGGGCCAGCTCACTCTGAACAACAACGGCGGCACCGGTGTGCACGTGATCGGCGCCAATCTCACGGGCACCGGGATTACGGTGACCGGCGGCGTTGCTTTGACCGGAGCTGTCGTGGCGGATGCCGGAACGGGTAACGCGAACTTCACCGGCACGATCAATGGCGCGCAGTCATTGACCGTGAACAGCAGCGGCACCACCACCTTTGGCGGTGCTGTTGGCGGCGTCAATGCACTCACCAGCCTCACCACCAACGCCGGGGGCGCCACGGTGATCAACGGCGGCACGATCACCACCACCGGCAACCAGACCTACAACGACGCGGTGACGCTCGGCGCGAATGCCATACTCGATGCCGGGGTGGGCGACATCAACCTTGTGTCCACTGTCAACGGGCTCTTCAGTCTTACGGCCAACAGCAGCGGCACCACCACCTTCGGTGGCGCGTTGGGCGGCACCAATGCGCTCACCAGCCTCACCACCAATGCGGGCGGTACGACGGCGATCAACGGCGGGGCGATCACCACCAGCGGCAACCAGACCTTCAACGATGCTGTGACGCTGGGTAGCGACACGCTCTTGACGATCACCAGTGCCGGCGGAATCAGCTTTGCTGGCACGGTCAACGGCGCATATTCGCTTACAGCCAATACCTTCATTGGCTTCAATAATGTTGTGGGTGGCGTTACTCCGCTGACTGCACTCACCACCAACGGGGGTACTACATCCATCAGCGGCGGGGCGATCACTACCACCGGCAATCAGACTTACAACAACCCGGTCAATGTGAATGCCAATACTGTGCTCAATGCCGGATCCGGTGACATCAACTTCGCTGGCAGCTTAAATGGCGGTTTCAGCCTCACCGCGAACAGCACCGGCACCACCACCTTTGGTGGTGCGGTGGGCGGAGGCGTCGCGCTGACCAGTCTCACCACCAACGCGGGCGGCACCACGGCGATCAACGGCGGGGCGATCACCACCACCGGCAACCAGACCTACAACGACGCGGTGACGCTGGGCGCTAATGCGACGCTCAGTGCCGGAGCGGGCGGCATCAATTTCGTCTCCAGCGTTGACGGCGGCTTTGGTCTTACGATCTCCGGCACCGTCGGCAACACCACTTTTGGCGGCGCTGTTGGCGCCACCACCGCGCTTGCCGCGCTTACCACCAGCAATATCGGTTGGACGTTGTTGAACGGTGGTGTGATTACCACAACCGGCAATCAAAACTACAATGAATTGGTTTTGCTCGGCGCCAACACAACACTCAATTCCGGCGCGGGCAATATCCAGTTCGTATCAACGGTGAACGGCGGCTTCAGCCTCAGCGCAAACAGCACCGGCACCACCACCTTCGGTGGCGCGGTGGGCGGCGACACCGCGCTGACCACACTCACCACCGACGCCCCCGGGACCATTGCCCTGAACGGAGTTACAACCACCGGGCAGCAGACCTATGGGGAAACCACCTCGGCCAGCCTGTCTGGCACGTTCAATACTAATAACACCTCATTCACGATCAATGCACCATTGACCTTGATCGGGACAACCACAATCAACGCTGGCACGGGCAATATCAACCTCGCCAATACCGTCAACGGTGGCTTCAGCCTCACCGCGAACAGCACCGGCACCACCACCTTTGGTGCCGCGGTGGGTGGTGGCACCGCGCTGACCAGCCTCACCACCAACGCGGGCGGCACGGTGAACCTGCAATCGGTGACCACCAGCGGCGCGCAGTCCTATGGTGAAGACGCGACCCTGAACGGC